>CALVQW010000004.1 GCA_944358385.1 uncultured Clostridia bacterium
AAGGTCATTTTCATAAGCCCAGCACCTCTTTGATGTTTTTGTAGGCGATGCCTTCCGCAAGCGCGGAGGCGGCAGCCGCATCGTATTCTCCCCTGTCCGCAAGCCCGCCGATGTAGGACGCGAGGATGCGGCGGTAGAAATCGAAACGCACATAGGAACTGAAGGATCTGCTGTCCGTGAGCATCCCCGTGTTGGTGCCCAGCACCGCATATTCCGCCACCGTCTCAAGCTGACGGCGGATGCCGCACACGGTGTCGTTGAACCACCACGCCGCCCCGACAAGCACATTGGGGAACGCGCCCGAAATGGCGCAAACCGACCTTAAACATACGTCATTGAGAGGATAAAGTATGATCTTGGGCAGACCGCCCAGCTTCATGCACATCTTGTCCAGGAATTTCGCCAGCGCGTCCGTGGCGACGTGATCACGGAAAACGTCATATCCCGCGTCCCTGCCCACCGCCGCGAACGCCTTTGTGTTCACGTTGCGGAAGGTGCCGAAATGCAGTTGCAGCACCAAGCCCTTCTCGTAGCACTTCTCCGTCAGCCATTCGAGGTCCGAGGTGTCCGCAAAGCCGTCAAAGCCGTGATCCGCGAGTTTGCATCCCTTTGAGAGGAAGTAGTCCATCCTCTCGGAGAGCAAGCCCTTGTCCGCGCCCTCGGCAAAGCACCTGTCGGGACGGAAGGTGGGACGCACCTTTATGCCGCCGATGTCTCCGTGTCCGTCGAGCGTGGAGAAAGGATCGTCCGTGGTCGCCACATACTCCACGTTGAAATGCGCGAGCATGTCCGCGGCACCCATTCCGGGCAGGACGGCATTCGCCCTCTCCCACACCTCTTCCGCATTGCCTGCGTTGAGCGGCTCATGCACCGAGAAAAGCTCGGCAAGCTCCATATGCGTCCAATAGTAAAGGGGGTTGCCCGCAAGACGGGGAAGGACGGAGGCGTATTTCAGGAATTTCTCCTTAAATGAGCGGCTGCCCGTGATGTACTCCTCGTCCACGCCGCAAAGGCGCATGGCGCGCCATTTGTAGTGGTCGCCCGCGAGCCAAAGCTCGCCGATGTCGGCAAAGTGCCTGTTCTCGGTGATCGCCCTCTCGTCGAGATGGCAGTGATAGTCGATGACGGGCAGATGTCTGATGTCCTGATAGATCTTCCGCGCCGCATCGCCGGAAAGCAACAGATCGTCGTCAAAAAACGCCATGATACACCTCTCGGAACGGTTTTATTTTAGCACTCAATATTTGCACGGTAAACCCCGATTTTTGCTGTTTTACTTGCAAATCTTGCGGTATTGGTCTATGCTTGGAATATGAAAGGAGACAGATACGAAAATCAGCTCATGTCCTGCTCCACCTACGAGATCCACCACAAAAAGGACAAGGACTTCAAGACGGTGGAGATGCACTCCCACGATTTTGCGGAGATCTATCTCTTCCTGCAAGGCTCGGCGAGCTACATCATCGAGGACTGCAAGTATTCCCTCCTGCCCGGCGACATCCTCATCATCCCTCCCGGCAAGCTGCATCAGCTGGACATCAAGGACTCTTCCGAGACATACGAACGCTTCGTGCTGTGGATAGACGCGCGCTACCTCAAACACATCTCCACTCCCCGCACCGATCTGCAACTGTGCTTTCTCAAAGCCTCGGCGGGCAGCGCGTTCCTCATCCGCGATGCCGCCCTCTCGGACAGGGCGCAACGGCTGCTGGACGCGGCGACGGAAAGGAGCGACGGCTTCGGAACGGACATCGAAAATGAGGAGCGCATCAAGGCTCTGCTCGTCGTGCTGGGGCAATTCTTCCTGCAACACGCGGAAGGTTCGGCGGTGCCGGGCATGAGCAACGCGGTGGTGACCAAAGCCATAGACTACATCTCCGAACACATCACGGAGGATCTTTCTTTGGAGCGCATCGCCGCCGCACTTTTTGTCAACAAGTTCTATTTCGCGCACGTTTTCAAGGAGATGACCAACACTCCGCCCCACCGCTATATACTCAAAAAACGCCTTGTTCTTGCAAAACAGCTGCTGGAACAAGGCATTCCCGTGACGGACGTATATTCGCGGTGCGGGTTTTCGGATTACACCAACTTTTTCCGCGCTTTCAAAAACGAGTTCGGCATAACGCCCAAACAGTTCTACGCGCGCAGACAGTGACGGGCTAGGGGCGCAGAGGCACGTCCTTCCCGTCGCTTGCATAAACGGCAAGCACGGCGCGCACGGACTTCGCCCCCTCCTCCCCGTCCACGGGAAACTTCCTCCCGCTGCGCACACAATCGTAAAAATCCGCGATGAGTCGCTCGTGTCCGCTGCCGTACACGCTCTTTCCCCTCGCGCCGGGCGTCTTGTCCAGCTTCACGACCTTCCCTCCCACGGCTGCCCCGGACGGGGTGATGACGAGTTCCCCTCCCTCGGCGGCGACACGGATGACGACGGGCATATCCTTCTTCGCCGTGTTGGTGGCGTATATCGAGAAAGGTGCTTTTCCTCCCGAAAACAATGCGCAGGCGGTGTCCTCAACTTCGATGACGTCGCCAAGCTCCTCCGCGGAGATCTTTCCCCGCGCGGTCACGGGTTCGCCCATCAGCCATATGAGCAGATCGACGGTGTGGATCGCCTGATTCATCAGCACTCCGCCGCCCTCCGTCGCCCACTTCCCGCGCCATTCCCCCGACGCGTAATAGGCGGCGTCCCTGTGCCAATTCAGTCTGCCTTCGGCGCGCTCCGCCCGCCTTCCCTCAAGATATGCCTTAGCAAACACGGAGGAGGGGTTGTATCTGTTCTGGAAACACACCCCCAGCATCGCGGAGGACTGCTTTTCGGCGGCGAGTATGCGCGGGATGTCCTCGCGTTTTATGCACAAGGGCTTCTCGCAAAGCACGTTCACTCCCCTTTTCAACGCCTCGACCGTCATATCGGCGTGAAGGTAATGCGGCGTGCAGACGTGTACGACGTCTATGCGCTCCGCGTCCAGCATGCGGATGTAGTCGGAATAATGCGCGCAGTCGTAGCCTTCGAGCGCGTCGGGACGGATGTCGCAGACCGCGACAAGCTCCTCACCCTGCTCTTTCAGCACGTCGGCATGCACTTTGCCTATGACTCCGAGACCTATGACTGCCGCTCTCATTTTCCCTCCTGTCCCGCTCCCGCGACGGCGCGCGGCATTCTTACATAGCGAGCCGCCACGAACCACCTGTCCGTCATTTTGTCGTTGATGAGGATCATCAGCCGTCCGATCCCCACAAAGAGGAGCAAACCGACAGCCAGCACCAACATCATAAGGACGTATGCCGCCGCCGTGTTGACGGGCGCGGAGGAAAAGAGGGACCATATGAAATCCGGACGGTAGAAGGGATAGGGATAGAAATGCATCGCGCCCACCCCGCCCCGCACTATGGAGAAGAGGGAGTAGACGAGAGGATATATCGCAAAATACCACGCGTCGGCGTGCCTTATGCGTCTGTCCGTGAAGGGGAAGAACCAGAGGATGAGCATGAGAGGCGGCACGATCATGTGGAAGTAGACCTGGATAAAGCTGTTCATCGCGTGGTAGGAGTCGTGCCACTCGAAGGGCGGCGTAAACCCCATCGGGATGCCCGCCGTGTACACCACCCCCGTGACGAGGATGTAGGTGGTCGCCATCGCGCCGACGACGGGAGTGTGCGCCACCTTTGCCACGCCCTTCACGCCGAAGGCGGCAAGCCCCGCCGCGATGAGGTAGACGTAGACGAACACATTGGACTGTATTGTGAAGAAGGAAAGGATGTTGAACCTGCCGTAATCCACGGGGCTGAACTCCGCGTCGTACTCGTAGATGTAGTGGGAGAGCCTGTGGATGATGACGAGGAAGCCGAAAACGCCGAGCAAAATTGCCGCCGTCCCGAAAACCTTGCTTTGCGCGAGTCTGCTCTTTTGTGTGCTCATAGTCCTCTCCCCTGCCGCGCTCTGCGCGTCCACGCCACTCATGATACTCCCCCCGCCCCGCAAAAATCAATCCCCAATTTTTCGCATCGTCCTCCCCGCGCATACAAAAAGAGAGGGACAAGTGTCCCTCCCTTTTCCCGTTTGCACAGGCATTGATTTTAATTTACACGCGCCCTTCCTTCCCGCACGCTCTTTGCGCGGGGACGGTCACGCGGGACGTCGCGGCATCACCACGCCAGAGAGTCGTCGAAGTCCACAAGTGTGGGATCGACGGGCTTCTCCTGCAAGACGGAGGTCATATACTTGTTGACCTGCTCGCGCATCTCGCGGCGGGAGATGGTGCGGCAGTCCATGAGATCCTGCTGCACCCAGATGAACTTGACGTCGCGCTCTCTTGCCTGATCGTCAAAGATGCCAAGCAAGCCCGCCATGCCCTTGCAGGAGATCTGATCGTACATGATGACCATGTCCGCGTCGAACTCGTCCACTATGCGCCACAGCTCGTCCACGACGTTGCGGTAGCCGCCCTTGGTGTGCTTGCGCATGGTGACGCGCTGATAGGTCTTGGCGAGGTCGTGCAGAGACTGCTCTTTGTCCGTGGTGTCGAACATGAGGTAGGAGATCATGGTCTCCATGTCCATGACGACATTGATGCCCCAGCAGTTCTCCAGCCACGCGGCGAAGTTTGTGTAGTAGTTTGCGGGACAGGACCACACTATGGCGCGGTGACGCATCTCCTTGGAGACGGGCGTCTTTTTCTCATAGGCTTTGAGCATGATCTTGTTGACCTTCTTGTCCACCTTGCCGAAACGCTTGTCGAAGCCCCCGCTGAGGTGGAAATAGTAGAGGCGGTAAAGCCAGAAATTCGCACCGGTGAGCTGAGGGTACTTGGTCTTGTTTATCTCCCATTTCTGCAGTTCATACTCCGTTTCGCGGTTGTAAACCTTCATTGCTGCGAAATAAGCGTCCCAATCGAACTTCTCGCCCGTCTGCTCTTCGATGAACTTTATGCACCCTTTGATCTCCTCCAGTGCGTAGTCCTGCACCCTGGTGCGGAGCTGACCGGCTCCGCTCTCTTCACATTATATTTTGCTTTGCGAGAAGTCCCGCATTCTCATTTGTCCAGCCCCTTTTGCAGGCGGTACGCCTTGACGGTGTTCTGCAACAGCATGGTGACCGTCATGGGACCGACGCCGCCGGGGACGGGGGTGATGTAGGAGCATTTGGGTGCCACTTCGGCGTAATCCACGTCGCCGCAGAGTTTGCCGTTCTCGTCACGGTCCATACCCACGTCGATGACCACCGCGCCCTCTTTCACCATATCCGCTTTCAGGAACTTGGCTTTGCCTATGGCAACGCACACGATGTCCGCGCGGGAAGTGACTGCGCCCAGATCCTTCGTGCGGCTGTGGCATATAGTGACGGTGGCATTGCGGTCGAGAAGGAGCTGCGCGAGCGGCTTGCCCACCAGATTTGAGCGTCCGACGACGACGGCGTTTTTCCCCTCTATGGGGATGTCGTAGTGGTCGAGCAGTCTCATGACGCCGTAAGGGGTGCAGGGGATGAGTTCAGGCTCGCCCGTCCACAGCTTGCCCTTCTGCACATAATGGCACCCGTCCACGTCCTTTGCGGGATCTATCATCCTGAGGAGTGCCGCCTCGTCCAGATGCTTTGGCACGGGGAGTTGGAGGAGTATGCCGTTGACTGCGGGATCGGCGTTGAGGGAAGCGATCTTCCCCGCCACTTCCTCCTGCGTCGCGTCCGCGGGCAGTTTGATGAGCGTGGACTCGATGCCCACTTCCGCGCAGCCGTTGATCTTGTTGCGCACATACACCTGACTTGCGGGATCGTCTCCCACGAGTATGACCGCAAGCCCCGCCTTGCCGCACTCATCCTGCGGCAGAGCCGCGACCTGTCCTGCGATGTCCTCGCGCGTGAGTTTTGCAACGAGTTTTCCGTCTATGATCTGCATACTCTCTCCTTATCTGTTGCCGGTGTAGCCGGTATTCTTCTGGATGACGTCGTGCGCGCCTCCCTCCGTGATGCTGGTGGCGGAGACCACCGTCATCTTTGCGGTCTGCTGGAGCTGCTTTATGGTGATCGCGCCGCAGTTGCACATGGTGGAACGCACCTTGTAAAGGCTCTTTTCCACGTTGTCTTTGAGGCTGCCGGCGTAGGGGACGTAGCTGTCCACGCCCTCCTCGAAGGAGAGACCGGACTTGCCGCCGAGGTCGTAACGCTGCCAATTGCGCGCGCGGTTGCTGCCCTCTCCCCAATACTCCTTGACATAGTTGCCGTTGATGTTGAGTTTGGCGGTGGGGCTTTCGTCAAAGCGGGCGAAATATCTGCCCAGCATGAGGAAATCCGCGCCCATGGCGAGTGCGAGAGTCATGTGATAGTCATGCACGATGCCGCCGTCCGAGCAGATGGGGATGTAGATGCCCGTCTTTTCGTAATATTCGTTCCTGGCTTCCGCCACCTCGATGAGCGCGCTCGCCTGTCCTCTGCCTATGCCCTTCTGTTCGCGGGTGATGCAGATAGAGCCGCCGCCTATGCCCACCTTGATGAAATCCGCACCGCACTCGGCGAGGAAGAAGAAACCGTCACGGTCAACGACGTTGCCCGCGCCCACCTTCACGCTGTCGCCGTAATTCTTGTGTATGAATTCGAGGGTGCGCTTCTGCCAGATGCTGTAACCTTCCGAGGAATCGATGCACAGCACGTCCACGCCAGCGTCGATGAGGGCGGGGACACGCTTCTCGTAGTCCAGCGTGTTGATGCCCGCGCCCACCATATACCTCTTGTGGTCGTCGAGGAGTTCCAGCGGGTTCTCCTTGTGTTGGGCGTAGTCTTTGCGGAACACCATATACATCAGGTTGCCCTCGTCGGAAACGATGGGGATGGAGTTGAGCTTGTGTTCCCAGATGATGTCGTTCGCCTCCGCAAGTCCTGTGGACGCGGGTGCGATGACCAGCTTGTCGAGCGGAGTCATGAACTCCTTGACGGGCGTTTCGAGTGCCATGCGGCTGACGCGGTAATCACGGGATGTCACGATGCCGAGCAGTTTGCCGAAGCTGGTGCCGTCATGCGTTATGGCTATGGTGTTGTGTCCCTTGCGGCGCACGAGTTCCAAGACGTCGGCGAGGGTGCTGTCCGGGGTGAGGTTGGAGTCCGACACCACAAAGCCCGCCTTATAGTTCTTGACGCGCCTCACCATCGCCGCCTCGTCCTCCACGCTCTGAGAGCCGTAGATGAAGGAGATGCCGCCCTCTCTCGCCAGCGCGATGGCAAGAGTGTCGTTGCTGACGGACTGCATGATCGCGGAAACAAGCGGGATGTTGAGGGAGATGGCGGGTTCCTCTCCCCTTGCGAATTTCACGAGAGGGGTGCGCAGGCTGACATTGGCGGGGATGCAGTTCTCGTCCGTGTAGCCGGGGATGAGAAGATACTCGCTGAAAGTTCTTGACGGTTCTTCGAAATACTTTGCCATGATTTTATCTCCGTAAAGTTATTCTCGTTGACGCAGGAGCACGCTCATGCGAAATAGTTTGCCGCAGACTCAAAGAGTCTGATGTCGTAGTTGCCGGGGACGTTGAGGTAAAGCCCCGCGTCCACGCGTTCGCTGTGTCCCATCTTCCCCAGCACTCTGCCGTCCGGGGAGGTGATGCCCTCCACCGCCATATCGCTGCCGTTGGGGTTGAAGGCGATGTCATAGGTCGGCTCGCCCGAAAGATCGACATACTGTGTCGCGATCTGCCCGTTCTTCGCAAGCCTTTCCAGCCACTCCGGTGTCGCCATGAACCTGCCCTCGCCGTGGGAGATGGGGACATTCACCACGTCCCCCACCTTCATGAGGGAGAGCCAGGGAGAAAGATCCGAACACACGCGGGTGCGGACTATCTTGGACTGGTGGCGCGCTATCTTGTTGTAAGTGAGAGTGGGCGCGTCCTCCTCCGCATCCACGATGTCGCCCACGGTGACAAGCCCCAGCTTTATGAGAGCTTGGAAGCCGTTGCATATGCCCGCCATGAGACCGTCGCGGTGTTTGAGAAGGTCGCGCACGGCGTCCGTCACTTTCCCTCCGCGGAAGAAGGAAGTGATGAATTTGCCGCTGCCGTCCGGTTCGTCACCGCCGGAAAATCCGCCGGGGATGAAAACTATCTGCGATTGTCCCACGCGCTTTGCGAATTCCGCCGCGCTCTCCGCGACGGATGCGGGAGACAGATTGTTGATGACGAAGATCTCAGGCTCAAGCCCCGCGCGACGCGCCGCCTTTGCGGTGTCGTACTCGCAGTTGGTGCCGGGGAACACGGGGATGAGCATCTTGGGAGCGGCAAACTTCCTGCCGCTCTTTGCCGCCGCCCCACAGGTGTAACTCGCCTTGGGGATGTCGCCGCCGCCCTGCGCTATGTTGCAGGTGTAGACGCTCTCCAGCTTGTTCTCGTACGCTGCGGAAAGCTCCTCCGCGCTCACGCTCTCGCCGCCGAAACTGAACACCTTCTCCTCGGTGACCGTGCCCGCGAGCCTGCCCGCCGTCACGCCCTCCGCACACTCAATGAGGAACGCGCCGTACTTGTAGCCGAACACGTCCTCAAGCGTCATCCCGTCCGCGAATGCGAAGCCGAACCCGTTGCCTATCCCGCACTTGAACACCGCCTCGGCGACGCCGCCGTATGTGGGCGTATAAGCCGAAAGCACCTTACCCTCGCGCATGAGATCGTGAACGACTTTTGCATTGGCAAACAAACTTTCCGCCTTGGGCAGACAGTCCTCGCCGTACTCGCACTCGATGAGGCGAACCTCGCTGCCCGCGCGCTTGAATTCCGGAGACACGGCGTCTCCGCATTTTGCGGTGGCGACCGCAAAGGAGACGAGAGTGGGAGGCACGTCGATGTGTTCGAAAGTGCCGCTCATGCTGTCCTTGCCGCCGATGGCTCCCATGCCCAGATCGCGCTGCGCACGGTACGCACCGAGCAGTGCTGCGAGGGGTTTGCCCCAGCGTTCCGCCCTGCCCATGGGCTTCTCGAAATACTCCTGGAAAGTGAGGTAAACTTCCTCGGTGCTCGCTCCCGCCGCGACGAGTTTCGCCACGCTCTCCACCACCGCGAGATACGCGCCGTGGAAGGGGCTTTTTTCGCTGATATAGGGGTTAAACCCCCAAGACATGAGCGAACAAGTGTCCGTTTCGGCTTTTTCCACCGAGATCTTGTTCACCATGCACTGTATGGGAGTGAGCTGATTTTTGCCGCCGAAGGGCATCATGACGGTGCCTGCGCCTATGGTGCTGTCGAACCTCTCCGAAAGCCCTCTCTTGGAGCAGACGTTGAGGTCGGAGACCAGGGCTTTCATGCCCGCCGCAAAGTCCGCGGGGATGTCCTTTCGGAGGCTGCCCGCCTTCACCTGTCTTGCCGTGGCGTGCTTCTCCGCGCCGTTGGAATTGAGGAACTCGCGGGAGATGTCCACGATGGTCTTGCCGTTCCATTGCATCCTGAGACGCGGCTCTTCCGTGACGACGGCGACGACCGTGGCTTCCAGATTCTCGGCATATGCGAGGTCTATGAACTTCTTTGCGTCACCGGGGGCGACGACGACCGCCATCCTCTCCTGCGACTCGCTTATGGCAAGCTCGGTGCCGTCAAGTCCTTCGTATTTCTTGGGGACGGCGTTGAGGTCGATGCTGAGACCGTCCGCCAGCTCCCCTATCGCCACGGACACGCCGCCCGCGCCGAAATCGTTGCACCGCTTGATGAGAAGGGATGCATTCGGGTTGCGGAAGAGACGCTGCAATTTGCGCTCCTCGGGAGCGTTGCCCTTCTGCACTTCCGCCCCGCAGGTGGAAAGGGACTGCGCGCTGTGCGCCTTGGAAGAACCCGTCGCTCCGCCGCAGCCGTCTCGTCCCGTCCTGCCGCCGAGCAGGATGACCACGTCGCCGGGAGCGGGAGTCTCTCTCACTACGTTGCGCGCAGGCACCGCGCCCGTCACCGCGCCGATCTCCAGCCTCTTTGCCACATAACCCGCATGGTATATCTCGTCCACGATGCCCGTTGCAAGCCCGATCTGGTTGCCGTAGGAACTGTAACCCGCGGCTGCTGTGGTGACGATCTTCTTCTGCGGCAGTTTGCCGGGGATGGTGTCCTCTATGGGAGTGAGCGGATCGCCCGCGCCCGTGACGCGCATGGCGGAATAGACATACGCCCTTCCGGAGAGCGGATCGCGGATCGCGCCGCCGATGCAGGTCGCCGCTCCGCCGAAAGGCTCTATCTCGGTGGGATGATTGTGTGTCTCGTTTTTGAAAAGCAGCAGCCAATCTTCCTCTTTGCCGTCCACGTCCACCTTTATCTTCACCGTGCAGGCGTTGATCTCGTCCGAGACGTCGAGGTTCTCAAGTTTCCCCTCCTTTCGCAGCATCTTTGCCGCTATGGTGGCGATGTCCATGAGGTTGACGGGCTTTTCCGTCCTGCCCAGCTTGGCGCGCACGGCGAGATAGTCCTCCCACGCCGCCTGCACTTCCGCATCCTCGAACTCCGCCTTGTCTATGGTGGTGAGGAAGGTGGTGTGACGGCAATGATCCGACCAATAGGTGTCGATCATCCTCACTTCCGTGAGAGTGGGATCGCGGTGTTCGGAGGCGAAATAGTCGCGGCAGAACCTGACGTCGTCCGCGTCCATCGCCAGCCCGTATTTCCCTACGAATGCGGCAAGTTCCTCCTCTCCCATCTTGATGAATCCGTGCAATATCTCGACGTCGTGCGGCGCGGGATACTCCGTCCTGAGGGTGTCGGGCAAAGCCTCGTCCGCCTCTCTGCACTCCACGGGATTGATGACGAATTTCTTTATCTTTTCCACATCGCTCGCGGTGAGATCGCCGTACAGCACATAGAATTTTGCTGTGCGCACGGCGGGTTTCTCTCCTTGGGAGGCGAGCTGTATGCACTGCGCGGCGGAATCCGCGCGCTGGTCGAACTGTCCGGGCAGAGGTTCCACTCCGAACACGGCAGCCGCTCCCGCGCTTTCGAGACTGTCGCTCACGGTGTCGAGCTGCGGCTCAGAGAAAATGCAACGCTTGGCATATTCCAGCACGCCGCCGTCCACGCCCTCCACGTCATAGCGGTTGACCACTCTGACGCGCGTGAGTCCCTTCACTCCCAGCATCCCGACCGCCTCCGAAAACAGAGCGCGAGCCTCTGCCGCGAGTGCCTCTTTCTTCTCTACGAACAATCTGTTTACCATGATCCCTCCGTCGCGCTTATCGCACAAACCGATGTTTATCTTTCAAAAACGCACCTTCAACTGCGTTTTGCCGCGAGTGCCCTCGCGCCGATGTCCTTGCGGAAGAACTCTCCCTCGAATGTCACTTTCCCGCTCTCGCGGTAAGCCGCGTCCACCGCTTCTTTCAGGGTGTCGGCGACTGCCGTGACGCCCAGCACTCTGCCGCCCGATGTGAGCAGCTTGCCGTCAACGAGCTTCGCGCCCGCGATGTAAAGCTCCGCATCGAGCGTCCCCTTCACCGTGATCGGGAAGCCCGTGGCGTACTTTTCGGGATAGCCCGACGACGCTTTTACCAGACAGCAGGAGGCTTTGTCCGAGAAGCGCACTTCCGTCTCTTTCAGTCTCCCCTCCGTGCAGGCGAGCATGATGTCCAGAAGGTCGCTTTCGAGAAGGGGCAGCACCGCCTGAGTCTCCGGATCGCCGAACCTGCAATTATACTCGATCACCTTAGGTCCGTCGGGAGTGAGCATCAGCCCGAAATAGAGACAGCCGCGGAAGATGCGTCCCTCCGCCCGCATTGCGCGCACGGTGGGAAGGAATATCCTCTCCATGCACTCCCGCGCGATGTCCTCGGTGTAATAGGGGTTGGGAGCGATGACGCCCATCCCCCCCGTGTTCAGCCCCTTGTCACCGTCGAGGGCGCGCTTGTGGTCCATGGACGACACCATGGGGACGACGGTTTCGCCGTCCGTGAAGGAGAGGACGGACACTTCGGGACCGGTCAGAAATTCCTCTATGACCACGCGGCTGCCGCTCGCGCCGAACTTGCCGTCCAGCATCATGGAACGCACGGCGGCTTTCGCCTCTGCCCTGCTTTCCGCAATGATGACGCCCTTGCCCAGCGCAAGCCCGTCCGCCTTGACGACGATGTTGCCCTCGGGAAGGGAGTCGATATACTCCTCCGCCGCACTCTCCTCCTCAAAGGTCTCGTAACGCGCGGTGGGGATGCCGTACTTCTTCATCAACTGCTTTGCAAAAGCCTTGCTGCCCTCTATGATGGCGGCGTTCGCGCGAGGACCGAAGCAGGGAACGCCCTCCCTTTCCAGCGCATCGACCGCACCCAGCACGAGGGGATCGTCTGGCGCGACCACGGCGTAATCAATGCCGTTGTCCTTTGCAAACCTCGCTATGCCTTCGATGTCCTTCGCGCCTATGTCCACGCACACGGCATCTGCGGCGATGCCGCCGTTGCCTGGAAGCGCGTAGATGACTTCCGCCTTGGGATTTTTTTTCAGAGCTTTGATGATGGCGTGTTCCCTTCCGCCCGAACCGACCACAAGAATTTTCATTTCACACCTCAATGATGGAAGAGCCTCATGCCCGTGAACGCCATGGCGATGCCGAGCTTGTTGCAGGTGTCGATGACGAGGTCGTCTCTCACCGAGCCGCCGGGTTCAGCCACAAAGGACACGCCGCTCTTTTTCGCGCGGAGGATGTTGTCGTCAAAGGGGAAGAAGGCATCCGAGCCGAGGGACACGCCCGTGAGGGTGTCGAGATATGCTCTCTTTTCCTCTCTCGTGAACTCCTCGGGACGGACGGCGAAATACTTTCTCCACACGTCCTCGCCGATGACGTCCTCGCTCTCATCCGAGAGATAAATGTCGATGATGTTGTTCTTTTCCGGTCTGCCCACACCCTCCGCGAATTGCAGAGAAAGCACTTTATCGTGCTGTCTGAGCTGCCAGAGATCCGCTTTCTGTCCGGCAAGGCGGGTGCAGTGTATCCTGGACTGCTGTCCCGCGCCCACGCCGATCGCCTGTCCGTCCACGGCGTACGCCACGGAATTGGACTGCGTATATTTCAGGGTGATGAGCGCGACGATGAGGTCGGTCTCCGCATCGCGGGGGATCTTTTTCTCCGTCACAACGTTGCTAAGAAGCGCGCGGTCTATCTTAAAATCGTTCCTGCCCTGCTCGAAGGTCACGCCGAACACTTGCTTGCGCTCGACGGGATCGGGGACGTAGAGAGGATCTACCTTCACGATGTTGTAGCCGCCCTTGCGTTTGGCTTTGAGGATGTCCAACGCCTCCTTGGTGTAGGCGGGGGCGATGACGCCGTCAGAGACCTCGCGGGAGATGATCTTTGCGCAGGTGGCGTCACACTCATCCGAGAGCGCGATCCAGTCGCCGAAGGAGGACATCCTGTCCGTGCCGCGCGCCCTTGCGTATGCGCAGGCGACGGGGCTGTCATCCAAGCCCGCGATGTCGTCCACGAAGCAAGCCTTTTTCAGCCTGTCGCCGAGAGGTCTGCCCAGAGCCGCCGAAGTGGGACTGACGTGCTTGAAGGAAGTCGCCGCACACTCGCCCGTCGCCTCTTTCAGCTCCTTGACGAGCTGCCAGCTGTTGAAGGCGTCCAGAAAATTGATGTATCCCGGTCTGCCGTTCAGGATCTCGACGGGAAGATCCGCGCCGTTGTGCATGAAAATGCGCGCGGGTTTCTGATTGGGATTGCAGCCGTATTTGAGTTCAAATTCCTTCATGATAGCTCCTTAACCGATGTGCTTGTTGAAGAGTCTGGTCTTGACTCTGAGAGTTTTGAGGTCGATGAAACCGACGTAGAGCGCGATCTTGTTGGCGGCGTTGAGGCTGTTCCACAGTCCGTCCGCAAACGCGTCGAGGTCGGAAGGCACAGCCACCCTTTCGGGTTCGCCCGTAAAGGTGGGGATGGGGTTACCGTCCGAGTTGTAGGTGTGGATGAAATGTCCCAGCCCGTCCAAAGGCTCGTAGGAGAAGGTGTAACGGTTGCACGCACTGCCCTGCCCGTCCGCGCTTTTCAGGATGGAGAGCTTGTAGCGGAACTTGTTTTCCAGGTCGATGAGACCGCTTATGCGGGGGGTGAAATTGGGGGCATCGGGTTCGAACTCGCGCTTTTCGAGCGCGTTCTCGAAGCTGTCGCCCGCAAGCAGAGCCGCCTCCACGGTGTCCGTCTGGTCGCCGTTGGTGACGATCCACTTGTTCCACACCCTTTTTACGGGGGAATAGATGATGAGAGAAGGATCCTCCACCTTGCTCTCGTCGTAGGGATAGATGACGAGTTCGTTCTCCTTTTCCACGAAAACGCGGTTGCGGCTGTTCTCGCTCCTGCCCATGATGAAGTAGGCGAAAGCGGCGTTCCTGCCGTCCGCGGTCTTGCCGATGATGATGCCCCTGCCGGGATAGGTGTTGCCTGCGAGCAGCGCGCAGGGATCGTTGATGTCGTAAATGCTCATTTTGTTTCTCCTATGCATTGGCGGCGCGTTCTTTTGCTATCCTCTCCGCGGTGAGTTCCACCGCGCGGGGAAGCAGCTTCCACTCCGCCTCTTCCATGACTCGTCTTTGCAGCGTTTCGGGGGTGTCGCCCTCTCGGACCGCCACTTCCTTTTGGAATATGATCCTGCCGCCGTCGGGGATCTCGTTGACGTAATGCACCGTGGCACCCGTCACCTTCTCGCCCGCGGCAAGCACGGCTTCATGCACCCTCAGCCCGTAAAAGCCCTTGCCGCAGAACTTGGGTATGAGGGAGGGATGCACGTTGATGATGCGCTCGGGGTAGCGGGACGTGAAACTCGCGGAAAGTATGCTCATAAACCCCGCCAGCACGATTATCTCCGCGCCCACGCTCTCTATCGCGTCCTCTATCTTCTTCTCGAACTCCTGCTGCGAAACGCAGCTCCTGCGCTCCGCGACGAAGGCGGCGACTCCCGCTCTTTTTGCACGTTCGAGCGCGTAAGCGTCCGCTCTCGACGAGATGACTGCCTTCACCTCGGCGTGAGGGAGTTCCCCTCTCTTCTGTGCGTCGAGGATGGCTTGCAGGTTGGTCCCGCCTCCCGACACCAGCACGGCTACCGCGATCTTATCCATACCGCCTCACGCAAACACGACGCCGTCCTCGGAGGGAACGATCTCCCCGATGACGTAGGCGTCCTCACCCGCGGCTTTGAGCACGGAGAGAGCCTTCTCGGCGTCCTCCGCAGCCACGACCACGCTCATGCCCACGCCCATGTTGAAGGTGTTGAACATGTCACGCTCCGGGATGCCGCCCTCTTTTGCGATGAGGTCGAACACGGGCAGCACTCTGAGTGCGGAACGCGTGATCTTCGCGCCCAACCCCTTGGGGATGCTGCGCGGGATGTTCTCGTAAAAGCCGCCGCCCGTGATGTGGGAGACCGCCTTCACCTTCACTGCCTCGAAGAGCGCGAGCATGGGTTTGACGTAGATCTTGGTGGGGGTGAGCAAGGTCTCGCCGAGGCTTTTGCCTCCGAGTTCCGCGACGGGAGAGGTGACATCCTTCCCCTCGAACACCTTTCTCACCAGCGAAAAACCGTTGGAGTGTACGCCGGACGACGGCAGCGCGATGACCGCGTCCCCCGCCTTGACGGAGGAGTTGTCCAGCACTTTGGCGCGGTCCACCACGCCCACGGCGAACCCGGCAAGGTCATATTCCTCCTCCGGGTAAAACCCCGGCATCTCCGCCGTCTCGCCGCCTATGAGTGCCGCACCCGCCTGCACGCAGCCCTCCGCCACTCCCGCCACTATGGACGCGATGCGCTCGGGCACGTTTCTGCCGCAGGCGATGTAATCCAGGAAAAAGAGGGGCTTCGCGCCACAGCAGATGACGTCATTGACGCACATCGCCACGCAGTCGATGCCTATGGTGTCATGCTTTTGCAGCATGAATGCGTATTTGAGCTTGGTACCCACTCCGTCCGTACCGCTGACGAGGACGGGGCGAGTCATGCCCGTAAGATCGAGTTCGAAAAGACCGCCGAAGCCGCCGATGTCGCTCGCAGCCCCCGCCGTGACGGTGCGAGCGATGTGCTTTTTCATCAGCTCCACCGCCTTATAACCGGCGGTGATGTCCACTCCCGCCTGCTTGTAGCTCTCGCTGTAAGATTTTTCCATATCAGCCTCTCATCGCCGCGATCTTTTCTTCGAGGGCGGCGTCCTTAGCAAGCACTTTCGCGCTGTCCGCCGCGCGTTTGGCTTTGAGTTTGCCGGCAAGTCCGGGTTCGGACACGGCAAGGATCTCAATTGCGAGCAAGCCCGCATTCACCGCGCCGTCTATCCCCACCGTGGCGACGGGGATGCCGGGAGGCATCTGCACCGTGGAAAGCAAGGCGTCCAAGCCGTCCAAAGCCGCCGCTTTGACGGGGATGCCGATGACGGGAAGCGTGGTGGACGCGGCGATCGCGCCCGCAAGGTGCGCCGCCATTCCCGCCGCCGCTATGATGACTCCGAAACCGTTCGCCTCCGCGCTCTCCGCAAAAGCCTTCGCCTCGGCGGGGGTGCGGTGGGCGGAATAGACGTGCGCCTCGCACTCCACTCCGAAGGAACGGACGGTGTCGATGGCTTTGCCCACGACGGGCAGGTCGCTGTCGCTGCCCATGATGACCGCAATTTTCTTCATACTCTCCTCCTCCGCGCGGCACTCACCGTGCGGGAACTTGTAAAAAAGGCAGTCTGCTCACGCAAAACTGCCGTAGATGCTCATTTGACATGCGGACGCAAAATCCCCGCGCGCGCCTGCTCCCGCAGGAAACGGGACACGCTGTGATCTTTTACGAAAACCGCGCCGCACTTAATTTGCATGGTCTAATAATACACTATAGAAAATGCGATGTCAAAAAATTGAATGCCCTTTTTCAAACTTTTGAGCATACAATTTGAACATATTGTATATCACACGCGCGCGAACACTACATGATGTATCTGCGTCACGCACTCATCGCACTTCCGGACGGCGTCACGTCGGGGAAAGTCAGTCTCCGCCCTTCAGTCTCACTCCGCAGGACTCGCAGAACTTCGCGCCCTCGCTCGTCACCGGCGCGCCGCAGGAGGGACAATGCCGCGGGGTGGCGTCCGCCTGCTCTTTTGCCATGCCGAGAGCGGCGGCTTCGGGAAGTGCGAGCGTCAGGAACTCGACGTACATCTTTTTCGCGTCCTCCTCCGTGAGGGAGAGCGAACGCTTTGCCACCACTTCGCCAACGATCTCATAATCGGGGATGGCTCCGCCCGCGACGATCGCACCGACGGTGATCTTCATGGCTTCGAACGCCTGCACCGTCTGCTGCGGAGCGAGAGAGGCTATGACCGTGGCGTCCTTTGCCGCGATCCTGTCCGCTATGGCACACAGCTGCGCATACCGCGTCCTTGTAACGAGAATGAGGGGGATGGTGACCGCGCACGCGCCGAACACCGCAAACGGGATAAAGATATATTGCATGCGGGAGCCGTATCCCCTGCCCGCAACGGCGGAGAGCGCGATGAAAGCGGCGAACGCCGCGACGATCATCAGCGCGACCGCAACGAGCAACACCGTGAGCAGCCTCTTTTTCACCCTCACGTTGCCGCATTTCGAAACCGCTCCGAACGAACCTGTCACTATCTGCATCTTCATATCATCAGCACTCCTTATACCATATTACCACGCAAAGGGCTGTATTGCAACACGGTGAACATTCTCCCGTTGATTTTTTACTCCCATGGTGCTATAATGATCGTATGGCATACATCGACAACGTACAGATCCAGGTGGCGGCGCGCATAAAGGAACTGATGAGGGAGAACAGTCTCACTCAGGTCGCGCTCGCGGAAAAAGTGGGGATAAGGCAGAACACGATCAGCGCGTGGCTGCTCGGCAAAAAAGAGCCGAGCATAAGGAGCATGTGGCTGCTTGCGGACTATTTCAACGTGGACATCGACTATCTCGTGGGCAGAAAAGACTACTGATGTATCGTTTTCAAGAGACATTTTTCCCGCTTATTGCATTCACGGACGCGAAGTAATATAATTGAATCGGCTTAGGGGATCGGCGAACGGCAGGCAGACCATGAAAAAACCGTACGTCGTTTTTTTACTTTTTATCTTCATCGTCATTTTGTCGGCGGCGACTCTTTCCGCTTGCGACGAAAAACACTCCCACGCAACGGAGATCGGATGCACCGTATCCGAGGATGACCGCGAGGTGATCCTCACCTACTCCTGCTCCTGCGGGGCGACCGCCTCGTCTCTCACCGCGGAGTTCACGGGACGGTCGGGCGAGACGACTGCTCTCCTCCCCGACGAAGACGGCATCGTGGGCTGCTACTCTCTCGCGGGAGAGTTCGACATCGCGGTAAAGCTCGACGGCACCGTACTTTGCGAGACGCATGCGGTGTTCAAACCCCTCTCCTACAACTCCGCCGTCGCGGGATACGATTACACCGAAGGATCGGAGATAGAACGCATCACCTACCCCTCTTCAGTGGCGGGCGGAAACAAGCACGCAAATGTCGTCCTGCCTCCCGACTACGACGAGAGCAAACACTACCCCGTCCTCTACCTCCTCCACGGGCTGAGCTGCGACGAGAATGCGTGGCTGGACGGAGTGTACGGCTTCTCCATGGGCGCACAGTACATCGTCGGGAACGCGCACTATTTCGACGGTGCGCCGGAGATGATCGTGGTGTGCGTCAACAGCCTCGTCAACGCCACGGAGACGGAGCCCGAATGGAGCATGCTCCCGCCCTCCGCTCCGCCCGAACTCGCCCAGACCTACGACCTCACGGGACGGGACATCGTGGAATGCCTCATGCCCTACATCAATTCCCACTACTCCACCCTCACCGACAAGCACAACACCGCGATAGCGGGATTCTCCATGGGCGGCAGAGAGGCGATGCTCACCGCGTTTGACTATCAGGACGTTTTCGGGAGCGTGGGAGCGTTCTCCTCCGCATCCTTCGGCGAAAACGTGGTGTCCTCCTCCACCTACGTCCCCGACTTCACCATCGACGAAGGCTCGGACGGTTTCGACTACGTGCAGATCACGGTGGGGATGCTGGACACCCTCCTCGGCGTGAGTGCGAACATCAGCGACAGGCTGGACGAGATAGGCGTGGAACACAAATACAACATCCTCCTCGGCTCGCACGATCCCTCGGTGTGGAATTACGCATTGCAGACTTTTGTGCTGAAAATATTCAGATAAACACCGCAATTGTGCAAAAATGCGCGCGGCGCAGCAAAACAAAGAGCGCGGAACTTCCCTCCGCGCTCTTCGTTTTGTTTTGAGTCGGACACCCCGTGCGGACGGCACGGGTGCGGTGTTTTACTTCTCGGAGGCAAGCACCTCGGAAAGCTCTGCCGAGAGTGTGGCACTCCACTTTTCGGGTTCCTCGATGTCGGGAGAGTGGGCTGAGTTCTCAAACCAGATCCACTTCTTTGCGGGGGCTTCCAGCGCGTCGAACCACTCGCGCGCGATGGCGGAGGGGGTGTTGTAGTCGTGTCTGCCCTGCGTGATGATGACGGGGACGTCCAGACGTCTTATCCCGCTCAGCCGCTGTGCCACCACGTCCGACCACATCACGTCCGTGAGATAGGTCGCGCCCTGCGCGTATTTCACGATGTCGCCGAGGGTGTATTCCTTTGTCCTCAAAAGGGGCATGAGCAGCCCTTTGACCAGCCCCTGTTTGCCGCCGTAGATCGCGCCGCCGTATCGGGAGAGGCAGTCGCGCTGAGTCATCATGCTCTTGTTGTCGGGGTAGACTCCGTCCACGGGCGCACCCTTTTCGAGTGCCGCAAGGGCTTTCTTATCCCCGCGCTTTCTCGCCTCTTCCAGGCAGAAGAGGTAGGAGCCTTCCTCGTTGCGGTCGCCATCCACGAACTGCCCTTCCCCGACATACGCCCAAAAAAGATCGGGACGCGCAGAGACTGCAAGCACGCCTATTATAGAACCCCAGCTATGTCCCACCGCCGCCACGGAGCGCACGCCGAACTTCCCTGCGAGATACTCGGCGAGGAATATGACGTCATCCACGTAATCGGACACCTTGGGGACGCTCTTTTTGATGTCCGGGCGATAGCTCTTGCCGCTCCCGCGCTGATCCCAGCACACGAGGGTGAACTTCTCGGCGAGGTCGGAATGATATCTCAACACATTATGCCTGTCGCACACTCCGGGACCGCCGTGCAGGAAAAGCACCACGGGCAGCCCCTTTTTCGCCGCACGCACGCGTATGTTCTGCACATCGCCGTTGACTTCGATGTTTTCGGAATAATCCAGGACGTAATCGCTCATCACAGCTCCTTCATCAGTCCGTCGAGGACGGATTCTATCTTCTTATTACGTTTGACGCGCGGTCTGTCAATAAGTCTGCCGCCCGCAACGACGGCGACGGGATCGCGCAGAGTTTCGAGGTTTTGCACCGGATCCTCCGCCAGCACGAGAAGGTCGGCGCGCTTGCCCTTTTCCACCGAGCCGGTGACGTCCTGTCTGCCCACCGCGGTCGCGCCGCCCATGGTCGCCGCATATATCGCCGCCTTCGCGCCGAAGCCTCCCAGACGGGCAAAATAGACAAGCTCCCTCCACATCCCCGTCTGCGTGGAGAAGGGACAGGATGCGTCCGTGCCCATCGCCACCGTGATACCGTGGGCGTAAGCGTCCTTGACGCACTGAGTCATCGCTTCCAGCACTATGCCGGAATTGAACCTGCGCACCTCGTCCAGCTTAGTGATCTCGGGCGGGAGTTTGTAGTAGGGATAGGCGGGAGTGTAAGTCGCCACCACCGCGCCGCCGCGTGCTTTAAGGGCGGCTGCCGCCTCCTCGCTCATATGCGCGCCGTGTTCCACGGTGTCTACGCCGTTCAATGCCGCGATCTCCACCCCTTTGGGGCTTTGGATGTGCGCCGCCACCTTTTTGCCGAGGGAATGCGCCCTGTCGCACACCGCCTTCACCTGCTCCGCGGTCATCTTCACCTCTCCGGGTTCGCCTTTCTTCTTGGCGTCCGTCACGCCGCCCGTGATGCATATCTTGATGAGGTCGGAGCCGTTGCCCGCATTGTGCGCCGCAAGCGACGCGAACTCCTCGGGTGCGGATGCGGTGACGGCAAAAGTCCCGTCTCCGTGTCCGCCGGGTGCGGTGATGGCAGGTCCGGACACGATGAGATCGAGTCCCGCCGCCTTGCCTTTACCCTTTTTCAGCGCGTCACGCACCGCAACGTCGGAGAAACGGAAGTCACCAAGCCCTCTCAGCGTGGTCACGCCGGAGTTAAGCTCCTGCGCGCAGGCGGAGGCGACCAGCATTTTCAACACTGCCATTCCGAGGGGGCTGTGGACGAGTTTCAGCACCAGCTTCTGCGCGCCGCCTCCCGAAATGACTTTGCTGGGCAATCCCGTCCCGAAAAGGTGCGCATGCGCGTTGACAAGTCCCGGCATGACGAATTTCCCCGTCGCGTCGTAGACTTCCCAACCCGTCCTGTCTCCGCACGCGGGCTTTATGTCGGCTATCCTCCCCTCCTCGACAAAGATGTCCACGCCCTTCACGAGAGCGCAATCCGCCTTGACGTCCACGAGGGTGCAATTTGCAAATACCGTCTTTTGTGCCTTAGCTTTCACATCGGCTCCTTTCGCGCGGCAAAGTTCCGCACCGTTTGTTTTTCTTTATTATACAACGCCCGCCCGAATGAGCAAGCGTTTGAAAGGATATCTCTCACGCATACGCGCGCCCGCTCTCAGCCGCACGCACACTATATTTATATCTTTATTCATTTTTTTAAGGTAATTTTTTGCTTATTGACACTTTTCTCCTCCGATGTTATAGTGTCCGCGGGGACGAAGGCTTGAGAACGCCTTTGTCCTATTATATTTTCAGGGGGCTTTTATGCCGAAAAAGAGATTTTTGTTCCTGCTCGTCGCGGCGATGCTGACGGTGGCGTTCTGTCTGCCCGTTCTCGTTGCCTGCAACGACAAAGGCGCGGAGATCGCGGGAAAAGACGTGGAGAGACCGTCAGACATCTTCACCGACGACATCGACACCGTGGATTCCGAAAACCTTGCCGCATCGGCAAGCGTGACCACCGCGAGCGAGACCGAGACCTCCCCCAACCTCATAGACGGGGACGAGGACACCGCCTGGACTGCGGCGAACGCGACGGGAGAATACATCATCCTCTCCTTCGGGAAAGAGGTGACTTTCAACACCGTCGTGCTGCGTGAAAACGGCAATTACATCACGGGCTTCCGCTTCCAGCTCCCCGACGGCAACGGCGGCTGGCAGGAGTCCTTCTACCGTCAGGACAGGATGGAACGCTACCGCTACTGCGCGTTCGACACGGTGACGGCGGACAGCATCCGCATCGTCATCGACGGCGTGAACACGGGCAAGCAGATCTCCGTCGCGGAGGTGGAGGTCTACAACGTCGCGCAAAAGACGTATGAGGACGAGTTCAGAGTGTTCGCCTACTACAACGTGAACGACTACAAGTCCCCCGCTCTTGACAAGGATCAGCTCACCGCGCAGCTCGATGTCGTGACGGACATCATACTCTTTGAGTATGTCTATTGGGATCAGAACGGTGACCTCACCTTCACGCAGGAGGACAAGAACGCCGAGGACTACGATCCCGCTTCCACCGCATATCTTGAAAGCGTCATCGCCTTCATCAAGGAATGCAACCCCGATGTCAGGATATGCCTCGACATCCTGCCCGGCGACAAAGCCGCGCACGGTCTGCCCGGCTGCACCGAGAACCTTGTCGCAAACATCGCCGCGCTTGCGAGGAAACTCGACATCGACGGCGTGGAATTTGACTGGGAGTACCCCACCAACACGGCGGAATGGGTGGCTTACGGCGATATGATGCTCGCCCTCAAAGAGGAGATAGGCGGCGAAGGGAGATATGTCTCCGTCGCGCTCTCCAACTTCAACGTCGGCTTCACCGCGGAGCAGATCGCGGGCATCGACTACGTGCAGATCATGGGCTACGACCGTTTCGACGTGGACGGCAACAACTCCTCCTTCCGCAGCGGCGCGTACCTTCCCATGCGCTATTTCATCAACCTCGGTTTCAAGCCCTCCCAGCTCGTCGCGGGCATGCCCGCCTATGGCAGACCGGACAACGAGACCGTGGGCGAGATCTGGACCAACTACAACTACGGCGAAGTGTGGGCGGACTCGGCTAAGACGCAGCAGTTCACCAAGTGGGACAACGTGCAGTATCTCGAATATGACGGTCAGCTGATAAAGGTGTTCGTCACGGGCGGCGCGATGGCTTACGACAAGACCGCATACGCTATCGAGCAGGACTTTGCGGGCGTCATGGTCTTCCGCAACCTCATCGACTATCCCGTGGAGGACGACCGCAGCGTCATAGGCGCGATCGGCGACGCCATCGCGGACAGGATCGCGCAATAAGGAGGGTTCACTATGAAAAAACGTAACGTTAAACTGCTTGTTGTCGCAACAGCACTCATCATCTGCCTCGCCCTCTCCGCCATAGCGTTCACCGCGTGCAACAAGGATATGCGCGTCTCCTACGCCGAGGCGCAGAAGAATTGGCAAGCCGCCGAATACAAGATGGTCACGGACGAACTCGTCGTCTCCGCGGACGCCGGCGGCGAGAACTCCTCTCCCATCACCCTCACTCTGTCCGGCTACCGCGCTTATCTTGGCGAGGAGTGGGTGATGCACTACACCCTCATCCCCCAAGGGCTTGACGCCTTCCTGAACGGCTTTGTGGCGAGCCTCATTGAAAATTCGGGAGTGGACATAGTCGTCAAGCGCACCGCGGACGGCATGTTGAACATCTCTCTTTCCGCCATCGGTATGCA
Organism: uncultured Clostridia bacterium; assembly: GCA_944358385.1. GTDB lineage: Bacteria > Bacillota > Clostridia > Christensenellales > CAG-917 > Limadaptatus. Next base: position 23,761 of record CALVQW010000004.1, read on the forward strand.
GCTGCTCTCGACATCGGTGGCTGAGTCCGTCATCGGCGACTATCTGCCCGTATTCGACTTTGCGGACAACACCTTCTACGATGCGGAAAGTCTGAGCGGCTCAGAGAACGGCAGTTTCTCGATAAGCGGTGACGATTCCATCGCCTACATCCTCTATCAGATCGCGCCCATCCTCTCCAGGAATTTCGGGTTCGACCTTCTGCCCATGCTGGACGAGTGGCTCACCCTCGGCGACGTCACGGGCAAAGTGACCTTCGCGGACGGCAACTTCGCCACCATGACCACCTCGCAGGATATAGAGGTGTACATCCCCGACGAGGACGCTCTCTTCCTCGCCTACAACGTCGACAACTTCCCCGACCTCGTGCTTCAATTCTTTGAGGAAAAGAAGATCGACTTCAAGATCGACACAGGCGGCAGTCTCGGAGTTCTCACCGTCTCAATCAACTTCGCGGACGAGTTCGCGGACGGGATCAGGCTCTCGGCGAACGTCGCCTCACATGCGGAATACACCCTGCTCTCCTCGGATGCGACATTCGACGGGATAGAGGCGGACTACGCCGCGGCTCACGCCTCCGCCAACGCGTAAACTTACGTCCAAACTTCGCGCGCACCTTCGGGTGCGCGCTTTTTTTTGTCCCGCCGTCTCCGCACTCTCTCCGCACCCTCCCTCCGCCCACTCAGAAGCAAAAATCAAGATAAAATTTACGACAGAATAAGTTTCCGTTCTTGTATCCGCGCGCGGCGCGTGTTATAATCAAGTGACCGCATGTGCGGCATCGCTTTTGGGAGACAGTTATGAGAAAGAAACCGACCGCTATTTTGACGGCTGCATTGCTCATACTCATGCTTTGCGCGGGGCTGCTCCTCTCCGCCTGCAACGACAAAGCGGAGATAGGATCGATGGGCGTGGAGTCTTACCCCGACAAGTTCACCAACGACCTCGACACCGTTGACGCCGAAAACCTCGCCGCGGGCGCGGACATTTCCGCGAGCAGCGAGACGGAGACCGCAGCAAATGTGCTGGACTGTGACACGGCGACTGCCTGGACTGCGGCGGCAACTTCGGGACAGTATCTCGACATCGCCTTCGAGCAGCCCGTGAGCATGAACACCGTCGTGTTGCGGGAGAACGGCAACTACATCTCCGGTTTCGGCTTTGTCCTTCCGGACGAAAACGGAGAGTACCCCGAAGATATGCGCTCCGACTCCTTCTATCGCCAGCAGGACAGGATAGAACGCTACCGCTACTGCACTTTCGAGAGGCTGGAGAACGTCACCGAGTTCCGCATCTGGTTCGGCGGGACGGACGCGGGCAAGGCTCTCTCGATTGCGGAAGTGGAAGTCTACGACGTCGCCGCAAAGGAGTATGACGGGGATTTCCGCGTGTTCAACTACTACTCCGCGGGCGACATGCAATACACGTCCCGCGAGGATCTGCTCGAAGATCTTTCCCACGACACCATCACGGACGTCATCCTGATATCCTTCGCGTTTTGGACGGAGGACGGTTCCGTCGTCTACGCCGACGCTCCCAAAGACAGCGGCATGACGGGAGAGGAATATTACAACGCTTCCCTTGACAAAATGCGCGCCGCCGTAGACAAATATGAGGCAACAAGCGGCAGGAAAGTCAACATCTGCATCGACTTCTACCCCAAGGACGTCAGCAAACACGGTTTGCCCGCGAACGAGGCGACTCTGGTTCAAAGCATAAAAAGCCTCATAGTGGACGACGACCGCGTGGACGGCGTGGACATAGACTGGGAATATCCCACGAGTGCCTATGAGTGGAAGGTGTACGGCGACATGCTGGTGGAAGCGCGCAAAATGTTCGACGCGTCGGGCAAGGACAAGTATATCTCCCTCGCCCTTACCGCGGGCAGCGTCACCCTCACGCAGGAACACATCGACGCGGTGGATTTCGTGCAGATCATGGCTTACGACCGCTTCGACATAATGGACGGCAACCACTCCTCCTTCCGCAGCGGAGCGTACTCCTCCATGCGCTACTTCGTCAACATCGGCTTCAAGCCCTCCCAGCTCGTCCTCGGCATCCCTCTCTACGGCAGACCGACCAGCTGGGACACCGTGTGGACCAACTACGGCTACGGCGAGACGGTGTATTCCACGCAGAGCAAAGATCCCTACACCTATTGGGACAACACGCAGTGGCTTTACTACACGGGCACCAACCTCAGCGGCGTCTCTTATGACAACGAGTTCATGCAGGTGTGGGTGAACGGCGCGGCACTCATCGCGGACAAAACGGCATACGCCATCGAACAGGGCTTTGCGGGCATGATGCTCTGGCGGGAGTCCACGGACTACCCGTGGGAGGAACTTGACGACAACGGCATGCCCCTCAACGGTCTGAGAGCCATCAAGGAAACGGCAGCCGAGAGAATAGTAGGCTATGCGAACGAGGAGGTTTAAGCATATGAAACGCACTTTTAAAACCGTATTTGTGACATCTCTGCTTCTCGTGAGCCTCCTCGTCTCCGCCCTCGCGCTCACCGCCTGCAACAAGGATCTCACCGAGGAATACGCCTCCGCAAAGGCGGCGTGGGATGCCGCGCCCAACAAGATGACTTCGGACAGCGGCACGGTGAACCTCACCCTCGGCAGCGGCGAGAACGCCCTGGACGCCACCGTCACTCTGCAAGGCATACGCGTCTACATAGGCGACACTTTCTCCATACAATACGCCATCACCGCCACAGTGCCGGATGCCGAAAGGATACACTCCGAAAACTCCACCTACTCCATCGCAAACATGCTCAAAGAAGGCATCACCCTCTATCTCGTCGCCGAGAAGGACGCGAGCGGCGTCATCGACTTTGAGCTGTATGCGGCAGAATTTCCCCTCTCCGTCGTCCTCAACTTCTCCGCCACCTTCACGGAGGAGGATATGCACGAGACCATCCCGGTGCTGGACCTTGCCGCCAACACTTTCTATGATCCCGAACACATGAGCGCGGACGGCAACTCCTACACCATCTCGGGCGACACCGCGCTGGATTGGATCCTGCAACAGCTCGCCCCCATCCTCGCCTACGGCGCGGGTTATGACATCATGCCCATGATATACGATTGGGTGGACTTCGGCGACGTCACGGGCGAGGTGACCTTCGCGGACGGCAACTTCGCCACCATGACCACCTCGCAGGACATCACGGGGTTCATGCCCATGGAGGACGCGGAGTTTTTGATCTACAATCTTGAGTTCTTCCCCATGATGCTGAAAAACCTGTTTGAGAAAAAGACCGTCCGCTTCCCCATTGGCAATAAAGTGCTGGAACTCGACTTTTCCGACATCATCACGGACGGGATCCGCATAGAGGGCAACGTCTCGACATCCGCGCAATACACCATCCTCTCCTCCGACGCCACCATGGAGGACATCTTGGGCTAGACACCCCGGCTTTCTTCCGCCGCCTCTGCGGAGGCGGCTTTTCTTTTCCCGCGCAAAAATTCACCTGTGTTGAACATCCCGCGCATTTGTTTTACAATGGCAGTGTTCAAGCGATGCCGGTCCGGCATACATCGCATCCATCACATAGGAAAAGGTGAAAGATCATGAACATCACCAAACCCATCGCAACCCAGACACCCCTCCCCGCCGCCGCTCCGCCGCGAAAAACATACTCTTCCGCGACGCCGCGGTCCTCTATCTCGAATACTCCAAAGCGGCAACATCGGCGGAAACTTTCGTCAAACGCGCGCGTTTCTTCGCATAGCTACGGCAAACCTCGCCGCTCTTAAAAAACTCGCGCCGAATAAAGATCCTGCCCTGCTTTACTATTCAAACTAGATATTATTGAAATATGAAAGTACAAATATTAAAATCCGCACGAGAATGTATAGGCATGATCTCTACATTGCTCTCAAATTCGTCCGGCTTGGCTCGGCGTTCGTTACAAAAACAGCCGATTTCATCGAACACGGCTAATTCCTAAAACATTGTGGTGTAAAAATACACTTAAATGCACGTGGAGCTTAGCGGCGAGATTTCGAGGGGCTAATAGATGAAGAAGTTTGCGGAGGTGCGGAAGGACGGGCGCAGGGGCGTCCGTCCTTCGGGAGATCTCCGCGCGCGGGAGGTCAGTTGTAGGGAATGATCTTCACGTCCCCTGCCGTGAACTCCGTCTCGCTGCGCACTATGTCATAGATCTGCGCCGCTTGTTCGGCGGTGAGTTCGGGAGTGCCGACGACGACATTGACGCCGCTGTCGCTCATGGTGACGATGGCGTCCTCGAATCCCTTGGCTTTGACGAGGGATTCCAGCTGCATCTCGGTCTCCATCCTGTCCACCAGACCGAGTTTCTGCTCTTCCGCGGCGGTCTTGGCGGCTTCGGAGCTGGTCTCGGAGGTGATGATCGCATCGAGGTAGAGGAACTCGGACTCTCTTGTTGCCTCTCTTTCGCTGCGGTAGGCGGAGAAGAAGGTCTCCGTCACGACGCCGGCGTCGATGGGTTCGCCCGACGTGAGCTTGTCGTTGAGTGCCCAATTCAGCACGCCTGTGGCGACGAGCAGGGCGACCATCACGGACAAAACAATGATCTTTTTGGTTCTGGGTTTGATTTTCATACTGTCCTCCATAAATCATTTCATTGTGTAGACGTTGACGATCTGTTTGTCCACGCCCATTGCCGTAGTCACCGCCGAGATGAGGCGGAGCCTGACGGCAATATCCTCCGCGCCTTCGGCGATAACGAGGATGCCGACGATCTCGTCGTGCTCTCCCCGCGTGATCATGGTCTCCACTCTGCCCACGCCTTCCAACCCTTGGAGCACGGCGGCGAGCCTGGTCTCGTCGGAGTCCATCATAGCCGTCTGCGAACCGTCCGCACTACCGCGCGCCGCGTTGCCCGTGGCTACGGTTGAATATATGATGAGGGCGATCGCAATTATGAATATCGCGGCGATGAGACGGATGTTTTTTATGCCTTTCAGCTTTTTAACGACGGAGGAATCTCTGATCTTCCCCCACACATCCGCCTTTCTCTCATCATGCACTTCCATACCCGGTCTCCCTTTCGACGATGACCACGCTCACGCATCCCGCATCCGCGCCCAACGTGCGCACGGCTGTCTCGGTCACCTCCGATATATGTTTATGTCTCTCCTCCTCTGCAAGAACTGGAAGGCGCAAAGTGATGTTTATTTCGTCAAAATCCGACAATGAACTGCCGTTTATGACAACATCCACCTCGTTTTCGTATCCTTCCGCAGCAAGGACTTCGTGCAGTCTCTCCTCGCTCGCCTGCGCGAACATCCCCGCTGCATCCTCCAAAAATCCGTAGTCCGGAGCGATGTCGGAATAGGCGGGCTTCCACTCCTTCAACGCTCCGAACACCGATGGCAACGGGGACACTATCACGAACACGACAAGCAGGGAGAACGCTCCTTTGACATACTTTGCCGTCTGCCCTTCGGGGAGCAGGATCTCCAACAATATCCCCAGCGCGATCACGCCCGCTATCGCAGTCATCCATGCGGTCAGCATCTCACACCCCCGGATTGAAACTACCCATGACGAGCATGAGCACCACGAAAAACATGAACCCCACCCCCACCAGCGCGGTGACCAGCAAGCCCGCATTGTCGGCGAGCGAGGACAGGAGTTCGGAGACGCGCTTGTCCCCTATCGGCTCTGTGACCGCGGCGGCAAGGCGCAGCACTAGTATGTAAGCCGCGATCTGAAGGAGGGGGAACAGCACCACGGCGAGCAGCACCGCCACGCCCGTCACTCCCACCGCGTTCTTGACGAGGACGAGGGAAGCGGTGATGAGGTCGAAACCGTCCGAAACGTAGCCTCCGAGAATGGGGACGTAGCTGGACACGGCGAACTTCGCGGCATTGAAACCCAGCCTGTCCGTCACACCGCCCGCTATCCCCTGCGCGGTCAAAAACGCCGCAAACAGCCCGAAAACTATCCCGACGATCCACCCCGCACCCGACCTGAACAACTTGCCCAGCCTTCCCAGCTTCACGCTCTCTGAGACGTTGCCCACCATGGAAAAGACTATGGCGGCAATGAAGGCGGGGATGATGACGGCTTGGAGCAGCTTTATCACCGTGCCCGAAAGCACCGCCATGAAGGGCTGATAGACTGCAACTCCCGCGCCGCCGCCCACTGTGGCGAGCAGGGTGAGCAGGACGGGAAAAACCGCGTCCGAAAACCCCGAAAGCGCGTTCACGGTGTCCGTGACGGCGAGAACGATGCGCACCGCGCCCGCGGCAAGTATGACGACTACGGCGGAATAGCACACAGTATGCACCACCTCTCCCGTGGACGCGTGCTTGAACCCCGACGACAGCCCGGAGAGGACACCTTTCAAAAGGCATATGGTGACGACGGAGATGATGCCGGGCAGAAAACCCAGAAAGTAGCTCCCCGCCGCAGCCGCGAGTGCGGACATGAACGAGCCGAAGAAATCCGACGGCGCGCCGTCCGTGATGCTTTTGAGCGCGGCTTTCAGATCCTCTATGCCGTGGGCCGATCTCTCCTCGTCACCAAGGGATGCGAGAAAGTCCTCGAAGGCGTCCGTATCCAGGCTGTCCAACACTCCGTCCACACCGTCGCGCAGATCCTTTTCGATGTTTTCCTGCGCTTCCGTCGCGGCATATGCTATCCCCTCATGCGCGCAAAACAGGACGATGAACAGCAAAAACGCGCAGATAAACACCGCGATAACGAAAATACGCTCCTTGCGCGCGGTTTTAGCGAGACGTTCGGAAAGGCTTGGGAAAAGCGTCGCCGTCATACCAGCTCCATCAGTCCGCCCACCACGTCCACCAGCGCGGTCACGACGGAAACGCTCATGAGAAAGATGACGATCTTGCCTCCGAATTGCAGCTTCTGAGCCACGGATGCACAGCCCGCGTCTGTTGCGACGGACGCGCTGTATTCCGTGAGATAGCCTATGCCTATGATCTTCAACACCGCCGAAAACACCCTGTCGTCGATGCCGCTCTTTTGAACCAGCTTGTCAAAGGCGAGGATGGCGGTTTGCAGCGAGCTTATCATCGTGATCACCATGACTATCCCCGTCCCGATGACCGCGAATGCCGCGAACTCCGGCTTGGCGGTGCGCAGCACGCTCACCGCCACCACGCCTATCAGGGCTATGCCTATCAGTTTGACGAGTATCATGAGAGGGAGAGTATGTTTTTCACTGTGTCGAACAGTCCGCCCACCATGTCCATGACCAGCACGATGACGACGATAAGCCCCGCGAGCGTGGCGAAGGTCGCCATATCGTCGCGGTCGCTGCGCTTCAATATGATGCAGACGATGGCGGTCAACAGCCCCACGCCAGCGATCTTGAGAATGATGTCCGCTCCCATTTCACCTCCCTCGGCGGCTCTACGCCAGCACGACGATGAGCGCGATGCCCAACAGCACCGCCAGCTTGAAGTACATCCCGCCCAAACGCTTGGTCTCCTCCGCGCACTTGGCGCGTTTGCCCCCGAAAGTCTCCTTCCAATGCGCCGCGGCGTCCAGCTGATCGGCAAGTGAAGTTTTGCCCAACGCGGAGAGAAACTCCTTCATCTCCTTCTTCTCCTCCGCTTTGAGTTTTAGGGCGTCCGCCGCCGACGATGCGGCTTTCCCCCTCTCCCCCGCAAGAGACAAAGAGGCGGCAAAACGTCCCAACATCTCCGCAAACGCCCCCTTTTTCCCTTCCGCGAACCCCGCGATGATGACGGGAAGGGGCGTCTTTGCGAAACCCAGCTCGGAGACCAGCCGCGCGGCAAAAGCTTCCGCATCCGCATAGAATTTCTCACGTTCGGCGTAATGGCGTCTCACCAGCACGCCGCCGTAGCAGCACACGAGCGCGAGCAAACCTCCCGCGATAAGCCGCAGGATGTCCGCCGTCACGGGAGCCTCTCCGCAAGTTCGCGCGCGGTGACCACCTCTTTCAGCGTCCCCGCGCGGGGGTGTGGCGAGAGCAATACGCAGACTTCCGCCACTTCCGCGAGCCGCCCGAAAGCCGGGGCGCGGAGCGCGCCTTCTATGCTCTCCCCGTGTAAGGATGCAAACACTTTCACTCCGCACCTTGCCGCATCGTACACCGCATCCGCCTCCTCCCTGCGGAACAGCTCGTCCGTGACGATGACCTCCGGGTTCATCGCGCGCACCGTGTTCTCATAGGCATCGAGTTTGCTCACGCCGCTCACCACATCGCAGTCGCCGAGGTCCAGCGTGGGGACGCCGTTCTCGGCGGCTGCCAGCTCCCACCTCTCGTCGATGACAAGGGTGTTGTGGCTCATGGAGGACAGGCGCGCAAGCTCGCGCAGAAAGGTGGTCTTGCCCCCGTACGGCGGGGAAATGACGAGGGTGTTCTTCACTCCCCCGCCGAACACCGCCTCCTTCACACCGTCCGCCGCCCCCTTCACCTCGTGCGGGATGCGCAGGGTGAGAAAGGCTATGTGCTTCATGGTGAGCAGTCTGCCGCTCTCCGCCACCCCCTCTCCCGCCACGCCTATGCGTATGCCCCTGCGGGACACGTAGCCCTTGACGAGCTGATCGTTGACGGCGTAGACGGAGAAATCGGACGCCACCGCAAGCACCCGCTCGATGTCCTCGCGGCGGACGACGAAAGGCGCACCGGAAGGCAACCGCGCCGCCCTGCGCGCCCCTGCGGTGAGCACGACGAGGGGACGCCCCACACGCAGCCTCAGCTCCGTCACCGCGCCCTCCTCCGCGACAGCCGCCACCGCCGCCGCCATAACACCCGTCACCAATCCCTGAAACATACTAAAAGATATGACCGCCCCGCCCCCGCAACACCACACCCGCATCTTTCGACACCAAAAGAAAAATTGAAACGTAAAAAAAGAAAAATCAAAAGGCGGAAATAAATTCCGCCTTCACATGTCGTTGTCGCCCGATACTGCTTTTTTCTCAACAAATTTCAATTTGCCGTTCAACGCCGTTTGAAAACCTGACTCTAATGAACGACTCGCCTGCAAACAACGTGCAAACCGTTTCATCGAGCAACAATATTTTGAGATACAATGTCAGTTCCTCAACACTCATATAACACCTCCTTATTTTTATGCATCAATCATATACTGTCCCGAAACGTAAAGTCAAGATTAACACTGTCCCGAAATGCAATAATTTTCATAAAAGGAGCTGTGTTTTATGGACTTTTTGTCAAATTTTGTCGATTGTTTGAACGATCATCTTGCGACAAACGGAATAAGCGCATCGGCTTTTTGCAAAACGGCAGGTATTTCCGTTTCAGGACTGCTTGCGGTGCTTGCCGGAAAGACCGAGCCTTCTCTTGCAACAGTCATAAAATGTGCCGACGCAATGCACTGCTCGGCTGACTATCTGCTGGGACTTGCCGACTCTCCCGAATATACGCCGACATCCGCCGCCGCCTCTTTTCCCGAAAGGCTGTTTGCTCTGCTCCGCACTCGCGGCGTCACACAATATCGCCTTGCGGCGGACTGCGGACTCGAACAGTCCGCGATCTCTAAATGGAAGCGCGGCAAACTTCCAAAACCCGAAACGCTCATTCTCCTGTCTGAATATCTCCGCTGCTCCGCCGACTGGCTCCTCGGCAGAAGCGATTTGACGTAAGAATTTCACTATAATTCCGCAAGATGATCAGAATAGATAAAATCGGATTACTCGCCTTCCCGATGCACTCAAAATAAGCGCATATTATCTGCGCGCGATATTCGGATGAAGAACAAGGAAAAGTCCTTTCCATTTCCGCAAAAAGGTGCGTCAGTCACACGCACGAAGTCTGAGGGCAATATTTAGATGAGGTGCAAGGAAAAGGCATCCTTTTCAAGGGGCGCGTACTAAATCGTACGTAGCCCGCAGAAAAGGATGCCTTTGACACAGCAATTCGCCGAATAGTGCCGTCAGACTTGTTTAAGCGCGATATTTGGATGCAGAACGCGAAAGCGCCCTTGTCGGGAGGCGGAGCGTACAGAGACGTACGTGAGCATCCACGACAAGGGCGCTGACAAAGTTCTGCGCCCAATAGCGCGCTTAAACGCGGGACATGTATTCGCCGGTGCGGGTATCAATGCGTATCGTGTCGCCTTCGTTCACAAACATCGGGACTTGCAGGGAGTAGCCGGTCTCCAAAGTCGCGGGCTTGGTGGCGTTGGTGGCGGTGTTGCCGACAACGGCAGGCTCGCAGACGGTGATCTTAAGCTCGACGAAGTTGGGCGGTTCGACGGAGAAGGGTGCGCCCTGGAAGAACTTCATGGTGACGTTCATATTCTCTTTGACGAAGTTGAGCGCGTCCTCGACCTGGCTGTGATTGAGGGGGATCTGCTCATAGGTATCTACGTCCATGAAGTAGTAGAACTCGCCGTCGTTGTAGAGATATTCCATCGTCTTGGTCTCGATGTGGGCGAGGTCGAATTTTTCGGTGGGGTTGAAGGTCTTTTCGAGAACGCTGCCGGTGACGACGTTCTTCATCTTGGTGCGGACAAAAGCCGCGCCCTTGCCGGGCTTGACGTGCTGGAAATCCACCACGGTCATGATGTTGTTCTCGTAGAGGAACGTGACTCCCTTGCGGAGGTCGCCTGCCATGATTTGTGCCATAAAATTTATCTCCTGTCCTTGATTTCTTATCGGAGCGTGAGAAGCTCCGTATTGTGTCTGCTGAAAGGTCTGCCCTCTCCGACGAGCACCATATCCTCTATGCGCACTCCCATGCGCCCGGGGATATATATGCCCGGCTCGACGGTGACCACCTGTCCCGCAAGCAAAGTCTCCTCGCTCTTGGGGTTCAAAGTCGGCGGCTCGTGGATCTCGCGTCCGACGCCGTGTCCGGTGCCGTGGATGTAACACTCTCCGTAGCCCGCCGCCGCGATGTAGTCACGCGTGACGGCATCCGCCGCCCGGCACCCGACTCCCGCACGGACCGCCGCGACTCCGAGCCGCTGCGCCTCGTACACGATGTCGTAGATGCGCCGCTGCTCCTCGTCGATGTCGCCGAAAGCGAAAGTGCGGGTGAAATCCGAACAAAAGCCTTCGACCACCGCGCCCATATCGATGGTGACCAGCATCCCGCGCTCCAGACGCTTGTCCGTGGGGACGTGGTGCGGCTCCGCACCGCTCTCGCCGAACGCCACTATGGTGTCGAAGGAGACTCCCTCCGCGCCTAGGGCGACCGTCTTTGAGAGGATCTCGCGGGCGAGTTCGTCCTCCGTCACACCCTCGCACACGCATGCGAGGATGTGATCGTAGACATCGTCTGTGACCGCCGCCGCGCGGCGCATGAGCGCGAGCTGCTGCGCGCTCTTCACATGATCATTTTGCATAGTCCACGCTTCTCACTTCGCGGATGACGTTGACCTTGATCTGTCCGGGATACTCCAGCTCGTTTTCGAGCTTCTCGGCGATCTCGCGGGCGAGGAACACCGTCGCCGCGTCGTCCACCTGTTCCGGCTTGACCATGACGCGGATCTCGCGTCCCGCCTGCACCGCAAAGGTCTGCTCCACTCCGTCGAAGGACTTTGCGATGTCCTCCAACTTCTCGATGCGCTTGACGTAGTTTTCCAGAGACTCGCGTCTCGCACCGGGACGGGCGGAAGAGATGGCGTCCGCCGCCTGCACCAGCACCGCCGCGATGGTCTCCGGCTCGATGTCGTTGTGGTGCGCCGCGATGGCATGGATGACGTCGCCGTGTTCCTTATACCGCTTGGCAAGCTCCACGCCGATCTGGATGTGGGTGCCTTCCACTTCGTGGTCCACGGCTTTGCCGATGTCGTGCAGCAATCCCGCGCGTTTTGCGACCTTGGGATCTATGCCCAACTCCTGCGCCATTAGAGACGCGAGGAAACTGACTTCGAGAGAATGTTTCAGGACATTCTGTCCGTAACTCGTGCGGTATTTCAGCCTGCCGAGGATCTTGACCAGCTCGGGATGCAAGCCGTGCACCCCTGCCTCGAACACCGCCTCTTCGCCCGCCTCTTTGATGGAGGCGTTGACTTCCTTCCTCACCTTGTCCACCACTTCCTCGATGCGCGCGGGATGGATGCGACCGTCCGCAATGAGCTTTTCGAGGGTGAGACGCGCCACTTCGCGCCTGACGGGATCGAAGCTGGAAAGGGTGATGACGTCCGGGGTGTCGTCGATGATGAGGTCGACGCCCGTCGCGGACTCAAGGGCGCGGATGTTCCTGCCCATGCGTCCGATGATCCTGCCCTTCATCTCGTCGTTGGGAAGGGCGACGACGCTGACCGTGTTCTCCGTGGCATGATCCGCCGCGCAACGCTGTATCGCTGTGGCGATGATGTTCTGCGCCTCGCGGACGGCGTTCTCTTTGGCTTCCGCCTCTATGGCTTTCGCCTCGGCAGCCGCGTCCTTCTTGACGTCCTCGATGAGTGCGTCTTTAAGTTCCGCCGCGGCCTCCTCCTTGGTCATGCCCGCGACTCTTTCCAGCTCGCGCTGCATGATCTCCTGCGAATGATTGAGTTCCTCCTCAACGGCTTTCAGCCTCTCGCGGTGTTCCTCAACGCCCTTCTGCGCCTTCTCAAGCTCCGCGAGCTTCTTATCGAGAGCATCCTCTTTCTTGTTGAGGTTGTCCTCTTTGCGGTCGATGGCGTTCTCCTTCTGAAGGAGGCGGTTCTCCGTCCGCTGCCACTCCGCTCTGCGTTCCTTGGTCTCGCGCTCGAACTCCGCGCGAAGTTTGTTTTGCTGTTCCTTTGCCTCGAGCAGCCCGTCTTTCCTGATGGCTTTTGCCTCAAGTCCGGCTTCTTCGAGGATCCTTGCCGCTTCTCTTTTTGCCACACCGATCTTGTTCTGCGAATACAGTCTGTATGCGATCAGCCCAATCGCCGCGCCGACGACGAGGGCTGCAATAGCGATCCCAGCAACAGGTCCGGCTTCGAGTGCGGCAAGCAATAAATTCATACTGCTTGTCATCGAATGACCTCTCCGTGTATATAATCAAAGCCGCGCGCACACCCCCTGCGGGACGCACGCCCACACTTTGTCGATAATAGTATATACAATAACCATACATAAGTCAAGTTATAGTTATAAAACATGGCTAAATATTGCGGTGCGGGACGAAACGGGGACATCATGTAGTGGGAAAGCCCTTTTCGGGAGAGTCCGCGCCGTGAAACCGCCGTGCGGGGATCGCCGACCGCCGCATACAAGATCCCGCCCACACCGAGCCGGCTTGAAAAACCGACGCGTTTTAGCCCCTTCAAAACGTATATTCACGGACTCACTCGCGGGTCACCCTACCGCAGGGCGCACCGACAGATCCCGAAACACGCAAAAAGCGGGGAGATCCCCGCTTTTTTGTAAAAACAAACCGCCGTAAGGATGCACGGCGGTCTTGTTTGCGGTATATCTCCGCCGCGGAGGGCGGAACTCTGAGTTCAGATCAACTCGTACTTTTCGCGGATCTTGTGATCGATCTCCTCCGCGATGTCGGGATTGGCGCGCAGGAACTCGATGGCTTTCTCTCTGCCCTGCCCGATCTTCTCGTCATTGTAGCTGAACCAGCTGCCGCTCTTTTGGATGAGACCGTTCTGCACGCCGAGATCGATGAGACAGCCGAGGGTGGAGATGCCCGTGCCGTACATGATGTCGAATTCCGCCACTTTGAAGGGAGGAGCGACCTTGTTTTTGACTATCTTAGCCTTGACGCGGTTGCCGATGATGTCGCTGCCGTCCTTGATGGACTCCGTGCGTCTGACGTCTATGCGTACGGAGGAATAGAATTTGAGTGCCTTGCCGCCCGTGGTGGTCTCCGCGCTGCCGTAGATGACGCCCACCTTCTCACGCAGCTGGTTGATGAAGATGATGGAACATCCCGTCTTTGCGGCGACGGGCGTGATCTTTCTCAGGGCCTGGGACATCAGTCTCGCCTGCGTGCCGACGTGGGGATCGCCCATCTCGCCGTCTATCTCCGCCTGCGGGGTGAGTGCGGCAACGGAGTCGATGACCACGAGGTCTATCGCGCCGCTCCTTATGAGCTTGTCCATGATCTCAAGTGCCTGTTCGCCGCTGTCGGGCTGGGCTATGTAAAGGTTCTCGAGCTGCACGCCGAGTTTTGCGGCATAGGTGGGATCGAGAGCGTGTTCGGCATCTATGAACGCGGCGATGCCGCCCGCCTTCTGCACCTCCGCCACGACGTGGAGCGCGACGGTGGTCTTGCCGGAGGACTCCGGTCCGTATATCTCTATGATCCTGCCCTTGGGGACGCCGCCGATGCCGAGGGCGATGTCCAGGGTGAGACAACCCGTCGAGATCGCCTCCACGGGCTGAACTATACTGTCGTCAAGACGCATGACCGCGCCTTTGCCGAACTGTTTTTCGATCTGCGCGAGTGCGAGTTCCAACGAGTTTCCATTGCCTTTTTCTGCCATGATATTCTCCTTTCGCCGCGGCGGAGCGGACTCCCGCCTACCGCCGTATGTGCGGATTTTCCTGTTTTATGTCGCAAAACGGTGAGATAAACTGCCGTTTTTGCTCAAAGTTGAAGTATGTCGCCGCGCAGATACCGCACCAGATAGTAGAGTGCGAGATTCGCCGCCGACATCCTGATGCGCTCGCGGTCGCCCGAAAGGTGCTTCTCGAACACGGTGATGAACTCTCCCGCGCCCACGCCGATGTACACCAGCCCCACGGGCTTCCCTTCGTCGCCCTGAGGTCCCGCAAGCCCCGTCGTGGCAAGCCCGATGTTCACGGGCGGTTCCACCAGCCCCTTGACCATGGCGTACGCCGTCTCGCGGCTGACCGCGCCGTACGCGCCGAGCAACGCCTTGGGGATGTGCAGCCTGTTCATCTTTGAGCCGCGGTTGTAGCACACCACTCCCTCATAGAAGTTCGCGCTGATGCCGGGCACCCGCGTGAGACGGGAGCATATCTCCCCTCCCGTCAGGCTTTCGGCAACGGCGAGCGTCCTGCCGTTGATGGCGAGCAACTGCGCCGCGAGGGTGTGGAGTTCCTTGTCCTCGGCGCAGTACACCTGCTCCGAAAAGATGTTGTACACCCTGCTCTTCACCGCGTCGAAGCTCTTTTTGTTCAGCTCCGAAGTCATGGTGATCTTCACGTCGAGGCAGTTTTCCTCCACGTCGAAGTCCACGCCCTGCCCCGCCACCTCGGCGAGTGCGGCACACGTCTCGTCGCAGTCGAGACCGCATATCTTCATCACTTCGCGGATCATTGCACACCCAGCCGCGCATACAGCGCGTCATATCCCGCAAGATCCAGCTTCATCTTTCTCCTGCCGGGGTTGATGTCGTCCTCCTCTCCGAGCAGACCGCACGCCGCGATGATGTCAAAGATCTCGTGTGCGCGCTCGAACCCGACGGACATCTTCCTTTCCAGAAAAATGACGCTGAGACTGCCGTACCACGCCCCTATCCTGAGCGCTGGGAGCAGCGTCCCCGTGAGATAACCCTCCGCGCCTATGGGCTTGAACGCCTTGTCCTCCTCCACGAGCGGGAGATAGTCCTGCGGATAATCCGCCCTTCTCCCCTCCGTCTCGCCCGCCTCAGAGCCTGTCCCGGTGTAGGGATAATACTTCTTCTCTCTGCCGCCGATCACGCCCATTATGCGCAGCGCGCAGACCAGCTTAGCCGCCGTGGGCATGCGCACGTCCAAGGCTTTGGCAAGCTTTTTCTCGCTCACGCGCCCCTCTTTCGCGGCATAGGCGGCAGCCTGCGCCGTCAGCCCGAAGAAAGTGTCTCTCTCCTTGATGACTTCGCTCATTTGTCCGCCTCACGGTCGCCGTCCGTCTCCGCGGCGTCCTCCGCCGAGTCGGTGCTTTCGCCGCCCTTTGCGGTGTCCGCGAGAACGTGCTTATTTTTGACGAGATAGCGCGCCCCCGACCACACGGTCAGCACCGCCCCCGCGAAAAAGACGATCTCGCCTATCCACATGATCACCTCGTTCACGCCGGCGAGGATGAGGAACGCCACGCCCACATCCAGCAGCACGGTCTTGACCTTGCCGTAGATGTCGGCGGCAAGCACCAGCCCCTTGGACGCCGCAACGGCGCGGAACACGCTCACCGTCAGCTCACGGGTGAGGATAAGCCCGCCGAGCAGCGCGATGACCAGCATATCCCGCGGGAACAGATCTAAATCGTCAAAATAGACGATGAGGAAGAGCATGACGACGATGACTATCTTGTCCGCGAGCGGATCCAGGAATTTGCCCAGCGCGGACACCGTGTTGGTCTTGCGTGCGATGTGTCCGTCCACGAAGTCCGTAGCGCACAAAACCGCAAAAAGCACGCATGACACTATCAAAAGAGGCAGTTTAACGCTCTCTTCGAGCATTCCGACTATGTATAGCACCACGGTCGGAATGATGAGGAATATCCTTGCTAATGTGATCTTGGTGGCAAGAGTCATACCGTTCTCCCGATGAGGTCGATGCCGTCGCGCTCCGTGATCCCGACATCATAAAACTCCCCTGCGCGCACTTCGCCGTCGGAGGTGAAGTACACCACGTTGTCAACGTCCGGAGTCTGTCGTTGGGTGTGCCCGACAAAACATTGCCTGTCGTAATCTATGCCGTCCGCAAGCACTTTGAGCACGCTTCCGATGCGGGCGTCGCAGTTGCGCTCTATGACGGCGTTTTCTATGGCGCGCAGTTCGTCCGCGCGCGCGTTTTTGATGTCCTGATCGAGGTGTCCGCGCATCCTGTCCGCGGGAGTCCCCTCCTCGCGCGAATAGGCGAACACGCCCGCAAAGTCGATCCCCGCTTCCTCTATGAAACGGGCAAGTTTGCGGTGGGCTTCCTCGCTCTCGCCGGGGAACCCCGATATGAAGGAGGTGCGCATGGTGATGCCCGTGTCCTTGATCTTTCTCACAAGCTCCCGCGTGAACTTCTCGTCCGTGTGGCGGTTCATGCGTTTGAGCACGCCGCTGTCCACGTGTTGGAGGGGGACATCCATATACTTGCACACTTTCGCCTCGTCCCTGACAAAGGCTATGAGTGCGTCGTCCACCATCTCTGGCTCAAGATAGAGAAGGCGGATCCACTCGAAATCCAGCTTCTCAAGCTCGCGCACAAGTTCGATGAGATGGGGCTTGCCGTCGCGGTCCACGCCGTAGCGCGTCACGTCCTGAGCTACAAGGATGAGTTCCTTCACGCCGTCGTCCGAGAGCTTCCGCGCCTCGGCGATGAGGTCCTCCTGCCTCTCGGAGCGGTACTTCCCGCGGATGGACGGGATGGCACAATAGGTGCAGAAATTGTTGCACCCTTCCGCGATCTTGAGATAGGCGTAATGATAGGGGGTGGTGAGCACGCGGTCGGGATAGTAAGCGTCTCCGCCGCCGCGGCAGAATATCCTGTCGCCGCGCTCTATCTTCTCTATCGCTCCCGCGATCTCGTCGTAATCCGCCACGCCGAAGAAGGCGTCCACCTCGGGCAGCTCCTCTTCGAGACTTTCCATATACCTTTCGGGCAGACACCCGGTGACGATGAGTTTTTTGCCCTCTCCCCTCTTTTTGGCATCCGCCGCGGAGAGGATCTCGTCTATGGCTTCGTTCTTGGCGTCCTCGGTGAATGCGCAGGTGTTGACTATGAGGATGTCCGCCTCCTCCTCCGAGGAGACGACGGTGTGTCCCGCAGCCACCAGCCGCGCGATCATCTTCTCACTGTCCACTCTGTTCTTGTCGCATCCGAGCGACACAACTCCTATCTTCATCCCTGCCTCACGCGTCGTATATCTGCGTTCACTCCTCGCTTTCGGGTGCGCCGGCGGTCTCGGCTGCGTCCGCATCCTTCTCGCAGACGTCCTCCGCGTCCGCATCTCGGGCATCCGCCGCGTCCGCACAGACCTCGTACGCCGCCGCGCCGCGCGCACTCACGACATTTCTTCCGCTCTCCGTCCTCTCTATCAAGCCTCTCACGCTCATGATGTCGAACACCTTTGCCGCACGGGGGAAGGAACAGCCGCACACTCTCTGTATCACGGAAATACTCATCGTCTCGCCTGCCGCCCTGCCTTCCAGCACTTTGGCGATGCATCTCTCAATGTCCTCTTCCGTGACATCCGCGGAGGCTGCACCGCTCAATTTTCTGCCCAGATCCAGACTCATGACCGCGCTCACCGCGTCCGAGCCGACGATCCTCACCGAGCCGTCGCCTTCAAAGAGCGAGGCAAGGCTCACGCGGTCCGCGGCATCCAGCCCCGTGATCACCACGGGCTTGCCCGCAAGTTTCGCTCTGGCAGCCGTCATGACCGCCTTCGCGGTCTCCGCCGCATCCGCGCCTATGATGTCGCCCACACGCACGATCACGATGTCGCCCGTGCCGACACCCACCTGATAGCCCGCTTCAACGAGTTCCGCAAGCTGTTTTGCAAAGGAATCGGCGTCCTTCTCTCTGCCAATGCGCACTATGCCTATTCTCATATCTTCTCTCCCTCCGCGCCCGCACGGACGCAAAGTTTTGTCTTATGGACGGCAAGGTCACTCCTCGCCGCCGTCCTCCTCCCCGCTGTCGGGAGCGTCGCCGCCGAATTCCAGCGCGTCGATCTCCTCCTCGGTGAGGCACACTCTGTTCTTCTTGTCGTCGCCGGTGGGCGCGATGAACCCGTTGGCGATCATGATATCGTGCAGTTTGGCGGCACGCGGGAACCCAAGTCCCAGCCTCCTCTGCATGCCGGAGATGGTGATGGGCGAGCCGTCCAGCCCCATCCTCAGAGCCTTGAATATCTCCGGCGGGAACGCGCCCTCATCCTTCTTGCTCTTGGGAGCGGCTTCCGCACCGCCGTTCTCCTCCTGCTTTTCCGCCTCGATCTCCTTTTTGAGATTGTCGTCAAAGACGGCGTCGTTGTGTTCCTTGATGTAATCCACCACCGCGTTCATCTCGCTCGGCTCAATGAGCGCGCCCTGCATACGTACGGGCAGGGAGGATTTGGGTGTGAGGTAGAAAAGGTCACCGTAGCCGAGCAATTTCTCCGCGCCGCCCGCGTCCATGACCGTGCGGGAATCCGCAAACGAGGAGAGCGTGAGCGCGACTCTGGTGGGCAGGTTGTTCTTTATGGTGCCGCTCACCACGTCCACGGAAGGACGTTGTGTGGCGAGGATGAGGTGTATGCCCGCGGCTCGCGCCAAACGCGCGATGGCGTTGACCGCCTCCTCCACCGCCTTCTTGCCCGTCGCCATGAGGTCGGCGAACTCGTCGGCTATGATGATGATCCTGGGCATCTTCTCGCAGCCTATCTGCGCACAGTTGCGGTTGTACTCGTCGATGTCGCGGAAGTGGAGCTGCGCGAAATACTCTATCCTGCGTCTCATCTCCTTCACCGCCCAGTTGAGCGCGCGGATCGCCTTGTCCGCCGAGAAGATGATTTCGTTGAGCATGAGATGAGGCAGCCCTTCGTAGTGCGAGAACTCCATCAGCTTGGGATCTATGAGTATGAAACGCACCTCGTCGGGAGACGCGCGGAACAGCATGCTGAAAATGAGGGTGTGCAGGAAGATGCTCTTGCCCGATCCCGTAGTGCCCGCGACGAGCAGGTGGGGGAAATCCTTGATGTCCGAGGTGTACACCTTGCCGTAGATGTCCTTGCCCATCGCGCAGGTGGTGGGAGTGGTGGCGGCGTTGAACTCGGCGGACTCCATAAGCTCCCTCATACGCACGATACGGCGGCGTTTGTTGGGGACTTCGATGCCGATGGCGTTCTGTCCGGGGATGGGCGCGAGTATGCGCACGCTCTGCTCCTCCATCGCCATGGCGATGTCCTTCTCATAGGTGGTCAGGCTGCTGACGGACTTGCCGCGCGGCATCTCCACTTGCAGGGTGTAAAGGGAGAATGTGGGACCGACCTTGATGCCCACCACCCGCGATTCCACGCCGAAGAAACTCAGCTTGTCGCAGATGGCGGCTTTCTTCCTCTCGTAATCCTCCTGCTGATCCACCTCTTTCTCGACGGGGAGCAAGAGATCTATGGAAGGCGCGGAATAAGGACGCTTGGGAGTGGCTTGCGAGATCGCCTGATCTATGTTGACCTGCGTCATGCGCTCTCCCTTTTCCTTAGCCACTTTCTTTGCAAGGTTCTCCGCCTTTTGCAGCCCCTTGTCCCTCGCCTCGCGGGGGGCGTACGCTCTCTTGCCGCGCTCCTCGGCGATATGTTCGTAAGAGGCGAGCGGAGGTGCGCCCGCACGCGCTTTTGCGATGTTTTCAAGCTGCTGTTTGGCGAACATGGACTGCTGGATCACCGTGCCGGAGGAGTCGAACGCCACATCCTCGCCCTTGGGGAACCCCTTTGCGATCGCCTCTTCCATGCGCTTGCGAGTGACCGCACTGCCCGCGTCCTCCGCGGGAGTGATCATGCTCGAAGCGGGCGCGGAAGCGTCCTTCTTCTCGGGTGCGGCGGAGGGCATCTCACGTCTCTCCGGCTCCCGTCTTTCCGTCCTCTCGGGAGTGGCTTTCGGGGCTTGCTCCACCCTGTCCGCGGGAGCATTCCCCTCGCCGAAAGAGGGTGTGCGCGGCACTTCGGGCTGCGCCTTCCCTTCCTCGCGTCCGACCGCCGTGCCTCTGAACGCTCTCGGCACTCCGTCGGTGCGGCTCGTTGCCGCCTTTGCAGACTCGGCGGGACCGCCGCTCACCGCGCGCTGCGCGCTCTCGGCGACCGAGTCCGTCCTGCCGTCATCGTATGCGGTGGCTTCGGGCAGATGACGCCCTTCGGGCGCGCTCGCCTTCTCCTCTCCGCTTATCGCTCTGCTCACGCTGCCGTGCATCCCCGCCATATTGGACGCGGAGACGCCGCTCTTTCCGCTCCCGCTCACGCTGCCCGTGCTGCGTGCGGTGCGGGGAGGCGTGGGGACTTCCCTCTTAGGCTCGGCGGGAGTCTCTTCTCTGCCCGCCCTCGTGGCGGTGCCGCCGAACATCTCGCCGAACTGCCTCGTCCTGTCCGCTTTGAGCGCGTCAAAGGAGGAGTAGCCGAGAGCAGCCGCTCCGCGTGCGTCGGGATCGCGGGGAGGCTCGCTTGCGGCAGGAGTCTCGGAAGGCTGTTTTCTCTCCTCACCGAAGTAACGCTCTCTCACGATGTCTCTCGCCATGGAATCCGTGCCGTCCACTCCCAGCCTGCGCCTCAGTTCGTTGCGACGCTGCGCGCTGTACGGCGCGCCGGGGTTGGAAAGGGCTTCGTCGGGATTGGTGATGGTGCGGTATGCCGAAAAACTGTCCTCGGAAGGAGAAGGGTTGAAAAGTATGTCCCTCGCAAGGCTTTGCGAAGAGAATCTGTCGGGAGCGTCGGCGGCGCGCATCTCGTCCTCGTGCCGCGCGTCGGCGTTGGGATAGAGAGGATCGTAGCCGCTCTCCCTCCTGCCCTTCTTTTTGGCGGGGGACATCGGATCCCCCTCCACGTCCACGACATAGAGGGAATTGCCGCTCTCACCCGCGGAAAAATCGGTGATGACGGGGGCTTTCTGTCTGTCCAGACGGCTGCCCTTGCGGGGCTTTTCGCGCGTGGACTCCGTGACCGCGACATAGGTCACGTCCTTTTTGATGCCGGGCAGCAGCGCGAAGAACGCCAGCACGAAGAACACCACGCACACCACCACCAGCGCGCCCACCGTCGTGATCAGCTTCATGAGCGGATAGGAGATGATGCCGAAGAGCATCCCGCCCGCGGTGTTCATGCCGTGATAGCACGCGACGAGATATTCGCCGTAATCGCTGCCTATGATGTGCGCCGATGAGGAATAGATCTGCAACGCCCACACTCCGCAGAAGAACATCACCGCGAGTTTGACTATCTTGGCGGGACGGGCTTTGACGCGGAAGTTGAAGATGACCGCCACTCCGACGGCAGCCGCAACGAGACAATAGGCAAAGTCCGCGAGTCCGAAGAAACCCACGAAAACGGAGGACACCATGTCCCCCACACCGCCGAATGCGCCGCAGTCGCAGATAAAGACGAAAAGAGCGACGAGCAGGATGAGCACACCGAATGCTATCCTCGTGCCCGAATTGGCTCTCATCTGTCTTGTATCGTTCATATTCCGCCCTCTTTCGGGGAAAGCTCCCCTCGCGGACGTCCGCGCACGTGAGCGCGGCGCACCCGCCCGATATTTTAGTCAAGTATATCACATTGTATATACAATTTCAAGCGAAATTATGCCCGCCGCCGCCCTCTCTCCCCGATGTGGGACACAAACGGGACACACCTTAGCCGACGCGCGCTGCGGCAACACAAAACGGGACGGATGTCCCGTCCCGCTCCGCCTTGCCCTTTGTCCGCGTCGGAGCGCGCGACGCGGGCAAAACTATTCTTCTTTCGCGTCAAATAGAGAATACCCCGCCTTCGCGGACGTGCCGTACTGCCGCTTGAAGTTCTCCTCGTTCTTCTTGATGTAGCGGGCAAAAAGCTCCTCGCTGCCCATGCCCGCGCGGTTGCACATCCCCACAAAAAAGTGCAGGATGTCCACCAGCTCCTCTCTCACGTTGTCCGCATTGACGGGCTTTGGGTTCTTCCACCACTTGAAATTGACCTCGGCGATGAGTTCGGCAAGCTCCGAGAGCATCGCAAGCGTCTGTTTCTGGATCCACTGCTCCGGCGTTACATCCTGAAGTCCTCTGTTTTTGATGACATCCTGATCGAACTTCTCCTGCATGGCAAAGATGATGTCCAGCTTGTCCATATCGCCGAAGTCCACGCCCTTGAAAAACTCGTTGTCCACGCCCTTTATCTTTTCCGACATTTTTTTATCCTCTGCTTCCGTGCCGCCGTGCGGTCACGCTTCTCTTATCATTTTCCTCACGTCCGCGACGACGGGAGCGACACAGCTTGCCGACACCCGCGAGAAGTCGAACATCCTCTCCGCAAGGTCGTGCACCATGTCGCAGGTGATCGCCTCCGCCTTGGCTATCTGCTCGTCGATGTCGTAGAGCCTCCCCGTGGCGACGGCGTGTCTGCCCATACCGCGCATGACCGCGGAAGTGCTCTCCTGCCCCAGCACCATGCCGGTGACGATCTGTTCCTTGCCCTTTTTCAGCTCCTCCGGAGTGATGCCCTCCGCAAGCAGCAACTCTATCTCCCTCTTTATCGCGGACACGGCAAGTTCCGCATTGGCGGGGCTTAGAGATGTGTAGATGATGAACGCGCCGTTGTTCTCGTAGGAAGTGGGATAGCCCATGATGCTGTAACAAAGCCCCAGCTTCTCCCTCACGCTTTGGAAGAGGCGGGAGGACATCTCCATGCCGAACACTGCGGCGAGCAGCCTCGCCGTCACCGCATCGTCCGTGCCGTAAGCCGCTCCCGGGAACGCGAAGGCTATGTGCGCCTGTTCTATCTCCTTTTTTGCATGGGCGAACGCCCCCTTCATCGGGGCTTTCTCCAAGCGTCCGCACGGGCTTTGCCTGCTCTCCCGGAACCTGCTCTCGAAAAATCTCTCCGCAAGCTCCGCCGCGCTCTCCTTGGTCACGTTGCCCGCAAGGGAAAGCACCGTGCCGCCGGGAACGTAAAACTCATCCTTGTAGGCTTTGAGGTCCTCAGAAGTCAGCGCACCCAGGCTCTTGCGCGTGCCGAGAATGGGCTTTTCCAGCGGATTGCCCTTGAAAAACGCCGATGAGAGCTTCTCCATGCAAAGGTCGTCTGGAGTGTCGTCGCTCTCGTTCAGCTCTTCAAGCACCACTTTCCTCTCCTTTTTCAGCTCCGCGGGATCGAAAGCGGCGTTGAAATACATGTCGGAAAGCACGTCCAGACACTCCGCCGCGTGTACGTCGCGTGAGAGGGTGTAATAGCAGGTGCAGCTCTTGGTGGTGTAGGCGTTGATCTGCGCGCCGAGGGAGTCGATGTCGTTGGCGATGTCGTAGGCGGAACGCCTCTCCGTCCCCTTGAAAAGCATATGCTCGATGAAGTGGGAGATCCCCGATCTCTCCGGCGTCTCGTACACCGAACCCGCCTTCACGAACACCCCCGCCGAGACCGACCGCACCGCAGGATTGGGCGACACGACGAGTTTCAGCCCGCTGTCAAAAGTGATCAATTCGTTCATGCCGCTATTATACCACATATCCCCGCCCGCGCAAACATAATTTGTAGCATGAAAGAACGCCGTTTCCGCACCTTCACCTCAAATCTCATCATATGCGCCGTGCTGGGCGCGGTGCTTGTCACCGCCCTCTTTGCCGTGGCGGAGAGCGGCAATGCGGTGGTCACGGGTGGTGCCGTGTACGAAGGTGACCGCAACGGGGGCAAGGTCGCCCTCATGTTCAACGTCTACGAAGGGACGGAATATGTGGAACAGATCGCGCGGCTGCTCGCGGAGCGTGGCATGAACGCCACCTTCTTCCTCGGCGGCATATGGGCGGAACGGAACGGCGACACCGTCGTCCGCCTCGCCGCGGACGGCTTCGAGCTTGGCAACCACGGCTATCTGCACCGCGACCACGCCGCCCTCTCCGCGGAACGCAACCGCTCCGAGATCGTCATCACGGAAAGGCTGCTTTCCGCCACCCTCGCCGACCTTCCCGCAGAGGCACAAGCCGCCGCTCTCCCCAAACTCTTCGCCCCGCCGTCGGGCAGCATGGGAGACGCCATGCACGCCGTATGCGAGCAACTCGGCTACACCGTCGTGATGTGGACGAGGGACACGATAGATTGGCGCGACCACGACGCCGCACTCATCACCGAGCGCGCCCTCCGCGACCTCGCCGCAGGCGACCTCATCCTCATGCACCCCACCGCGGCAACGGTGCAAGCCCTCCCCGCCATCCTCGACGGCATCGCCGCGGCAGGTCTCACCGCCGACACCGTCACCGCCGTCCTCGGAGGCGCTTGAATAAACCGTATGTATTGAAGTGCTCATCGAGAGTGTTACACTCTCGCGCTCCCTGTGGGGGAATCATTCCCCCCACACCCCCAAGCTATTGCTTTGTTGCCTCCTGCGCCTGTTTTGTCAAGGAATAGCGCCGAAAATTTTTGCTTGCGGGGGTATTATACCCCCACACCCCCTTTGCGAGGGTGTTACACCCTCGCGCTCCCACACTTATTTGTTTGTAGCTCGTTCGAACATATGTTTTGTCAAGGAATTGCGCCGAAAAATTTTTACTTGCAACGCAGGCAAAAATTTTTCGCGCCCTTGACAACGACGAAAACAACAATAATAAACACACGCGCGGAGCGGTCTCCCGCCCCGCGCCTTAATTATTTTATAACCCGCCGAACTCTCGGCGGACTATTTTCCCGCCAAACTCTAGGCAGGACACCGCTATTTAACAATTGGGGACGGGGCAAAAATGTTAAATCTTTAAACAATTTTGCCCCGTCCCCAATTGTTAAATTTGGCTTTGACAAAGCAGGTCGCCAATCTACCCCCACGAGAAAAATCAAAGATTTTTCCCGCGGGGACCCCGAGCGCGCTCAGAGCTGAGGGCAATATTCGGATGAAGTGCAAGGAAATGCCCCCTGCTTACTTTGGCTGACGCTGTCATTTAGATGAGATGCGCGAAAAAGCCCCTTCCGCAAAAGGGAGCGTACTTTCTCGTACGTGACCGCATTGCGGAAGGGGCTTTGACAAAGCAGGTCGCTAAATGACAACGTCAGGCTTTTTTGAGGATCTCTTTCAAGCGCAAATCTACACGATGCTTCTCGTCTATCTTGATGACTTTGACGAGGACGATATCGCCGACATTGACGACATCGGTGACTTTGTCCACTCTCTCTTTGGAGAGCTTGGAGATATGGATCATGCCGTCCTTGCCGGGAGCGAAGTTGACGCTCGCGCCGAACTGACCTTTGTCGTTCTCCATGATCTTGACGACCTTGCCTTCGTAGACATCGCCGACTTCGACGTCGCGGACGATGTTCTCGACGATGGTGCGGGCTTTTGCGATGGCGTCCATGTCGTTGGAGGCGATGAAGATCTGCCCTTCGTCGTTGATGTCGATCTTGACGCCGGTCTCATCGATGATCTTGTTGATGGTCTTGCCGCCGCTGCCGATGACGTCGCGGATCTTATCGGGATCGATGAAGAAGGAGACGATCTTGGGTGCCCACTTGCTGAGGTCCTTGCGGGGAGCGGGAAGGACGGAGAGCATCTTGTCGAGAATGTAGAGTCTGCCGAGACGCGCCTGTTCGAGTGCCTTGGTGAGGATCTCCTCGTCGATGCCCTTGATCTTGATGTCCATCTGGATGGCGGTGATGCCTTCCGAAGTGCCTGCGACCTTGAAGTCCATGTCGCCGAGGAAGTCCTCAAGCCCCTGGATGTCGCTGAGCACTGCCACTCTGTGGTGGTCGGCGTCCTTGATGAGTCCCATTGCGATGCCCGCGACGGGTGCTTTGATGGGAACGCCCGCATCCATGAGCGCGAGGGTGCTGCCGCACACGGACGCCTGAGAGGTGGAACCGTTGGAACTCAGGATCTCGCTGACGGTGCGGATGGCATAGGGGAACTCCTCTTCGGTGGGAAGGACGGGTTCCAGAGCGCGCTCGGCGAGTGCGCCGTGACCGATCTCGCGTCTGCCGGGGCTGCGGAGAGGCTTCGCCTCGCCGGTGGAATAGCCGGGCATGTTGTATTGATGCATATACCTCTTGTAGTACTCGTCGTCGAGCCCTTCGAGCTTCTGCACTTCGGAGATGGTGCCGAGGGTGGCGACGGTCATTGCCTGAGTCTGACCTCTGGTGAACACGGCGGAACCGTGAGCGCGCGGGAGCAGACCGACTTCGCACCAGATGGGACGGATGTCCGTGAGTGTCCTGCCGTCGGGACGCACGCCGCCGTCGAGGATCTTGGCGCGCACCTTCTCTTTCTTGAGGTAGTAGAGGCTGTCGAGGATGAACTTGACCTTCTTCGCCTCGTCGTTGAACTCGTCCGCAAAGTGCGCGAGAACGTCGGCGTTGAGTTCGTCCTCTCTGCGGTCGCGCTCGGTGCGGTCGAAGCTTTCGAGGACGTAGTCCATCTTCTTGTCGGCATACGCGCGCACGGCGGCGTCGATGTCGGCGGGGATGGTCTCAAGAGCGATGTCCACCTTGGGCTTGCCGACTTCGGCAACGATGCCGTCGATGAACGCGACGATCTTCTTGATCTCCTCATGACCGAAGAGAATGGCACCGAGCATCTCTTTCTCGGTGACGACGTCCGCGCCCGCTTCCACCATCATTATGGCGTCGCGCGTGCCGGAAAGGCTCAGATGCAGCTTGGATTTCGCTCTCTGCGCGCTGTCGGGGTTGATGACGTACTCGCCGTCAACAAGACCGACCACAACGGAACCCGTAGGTCCCGCAAAGGGGATGTCCGAAATGGACAGCGCGATGGAAGAGCCGATCATGCCGAACACTTCCGGAGGGATGTTGGTGTCCACCGAAAGCACGGTGGCGACGACGGAAACGTCATTGTACATTCCCTTGGGGAAGAGGGGGCGTATGGGACGGTCGATGAGACGCGCGGTGAGGATCGCCTTGTCGGACGCTCTGCCCTCTCTCTTCTTGAAGCCGCCGGGAATCTTGCCCACGGCGTACATCTTTTCCTCATAATCCACGCTGAGGGGGAAGTAATCCATGCCCTCGCGGGGTTCCTTCGCCATAGTGGCGTTGACCATCACCACGGTGTCGCCGCAGCGCACTATGCAGCTGCCGTTCGCCTGACCGCAGTAGGCACCGATCTCGACGGACATCTCTCTGCCGCCGATCGTAGTCTTGAAGATCTTTCTTTCCATATTAACTCCTTCCGGGCATTCCGTCATGCCCCTGTTTTATAAAAAGCGGGTGCGGAAAACGCACCCGACTCTTTTACTTTCTGATACCCAAAGCGGCAACGATAGCGCGGTAACGCTCGATGTCCGTCTTTTTGAGATAATCGAGCAAGCTCCTTCTCTGACCGACCATCATGAGCAGTCCGCGTCTGGAATGATGATCCTTGGTGTGGACTTTGAGATGCTCGGTAAGCTCCTGGATCCTGCCGGTGAGCAGCGCGATCTGCACTTCGGGAGAACCGGTGTCGCCCTCTTTGCGACCGTACTTTGCGATGATTTCCTGCTTTTGAAGTTTATCCATTGTTTAACCTCCTTCGTTGGATAAATGATCCGCTTCAAACCAAGTCCGACCACGGAGTTTCGGACGGACCTCGTAAGAAGTACCTCGCTTATATTATCACATAACAAAAACAATGTAAAACGTTTTCACCCCCGATTTGCACGGAATTTTGGTTATCTTATCGGCACTTTAGACTTGTTTATTTCCACACCATACAAACCGTTGCTCTCCAAAAACGACTCTAATTCGTCTTTGTCCTGTCTGCACAGCGGTCCCAAAATGACCTCGGGGATCACTCCGCTGCCCCACACTTCATTAAAACACAAGTTGCGATATGACTTGATCCCGTATTGAGACAAGTAATATCCTTCATTTTCTATGCCGATTTTTTTTATTGCGTTATTAACATTCCTTTTTAGCTGTTCATATGCTTTATTATTTTGCGCCTGTAACTGATTTTTAACAATTTCAACCAACCCCTTACACATGGGCACATTAGCTTGCTGAAAAACGCATCTCGCCTCTTTTTCGTCTGCGAAGCAAGCTTGCTTCGTGCACATTTGCAAAAGAGAATATAAAGAATTGAGTATCGCTGCGGTAAGCACCCCTGAAAATGCAGGCACCACTTTATCGGATAGCACTTCACAAAGCAGATCCATTTTCTTTTTAATAAAATCGATTCTGCTTACCTCATCATATAACGCATTGGTTTTTAAACATAAATCGTTAAGTATATTGGCACAATTAAGCTTGGCATACATGCTGTATAATGCTCCGAAATTAACGCAGATACACACTCCTTTTCCCTGATCACCATATGCGTTCCAATGGGTAAGATTATCTTTTAAACTTGTCATTGATAATGAAAAAACTTTATCCGTTTGTTTGCCGACACATAGCTCCTTTAATGCCTTATCCAAATTTGAACCAAAACGAGCATGGCATGCGTGATCTTTTGTCGCTTTATTAAAATCAGATCTAAACTGATCGGGCGAATAACTCAACTCAGACTTATCATTGCTCACCGACAACGATGTCAGGCGGAAAGTCTTACTTTGGACAATGGACATAAACGCTTCCAAAGAAGTGTAGTGATAAGCTATGTCGGGCTTTGCATGATACTTCTTTTCGAAATATTCGAGGGTGTTTCCTTCGCTCATTTGTCTTTTGTCAGCTCCTGATACATCTTCATGAGAGCGGCAACGCACTCGCTCTCCGTCATTTTTATGGAAAAGCCGTAAGCCTGCATGACGGCTTTGTCGTTTTGTTGATGTGCGCGGCGCAACTCTACGGGCATAGTGGTCTCGTCATAGAGATCCGCAAGCGAACAATCGGGGTAAATTGCCCTTGCGTCAAGGATCGCCTGCGCCGTCTGCTCTATCTTCGCTTTCTGCTCCTCCGTAGGCGTCGGCCACGGGAAATTGTTGTAGACTATGTCTTTTGAGTAACGATAATCACTTTTCAGTCGTCCGCAAACTGCTCTCATCCAAGCCATATGCACATTGGATGTCATAACGCCGAAGTGATACAGTGTAGCATTAGGTACGATCTGCGCGGCGTTTGAAGCTATTACCTCAGAATTCAGAAAACCGATCGGGACATATCGCCTACGTTCCGACGAAACCGACGGCACGATCAAAAAGTCAACTCCCATCGGCTGCGTGATTTGAGCAAATAACAATGGAGTTTCAGCGAATTTTCTCGTTGATCCCGCTTTGCTCTCCGCTCTGAAATTACGCACGCGCTCTATCCTATCCATAATATAGTGGCACGCGCGCACTTCGCCGGGATTAGCCCCCAGCAGCCACAAACAATATCGTTCTTTATTTTTTATAAACTCTTCTGCTCCGATATACGGGCGCACCCACTTTTCACTCTGCGGACAACTTCGCAACAAAGCAATCCTTTCCTCGGCAGAAAGTATAAAACCTCTACCGTCCCTTGGCATATTCCCAAAGTGCATAGGAGGCACTTTGCATAACGGTACAGAACGGCTGTCTATAAAAATACTGTCCGCGGCAGACAGATATGCATTTATATTATCAACTACTTTAAACATGCCACCATCGTACAGCACTTTCCGACGTCGATTTCCATGCGAAAACCCTACAATTATACAATGCACATGCGCTTTAAGGTTCGCCTCACTATCCCATCGGAAGGTGCGATATGCAAATTGGATTTTTATGCCGTGTTCAAACAGCGGTTTCCAGACCGTCAACGCTTGTTGCCCTTGGCAAATGGAATTTGTAGACACAAACGCGCATTCTATACCGGTTCCGATCGTATAATGTGCCGCTCGATAATACCAAGCGACCACATAATCCATTTCGCCGACTCCCTTTACATCTCCGACAATTCCTTTCAGATCATTTCTTTGTTCGGCATCCATCATCATCGCTCCCACAAACGGCGGGTTGCCCATGATGTAATTCAGCTTGCTCTTGGGGACTACGCTCTCCCAATCTATGCGGAGGGCGTTACCCTCCACGATGTTGGCATAGGAACGCAAAGGGAGAAAGTCGAGATAGGTGTTGACGATCTCCTCCGTCTCTTTCATCATTTGGCTTTCGGCGATCCACAATGCGGTCTTTGCCACGGTCACGGCGAAGTCATTGATCTCAATGCCGTAAAACTGCCCTATCGACACCTTGATGACGCCCTCCAACCCCATGACGATCTGATCATGGTGGATGAGTTTCAACGCCTCGTTTTCGAGTCGCCTCAACGAAAGGTATGTCTCGGTGAGGAAGTTGCCGGAGCCGCATGCAGGATCAAGGAAAGTGAGGGATGCAAGTTTGTCACGGAAATTCTCCAGCTTTTGCTTGCGCGTCCTGTCCACCTTTATCTCTTTGATCTCATCAAACTCCTCTTTCAAGTCATCCAAAAAGAGAGGATCTATCACCTTGTGGATGTTCTCGATCGAAGTGTAGTGCATGCCGCCGCTGCGCCTTGTTTCGGGGTTCAATGTACTCTCAAAAACCGCGCCGAAAATTGTGGGGCTGATCTCGCTCCAATCAAAGTTTTCGCTCGCGCGGCGCAAAAGGATGTCCACGATCTTATCGTTGAATTGCGGGATCTCGATGTCCTCGTCCGCAAACAAGCCGCCGTTTACATATGGGAAAGAAGCCAAGACGTCGTCAAGATAGGGATCTCTATCCTCGGGCTTTGTGTCGAGCACTTTGAAAAGATCTATGACCGCGCGACGGGCATCCCTCACCGAAAAACTCTTGAGATAGTTGTGGAACTTCATCTTCTCCCCGAAAAGCCCGCTGTCCTCTGCATAAAGACAGAAAACCAACCGCACGCACAACATATTCAAGCTCTTTAAGGTGCTTTCGGCAGAAGGATCTTTGTATTGCCGCAAGAACTCGTCGTACAACACGCCGACAAGATCGCCCGCTTTGATCGAGATCTCCGTTTCTTTTCTGATCTCGTCACTGCCCATATCCACAAGAAACTGCAATCTGTAATGATCTTTGGGTAGATTCTCGAGCAAAATGCTCTCCGGCGCATCGTGCGGATGCTCCATGTCGTACACCAAAAACTCGCGGAAATTGCAAGTCACGATCCATCTCGGTCTGTCCGAATACGATAACTCGGCAGCGTATTTTTTCGCTTGCTGGATCGGCGTGAGCAACGAGCCGTCCGACTGCCGCACGGCTTTGCGCAGATCCTTGTCCGCACTTTTTTGCTCGATGAGAACTTTCGTGGGATTTATGTATGCGTCAATGAAACTGGTGGTGTCGATCACCACTCTTTCTTCGAATGAAATTATCTGCTCGGGGTGTTCGACGCCCAAAACATCGCGCAACAACATCAGCCAAAAAGTTTGGCTTTGTCCTTTTTCATAACCTTTGTCTTTCCAATATTCGGCAAATTCTTTTGCCGCGGTTCTTTTGTTTTTTTCCTGCATAGTAATACCCTGCATTGAGTATAACAAAAAAAATTAGAGAATTCAATACTGCATCGGATGCATATCGCCGCTAAAAAATAAACCCACAAAATTCGCGGCTCCGTATTGATATGCTGGGAAAGCGGTGGTATAATGTTCGGGTAAAAACGGGCGTTTGCCCGATAAATACGGAGGAAAGTTATGGCAAAAAAGGCTAAGGGCAAAGATTATTTCGGCTTGCCGCGCGTGGCATCCATCATTCTTGCGATCATCCCCATCACGGCGTGGATACTCGGGTTTCTGACCCGTCTGAAAGACGGCAAGATCCTTGCCGCGATCATCCGCCTCATCGGCGTCGGGTTCATCCTCTGGCTGGTGGACCTCGTCCTCGTCATCCTGAACGGCAGGATCCTCCGTCTGCTCCCCATCTAGGAGAGATCGGCAAGAAAAGGGAAGCAAAAACGCGTGCCTCGGTGCACGCGTTTTTGTTTGCTTTTGAATTGCGATATTTCACTAAAACCGTGCTTTATTGCGATATTCTAACACAATAAAACCCTGTTTTGGGCGAAATTTCACTTCCAGAAATCTTTTTGTTTCTGCATCACGGTGTCGAAGTGTTTGACGTATTCCAGCGGCTCTTTGTAGTTGGCGTTGCGCTCGATGAGGTTGATGGCAGGGGTGACTTTTTTGCTTATCGCGGCAGCTCCCGCCGCAAACACCGTGGTGTCCTCTTCCATGACGTCCATGTTGTAAAGGCACGCCTTGCCGGGCTTGGTGTAGCCCACGTTCTCCAGGTTGCCGGAGGTGTACTTCTGCCTGTACATATAATAAGGCTCGTAGCCCGACGCCGAGAGCTTTGCGAGGGCGTAGTCCACCATGCGTTCCGCCTCGGCGTTCTCCGCGTTCTTATAGCCCGCGACTCGCAGTTCCGAACCCTTTTTGAGGTAGAGCGTATGCACCGTGACATTTGCGGGGGCAAGCTCCGCCGCGTGATCAACCGTGCGGAAAAAGTCCTCCGCGCTCTCCCCCGGCAGCATGGCGATGAGATCCATATTGACATCAAAGTTCTGCCTCGCCAATGCGTAAGCCCTCTCGACGTCCGCCGCCGTATGCCTCCTGCCTATCCTCTTCAACGTCTCGTCGTTGAAGGTCTGCGGATTGACGGAAACGCGCGTCACTCCCCTGCTCTTCATAAGGGCGAGTGCTTCCTCCGTGATGGTGTCCGGTCTGCCCGCTTCCACGGTGAACTCCGCGGCACTTCTCACTCTGCACGCCGCCAGCACCTCGTCCAGCATATCGAGAGGGAGCGCGGTGGGAGTGCCGCCGCCCACGTATACCGCGCGGAAGGAATAGCCCAGCTTTTTCGCCCTGCGTTTCAGCCAACCTATCTCCCGCACCAAATCGTCCGTATAGGGACGGAGCAGCTTGCGCTGCCTGTCCACGGGCATGGATACGAAGGAGCAATAGGCGCAGCGCGTGGGACAAAAGGGGATGAACACGAAAAGATCCGCCACGCGTTCGGGATCGGGATTGCGTTTGCCCGCCTGCTCCGCCACTATGCGCTCGATGAGGGCGAGCTTTTCGGGGCGGACGGAAAAATCTTTCAGGAAGATGTCGTGCGCACCGCCGCCGAGTTCGGCATAAAGTTTGGTGGGACGGATGCCCGTGAGGCAACCGTAAGGCAGTTCCGCACCCGTGAGAAAGACCAAGACGCCGTAGATCGCCATTTTAAGGCAGCGTTTTTCCAGCCGCTTGGCTTCCATGGCGTCGGCGGGCGCGTAGGGAAAACGGAATATCTTGCGGAAATTCTCGAATTTGTCCGCCGTGATCTCCACTTTGAGTTCGCCGGGCAGCACGGAATATGCCGCGGAAAGGCAAACGTCCTCATCCGTGCGCTGTTCGAAGGCGCGGACAAGTTCCATGAGATCGTTGCGGTAGTTGGGATTGTCGCAGGAAAACTCTATCATCGCACACCCTAGTCCGTGAGAATGGGGTTGTGCGCCCTCTCGTAGTCGAGAGTGGTGGGACCTTCGTGTCCGGGCAGCACCTTATAGTCTCCTTCCAGGGCAAAGAGCTTGTTGACAACGGAATTTTTCAGCTGCGCGAAACTGCCCGTGGGGAAATCCGTCCTGCCGTAGGACAGCGCGAAAAGGGTGTCGCCGGAAAAGATGACGTCGCCCGCCACATAGCACACGCTGCCCGCGGTGTGTCCGGGGGTGTGGATGACCTTGACACTCACGCCCGCGACATCCAACGTCTCCCCTCCCGCCACGGTGACGTCGGGGGTGAAATGCTCCACCTTGACGCCCGCAAGAACGGAGAGGTTCTGAAAGGACTTTATGAGTTTCACATCGTCGCGGTGAAGGACGATCTGCGCGCCCTCCCGTTGCAAAGCCGCCGCCGCCCCGATGTGGTCGAAGTGCGCGTGAGTGAGCAGCACCCACTCTATCTTCGCGCCCTCCGCCTCCGCCGCGGCGATGATCCTTTCCGCATCCGCGCCGGGATCGACGACGAAAGCCCTCCCGCCGTTGATGACGACGTAGG
Source organism: uncultured Clostridia bacterium (assembly GCA_944358385.1). Lineage (GTDB taxonomy): Bacteria > Bacillota > Clostridia > Christensenellales > CAG-917 > Limadaptatus. The sequence goes on from CALVQW010000004.1 coordinate 58,147, forward strand.
TGCCCGTTTCCAGCATGGTCGTATGCAAAGTGACGATCTTCATAAACTACTCTCCCGCACTTTATCGTGCGTTTTTGACGCTTAAACCTGCGTTTTGTGCATTTCAGCGGCGGACGTCGATGACGCCGTGAATGCTCTTGATCTTCTTCACGAGGTCCTCCAAGTCCTCCGCATTCCTTATCATGACACTGATGGTCATGTCCGCGATGTGTTCCTTCTGATCCACCTTGACGTTCGCCGCCGTGATCTGCATCTTTGCCGCGGCGATGTACGCCGTAACGCTTGCGAGCAACCCGCCGGAGTTCTCGGCGGTGATGTAGAGAGTGGCGTTGAAGTTCTCGTCTCCGCCCGTGTCCCACACCGCGTCGATGAGACGCTCCGCCTCCATGGACTTGACGTTGGGGCAATCCTTGCGATGCACCGACACTCCCCTGCCGCGGGAAATGTAGCCGATGATCTCGTCGCCGGGGACGGGGGTGCAGCAATGCGCCATGCGCACCGTGAAGTTGGCGTTGCCGTTGATGAGGACGCCGCTGCCCGGACGCTGCTTTTTCTCGCCGCCGCCCACCACCACTTCGGCGTGTTCGTCGGGATGCTGTTTTTTGAACGCCTCTATGAGCTTGGTGAGCACCTGCGCGGTGGACAGCCCGCCGAAACCGATGTTGGCGTACATATCCTCCTCGCCGGACACGGACAGTCTTTGCATGATGGCGGGAAGTTCATCCGTCAGCATGAGGTCCGTGAGGCTGAACCCTCTGCGGCGCGCCTCGCGTTCCAGCATATCCCTGCCCCTCTTGACGTTCTCCTCGCGCTGTTCCTTCTTGAAATATTGACGTATGCGTGCGCGCGCGGAAGAAGTCTTGACGAATTTGAGCCAATCCAGGCTGGGACCTTTGGAATTTTGGGTGAGGATCTCCACTATGTCGCCCGTCTGCAGCTTGGTGGAGAGGGGGACTATCTTGCGGTTGATCTTCGCGCCCGTGCATTTGTTGCCTATGGCGGAGTGGATCTTGTAGGCGAGATCCACGGGAGTGGAGCCGACGGGGAGGTCGTAGACGTCGCCCTTGGGGGTGAACACGAACACCTCGTCGTCAAAGACGTTGATCTTGATGGCGTCCATGAACTCCTTTGCATCGCCGACGTTCTTCTCGGCGTCCATGACTTCCCTGAGCCACCTGACCTTATTGTCGAGGTCGGTGTCCACGCCCGTAGTGCCCTCTTTATACTTCCAATGCGCCGCGATGCCGTACTCCGCGATGCGGTGCATCTCGTAGGTGCGGATCTGGATCTCGAAAGTCTCGCCGTCCGCGACGACTGTGGTGTGCAGGGACTGATAGTTGTTCGCCTTGGGCATGGCGATGTAGTCCTTGAACCTGCCGGGGATGGGCTTCCACATCGTATGCACTTCGCCGAGCATGGTGTAACAGTCCTTGACGCTGTCCACGATGATGCGCACCGCGAGCAGATCGTAGATCTGATCCACGTCGATGTGGAGCTGATTCATCTTCTTGTAGATGGAATAAAAATGTTTCGGTCTGCCGTTGACCTCGCCTTCTATGCCCATCTCCCCCATTTTGGCGCGAATCTGCTCCATTATGCCGTCGAGGAGTGCCTGTCTCTCCTCCCGTTTCTTGTTGATGCTCTCCGTGATGTACTTGTACTCACCGGGGAAGAGGTACATCATGGCGAGATCCTCAAGCTCGCATTTGAAGAAGGAGATGCCCAGCCTCCCCGCGAGGGGCGCGTAGATGTCCAGCGTCTCTCTCGCCACTCTCTGCTGTTTCTCGGCGGGGACATAGCCCAGCGAACGCATGTTGTGCAGCCTGTCCGCGAGCTTTATGATGATGACGCGAAGGTCCTTCGCCATAGCCATGAAGAACTTGCGGAAGTTCTCCGCCTGCGCGTCCTCTCGGTTGTGGAACTGCAATTTGTCGAGCTTGGTGACGCCCTGCACGAGTTCGAGGATCTCCTGTCCAAACTCGGCGGCAAGCTCCTCCGGGGTGACCGCCGTGTCCTCCAGGACATCGTGCAGGAACGCAGCTATGAGCGTGGAACTGTCAAAGCCGTAGTCCGCGAGGATCTCCACGACGGCACAGGGATGGACGAAATAGTCCTCCCCCGAGCTGCGTTTCTGTCCCGCATGCGCCTTTTCGGCGAATTCGTAAGCCCGTTTGAGATCCGCATACTTTTCCGGATAGGTCTTACGCAGTTTGACCAACAGTTCGTTCACGCTTCATGCCTCGCATTCACATAGTATGCCGAGCGGGAAAGCTCGGTCTTTTGCCTCGATACGGTAATGATACCCCTATCCGACACCGAAATCAATCCCAAACTTTCAAGTATTAGGCGGGAAAGTTCGTACTCCTCGGCGGAAAGCCCGCTCTGCGCTCTCACCGCATTGGCGAGTGCCTGCGGCGTGGCGGCGCGCTCTCCCCTCCTCGCCATCATGTCGAAAGCGACGAATGCCGCTCTCACCTTCCTGTCCGTGATGACGGGCGGCTCCGCACTCTCGCCGTACAGCGAAAGACACTCACAGCCGCTCTCGGCGATGTACGGCAGATAGCTCTCAGAGAGCGGCCTGCCCGCCGCTACCACGCGCTTGAAATAGGAGAAATCGAATTTTTCGTTGGGTGCGAACACGACGCACGTGGCGGGATTGAGCCACTTCTGCGCCGCCACCACGACGGGAAGGGATGCGCATGCGGGGATGTCGCGCAGCAGTCGCTCATATTCCCCCTGCGAGAACACGACGAACGCCGTCCCGAAAGGTCTCTCCGTCCATTGCGCGGCTTGGTCGAGGGAGGCTCTCCCCACCGTCCCGCCGCCCGTCCTGCCCAGCTGGTGCAGGCACATCATGCGCGCGTCCTCGTCGCGTATCTCCACCGTGCGAGAAGTCACGGAACGCAGCACTCCCTGCGCGTAAACGCGGTTGCGGAAGCACCCCACTCCGAGGGAGAACTCGAAGGCGGTCAGCCCCCGCGTCGTCCCCGGCAGCCACGAGAAACGGGAAAAGCCCATGAGTTCAAGCTCTCTGTCCGCGAATTTGACATGCGGACCGTAGCCTATCCTCTCAAACTTCATCCCCCTCTCCTCTATGACGAGATCGGGCTTGGGGTTGCCGTAGCCCGTGGGTTCCAGCAACTCAAGCTCTTTGGCAAGGGAAAGCAGATCCTCGTCCGCGGAGAGCCTGAGCGCGCTCTCCTCGCGGGGCAGGAAGTTCTCGGCGGGATAATTCTCCGCCACGTCCTTCTCCAAAGCCGCCCGGAACGCCTCGAAATCCTCCGCTTTCATCCCCACTCCCGCCGCCTGGGCGTGTCCGCCGAATGTGGTGTAAAACTCGGAATGCCGCGAGAGCAACTCGAAGATGTTGACGCTGCTCACCGACCTCGCCGAGCCTTTATACTCCTCCTCACCCGAAAAGAGGATGGCGGGACACTTGAATTCCTCCGTCAGCCGCGCCGCCGCAATGCCCAACACTCCGGCTTCCCAGCCTGCGTCGTGCAGCAATATGATGCGGGTGCGGTCGAAGTCTATGCCTTTGAGGGCGCGTTTTGCGTCCGCGACCACCTCTTCGCATATCTCCTGCCTGCGCGTGTTGTCCCTTTCAAGCTCTTCGGCAAGGCTTTTGAGCAGGAAGTAGTCGTCGTCGAGGAAGAGTCCCACCGCCTTCATCGCCGAGCCTATGCGTCCCGCCGCGTTTATGCGCGGAGCGAGACGGAACATGACGTCTTGCGAAGTGAATTTGTCCCCGCCCGCAAGCAGCTTTATCCCTCTCCTGGGCGAGACGGCGCACTTGCGCAGCCCGTGCCACGCGATGATGCGGTTGTCCCCCACAAGAGGCACCACGTCCGCCACCGTCGCTATGGCGCAGACGTCCAGATATTCCTTATATTCATCGCCGAAAAGAGCCTGCACCAGCTTGAGAGCCACTCCCGCACCGCACAGATCGCAGAAACCTTTGCGCTCTATCTTGGCATCCACCACTATGCAGTCGGGGAGTTCCCCCTGCGGCTCGTGGTGGTCGGTGACGATGAGGTCTATGCCCTGCTCTTTCAAAAATTCCGCCTCTTTCACCGCGGTGACTCCGCAGTCCACCGTGACGACGAGGTCGGGACGACGATGCTCTATGATGCGCTTCAACGCCTCGACGTTCATGCCGTAGCCGTCCGTCATGCGGTTTGGGATGAAATAGTCCGCATCCGCTCTGCCTTTCAGTGCGAGCATGAGGACGGAAATGGCGCAGATGCCGTCGCAGTCGTAGTCGCCGAACACCAAGATCTTCTCTCCACGCACTATTGCGCGGTGCACTCTGTCCGCCGCCTCGCGCATACCCGCGATGTCGAAGGGAGAGGAGAGATCGTCAAGAGAGGGCGCGAGGAAGGACGGGATTTCTCCGTCGGAAAGACCTCTGCTCTTCAAAATGCCGTAAAAGCGCGGGGATATCCCCAAAGCACGCGCTCTTTCTCTCTCCTCTGTGTCCGTGAAAGTCATGTTGTCTCCGTCTGTGTGTGCCGTCCGCCGCACTGCGCGACGCGACGTCTACTGCCCTATATCCCTCGACGTTTGCGAAGAACGCCTCCGTCTCACGACGTCCGTTGCACTCCGTCCCTCGACGTTTGCGAAGAACGCCTCCGTCGGGAGGCGTTCGCATTCGTTACTTCTTATCCTTGAACTTGGTGTTCTTCTTGGAATACTTGTAGATGGGCTTGCCCTTCGGCTTGCCGCCGCCCGTATTGCCGTTCTTTTGCGCGCCCGCGGGTTTCTCCGTCCTCTTGGGCGCGAACTCGTCGTCATCGTCGTCGTCCTCCTTCTTGGGAACTACGAGGATCTGTTCCCTGTCTTCATCGTCGGAGGAGGAAGTGCCGCCGCCGTACACCGCGGTCGCGGCGCGTTTGGCTTTGAGCTTATCCCAGCCTCTCGTGAACGCCGCCCACATGGGAGTGGCGAGGCAGACGGAGGAGAACAATCCCGCGAAGAGTCCGAGGATGATGGGCACACAGAACTCTCTTATGGAGTCGCTGCCTAGGATGGCGAGGAATATGACCGTGATCATGGTGGTCGCGGTGGTAAAGACGCTCCTTCTCATATTCTCGCGCACGGACACGTCGCCGATGGCGTTGTAGTCGATGTTCTTCATGCCTTTGAGCGGTTTCATATACTCGCGGCATCTGTCGAAGATGATGATGGTGTTGTTGATGGAGTAGGCGATGATGGTGATCATTGCCGCCACGAAGGAGCTGTTGATCTGCACCCTGCATATCACGGTGAGCGCGAACATGACAATGACGTCGTGAAGGAGCGCGAGCACCGCCGCGAACGCCGCCGTGGGCGTGAAGCGGATGAGGATGTAGATGAGGATGAGCACCGTGGACACCGCAAGCGCGATGCCCGCCTTGGAGAGGAGGTCCTGTGCCGCGGTCGCGCCGATGGACTCATAGGTGATGAAGTCCGAAGGCACGTCGCCGTCGGGATAGAACTGCTCTCCCACCGCCGCGATGATGGCGTTGTTGAGCGCGTTGATCACGTCGTCGTTGCCGGACACGTTCTGATAGCGGAAGGTGACCGAGATGCCTCCCCTGCCCTCCAGACGCTGGATGTAACTCACCGTGACATGGCTGCCGTTGGAGTCCTCGACGCTCTCGATGGTCTGCTCCACGGAGTCGATGGTGGCTTGCAGTTCCTCATTGTCCTCAAGCCCGTTGACGGTGAGCATGGTGCCGCCCTGGAAGTCGATGCCGATGCCGACGGCGGAGGAGTAGTTGCCCGTGGTCTCGCCCACGCCTATGATGACCGCGATCGCAATGAGTACGATGACGAGCGGGATGACGAAGGTGATCCTCGTGAGTTTGCTGACGTTGAACTTGGCGTATCTGTCAAGGAATGCGGAATTTTTCATTTATCTCACCTCCTTGGCGGTATCGCTCTTTATGAAGGAATGCTCCTCCTGCTTCTCGTTCTCCTTCGCGCGTCTCAGCCCGTAGAACTTCTCGCTCGTGCTGTTCAAAGGCATGAAGGCTTTGAGGAGCAGTCTGGTGATGACCAGTGCCGTGAACATGGAGAGGATGATGCCGATGAACAGCGTCACGGCGAATCCGACTATGGACGCGGAGCCGATGATCCACAACACCACCGCGCCGATGAGGGTGGTCACATTGCCGTCCAGAATGGCGGCGAAGGAACGCTTGAAACCGGCTTTGATGGCGGAGGGGATGGGCTTGGAGCTGTGACGGTACTCGTCACGGATGCGCTCGAAGATGATGATGTTGGCGTCCACCGCCATACCTATCGAGAGCAGGATGCCCGCGATACCCGGCAGAGTGAGCTGCACCCACGGCAGCACGGAGCAGAACCACACCAAAAGCAGGATGTAGACCGCAAGCGCGATGTCCGCGGCAAGACCGAGACCTCTGTACATCACTCCCATGAAGATGAAGATGAGACCGACGCCCACCGCGCCCGCGATGAGTGCCACGCGCACCGCGTCATCACCCAGAGTCGGGGAGATGTTGCGCACTTCGCCCACGCTCAACGTCACACCGAACGCGCCCGCTTGCAGCTGAGTGGCAAACTCGTTGGCGTCGGAGAACTCCTTCCAACTCTCGTTGCTGATGATGGCGTTGCCGTCCGTGATGTGCGCCTGCACTTTGACGGAAGAGAAAAGGGTGCCGTTGACGTAGATGTTGATGTACTTGTTGAGGAATTCTTCCGTAAGATCCGCAAACGCCTTCGTACCCGCACTGTTGAAACGCAGCGCGACGACGACCGAACCGTTCTGATCGAAGGTCGCATAGGCGGTCTCAAGGTGTTTCTTGCCCTCGATCGCCACCTTCGCATCGGCGGGCATGGCGGAACCGGCAGTCCCCTGAGACGTCGCGCCCACGAATTGCAGCTTCGCGGGACGGCCGATGAGGTCGAGCACGTCCTCCGCGTTGTTGACATCGGGCACTTCCACGCGGATGGCGTAGTTGCCGCCGCTCTCCGTCCTGGTGACGGTGGCTTCGGGATAGCCCTCCTGCGTCAGCATCTCCTGCAAGGACAGCACCGTGCCGTCCACGCGGGAAGCGAGGTCTCCCTCGCCGTCGTCCTCGACATTGAATACCGCGGACACACCGCCCGACAGATCCAGACCGAGCTTGATCGTCGTTGCGTAACCGTTATAGTCGTACACCGTGTCCGCAATGGGGAAAGAGATCAGCGCGAACACAGCCATCAGAATGATGAACACGGCGATCACGGTCAAAATCACGATAGATTTTTTCAGATTCACTTTGCTTACTCCTGCGCCGAAGCGCAATAAATTTTGACTCTACACGCGCGAGTGCGCGAACATAGCTTTGTTCATTATAACTACATTGACATTTTAAGTCAACTTTATAAATCGCGTTTGGCGCATTTTATGATGTGAAAGAGGGATTTTCCTTCCCCGCGCGGCATAAAATTGCGTATGAAAAACTCCGGGACTCTGAAAAAGGACGCGGCAGACATCCTGCGCGCGACGCTCATAGCTCTCCTGCTCTCCCTCGTCATGGTGCTGTGCTTTGCACTCATCGTCCGCCTCGCGGGGCTGGACGGCACCGCCCTCACGGTGGGCAACTATGTCATAAAAGCCATCTCCGTGCTGGTCGGGGTGTGCATAGGGTTCCGCACCCTCGCTGCGGGCGCGGTGAAAGGCGGGATCACGGGAGTGCTGTACACCCTGGTCACGGTGTTCGTGTTCGCGGCAGCGGACGGTTTCAGGAGCGCGTCCTTCAACTTTGCGGACTTGCTCACCACGGTGATAGCGGGGGTGATAGCGGGGATCATCGCCGTCAATCTCCCGCGCAGGAAACGTAAGGCATAAAGCCCCCAAACGCAATGCGCAAAGCCATCCGCGGAAAACGCAAGGCGCAAAGCCTTCTCCCGCGCAGGCGAAACATAAGTGGCAACGCTCCTGAGAAACGGGCGTCGAAGCTCCGTCTTTCCCGCAAAAAGGCAAGAAAAAGCACCCCCGAAAAGGGGTGCTTTGAGTCTTTGAGCATTAAGCTCAGTCCTTCTTTTCTTCTGCAGAGGTGTCCTCTGCCGCAGAGTCCTTGGCGGCTTCTTCCGCTGCGGGAGCTTCTTCCGCAAAGACTTCCTCGCTCTTCTGCTCTTCCGCCGCGGGAGCGGGAGCATCCGAGACCACGGGGGCGGGAGCGGCTACGTTTTGCAGGACGAGACCGACTGCGTTCCTGTCGATGACGATGACGGTGGGCTGATCCTCCGTGCCGACGTTGACGTGCAGAGTGTTGTCGGCGTTGACCTGGACGATGACTCCGACGAGTCTGCCTATGGTCATGATCTTGGTGCCGACCGCAAGGCTGTTCATCATTTCCTGCTGCTGTTTCTGTCTCTTTTTCTGAGGAATGATGGTGAGGAGGACCATACCGACGAGGATAACGGCAAGGATCACCCAGATCACCCACTGCGGGAAATTACCGGAACCTTCATCGGCGAGCAATATAAAATCGAACATTGATTTCTCCTTCTTCCGTCAAAACGGGAGTTATTTTTGAGTTATACTGACAATTATACACATTCTGTTGACAAAATCAACCGATTTGAGGCACTTATGGGAATTATCTTCCTTTTCAACCTTTATACTGCTTCATGAAATCTTCCTTAAAGTCGAGATATCTGTCCTGCATGATAGCCTCGCGGATCTCGGCGGCAAGCCTTTCGAGAAAGCGGATGTTGTGTATGGAAAGCAGTCTCCCGCCCATGATCTCGTCCGCCTTGATGAGGTGGCGGATGTAGGCGCGGGTGTAGTTGCGGCAGGTGTAGCAGTCGCAGGTGTCGTCCACGGGAGTGAAATCCTCCGCGTAAGGCGCGTTGCGTATGGTGAGAAAGCCTTCCCGCACCATAGCCGTCCCGTTCCTTGCTATGCGGGTGGGCAGCACGCAATCGAACATATCCACCCCTCTTGCGACGCCTTCCACGATGTAATCCGCCGTCCCCACGCCCATGAGGTAGTGAGGCATATCCTTGGGCAGATGCGGCGCGAGCGCGTCCAGCATGGCATACATCGTCTCCGCGCTCTCCCCCACCGAAAGCCCGCCTATGGCTATGCCGCAAGTGGCGTAAGGCATGCTGCGTTTCAGGCTCTCCAGCCTGAGATCGGCGTACATATTGCCCTGTATGATGGGAAAGAGAGTCTGATGACTTTTCAGTTTTACGGAAGCGCAGCGGTCCAGCCAGAGCAAGGTGCGCTCCATAGCCTCCTCCGCCCTCTCGTGGGAGATGTCGGGGGCGGTCAGCTCGTCGAACGCCATCACGATGTCCGAGCCGAGCGCGCGCTGTATCTCGGCAGACTTCTCCGGCGAGAAAAAGTGGCGGGAGCCGTCAATGAAACTGTTGAAGTACATACCCTCATCCGAGACCTTCCTGAGCGAGGAGAGGGAGAACACCTGAAAGCCGCCGCTGTCCGTGAGGATCGCGCCGTCCCAATTCATAAACTTGTGCAACCCGCCCGCGCGTTCGATGAGTTCGTGACCGGGACGGAGATAGAGGTGATAAGTGTTGGAGAGCAGGATCTGCGCCCCCGTCGCCTTCACCTCTTCGGGGGAAAGCCCCTTCACCGTCGCCTTGGTGCCGACGGGCATGAAACACGGAGTGTCGATGACGCCGTGTTCAGTGTAGAGCTTGCCCACTCTCGCACCCGATCGTTTGCAGGTATGTATGACTTCGAATCTCATTTTTACCTCATTTGCCGCCCCTCGGAGCAGCATCCCGCGCACGCGCTCCCGCGCCGCCGCATTCACTCAAAGAAACAGCTGTCTCCGAAGGAAAAGAACCTATAACGCTCTTTAACCGCCAAATTGTACAGTTCAAGTGTCTTTTCGCGCCCGACGAGTGCCGAGACCAACATTATGAGAGTGGACTCCGGCAGGTGGAAATTGGTGATGAGCGCGTCCACGCATTTGAACTTGTAGGGGGGATAGATGAAGATCTTGGTCTCCCCCGTCTGCGCCCTCACCATGCCCTCCGCGTCCGCGGTGGATTCCAGCACTCTGACCGCGGTCGTGCCGACGGCGATGACTCGTCTCCCCTCCCGTTTTGCGGCGTTGATCTTCTCCGCCGCGGCGGGGGACAGCTCGTAATATTCCGAGTGCATCTCGTGTTCCGTCACCTTCTCCGCCTTGACGGGACGGAAAGTGCCGAGACCGATGTGCAGCAACACTTCGCAGAAATCCGCACCCGCATCCCTCACCTTGCCCATGAGTTCCGGGGTGAAATGCAGCCCCGCCGTCGGAGCGGCGGCGGAACCTTCCGTCTTGCTGTACACGGTGTTATATCTCGTCTTGTCCGAAAGTTTCTCGTGGATATAGGGCGGCAGCGGCATGTTGCCCACTCTGTCCAGGATGTCCTCGAACACCCCGTCAAAGGAGAAATCCACCGTGCGCACGCCGTAGTCCCCCACGTCCTCCACCTTTGCGGTAAGCTCCTCCGAGACGCGCAGCACGCTCCCCTTTTTCGCCTTCCTCGCGGGACGCATGATGCACTCCCAGCGCGTATAATCCAGCCTGCGCAGCAGGAGTATCTCGAAGGTGGTCTCCCTCCCGTCCATGTGTGCGAAGATGCGGGCGGGAATGACCTTGGTGTTGTTGATGACCAGAAGGTCTCCCTTTCTGAGGAAGTGCGGCAAGTCGTAAAAATGCGCGTGTGTCACCCTGTCCTCCGCGCGCGAATACACCATCAGCCTGCTGTGGTCTCTGGGTTCGGCGGGAGTCTGTGCGATGAGTTCCTCCGGGAGGTCGTAATAAAAATCGTGAGTGAGCAGTTCCATTCAATCCTCGTCGAAAATGCTGGTCTGCACCACGGTCGCGCCCTTGCCTGCGGGGAGCTTCCTGCCGAGGTGGCGGTAGGCGTTTTCCGTACACACCCTGCCCCGCGGAGTCCTGCCTATGAAACCCAGCTGTATGAGGAAAGGCTCCACCACATCCTCTATGGTGGTGGCCTCCTCTCCCGTAGCCGCGGCGAGGGTGTCCAGCCCTACGGGACCGCCGCCGAACTTGTCCACTATGGCTTCCAGCACCGTCCTGTCCACGATGTCCAAGCCGAGTTCGTCCACATCGAGGTGCAGAAGTGCCTTTCTCGTCACGTCGAGGGGGATGACGTCCAGCCCCTCCACCTGCGCGAAATCGCGTACGCGTCTTAAAAGCCTGTTTGCGACACGCGGAGTACCGCGGCTGCGCCGTGCTATCTCCTCCGCAGCGTCCCCATCTATGCTCACGCCGAGGATGTTGGCGGAGCGGCGGATGATCCTCGCAAGCTCCTGCGGGGTGTACATTTCAAGGCGCATGAGCATCCCGAACCTGTCGCGGAGAGGGCTTGACAGCATCCCCGCGCGGGTGGTCGCGCCTATGAGCGTGAATTTCTTCAATGGTATGCGGATGCTCCTCGCCATGGGACCTTTGCCGGAGACGATGTCCAGCGAGTAGTCCTCCATGGCGGGATAAAGCACTTCCTCTATGCTGCGGTTGAGACGGTGTATCTCGTCGATGAAGAGGATGTCCCCCTTCTCAAGGTTGGTGAGGATGGCGGCAAGGTCGGCGGGACGCTCGATGGCGGGACCGGATGTCACCCTGATCTGCGAGCCGAGTTCGTTGGCGATGACGTGCGCGAGCGTGGTCTTTCCAAGCCCCGGAGGGCCGTAAAGAAGAACGTGGTCAAGTGCCTCGCCCCTCGCCTTCGCCGCGGAGATGAAGATCTCCAGATTCTTCTTGATCTTGTCCTGCCCCACATAGTCCGCCATGCAACGCGGGCGGAGAGTCACCTCGGACTCGTCGTCCTCTATGGTCAGACTGCTTACGATCCTTTCGTCGTCCATAATCACCGTTTCGCCGTTTCAACGGCAAGTTTTGTCACATAAACCGCGTGTTCGCGCGATTTGCTGCGTTCATCCTATAAATTTGAGCGCGGCTGCGATCAGCTCCTGCACGCCCTTTGCGGTCTCCTTCGCCTTCTGCACCGCACGCACCGCCTCGGTGTTGGACACGCCGAGGGAGACGAGCGCGAACACCGCGTCCGAGACATCCTCGTCCATCGCGCCGCCGATCTCGCTCGCCGCGTCCGCCATGTCCACGGCGACCTGTTCGCGCAGGTTGAGCACAATGAGTTCCGCCGTCTTTTTCCCCAAGCCCTTGATCTTGGAGAGAGTCTTGACGTCCCCCGTGGCAATGGCGACCGTGAGAGTGCCGAGGTCGTAGCCGCTAAGGATCTGCATGGCGAGTTTCGGTCCTACGCCGCTTATCTCGATGAGGCGCATGAACAGCGTCTTTTCCTCCGCGCGGGAGAACCCGTACAGCGCAAAGACGTCCTCGCGCACATAGAGATAGGTGTAGAGTTTCATCTCCTTGCCCGTCTCGTTCGCATCCGCGAGAGTGTTGCCGCTCACGCCCAATTCGTAGCCTATGCCGTTGTTTTCCAGCACCACCTTGCCCGCCTCGACGGCGACAAGAGTGCCCTTGATGTAATTGTACATATTACCTCACGCCTTTCGGCTGTCGTTATCTTCTCTCTCCTCGCACGCCGGAGATCCCGCCTCCGATCCTTCCTCTGCGGCGAGTTTCTTCAACGCCCTTCCGCGCGGCTTTCATTTCACCTTGAACTCGGTGGAGAGCCTGCTGGTGTGAGCGTGGCACAACGCCACCGCGAGCGCGTCCGCCGCGTCGTCGGGACGCGGCACTTTTTTCAGGCGCAGGAGTGCCTGCACCATGAGCTGCATCTGGATCTTGTCCGCCCCGCCGTAGCCCGTGATGGCTTGCTTGATCTGGTTAGGAGTGTACTCATACACTTCCTCGCCGACGAGCTTGTTTGCGGTGAGCAGGATGACTCCCCTCGCCTCGGCGACCATGATGCCGTTGGTGATGTTCTTGGAGAAGAACAATTCCTCGATGGCGACATTGTCGGGGCGGAATTTCTCTATGAGCGCAGTCACGCCCTCCTCTATCCTGCCGAGCCGCTGCGGCAAAGTAAGATCCTTGGGAGTGGTGACGACGCCGTAGTCCACGACTGCGGAATTGCCTTTCAAGTGTTCCACCACGCCGTAGCCCATGGTCGCAAGCCCGGGATCTATGCCCAAGATGATCATACTTCGCTCTCCCTCATTATGCTGAACTCGTTGGTGCGGTCAAAGAGGGTGACTCGCGCGATGTCGGGACGCAGCGAGACGCTCTCCTTCCTTCGGACAGAGAACTCCGCAAAGCCCTCTTCCGCGCACATCACAAAGCCATTCGCCCTGTGCAGGACATACGCCGCGGGAGCGGTCGCCCCTCCTTCCGCAGCGGCATCCGGAAACCACCCCGCCAGCACCTCTTTACCGATATACTCCTCCGCGATCCTGCCGCGCAGGCACTCGGCTTCTATCTCGTCGTTTTCGCCGAAAACGAGTTTCAACACTCCGTTTTCGTCACATAAAACGGCTTTTGCCACATTATAATGTTCGTCCACGGCTTGCGCCGCCCACACGCTCTCCGGAGCTTTTGCAATGTCCTGCAAAGAGGCGATCTGTTTCACCTCGCCACTCACCAGCACGACGATGCGGTCGGCTATCTCCGTCTCCTCCCTCGACGATGTGGAGAAGATGACCGTCGTCCCCTCTGCCCGCAACTTGCGGACGATGGAGAAAAAGTCGCGGAAAACTTCCCTTGCATCCTCGCGGGAAAGTCCCGCCGTCGGCTCGTCTATGAGACACAGCCGCGCGGGACGCACGATGAGTCTCGCCAGCGACATCCGCCGTCTTTCGGCGGGAGTGAGTCTCCCGGCACGCACGTTGAGGCAACCGCCAATGCCCGTCTCCTCCGCCGCGGCGACGACGCGGGAGGCGATCTCCGCCCTCTCCGTCCCCCGCAGTTTAAGGGGATAGGCGAGGTTGTCGAACACCGTCCTTGTGCGGAACACCGCTCCGTCGTCAAAGACCATGATCACTTTGTCCGTCCTGCGCTCTATCCTCTCGCCGTCGAGGAGGACTTCGCCCTCGGCGCGTTCCGCCCCGCAGATCGTTTTGAGAAAGGAAGTCTTGCCGCTCCCCTCCCCGCCGTAGACGGCGACCGTCTCGCCGTCACGAAACTCCGCGTCCACGCCGCCGAACAGCCGCGCGCCGTAGAGATATTGTTTGGCGAATCCGGAGAGAGCAAGCATCAGAGTATGTCCAATGGCTGCCCGTAACCTTCCGCGAAGTTGTCGAGGAAGAAAGCGAGTTCGGGATATTCGGGCATGAGTTCCTTCAATGTCTTTTCCAGCCTTTTGAACGCCGTGTCGAACTCGCGGTTGCCGGACAGTCTCTCGTCAATGCACTTGATGTACGCCGACACTTTGTCCGCCACTTTCATCAGCTTATACTCCTCCGTCTCGGTGTCGGGACGGATATATTGCGCATATTTCTCCGCCATTTCGGGGGGCAAAGATTCGAGCAGCTTCCCGTTGATGACGTCCTCTATCTCGCCGTACGCGCTCTTTATGCGCGGGCTGTAATACTTGATGGGCGTGGGCATATCCCCGCTCACCACCTCGGCGGTATCGTGATAGAGCGCGAGCGCGGCGATCTTGTCCGTGTCCACGCTCCCGCCGAAATAGGTGTTGCGGATGATGCCGAGAGCCTGCCCCACGATGGCGACGTGCGCCGCGTGCTGCATGAGGTCCTCTTTGGTGGTGGAACGCATGAGGCTCCACCTTTCGATGAGCTTCATGCGGTTGAGCAATGCGTAGAAAGTGTACATATCCTCTCTCCCGCCTCTCCCTTTCAGACGGTGTATCTTGCCGACTTTGCGGGAGCGGCGTTAAGTTCCGCCTTTTTCTCCTCGTAACCCTGACGGTCAAAGAGGGCGTAAGTCGCGTTCTTGCCCTCCTCAACGCCGGGCTGATTGAAGGTGTCGATGCCGAGCAGCTCGCCGCAATAGGCGGTCTGCAGCTGGAAGAACATCAGAAGTTCGCCCACGCTCTCCGCGTTCACTTCGGGGAGCATGACGGTGTTGTTGACGTGTCCGGAGCGGGTGAGGGCGTATTCCGTCGCCACACGCTCGGTGTTGATCAGCTCGCCCATGGTGTGACCGCACAGGAAATTCACGTCCTTGAACTCCTCCGCACCCTCAGCTATGGTGACGTCGCCGCGGAACTTCTCCACGCCGATGAGCGTGATCACCTTGTCGAAAGGACCTTCGGTGTACAGCTGCACCTGAGAGTGCTGGTCGGTGACGCCGAGGGATTTGACGGGCGTCTGTCCCGTATGCACGGTGTTGCCCGCAAGATCCACCGCCTTGCCGAGGCTCTCCCCCCACAGCTGGCAGTACCAATCCGCCATATATTTGAGGGAATCCGCATACGGCATCATGACGGAGATGTTCTTGCCCCTCTTCATGGAAAGATATTGCAGCACCGCCGCCATGAGAGCGGGGTTTCTCGCCATATCGCCGTCCGCGCACCTCTTGTCCATCGCCGCCGCACCCGCGAGCAGCCCTTTGATGTCGATGCCCAGCACCGCAGCGGGCAGCAGCCCAACGGGGCAAAGCTCGGAGAACCTCCCGCCCACGCCGTCGGGGATGTAGAAGGTCTTGAAGCCCTCCTTCTTCGCCAGCTTGATGAGGTTGCCCTTTGTCTCGGAAGTGGTGGCGATGATGTGCTTGTTCCAGCCCTCTCCCACCGCCTTTTTGAGGATGTCGGCAATGATGAGATATTGGCTCATGGTCTCGCTGGTCGCGCCGCTCTTGGTGATGACGTTGAACACCGTGCGCTTGACGTCGATGACGTCGAGGAGAGCAAGCATCCTCTCAGGATCCACGTTGTCCTCCACAAAGAATTTCACTCCCCTCTTGCCGGCGGGAAGATCGTTATATCTGAAATGGCAGAGCGCGGTGAACACCGCGATGGGACCGAGCGCGCTGCCGCCGATGCCCAGCACCACGAAATTGTCATAGTTCTTTCTCACCTCTTCGGCGCAGGCGAGAATGTCCTCGACGACGGCGTCCTGAGTGTAGGGAAGGTCCGCCCATTCCGTCATACCCGTGCCGCGGCGGGCGGCGAACTTGTCGTATGCCGCACGCGCTTCGCCCTCGGCTGCTTTGAGGTCGGCATCCGTGAAACCGTCCGCGCCGACGTAAGTCTGCATCATGTTGTTGAAATCGAATTTAAGCATAAATGCCTCCGACAATGTGTTTGAGATATCTTACCGCGTCCGTGATCTCGGAGACTTCTCCGTAGTTGTCCGCGTATTGTTCTATCATAAGAGGACCGTCATATCCCCCGTCCTTCAGGGTGCGCACCAGCTCCTCGAAGGGGAAACACCCTCTGCCGATGAGCTTTATCGCGCCGTTCTCGTCGCAGTCGGAAAGATGCACGTTCATGAGCCTGTCCCCCATGACTGCGACATACTCCCGCCAGTCTCTCCCGCTCTGCCTCGCCTGCTTGACATCCAGCACCGCGCCGACATTGGGGCAATATTCCTTGGCTTCGGCAAAAAATTCGGGGCTGTTGAACATCGCCCAATGCACGTTCTCGAAGCAAAGCTTCACGCCGTAGTCGAGAGCGATGTCCCCCAGCTCCTTCATCCTTCTTCCCGCCGCTTCCGGCGAGATGACCATGTTGCGTTTCAGGCGCATCCTGCCGTGGAAGGTGTAGCACTTCGCGCCGAGTTTTCGTCCCACATCCAACACTTTGCGGTAAAGCTCCTCCGCGTCACGGCGTGTGCGTGCCACGGCATTGAAGAGTTCCGGCTCAAATTGCGTGTTGAGCGCGTGGACGGAATATATCCCCAAGTCCCCCTTCCTCTCCGCAAGAAGGTCGGCAAAGGAAGGCTCATATTCATATCTTGTGGTGAGAAAGACCTCCGCGCATTCTCCCCCGCAACGCTGAATGACCGAGAACGAATCCTCGGTCAATACTTTTGAAAAGAATGTTGCTGTGGAGATGCCCACTTTCATCACGCTTCTTCTTCCTCGCCCTCATAGACATTCTCGGAGCCGCGTTTGGACTTGCCCCAGATGTCCTTCTGCTTGCGATGCTGACCGAGCAGACGGGGGATGACAAGGTCGATGTTGTCAAACGGCGAGTCGGAGCTTGCCTCCGCCCTGTACGTCTGATTGCGATAGACGACCGTCATGTCCGTGGTGTAGGTGTCGCCCTCGAGCGTGACGATGAATTTCACCGCCGCATTCTCGTCGTCGCCGAAGTAACGGTCGAGCTTGGCGCACTTCTTCTCGGTGATCGCTTTCAGCGAATCGCTGACGTTGTAGTCTTTTCCGAAGATTTCGATTTTCATATCTCGGACCTCCTTGCTTGGTGACTATATTATATCACCTTCCGCCGTCCGATTCAATAGTGATATGAAATAAAGACTGAATAATATTAGCACACCCGCGCGCATAGCGCAACCGAATGAACGCACCCTCCGAAACAGTGGCTCAAAGCTGCCCGTGCAATGTTCCCCACCCACCCGCCCATGGCGGCACCGCTCTCGCGGAGATATTCACCCTGCCCTGCGCCACCTCGAACGGGAGCGCGACTCTGCTCCGCTTCTTCACCACGTTTGCGGCGGACCTGGACGCGGACAAGCTGGATGCGGAGATCGCGGCATACAACGAAATGAACATCTCTCTCCTCTGCGGGAGCATAGGAGTGTACAAGGCTTTGAGGCAGGCTTATCACAAATTCGACGTCATCCTTCCCACGGACGAGAACGCCGCATACAGGCAGGCGACCGCCTCTTTCGAACTGGTGCTGAACACGCTGCAACTCAACTTCGACAAAGCCATCGTGATCGCGGACGGACACGTGTGAGCAGCCCCCTTACACCCGACTGACGGACGAAAGCTCCCCGAAAAGGGAGCTTTCCTTTTGTGACGCGCAGCCGCGCCTCGGTTTGTAATTGCACATAATGCGGTTTTATGCCGCAGTTTTGACTTGTTAAACTGCCGTTTGCGCATACATCGGCTCGCAGCCGACTTTGGCGCATGCGTCCGTCACGCCTTCGAGAAATCGAGTGCGCCGTCCTTCACGGTGACGTTCACGCGGTCGCCGTCCGTGACCGAACCCGCGAGCAGCATCTCGCTGAGCCTGTCCTCCACCAACCGCTGGATGGTGCGGCGCAGAGGTCTCGCACCGTACTCCTCGTTGTAGCCTTCGCCCACGATGTAATCCTTCGCCGCCCTGTCGATGACGACGGTGACGCTGCGTTCCGCAAGCCGCTTTTCCAGCGCGGCGAACATGATGTCCGCGATCTTCTCCAAGTCCTCTTTGGTGAGGCGGTGGAAGAAGATGATCTCGTCGATGCGGTTGATGAGTTCGGGCTTCATCGCCTCTTTGAGAGCGTCCATCTGCCTTTCCTTCATACCCTCGTACTCCGCGTCCGCATGTCCCGCGCCCGTGCCGAATCCGAGAGGCGCGCGCATCTTGCCTATCTCCTGCGCGCCGATGTTGGAAGTCATGATGACGATGGTGTTCTTGAAGCTGACCACTCTGCCGTGGCTGTCCGTGAGCCTGCCGTCCTCAAGGATCTGGAGCAGGATGTTGAACACCTCCGGATGCGCCTTTTCCACCTCGTCGAAGAGGACGACGGAATAAGGCTTGCGGCGCACCTTCTCGGTGAGCTGTCCGCCCTCGTCGTAGCCGACGTAACCGGGAGCGGAACCTATGAGTTTGGAGACATTGTGCTTCTCCATATACTCGGACATATCCACGCGGATGAGCAGGTTCTCGTCACCGAACATCGCCTCCGCAAGAGCCTTTGCAAGCTCCGTCTTGCCCACGCCCGTAGGACCGAGGAAGATGAAAGAGCCGATGGGACGCTTGGGATCTTTCAGTCCCGCGCGCGCCCTCTTTATCGCTTTGGCGACGGCTGTGACAGCCTCGTCCTGCCCGATGACGCGGCGGTGGAGGATCTCCTCCAGATGACGGAGCTTCTCGCTCTCCCCTTCCGTGATCTTCCTCACGGGGATGCCCGTCCACTCGGCGACGATCTCCGCCACTTCGTCCTCGCCTATGCTGAGTTTTTCGTCCTTGCTGCGGTTGTCCCACTCCGCTTGCAGCTTCTCGCGCTGCTCCACCAGACTGTCGCGCTCGTGTTTGAGCCTGTCCGCGCGCTCATACTGTTCGTGCCGCGCCGCCTCGGACTTGGCGAGTTCCACTTCCTTTATCTTTTCATCCAATTTCCTGATGTCGGGAGGAGTGGTGAAACTGAGGATCTTCTTCCTGCTCGCCGCCTCGTCGATGAGGTCGATGGCTTTGTCGGGAAGGAAGCGGTCGGTGATGTAGCGGTCGGAGAGTATCGCCGCCGCCGAGATCGCCTCGTCCGTGATCTCCACCTTGTGGTGCTGCTCATACTTCTCTTTCAGACCTTGGAGTATCTCGATGGTGTCGGACACGCTGGGCTGCTCCACCATGATGGGCTGGAAACGGCGTTCGAGTGCCGCGTCCTTCTCGAAATATTTGCGGTATTCCTCCACGGTGGTCGCGCCTATGGTCTGCAATTCGCCTCGCGCGAGCATGGGTTTTAGGACATTGGCGACGTCGATGCCGCCCTCGCTCGTGGAACCCGTGCCCAGGATCATATGGATCTCGTCTATGAACAGGATGATGTTGCCCGCGCGTTTGATGCCGTCGATGGCTTTTTTCAGCCTCTCCTCAAAGTCGCCGCGATAGCGCGTCCCCGCCACCATGGAAGTGATGTCGAGAGAGAAAACTATCTTGCCTATGAGTATGTCCGGCACCTTCTCCTCGACGATGGCTTGTGCCAGCCCGTCCACTATCGCGCTCTTGCCCACGCCGGGTTCGCCGATGAGCACGGGATTATTCTTGGTCCTGCGGCAAAGGATCTGTATGATGCGCTCTATCTCCTTCCCTCTCCCTATGACGGGGTCCAGCCCGCCCTTTCTCGCCTTCTCGGTGAGGTCGGTGCCGAACTGCGCGAGTTCCTCGGGGAGAGAGCCGCTCTGCCCGCGTTCGGACGCCTCCGCCGCGGGACGAACGGGAGGGACGTCCTCGGACGCTCTGCCGCCTTCCGCGCTCCCACGAGAGGGAGTACCGCCGAAAAAGCTGCCCAAAAAGCTGTCTATGATGTCGCCGAGATCGGTGTGACGGGGCGGAGCCGTCTGCTCCTCTCCTTCACCCGTGATATGCTGCCAAAGTTTGGCGCGCATGACAGATGTATCCGCGCCCCACCTCTTTTCCAACATCTGCGCCGCGACGCTCTCACGGTCGTAGAGCAAGGCGAAAAGCAGATGCTCGGTGTTCACCTGCCCCGCGCCCGTCTGCCTTGCGAGCGCGGTGGCGTTGGATACGGCGCGGTTGGCGCGCGTGGACATCGCCACTCTGGACACCGGTTCGCGGAGATTGAAAAGGGAAAGCACCTCTTCCGCCGTGACGCGCGCGGCGGCAAGCATGCGCTGAGCATTACACCCTCCCTGAGCCGCCAGCCCGTAGAGAAGATGCTCGGTGCAGACCAATCCGCCCGTCCTTGCGGCGAGTCCCGCCGCCTTGTCCAAAGCACCCGTAAAATTCACAGAATAATTCATAGTTTCTCCTTTTGAAGAATGCTCTTCACGATCGCCGCCCTGCGCACGTCGCGCTCCCCTGCCGAACACTCTCCCGTGACTGCGGTGAGATTGGCGGCAGAACACCAAACAAGCAGTTTATCCAGCGTTTTGGTGTCTTTAAGCGGCAATATGTTCAGGATCACTCCGAGTTTCACATCCGAAATGAGATTCATCAGTTCCGCCGAAGTGAGTCTGTATGCGTTGGAGATGATGCCGTAGCTGCGTGCCACTCTGTCATAGACCGCCACCCTGTCACGCTCTATGAGACGCTCTCTCGCGTCCCTCTCCTTCGCGCACATCTCAAGAGCCGCGCTCTCAACGGAGGCGATGATCTCGCTCTCCGTCACTCCGAGGGTGCGGGTGTTGGAGAGCTGATACATATCTCCCTGTGCCTTGCTCCCCTCCCCGTACACTCCGCGCACGGTGAGACCGTAGTCCCTCACGAAGTGCGTCATCTCGTTCTCTATCTGTCCCGCAAGCCTCAACGCGGGCAAAAATAGCATGACGGAGGCGCGCATCCCCGTGCCGAGATTGGTGGGACACGCGGTCAGAAAGCCCATTTCCTCGTCGTAGGCGGCGGGCAGTTCCCGGAGCAGCCTGTCATCGTAGACGGAGATGCGCTCATACGCGCTAGGCAGAGCGAAACCGCGCTCCACGCACTGTTCGCGCACTCTGTCCTCCTCGTTGAGCATGACCGAGATCCCCTCACTGCGCTCCAAAACGACTGCACCCGACGAGGTGTTGCGGGCAAGCGCGGGAGAGATGAGATGTCTCTCCACAAGTGCCCTCTTTCGCACCGCGTCAAGGTCCCGCATGCGCAAAAACTCGAAGTCGAAAAGTCCTCTCGCCGCTCTCACCGCCCCCTCTTCGAGAGCGCGCAGAGAGGCGGGATCCTCCCTCCTGCGTGCGGCGGGGAAGGACATCCCGCGCACGTTGCGGGCAAGCCTTATCCTTGACGATATGACATTGAAACGCGTGAGCGCGAGAGGAGAATCACCCATTCCTTTTCCTCCCGTAGGGGACTTTACCTCTGTGTTTCGCGCCCGCGCCCTGCGCCGCGGCAGCCGCCGAAAGCGCGACTCTGCGCATGTGCGTGTAACATTCCGGACAGCCGAATGAGAAACTGCCCGCAAAGTCCTCCGCCGTCGTCCCGCACACGGGACACTCCTTGCCGAGACGGGCAGCCGCTCTGCTCATGACTTCGAGCGTGGTAAGCCCGGAACGCCTTATCTCATCGTAACACTGCTCGCAAAAGTGAAATTCCACCATGCCGTTGTTGACGATGGTGCGGTCGGTGAGCACACCGGGACGGGAGCCGCAAAGATCGCACGTCCTCATTTCTCGAACCCGTGAGGATGAGTGCTGTGCCACTTCCATGCCGAGGCGACGATCTCCTCCAAAGTGTCGTAGCGGGGCTTCCAGCCGAGTTCCCTTTTTATCTTGTCGCTGGACGCAACGAGGGTGGCGGGATCGCCGGGACGTCTGCCCTCCACCTTTGCGGGGATGTCGATGCCCGTGACCTTGCGCGCCGTCTCTATGACCTCTTTCACGGAAAAACCGTTGCCGTTGCCGAGGTTGTAGTAGGTGGACTTGCCGCCGTTTTTGAGATAGTCGAGGGCGCGGATGTGCGCGTCCGCGAGGTCGGTGATGTGGATGTAGTCGCGGATGCAGGTGCCGTCGCGGGTGGGATAGTCCTCCCCGAAGATGCCGATGTGGCTGCGCTGTCCCAGAGCCGCCTGCAATATGATGGGGATGAGGTGGGACTCCGGCTTGTGCGCCTCGCCTATCTCACCACTCCTGTGCGCGCCCGCCGCATTGAAGTAGCGCAGCGCGACATATTTCATGCCGTATGCCTTGTCGTAGTCGCTCATGAACTGCTCCATCATGAGCTTGGTCTGCCCGTAGACGCTGGTGGGACGCTGGGGGCTGTCCTCCGTGATTAGGGCATCGCCCGTGTCGCCGTAGGTCGCCGCCGAGGAGGAAAAGACGAGATATTTCACGCCGCCTTCCAACATGGCGTCCAGCAGGGACAGCGTCCCCGCGACGTTGTTGCGGTAGTACTTGGCGGGATCGGACATGCTCTCCCCCACCAGCGAATACGCCGCGAAATGTACGACGGAATCCACCTTGTATTCCGCAAACGTCTTGACGAGCAGTTGCTTGTCGAAGATGTCTCCTTTGACAAATGGGGCGTCTCCCACCGCTTCGATGTGTCCCGTGACGAGGTTGTCGTACACCACGACATCCGCGCCTCTTTCTCTGAGTTCTCTCACGGTATGCGAGCCGATATAGCCCGCGCCGCCCGTAACAAGTATCATATCTTCTCCTTCGGACGCCGCCGCGCCTGCGGCGCACGCCCATGTTTTCTCCCCTGCCGCGCATATGAGCGGAACTTTTGTCGCCCGCGTGCGCACCCTCGGAATTTCATCATAATTATATCCTTGCTCATATTGTTTTGCAAGAGCATTTTGTGTATAATATGCGCATGGACAGGGTGATCCTGCATTGCGACCTCAACAATTTTTACGCTTCGGTGGAGCAGAAGGCGCATCCCGAATACGACGGGATGCCGCTTGCCGTGTGCGGGAATCCCGAGGTGCGCCACGGCATCGTGCTCGCCAAGAATATGCTCGCCAAAGCCGCGGGCGTCCAAACGGGAGAGGCGATCTGGATCTCCCGCAAAAAATGCCCCGGCATCGTCTTTGTCCCGCCGCACTATGACGAATATGTCCGTTACAGCAAGGAAGTGTTCGACATCTACACCGAGTTCACCGACCGCGTGGAGAGCTTCGGGCTGGACGAGTGCTGGCTGGATGTCACGGGTTCCCTCCGCCTCTTCGGCTGCGACGGGAAAGCCCTCGCGGACAGGATACGCGAGACCGTGAAGGAGAGGACGGGACTCACCATCTCGGTGGGCGTCTCCTTCACCAAAGTGCTGGCAAAGCTGGGGAGCGACCTCAAAAAACCCGACGCCACCGTCCTGCTCCCCCGCGAAAGTTATATGGACATCATCGGGGATATGTCCCCTTCCGAGCTGATCATGATCGGCAAAAGCACCTCCGCCAAGTTGGACAAGCTGGGCATACACACCATACGCGCCCTCGCCGCCGCGGACAGGGATATGCTGCGCGACCACTTCGGCATCATCGCGGACAGGATGTCCGACGCCGCGCGCGGAGTGGAAAAGGAGGAGGTGCGCCTCTACAACGACAGACGCGCTCCCAAAAGCGTCAGCCACGGGACCACCACTCCGAGGGATATGACCACGGAGGAGGATGTGCGCATCGTCGTGTACGCGCTAGCGGAGCTTGTCGCCATGCGCCTGCGCCGCTACGGTTTCTCCGCCGAAGGGGTGGGCATCACGGTGAGAGAGGCGGCAACGCTCTCCCACAAGTCCGCGCAATGCACTCTCCCCTCACCGACGTCCAACGCCGCGACGATAGCCGAAAACGCGCTCGCGCTGCTCCCAAAGCTCCACACCTTCCCCGCTCCTCTGCGTGCGGTGAGCGTGGCGGCGACAAAGCTCTCGGACGGCAGCGTGACGCAACTCTCTCTCTTTGACTCCGAGCGGGACGAGAGGGAGGAAAAGCTGGAAAAAAGCATTGACGACATCCGCGGAAAGTACGGTTATAAAGCTGTCAAACGCGGGCTTATGCTCAAAAACGATCTTGCAAACAATCTCCACGAGGACGACGATTTCCTGCCCTTCAAGAGATGAGGTGACCATGAAAATAGCCATTGCGACCAACAACAAAAAGAAATTGAAAGAGATCCGTGCCGTGCTGGGCGGCTTTTTTGAGGAGATGTACTCTCTTGCCGACCTCGGCATCGACATCGACATCGAGGAGACGGGGACGACTCTCACGGAGAACGCGCTCATCAAAGCGCGCACCATCCTGCGCCTCACAGGGCTTGCCTCTCTCGCCGACGACAGCGGACTGATGTGCGACGCGCTGGGCGGCGCGCCGGGAGTCTACTCCGCACGGTATGCGGGCGAGCAGCACGACGACGCGGCGAACAACGCCCTCCTCCTCAAAAACCTTGCCGGCAAGGACAGATCGGCACACTTCTGTTCCGTCATCGCGCTGTGTCTGCCCGACGGCAGAGAGTTCACCGCGGAAGGACGGGTGGACGGCAGCATCCTGGACAAGGAACGCGGAGAGGGCGGATTCGGCTACGATCCTCTCTTCTTCTCTCCCGAACTCGGCAAGACCTTCGCGGAGGCGGCACCCGAGGAAAAGAACTCCGTCTCCCACCGCGGCAGAGCGTTGCGCGCGATGGAAGCCGTCGTCGAACGCGAGGGGCTGCAAAACACCTGAACGAGAGTTTATCGGCACATTTCTGCACATAAACACTGCATTATGCCGATAACGCCATGCCGCACAAAATCCGACATGAAAACGATATTCGCATTTTCCGACATCCACGAAGGCACTCTCCCGCCGCGGCTCATTTCCGTCGCGGAGGAGAGTGACTACGTCTTTTTCCTCGGCGACGGCGCGGCGAGAATGGGCGACCTCGCCCTGCACAAGGGCTTCTTCGCCGTCAAGGGCAACTGCGACTATCTCCCCCTCCCTGAGGAGACGGTGACGGAGGTGGAAGGAGTGAAGATCCTGCTCACCCACGGTCATAGCTACGGCGTCAAGACCGACCTTCTCTCCCTCGCCCTGCGCGCTGAGGAGCTGGGGTGCAGGCTGGTCTATTTCGGACACACCCACGTGGCAGAAATAACGGAACACGGTTCCGTCACCCTCGTCAACCCCGGCTCGATCACCCACCCCGCCTTCGGCACTCCCACCTACGCCTTCACCGTCATCACGGAAGGGCGCGCCTTCACAAAGCTCGTCCCCGCGCTTTAAACCACCCCCTCCGCAAACTCTCGCAATATTGCTGCCTGTGCGATTTTTTCTTCGTGTCCTACGTCCGCGCCGGGCGGTTTTCCGCCTATCGGTCCGACAAGGAATGCCACCCGCACGCACAAGGCATATCACAGCCGCTTTTGACATCGCGGGCTATGCCCGCGTTCAAGCGATGACACCCGCACGCGCAAGGCATATCACAGCTTTAATATCACCGCTTTCATATCTCTGCTTTTGCAAACCGCATCCGAAACACCCCCGCTGCGAGGCTCACCTGTCAACCGTACCGCAAAACACTTATATAACAAAACAGCGGTTTTATATGTCAAAACCGCCGTTAAAACTTATCTTTATGCAATTTTGGCTTTGCTCACCGTTTTGTGATCGGAGGGTGCAAGAGGGAGATTTTACCGCATCACTCATCCTCGGATTCAACGGGAACAAGAACGGCGACATCCGATGAACGCGCAAGTTCCATCCTGCGCCGCGCCCCGTCGACATCGGCGACCATGCTCAAAGTGAACTTGCCCTTGACACTTTCAACGATCAATTTGCCCGATCTATACCATGCATTGTAATTGCGCTGCGAGATGAACACTATCTCGGACGGATCAAGGCGCACCCTTTTCTTTTTGGTGAGCCATGCCAGACAGGAATAATACGAACCAGGTTCAGCGCCGCCGATTTCCGCCTGAACCGCGTCATTCGCCTTGCCAATACGAGCGGGTATTAGCTGCGGCGACTTCCTTGCTCAGCCAAAAATCGGCAGGCGCGGAACTGCTCGCACCTCAGAGCAAGAGATTTTCGGATGATGTTGCACGGGCGGAACGCAGGCAATAGTATACATATTGGCAAGTTTCGGCTGTACAAAAGCGCCGAAAAGAATTGCTCCGAGGCTGGTTCGTATTATTCCTGTCTGGCATAGGACGATCTTACCCTCTTCATAAAGCGCAATTGTGCGCGGGATGTCCGCGCAAAAAGCGGTGTAAGAAATGGCAACGATGACAAAGATGCCCGTCAACACCCCGGCGTATACGGATATTCCCTTCGTATCCGACGGGAACACGAGCGACATCACAAAAACTGCCGCACCTACAACAGCCGCCGTCCAAAGTATAATAGGTCCTAATGCTGTCCAGCCCGACCTCTCTGCTATGACGAACTTGTCCGGCAGCTCTCCTTCGGGGGCAAAAACCGACTGCTCCCGCGACGGCACAACGTGCGGAACGCTCGCCATTCCGCAGCCGAGCCAACCGGGATCGTCGCCCTTGGTGACATCAGGGACGGGCGCACACTCCTCTGCATGCTCCGCATTTTCGGGGAGGAATTCCTCCTCGGCGGTGCGCAAACTTTCTTCCCGACTGTCATTCTCTGTATATTTTTCATCAGCCATACGATTATTTTAACACCTGTCAAAGAAAAACGCAAGACTCAATGATCAAGGCAAACAAATACCCACCGCGACCGACCGCCGAACCCCTGTGGGGTTCGCACCCCGACCATGTCACCAAGCGAAGCGTTACGCTAACCCACAGCGTCTGGCTGACTGCACAATTACGCTCCGGCGACCTCTTAGCGCGCAATATTGTTCAAAATCGTTGACATCCCCGCACGCGTGTGCTAATATTTTCAAGCATCTTTGAGATGCCGCGTGGTGATAGCACGGACTCATGCGAGTGTAGTTCAATGGTAGAATACCAGCCTTCCAAGCTGGCTACGTGGGTTCGATTCCCATCACTCGCTCCATAAGAGCCTGTAGCTCAGCAGGATAGAGCAACGGCCTTCTAAGCCGTGTGTCGGGAGTTCGAATCTCTTCAGGCTCGCCACCGTGGTGGGTATAGCGCAGTTGGTTAGCGCGTCAGGTTGTGGCCCTGAAGGCCGTGGGTTCGAATCCCACTACTCACCCCACTATGAATATTATCTCGGCAGTTGCCGAGCCGTAGGGGTATCGCCAAGCGGTAAGGCACCAGATTTTGATTCTGGCATTCGTTGGTTCGAATCCAGCTACCCCTGCCAGATATGACTCACTAGCTCAGCCGGTAGAGCACCGCACTTTTAATGCGATGGTCCGGGGTTCGAATCCCCGGTGGGTCACCAAAATAAAAGGACGCAGAAATGCGTCCTTTTTGGCACCTTTGGCGGGGTATCCCTCGCCAAAGGTGCCAAAATACGACCGAGAACTTTTGCGTCCTTTTATTTTGGTGGCATAGTCGGTGTGAGAACCCCGCAGGGGTTCGGCGGCTGTGCTCTGCGCAGACGCCTGCGGTAACGTGATTTAAAATACAAACATTTCTTTTACACTCAATAATCACTAATCGAAGTTTCGCACTTAACCGCACACACCCGGTGGGACACGGCACGATCGCAACTCGACGGGGTATCCCTCGCCAAAGGCACCAAAACACGACCGAGAACCTTTGCGTCCTTCTCATTTGGGGTACCAAGATTGGAATTGCTCGAACCTTTCGTAATGTACGTTGCGGACAGGAAAGAGGCTGCGCACGATACGTGTTGCGGGAAATGCGATGGGACACTATACGTGTTTTATTGTGGGGCGGATCATACTTTGCGTGTTTTGTTGCATCGCGTATGCTGCGGGGTTGCGGACGGCGGATCGTCAGACAAAACGGTCTCGATCAAGCATGTGCATAGATAAGTCTCATTGCGTTCGCAATTTTTGGGCGTTAGAATGCCGTGTGAGCGCGCTCGATCGCCTTTTGACAGATATGATGAGATGTGTCGTCGGGCGCGCCTCGTAAACACCTATACACTTATCGTGTTTTTTTTGTGGGTAGCAAAATGTCATTGTCGGTCAAGCTTGCTCGGAAGTGTCGGCGTTGACCGTGTCACAAAGGTCAGAAGAAGTCGGGACGAAAATCGACGGCGTGCAACCGCTCTCGGCTCAAAGTCAGCCGGCGATTTTCGGATCAAGTTGTATTGGCAAGTACCGATGTCGGTCAGGTTTCCTCCAAGGTGTCCGCACCGCGCAATGCTTCTCTTTCCGCACGACCGAACTTCTGCCATTCGGCGGGAGTCATGCCCGTGTGTTGTTTGAACCTGCGCACGAAGTATGCCGGATCGTCATAACCGACATCGTATGCCACGGCGCGCACTTTGCTCCCTCCCGCAAGCAACAGCTCTTTTGCGCGGGCGATGCGCAAGCCCGTGACGTAGCGCGGGAACGTCGTCCCCGTCACCCTGCCGAACATGCGGGAAAAATAGTTCTCGCTCATATGACACATTGCCGCCATTTCGGACGCAGAGATGTCGGTGGTGTAATGCTTGTCTATGTAAGTGAGCGCGGGGCGCAGCCGCTCCCTGTCCGCGATGCCGTTGAGTTCGTCCCTGCGCGAGACCTCCACCACGGTGTCAAGGCGGGTGATGTCGCCCGCAAAGAACTCGACCACGCGCGCGTTTTCCTTTATGGTCTCCATAGGTCTGTCAGGCATGGCGTCATAAATGGCTTCAAGCTCCGCAGCATCTATGCCCGGCACGGACACCGTCATCTGCGGATAGGCGAAATCCACCTCCTCCGCGCCTTCGGAGCATCTGACCTGTCCGCCGCACACCGCACACAGAAACTCGCCTTCGTTAAATACGGGCACGACGAAATCCACCAAGCCGAAGGGACACAGATAAAAATAGGTCCTTTTCTCGCGCATGCATTCGAGGATGGCGTGTGAGGCGTATTTTATGCATTGCGCGCGCCCCTCGGGGCAAGCGCGCACGCGCTTGCAAAGCTCGCAGTCGTTGGTGGGATAGACGATAGGATCTCCGAGGATGTCCAGAACGCAAAGATTGATCCCGCCCGCTTTTGCGAGCGATGTGAGCAAGGCTTTCACCCGTGCCAAAATAGCATCGTTGTCGAAAATGTTTTTCATAAGCCCTTTCGTTGCACTTTTATTGCCTGTGAACATACACAAACACAAAAATGCAATGTAAATGTACAACACCTTGCACGATTTGTCAATTGAAAGTCAACCTTATGACAGTTAACATTAAATCGGGCTAAAACCACACAAAAATCGAAAAATGTCGCTTTTCTCCGTTCCGAAAGGGGCGGCGGAATAGATGTGGCAAAACCGAAAAAACTTATCTTAGGAGGAATTATGGGCTATCTCAAAGACAACATCGTGGGATACATTTCCCGCAACAAGAAGTGGGTGATCTTCCTCGCCGTGTGTCTCATCGTCATCTTCCTCTCCAGCATGATCGCGTCCGGCATTCAGTCCGACGGCTGGAAAGTGGAAGTCACCGACCTCAGAGACGCAACCAATGCGGGTACGATCACGGTCACTTCTTATGATGAAGAAACAGACCAGAACGTCACCACGGAGAAAAAAGTCGCCGGCAAAGTGGTCAGCGGCATCCTCTTCAAGCCGGACACCGCGACGGCGGAAAATCCCGCTCCTGCAGTGGTGTTCACTCACGGCTATCTCAACAACCGTGAGATGCAGCTGCAAAACGCCATCGAACTCGCCCGCCGCGGCTTTGTCGTGCTGGCTGTGGACCGCGAAGGTCACGGCAACTACGATAACGCCACCAACACCAACGCTTTGATGGCGACAAACGGTCTTTACGACAGCGCGAAGTATCTTTACAACCTCGATTACGTCGATAAGGACAAGATCGGCATCTCCGGTCACTCCATGGGCGGCTTCACCACCTCGGCAGTGCTTAAAGCCGACAACGCCGAAAAAGGCGGGCTTGGCATCATATCCGCAGGTCTCATACAGTCGTATGCCTCAAATCCCGATGCGGCAAGCGACGTCTCCGTGGGCTTCCTGAAATCCGTGGATGACGAGTTCTTCTATACCACCAACGAAAACGGCGGCACCATCTCCCGCGAGTGGCTCTCGACCGAGACCGCAAAGGGCTATGTCGGCATCGCAGGCAGCGAAGGCGACGTCGTCAACGGCGGCATCTATGTGAACGGCGTCCTCACTGAGGTCGCAGGCGGCGAGGCGGCTTCCGGCGCGTTCAGAGCCATCTACGAAGTGCCCGGCATCCATCCGCAGGTGCACTATTCCGTGGACGGCGCGGAGGCTGTCATCAACTTCTTCTACACCGCATTCGGCACTCCCGAAGGCAGAGATTACATCCAGGAAAGCAACCAGACCTGGTGGGTGAAGGAAATGTTCTCCTTCATCGGCATGATCGCGCTCTTCGTGTGCATCTTCCCGCTGGTCAGTCTGCTGCTCACCACCCCCTTCTTCCGCTCACTTGCGGCAAAGAAGAAGGCGGCAGTGGTCGCTCCCGCACCCGCTGCGGAGGCTGCGACCTACTCGGAGGCGGAGGCACAGGTCACATGCGACTCCGCGGAGACGGAGGTCTCTGCATCTCCCGCTCCCGCCGCAGCCGCCGTCCTCCCCGCCATCGACGAGCCGAAACCCCTCAAAGGCATTTGGAAGAACCTCACCTATTGGCTGGGTGCTGTTGCAATAATGCTGTTCAGCGGCTTCATCATCAAGGACATCTGCACGGAATACGGCGACTACGTGTTCCCCAACACTCAGCTCTACCCTCAGGACACCACCAACTGGGTGGCGATCTGGGCGGTGGTCGTGGCACTCTTCTCGCTGGCGGTCATCTGCTTCATTTGGCTGGCAAACACTGTATTCTACCGCATTAGATATAAGGAAAACGCGGCACAATACATCGAGAACCCCTTTGCCGCAGCCAAGATAAACGGCGGATTCGTCTCCGTGTTGAAGAGCTTCCTGCTCGCCGCGGTGGTGGTATTCTTCCTCTACCTTATCACCTTCATCAACTGGTCGGCATGGGTGGTGGACTTCCGCATCTGGACGCTCGCCGTCAAGGTGTTCAATGTCGGCGATATGCTGCCCACGATGGTGCGTTACGCAGTATTCTTCGGCATCTTCTTCACCGTGAGCGCGCTCTTCAACGAGACCTACCGCGTGAAGAATATCCCCGACTGGGCGACCACCCTCATCAACGTGTTCTTCAACGTGTTCGGCGTCATACTCGTCGTGGCGATACAGTACGGCGAATTCGGCGCGACGGGTGTGATGTGGCAGCCCGAAATGAACCTCGGCTACATCGTCATCATCCCGATGATCGGCGTGCTTGCCGTCGCCACCGTCATCTCCCGCAGAATGGCGGCAAAGACGGGGAATATGTGGCTGGGAGCGTTCATCAACACAATGCTCTTCACCATCATCACCTGCGCCAATACCGCAGCTTCATTCTCCTACGTAATGGGCTGATTCCCCTCCTTACGGAAAAGCGGGACGGTGAAAACCGTCCCGCTTTTCTTTTCTGCCGGAGAGAGAGGTGCGCGCGGTACGGTGAGGGCAATTCTTTTCGGTGTTTTTGCGCAGCCGAAACTTGCCAATATGTATACTATTGCCTGCGTTCCGCCCGCACAAAATCATCCGAAAATCTCTTACCCTCGCCGCACCGCGCCACACCTCTCTCCCCGGCTCCCCTTGACAATTTGTACATTTCCCGGCACTTTTCACGATCTCGGCTTGCCAATATGTAAATTATTGCCTACAACTCGTCCTCTTCGTCCTGTCGCAATACCTTTCCACCGCACCGCATGTGCCTCGCGCGCGTGTTGACATCTCGGAAGGGAAAATTTATAATGGATAGCGGCGGGATAACGCAAGTTCGTTGTTCTCCGCCGGGTGATATTATGATGTTCGAACAACCGACATTCTTCGAAAACGAGGTCAGTCTCCCTCTCGCCGCGCGCCTGCGTCCGCAGACGTTGGATGAGTATTGCGGACAAAAGCATCTCCTCGGCGAGGGCAAGGTGTTGCGCAGGCTCATAGAGAGCGACAACATCGGCTCTATGATCTTTTGGGGACCTCCGGGAGTGGGCAAGACCACGCTCGCGCGCATCATCGCCAACCGCACCAAGGCAAATTTCATAGACTTTTCCGCAGTGACCAGCGGCATAAAAGAGATAAAGCAGGTCATGGAACAGGCGGAGAAAAACCGCCGTTTCGGCGAGCGGACCATCCTCTTTGTGGATGAGATCCACCGCTTCAACAAGGCGCAGCAGGACGCTTTCCTGCCCTTTGTGGAAAAAGGGAGCATCATCCTCATAGGCGCGACGACCGAGAACCCGTCATTCGAGGTGAACGGCGCGTTGCTCTCCCGCTGCAAGGTGTTTGTATTGCAAGCCCTCTCCGTGGATGACCTCAAAGACCTTTTGACGCGCGCTGTGAAAGATCCGCGCGGATTCGGCTCACAGAAAGTCAATGTCGCGGAGGATCTCTTGGAAGCC
Organism: uncultured Clostridia bacterium; assembly: GCA_944358385.1. GTDB lineage: Bacteria > Bacillota > Clostridia > Christensenellales > CAG-917 > Limadaptatus. The sequence goes on from CALVQW010000004.1 coordinate 90,801, forward strand.
ATAGCCGTATTCGCCAACGGAGACGCGCGCTCCGCGCTCTCCACCCTAGAAATGGCGGTGCTCAACGGCGACGTCGCGGATGACGGGAGCATCACCGTGACGCGCGAGAATCTCGAACAATGCACCTCCAAAAAATCCCTGCTTTACGACAAGACGGGCGAGGAGCATTACAACATCATCTCCGCCCTGCACAAATCCATGCGCAATTCCGATCCCGACGCCGCCGTATATTGGCTGGCACGCATGCTGGAAGCGGGGGAAGATCCCCTCTACATCGCGCGGCGCGTGACACGTTTTGCGAGCGAGGATGTGGGGCTTGCCGATCCCAGAGCATTGGAGATCGCCGTCGCCGCCTATCAGGCATGCCACTTCATCGGAATGCCCGAATGCAGCGTTCATCTGACGGAAGCGGTGGTTTATCTCTCGCTTGCGCCGAAATCCAACTCCTGCGACGTTGCGTACATGCGCGCCAAAAACGACGCCCTCAACACCATTGCGGAGCCTGTCCCCCTCGTCATCCGCAACGCGCCCACCCGCCTGATGAGAGAGCTTGATTACGGCAAAGGCTACGTCTATGCGCACGACACCGAGGACAAACTCTCCTCAATGCAATGCCTCCCCGACAGCCTCAAAGACCGCGTCTACTACTCCCCCACGGAAGAGGGCGTAGAGGGCAGATTCAAAGCAAGACTCGGCGAGATCAAACGCTGGAAACGCGAGCACCCCGACAAATGACGTCAACTCCGACAACGCGACCGCCCGGACTTGGAACACTACCCCCGTCAAACCATGTCGGCTCTGCACCGAAAGCCCCGACAAACACACAAAAGGATCTCCCGCAAGAGATCCTTTTTCACACCTTCTCACTCCCCGACCGCGAGCAAAACATCCCCCCAACTGTCGGCAGGTCACCTGCGGGGGTGTTTCGCGCTCTGTTTTATCTCGGAATGGTAGAAGTAGTTGATGATCACGGGTTTGCCCTGAGTTTCGCCGAGGAAGGGTTCCTCATTCGTGACATACCGCGATCCCGTCCGCTCGGCGTACTCCGCCGCTTTCGCGTCCAGCATATGCCAATACGCCCTGTTCCTGCCGTCATAGATGTCGCGGTAAAGGGGGAGCAGGTCGGGATGTCTTTCCGCGATATAGCCCATGATGTCCGCCTTGAAATTGCCGCGCAGGTTGAGGTTTTCCAGCCAGATATAGTCACTGCATCCGCCCACCCTGTCCATAATGGCGAAAACATCCGTGATGCCGGGGAATATGGGCGAGATAAAACAAGTGGTCCTTATCCCCGCCTCATGGCACTTGCGCAACGCGTCGATACGCCTCTCTATGCTCACCGCCCTGTCCATATCCGCCCTGAACGCCTCGTCCAACGTGTTGACGGAGAGACACACCATGGGCGCGTCGTACTCGCGGATAAGATCGAGATCGCGCAGCACGAGGTCGGATTTTGTGGTGATGATGAGCTTTATCCCACTGCCCTTCATCTCTTCGAGAAAGGCGCGCGTGCGGCGGAACTTCTCCTCTTCGGGGTTGTACGGATCGGTCACCGAGCCTACGATGACGGTCTTGCCGCGGTACTTTTCGGGGTGCGCGACAGGCTTCCAGAACTTGACGTCGATAAATTCGCCCCACGCTTCGGTGTGTCCCGTAAATCGTTTCATAAAACAGGCGTAACAATACCTGCACGCGTGCGGGCAGCCGACGTAAGGATTGACGGAATAGCCCGCTATGGGCAGATTGGATTTGGTAAGTATGCCGCCGACTTCGGTGATCCCGATCTCCATATTCGATACGCGCGGTGAGCGCGCCTCCCGCATCTATGATACACCATATCATTTCCCGAATCAACTGCTGCCCGCCGCACGTAGGGCGGAAAAATCAAAATGCCCGCCGAGTGTGGACAAATGCGGACAGTAGGGATATAATGAGATCGTTGACAAGGTGTCAGGGCTTTGGATATATAGCCGGCACGCGCCGCGCAATGCCGCGTCATCCGACCGCCATGCCCCGGCAATGTCGCAAAAACGGAGGTTTATATGCCGAAAGGATCGCAAGAACTCACGAATGCGCGAAAAGCCGAGATAGTAGACGCCTGCGCGCAGCTCTATGGCACTCTGCCCTTCAAAGACATCACTTTGGGCGCGATAGGCGCAAAGACCTCCTTCACACGCACGTCCATATACAACTATTTCCGCACCAAGGAGGAGATCTTCCTCGCCCTGCTCCAAAGGGAATACGTCGCCTGGACGGAGGATCTCATCTCCCTCGCAAATTCCCCCGCCCTCTCCGCGGAGGATTTCGCCTCCCGCTTCGCCGACATCCTCGCGCGGCGCGGCTGTATGCTCAAACTCCTCTCCATGAATCTCTACGACATCGAGGCAGGGAGCAGGCTTGAAAATCTCGTGGAGTTCAAGCGCGTTTATAATGAGTCTTTGAAAGCCGCCTGCGCCTGCCTCTCGGCACACTTCCCCGCATCCACCGAAGAGGACAGACGGGGCTTCGTCTACGCCTTCTTCCCCTTCCTTTTCGGCGTCTATCCCTACACCAATTCCACCGAAAAGCAGAAGGAAGCCATGAAGATAGCGGGCGTCGCCGCCCCCGGCTACGACATAAGCGAACTCACCCGCGCCCTCACGCTCACTCTCACCCGCTCCTTCCGCTGACCGCCCGCGCGCCGCGCGCGCTTTCACCCGCATCCTTAAATCAAAACGACCGTCAGTCGGGGCGTTTTGATTTTCCCGTCAGCCGGGGCGTGTCCCGGGTTCGGCGGCAAGGCGGCACTTTTCGAAAAAAGAAGAAGCTCTGTCGGGCGCATTGAAAAAACACCGCCGTTGCGGTGTTTTGTGGTGCGCCCTCAGGGATTCGAACCCGGGACCCACTGATTAAGAGGTATCTATATAGACCTCAAAACCCTACTAAATAGTTGACTTTTCGCAGTCGTGACATCGCGTTGACATCATTTTTGAAGACAGCTTTTGACAGCACTGCGCAAGAAAAAAGAAGCAAAAAAGAAGTGCGGCGCTGCGCGGCGGATTTAGCCGATCGCGATCTTTTCAAGTAATTCTTTGTTGCGGGCAATCAGCTGTCCTTCTTTGAGATTTAATTGATGTTCGAATGCAATCTTATTCATGTGATCTATCACGGAATTGCTTATGTACATCGTGTCTGTAGGCTCGGCATGCCTAGTTATGTCTATGGCAATTTTGGGGTCAATTATTATAATATAATGCTCCTCACTGTTTTTTAAGAAAGTGTAGTAGCCACAACTTGGCAATATAAATTCTCTCTGCTCGTTTGAAATATAAATTAATGAGATAAGTGATCCGGCGAAATGCCTTTCAAGATCAGCCACAGCATAATTATATCCACTATACACTGACACATCGTGTAAAATTTGTTCATTCTCGAAATCGAATAAGCACGCCTCTTTGACATGCTTTTGCATTTGATTTGAGCGGACAAGTAGATTGGCATAGTACTTGATAATTACACTTCTGGCATAAGTGCTGTCATGTGAACGAGTATCTTGAATATTTTGTGTAATTATACGTCGCATGAGTATAAATAAATCGCTGGATGGTTTTTCAATATTGTCGCTTAAGAATTTTTCAATTTCAGCAGAAAAAAAATTCGGTTCAGTGTTAAAAGTTTTAGGATACTCACTTTCTATCTTCTGCTTTTCAATGTCGTAATAATGTATCATTCGTTTTGCGTCAGTGAAACGTTTGAGCAAAAATTTAGACAGTACTCTATGCGAAAGGTAAGAATTTTCTGGTTTTGTTTTCATTGCATTTCCTCATATAGATGATAACAGTAAATTCTTAAATATTCAACCGAGTATTTTTGATTAGCACTAGCGCATGTGCTTGCATGCAAGTTCGCCATACATTGATATTTGTCCTCGCGGAAGCCCTATTAACCCTACTAAATAGTGGCATTTTTGACTATCATCACACCGGTGTAGCCTTATTGTAGCCTTGTAAATTCAACACAAGTTACAAGGCTACAGTCATTTTCTGAGTTAGATCATAAGTACTTATTAAGGGCACGCGTATAATCTAATCTGCCGTTGAAAACCGCGAACACATAGACGGTTTTTGTTTCCTCGTCAACGCGATAGAATGTCAGGTAGTCATTGTGGATCAGGAAACGATAGTCGTTGCTCATCATGACTCGATCATTCGGGATGGCGCCGGAGAGAGGGAAGTCCTCGAGGCGCTGCGTCTTTGTGCGCAATTCCGCGACAAGGTTTTTAGCGATAGTTATGCTGCCGGATATTCTTGCAACGGAAAAAGCGATGTTCCTAAGATCCTCTTCGGCTGTTGCCGTAAATTTGACAGTGTACTTCATAGCGTCATCTTGTCGAGATCTGCAAGGAGAGTGTCGAAGACTTCGTCGGCAGGTTTCACTCTGCCGAGTTTAATATCATCTTCGGCTTGAGAAAGGTGTTCGTATACTTGCAGCTGAGCCTGCATCTCTGCGATCTCATCGATTTGGCGCATATATTGCTCATGGCTCATGATGACGGTATCTTCGCGCCCGTTTACGGTGATCGCCACCGGATGTTCACGGCTGATTTTAGAAATCTCGGCATAATTAGTGCGAATGTCACGCGATGGTCTGATTGAAAGTCCGCTCATATTGCACCTCCGTTTATATTGTATACAAATTGTATCACAATAATGCAACGGTGTCAAGGTGAGGTGCCGAACTCTCACCTTTTCAGCTTCAACTAGCGCGCATGCGCTTGCAGGTAAGCTCGCCGGGCATTGATATGATGGACAAGTCTTTGACTTGCCCACATACCAACACCTGACGGCGAGCAGCCTAGACGGCACAGGGTTTAACGATGAGGGACTAGAACCGTGACCGCTTGCTGACGCAAGCAACTTTTTATCCGCTCGTCTGCGCGAAGCGCACCTGCGCGCTAACGCGCTGAGTCCCCCCTTACCCCCAAAAATAACACGCTCGCGCGTGTTCGGATCTGTTCAAGTGTTCTCCCTTATGACCGAAGGGCACCCGGCGATCCGTCCCCGGAAGACTGCGGCACGGTGTTCAGACCATTGTAACCGCCTGCGGCTCAATTTATTAGCGAGGGCTGAGCCATCTACCGTTTTTGCCTTTGCGGCTGTCTCACGACCGCTCTGAAGCTTCCATAGGCGCGCGCCTGTAAGAGTGAAGCCGGTAGCGTTTGTAACCCTGTCCCCATTTAGTGCGCCGGGACGCTGCAGCGCCGGTTAAATTATCTGCGATGGCTCCCCATCTCCCGCCGACGATAGATCTCGCCGCGGTATCGTTTGCTCCACTCGGACGCGATCAGAATCTTGCGAGCACCCCGAGTATGTACCAAAGGCGATTTTTCACCGTTTTCTCATTCTTCTGCAACGCATCCACCGCGACCGCCATGATATTGCCGTCCATCTTGTCCGCGATGCGTCGGAAATCTTTTGCTTCCATATAACGCCCACGGAACACGCGCGGGCGCGCAAGCGTGCACCCGAGCGCAAGCGCTTCGATCACCTCGTCGATGCGTCGCTGGACGGGCGGAGAAAACTCCGCCTGATTGCCCTGATACGACTTGTCAAGCGTCGCTCTGATGTGCTCACCGTACCATTCGCGTTGTGTTTCTTTAAGCATGCTTCCCTCCGTGTAGTGAGTTATATCTCCCCCTTACCCCCGTTTTCGGGGGCATGGAAAAGGTCTATTGAATGCGGTTATGTAGACGGCGATCTGATCGCCGAGGATCGTCGGGATTTAATGTGTTGACAAAACGCTCAAAATGCTTATAATAAAGGTAGAGCGTTTGGTGTAGAGCGAATTAAGTTTCGACGACCAGTAATGAACAACCAAGGCTTCCCGGCTAGTTGTTATCGCTCTTTTTCTTTTGCCCTTTTGCCTTCACGGCTTCGATTTTCGGCTTATCACTATCCGCGATCCGCCAACCTTTCAGCGGTTTTTTATGGAACTCGGAAGTGCTGCGCTTTTCCGGCGTCGGCTTTATGTATGCATCGCTTTCGTCGGAAGGATCCGGATTCTTATCCAGCTTGATATTCTTCACGCCGCGAGTGATCGGCGAATGGGTGATCCCGATGAACTCATAGTTGTTGCCTACCTTGCGGTAGATATATTCCGGGTGTCCGCTGCCGCCCTTTCGGCGTTTGCGAAACTCGTCACGCGGCGATCCCTCGTTGCTGTCCGCATTTTTCCGCTTGTTTGACTTCGCTTGCTTTATCTTTCTCTTGTCTGTCATTTTGTGTTGTCGTACTCTCACTCTCCGGGGTGTTTTTGCCCGGATATTCCGTCATGTTTTTGTTGCCGCGGCGGCTCAGCGCGTTTTACGGGCTCTTTGATAATGGTGCATTTCGAGTTGCACCATTTCTGCCGACATTTCGATGCCGCTCCGCACACTCCGGGCAAAAGCAAGCCTTGTGGTCTTTTCCAATCGCCCACCCGCGGTCTCTGGCAGAAGTATCAAGCATGTCACTCGCGTATGCGGTCAATGTCATAACGGCACCGCAGTCATCGCAGAAAAAGAGTCCTTTCCATTCTTTGTATCGAACTATCATGCCGCCGCCTCGTCAGGGTTTTCGAAGATGACGAGCTCGCGCACGTCGGCTATCGCACCGGCGATGTTCGAGTAGGTCTGCTGCATAGCGCTTTCCGGGCAGATGATGACGACACGGTAATTGCTCTTGCTCTCGCGCTCGAAAGATATTGCAAGCGTCCGGCTCATATATGTGAAGCCGTCGTCGAAGAACGTCACCTTGTCGCGGATCCCGTCCGCCCGGAGAAACTCCGTCATCCTGATGTAGTACTCCGTCTTTGCGATTTTCACAGCTTTCACCTCCTTCATTACGGGGACTTCCGTCCGCCGCGCGAGTGAATTAAAATTCCCTCGCGCACTCAGGACACAAGTGTCCTCAACGCAAGGAATTAAAATTCCTTGCTCAATCGGCAGAGTTAATTACCCCACCGAAACGCCTGCGCGCCGAAGCCGCTCCACCGCGGCAAAACGGCGCGCAGGCTATTTCTCGCCGCCGTTTTTCTTTGAAAACGTCAACGGGTTGCTTTCGCTGAAAGCCTCGACGCTCGCTCGGCTGTAATCCACCGGCACGTGAGACTCCACATAGAAGTCTTCGAGCCCCCGGTAGAAATACGGCTTGCCGCTATGCGAGTTATACCTCTCGTAGATGTTCCCCTCGAACACAAAGCGGCAAATGCGAGAGCCGTCCGCAAGACACTTGCGCAGCATCTTCTCCACGTGCGGCGTCAGATCGTTGCGCAGCACGTCGCGCAGCACCGCATTCTGCTGCGGCTTGAGCCAGATGAACGTCCACTCCGTCGACGCGAGCTTCTTGCGCTTAGACCACCACTTCACGCGCTCGTATCTGTCCCTGCGGTCTATGACGTACCAGAGGTCCGTCGTCAGCTCGCGCAATGCTGCGTCGACGCGATCGAAGGACTGCATGTCCGCAATAATCGTCAGATCCTGATGCCGCAACCACTTGATGGCGTCTATGATCTCCATCGGCGTATTAAACCAGTTACGACAGTTGAGATCCGCGTCAAGCTCCGGGAAACAAAGGAACGTCCCCGGCGGCAAGTGTTGCACGTCCAGACTTCCGCCGGGAAGCCCGAAGCGCGTGATGTCGATGTGCAGCGAGTCCACACCGGCGCGCGGATCCAGATGCACCGCGTCTTTGCCGCGATACGCCAGCGGAGGCGCATGCAGCTGCCAGCTGCTGTCTATGGCGTTCATGTAGTTGATCTCCGCCCGCGCTTCATTCAGACGCTCGTTCCCGTGATAGATGTAATCCGTAATCGTGATCGCCGCCATGAGGGACGTCTTGCCTGCGCCCTGTTGCCCGGCAATGACGAAGAACCCGGACGGCATCCGCTGCTCTTTGAGCTGCTCCGTGAAGGTATACGGGCGGTCTTGCTTCGGCTTGTATGCCGCCTTGAAGATCGCGTACGCGCCCCACACCGTGAAGGCGGAGCTCACCAGGGATATAAGCACTATGCACGCACCGGAGTAAACTATCATTCCGTGAGCATCTCCTCAAGGTATCGCCGCACCTTGACGAGCGCAGCCACGCGCTCACGGCAGCGGCGGATCTTTTTCTTCTTCCAGATCTTTGCGATCCGTCTTGCCTCTTTCCCCGGCGTATCTTTCCTCGGCGCGGGGGACGAGCTCGCCGCGGACGGTTTATCCGCCGCAGCGATCGCCTCGTCTATATGGATCTGACCGGGCAGCTCTCCTTTATCTCCCGCTGCAGCTCTGCGCTGCGCCGCAAGATCCGACACGCGCCCGGGCTTTTTCGCACCGGGCTGCTGCGTCGGGATCTCCGGAAACGGGAGCGGAGGGATATCTTCATTGAGAGCGGCGCCGAGCTGCGCCTGGTATTCGTCCTCGATGGCGCGTCCTGCGCGCTGCTCATCAATGATGATCTGCTGCACGAAGTTGAGGATATCCTGCACGAGGATCCTCTCACTCGGTGATTCTGCTTTCATCGCTCGTCTTCTCATGCCGTCAGAAAATGATGTGATCCTTGTCCAGCACCACGCCTTCGATGTCCGCCGTGCCGGCGAGCTCGAAGCCGCCTTCATGCGGCGACGCGATCACGACGATCTTCATCCCGGACTTCGTCATCTGATTGAGATAGCCCGTCGTTTCCCTGTCCGCCACGGTGAGCGTCAGCTCTGTCCTGTCGTTGAGGAAGGTGAGCGCGACGTTAAGCTCCGCATTGTACTCGCCGCCGTCCGGGAGATAGAAGATATAGTCCATCCGAGCATTGATGCGTCCCACCGTCGCGGCGGACGACGCGCGTTGCGAGTTGAAGTAGAAGTCGTAGTCGTAACCCGTCGCGTCATAGGTCATCGGCTCGAAGGTGATCGTCTGCGTGTAGTTGCCGTTGTCGTCAATATCGAAGGTTAAAGCGTCGATAGTGTATGAGAAAAACACGCTTTCGTCATCGGAAAGCTCGAAGCCGCCTTCGATGATCTCGCCGGGAGATCCGTGCACTTCGCTCGTCTCCGTGAACATGACATAGAGCTGCCAGCCTGCCACCGTGCCCAACACAATGAGCACGACGCAGATCGCGCACACGATCCCGAGCTTGCCTTTCACCTCATTACTCATGCCGCCACCTCCTCGCTGTCCGCATTAGGCGTAAGCTGCACCGGGAACCGATTCGGGACAAGCTGCACCGCGGAGTCATACCGCCCGACGGATGTCAGCTCGACGTCGTCAATCGCAAGCCCCGTCACGCTCTCGAAGGTGTCAGACTCGAAGATGTAGAAGGGCTTCACGTCCTCGGTGTCCTGATAGAGCGTCACGCGCAGCTCTTTGAGTTTGAGTCCGCCGAAGCTCGAAGTCGCCACGCCGATCAGCTGCGTGTTGCCGCCGAAGTATGAGTCGTTGACGTTGAGATCCACCACCACCTCGCGCACGCCGCCGGCGGTGAGATCCTCCAACACTTCCGGCTTGATCACGGCGATATATCCGCCCATCTCGGACGCTTCGTAGTAGTCAAAATCCGCACCGGTGAGAGTGGGCAGCACTGCCGTGCTCGAGTAGTCGTTGTAGTAGTTGTCGCTGTCCACCGTCGTGAAGAACTGATCACCCATGAGCTGCCCGAAGTTGGACTCGCTCGCCCTGCGGAAACCTTCATAGTGCCTCGTGACCTTGACGGCAAAATACACGTCGTTGACGTCATGATCGGTGACTTCCTCTTGCTGTCCGTCCTCGTTGAACCGGTAGATGCTCATATACTGTCCGAGCTCCACCAAATTGAGCACGGCGGATCCGTAGCCGGTGTTTGTATGCGCCGCTACGTTTAGCACTTCGTTGTAGAAGTCCTTCATCGTGTACTCGTGCACGTGCACCTGCGTGTCATACCAGTTGTCGTCGTTGGTAAATCCCGCGGCGTTGGTGAAAAGCACCGGGAAGAAGTTGATCACGGATTTGACAAAGTTGAAGGATTGCACCGTTGTGGTGTATGTTCCGTCCATCTTCGCAGCGTAGATCTCGTCGCCGATGGAGATAAACATGTTGTCGCCGAACTCCACCTCGTCCGTACTCGCCCATGTGCTGCCGTAGTCGTCGATGTCGTAGGCGAAACTCTCCCAGCCGTCCAGATCGCCGAGCACTGCGTCGGTGCCGTAGAATAGGGACACAAGCGTCTCCAGCCCTTTGCGGAGAGCGTCATTGCAGACAAACTGCACGCCCCGTCCGGTGACGGTCTGCATGTTGATGTCCGCATATGCATTGAAAGTGAACTCGAACACCTCTTTGCCGTTGCCGTCGGCATTCTCCCAATACTCCATCTCCATGAAGTAGCGTTCCTCGCCGTCCTTCGTCGTGACGGTGTTGACGTAGGCTTGCGCCGTCGTCACGGGATCCAGATCCGCAATGGACACGACAGCCCATGCGGCAATGAGCAGCACTCCGACAACGCCCAGAATGACCAAAATGACGGTGCAGACGGTGATCGCGGCTTTTTCTGCCTTTGCACTCATATCACACCTCCGAGCGCTTGCGCGACGCCCGTATTAGTCCACCACTCTTTGGTGAAAATGCTGGCGTCGCCGATGGCGCGCAGCACCTCGCCGGTGCTCACGCCTTTGAACACGCCGATGAGGGCGACCGCGACGAAAAACGCCGCCACGATCGCCACCAGCGTGATCACGAACTTAAACACAAATGCCGCCGTCTTCATAAGCGCCTCAGAAAGTCATAGAGGACTGGCTGAGCGACACCCCGTTGACACCGGAAATGACTCGCACGTTGATCGTTTCGGAAATCCCGGTTTGAGTCTCGGTGACTTTGATCTGGTAATATGGGAGTTTGCTATTATCGCTGTAGCTGTCGAAAGTGAACCTTATAAAGTTTGTGCGGCTGCTGTCGGTGTAAACTCGACTGTTAATGGCACTGATGACGCCATAGGGGTTGATCTTCAGCTGATTATCGCTGATGGAAACACCCATGACCTGATCCTGCACCTCCCAAGTAGTTTCTCTACCGGTGCCGCTGTTATAGTAGGTCACTACGCCCGTCGGAGAAAGGGTGAGCGTTTCGGTCTGAGTATCGTTTGTAGACTTCGTCAGCTTGAAAGTACCGACACCGATGACTTCATAGCTGTATTGCGGAACAAACGAAGGATCAACCTGATCAAAGATGTTGTTCAAGGAAATATCCAGACTGTAGGTCTGTCCGGTCTTGACTTGATAAATCTTCTGTCCCCAGCCGGAATCCTGAATCGACGCCATACCGCTGACGTTTATCTCCATGTCGCTGGGATTGCCTACGAAACTGACCGTGCAAGTCGCGGTATAATTGCCGTCGCGTGTGGTGACGGTTATGATAATGTCTTTGTCAAATGCCGCATACGCGCGCACATAGCAGATGTTGCTGCCGTCAGACGCAGGCGTGATCGTGAGATAGTCGGAAAGATCCGACGAGTCGGAACCGTCCGCCCATTCCGCTGTCCAATCAACGCCCAACTCCTCGGCGGTTGACGGTGTGACCGTTGCGGTCAGAGTCTGCTCGACGTATTCGCCGTCCGCCGCAGTCACCGCCGCACTCATTGCGAGAGCGATGTGCTCACTGTTTGAGATCGTCGCCTCGATCGGCGCAGGCTCCTCCGTCGGCTCTTCCGGTGCGGGATCGTCGCCTTCGGGCGTCTGCTGCTCCTCGGCAGGCTTGTCGAACCAGCCGTAGGGATTCCAGTTGCTGAACCCCTCCGTCATCGCCGCCATCACGCACACCGCCAGGATGAGAATGACGAGCGTCAGAGCGAACCCTTTCAGCGCTGCATTGTTGCTGCATTTTGTTTGTTTAGGCATTGCTTCCTCCTATTTTTGTGGCTTTCGCCTTATTTTCAAAGTGCGCCGGGAGAAGTTCGGCAAAAGCCCGGCGCCCGGTTATTCTCAGCCGCCCACTACGGGCGACTTTGCCGGCTTTTTCTTCGCCGCTGCCTTCCGCTCAGGCAGCTTCTCCACGCGCTTGATGGACACGATCTGCACCAGCTTCTGCCGGCGGCTGTCCTCGATGAAGTCCGCCTTGTACTTCACCTTCTCCCCTTGCGCGATGACGTACTTCTTCACCTTGCTGCCGTCCTTGTTGCGCACCGTCTTATCCAGACGCACCACCGTGTTATCGTCCGTAATGCGGCTGTCGAAGCGCGCGATCTGATGCAGCGCGTTCTTCTCCTCTCCCGTCATCGGGATCATGCTCTTCGCCTTCTTGCTCATGTCTTCCTCCTTGCAAATATTGAACAGCCCGAGGCGCAAAAACACGAAGGGATTGCGCCCCGGGCATTGTTCACGGGTTAATGATCTCCTCGAGACGTTCGGACAAGTCCGTCACTTCGCCGGAGACCTCTTCCAGATCGTCCGCCGCGGCTTCCATTGCCTCGCCGCGCTCGCTGTACTGGATCGCCTCCGGGAGATTGTCAAAAGCGTCGCGCTCTTCGTCCGCGAGTGCTTCAAGCTCCGCCGCGATGTCTTCCAGCTTCTCGATGATCTTGTCGATCTTTTGCCGCCTTTCTTTGTTCATAAACCCCTCCGTGTCGCGCTGTGGCGCGTTGTGCGCGGTGGTGAGGGAGCTGTCGACTCAAACTCCGTCCGCAACCCCAACACGCCGCAAGTGCCCTATCAGGCAACTCTACGATTAAAATACACTTAAAAAAGTAGCTTGTCAAGGCACAAAGGCAAAAAATTTTGATCTTTGTTGCCTGCAAGGGGATTTTTGGCAATGATTTAGGCATGGATAAGAGCAACAGATTTTATATTGCAAGGATGAAAAAGGGTCTTTCTCAAACGGAAGTCGCCGACATTTTGGGATTAAATAAAACGGCTGTTTCAAAGTGGGAAGGCAATAAGACCTTTCCTGATCCGGACGTGTTAATAAAGGTTGTTGACCTTTATCAAGTAACTGCCGATTATCTTTTGGGTATCTCTGACGAGCCTCAACTATTCGATGACGCTCGCGTTGATCGCCCGGAGATCATGGAACTTTACGAGCTGATGACACCCCAGCAACAGTCCAATCTCATAAACTACGCCCGAGGGATGCTTGCCGCATCCGCCCCGGAAGAGACCATACCGCATACGAGGAAGAGAGCATGACCTGTAAATTCCATCCAAACCAAGAGCCTATTGCCTTATGCAAGCGTTGTGATTGTGGGATCTGCAAAAGCTGCGTCGCCTTTGCAGACTTCTCCGGGCTTTGTCCTTATTGCTATTTAGACTCTCTGAAAGAGAAGTCTCGCAATTACAAAATAGGGGAAGTGATTTTAGGTATTTTTGCGGCAATATTTTTGCTCGGAACTATATTTGCCGCTATTGCCGGCGGAGTACTTTATAGCAATTATCACGATCCCGGCATGTTGACATTCTTTACTTATGTCGGTGTGTTTGGCGCACTCTTCGTTGTTGTGTGCATATTTGCCACAATAATCGGCTTTAAAAAGAGAAAGACGCTGCGCCTGCTTGAACAAAAGAAACGGCAGCTCACTACGCTTTAAGCCCTCCGACAGAAAAATAGGGCGCTATTTTTCTGTCCGAAGTGACCTATAAAAACCGTTGTAATATAGTCCCGACTTAAAATAGGGGGATCATATGCAGCGGTTTACGGAAGATTTTTTGAGAGAGTTGCAAGAGGGAATGCGGCGGCAGCTCGAAGCGTTGAGCTCATTCCTGGATGGCGCGGACGCAGCGCGATCCACACCACCGCCGGCGGATCCGCCGGTATTTTTGACCACCGGAATGCGTTTTGCGGCTCAGGAAGGCGCATTCCGCCTTTATGTAAAAGATCAAGGAGGTGATGCCGAAAAAGCGATGCAACGCGAGTCAGACTGCGAAGTCCAATCCGAAAAGGAGGACAGCAGGATGAAATATCTGACGAAGCGCGCAGACGGCAGATGGCAAGGCTCGAAAACCATCGACGGAAAACGTGTTTTTGTCTATGCCCGGACGCAGATGGAATGCTATGAAAAACTCAAACGACTGAACACGAAAAGGAAAAAATCACCCAAGATCCAGAGCGTCGCGGATTTTGCGATCTACTACCTCGAAACCTACAAAAAAGGCAATGTCGCGGATCGGACTTACAAAGACTATCTTGCGATCGCGCGCGGACATCTGAACATTGCGACGCCGCTCAACAAAGTGACGACGATGCAGATGCAGGAACTCATAAACCGATTGCCGGCGACGCGGATCCGCACGGCGGTGTATCAGCTGATCCGGCAGATCTTCCGCAAGGCGCACGAGTTGGATCTCATCAAAAAGGACATCTCTCAATTCCTCGAATGCGGCAGGATCCAAAAGGCGGAACGGAGAGCGCTCAATCTCGAAGAGCAGCGCGCCCTCGTCGGATCCCTCAGGGACGATACCTTCGGCAGACGAGTCATGTTTTACCTCTGCACCGGTGCGCGCCCGTCTGAATTTGCGACGGTGAGAAAAGACGAGCTGCGTCCGGGATGGGTGAAGATCAACGGCACCAAGACGGCGAAGGCGACGCGCTGGGTGAAGATCTCCGAGAGGATGTATCGGATGCTGCTCAATGCACCGGAGGAATTTTTCCGCTTTGACAGCAAAAAATTTAGGATCCGGCTGCAAAAGACGTGCGCCGCGGCAGGCATTGATTACGATGTAGACATCTACACGCTGCGTCACACTTTTGCGACGAACCTCTATATCATCGGCGTGCCGGAAAAAGACCGTCAGGAGTATATGGGACACGTGTCCGGAAGCCCCATGACAAACGACGTCTACACCACGTTCACACCGGATGTGAAGGCGGAAAATATCTACGATATTTATGGTGACTTTTTTCCGAAATTTTGACATCAAATTTGACATCAAATTTTTATGATTTTGATGTCAGATTAACAAAGTAAACTAATCACGGGGAATGAAAAAACCCACTGTTTAGTGGGTTTGGTGGTGCGCCCTCAGGGATTCGAACCCGGGACCCACTGATTAAGAGTCAGTTGCTCTACCAGCTGAGCTAAGGGCGCATACGCGACGAGTACGCAGTTTTGCGGTCATCGTCGCTAACTTTGTGCAAAGGTGAAACCTTTGCGATTGGAGCGGGAGACGGGATTCGGACCCGCGACTTTCACCTTGGCAAGGTGACACTCTACCACTGAGTCACTCCCGCGAGCGAGATATAATATACCAAATAATGCGGCAAAATGCAACTGTTTTCGCATGGAAATTTGCAAAATTTCCCGAAGCGGGCAAATGCTTTACATATCGGCGGGGTGTGATATAATAATGAGGCGCAGTCGTGGCGAAATTGGCAGACGCGTCGGATTTAGGTTCCGATGGGAGACCGTATGGGTTCGAGTCCCTTCGACTGCACCACTGCAATGAAACGGCATCGCGAAAGCGGTGTCGTTTCATTACAGTGGTGCGGCTGATTTGGGGGCGAACCTGCGCACAACACCGACATTGATGCAATGCGTTCCGTTCGGTTCGCCGTTTCGCAGTGGCGTGGAGCTGTACATGTGCGCAGGTTCGGCGGATTGCTCAGCAAGACGCTTTCGCCTTTTTCTGCGGTCTGAAACGTGACGAATCGTCATTTCCAAACATCACAATTCCGTTGACCTTATCTTATGCCGAAGCCCCCTTCGACTGCACCAGACCGGAATAATACGAACCAAGAAGACGATTCGAGGTTCGTATTATTTTTTGCAAGAGATTATTTCGGCGTCATTGTCCGCTTGCAGCAACACCTCTGAATTTGCCTCTTTCGGCAGGCTCAGGTTCGCATAGTTCCTCGCGGAAGTCAACTATCGAATTGTCGCAGCCCCACTCAGATGCTCGAAACGGCCGGTTGAACCGGCCGTTTCGAGCATTTTTCTTTGTTTCCGATTTGTTGCTTGTTTTCATTGCGGATCATCGTTCGGCACCGCATTTGGATTTTATGACTGCAAACGTCTCTTCGGAAATGCAATGCTCCATGCGGCAGGCGTCCTGCTCCGCGACCGCGGACGAAACGCCGAGCGCAACCAAAAACTTTGTGAGTACAAGGTGGCGTTCATACACATTTGCGGCCACGGTTCTGCCCTTTTTCGTCAAAGCGATGCGGTGGTCTTTGTAGGTCACAAGTTGCTTTTCGACCAATCTTTTGACCGCCTTGCAGACCGACACTTTGGAAGCTTTCATGGCATCCGCAAGATCGACTTCACGGATCGTTTTGCCTTGTTCGCTTAACCGCAATATCGTTTCCAGATACATTTCCGTTGATTCGTTTTTCAGCATGATTTCACCCTTTTCCCTGCCTTGTCATTGCGTTTCCTTTGATTTCTTCTTTCTGCGGACGAGAACGACCGTAACGGTGATCGCCGCAGCCACTACGAGGATGCAGGCGACAATGATGACCGCATACCCCCACATCGGCATGACGAACGCCACGCCGGGGATACAGACGATGAACGTGCCCGTCTTGTCCGAGTCGAACTTCACATACCGCCCGTAGCCGTCTGCGGAAAGTTCGGTGAGCGTTCCGTCCTCCGCCATGTGATAAACAGCGACTTCGTTGCGGTCGTAGGTCATGTTTGCCTGCAAATACAGCGTGATATTCCCACCCGGCGTTACCTGCGTTCCGTCCGTGCCGACGAGCGAAACGCCGAACACCTCGAAGTTGTCCGCTATGCTCGCCATTTTATCTGCCGCCGTCGTATAGACACTACTCCCCGACGTGATGCGGCTTGCAAGCAATGACGTTCCCTCTGCAAGCACGCCGTTTGCGTCCTCGAACTTTGCAAGCGTGCTGCCGCCTGCAACAGAGGTTATCGCCACATCGTATTCGGTGCAGGTCGGATTGCCGAGGTTGGTGAGGTATGTACTGCTCTCCGCACGGTACACAACGTGGTACTCCCCTACGTTGTCCAGCATAATGGAATTATTCGTGATAGGCACTTCCGTCTGCTCGCCGCCCTGCATATAGTATGCCGAAATACTTACGTCAAGGTTTTCACTCCCCAGCGTTGCCGTGGCGGAAGGAATAGGAAATACCGAGCCGCGCGATGCCTCGTAACTGTTCCCCGCCGTCGTTTGGATGACGGGAACGTACTCCGCGGGGCGTTCGCCGACGTCAACATAATCTCCCGTGCGCGTGCCGTTTGCGAGGTTTAGCGTAATGGTAAAGCTGACATCTCTGCTCATGGCGTTGATATACGCCGAAAAGGAAAGACTGCTCTGCAACCGCTCGGCGGACATGGTATAGGTGTAATACGTCCAGCCGTTCGCCGTCCGCACGGTGTAACCCGTCTGCATATTCCCGCTTTCCAAAACCATGTCCGATATGGACGAGCTGTGCCCGAAGGTCATGTAGTAATTTTCGCCGCTCTTTTCGACGGTTGCCGAGGACGAGAAGTTTTCCGCACCCATTGCAAGACCTTTCAGATTTACGGGAACGGAATATGTGCCGTCCGAACTTGAAACGGGACTTTCCGCGTATGCCGTAAGCCCGCCGCCCGTAAGGACAGCAAACAGACTCATCAACATACATACGACAGCTATGACCGTAACAAAAATATTTCTTCTTTTTACCATACGTGATTTCCCTACGCATCCTCGAACACAGCGACAAGTTGCAACATCTTGTAGGTACTTCCGATCGCCGTACCCGTGCTGTTACAAAGTTCAGAATCCACAGTATCATTTGCGAGGTCAAAGATTTCTCCTATACCCGTGATTGTTCCGTCAGCATTCACAACGGCAATATACCAACCGACGAAGGTATATCCGTCTTTCGCAACGGGCGTTTTTATGCTTGAAACATAGTATCCGTCGTTTACTTCTTCCCGCAGGAAAAAGCTGTTGGAATACTGACTGTCAATGGAATAGCTTACAAGCAGACGTTCTCTGAACACCGCCGTGATCGTCAGGTATTCTGCAAGACCAGGATCGTCATAGTCCACCGCCTCAATCGTATATCTGCCCGTTACAATCGACTGACCAAGGAACCCGCCTGTCCAGCCGACAAAGTTATAACCGCTCGGAGCCAACGCCTGAAAACTGCTGAAATCGACGACGTAAACGCCGCTCGAATTCATATAGAGCGTCCTTTGCTGCGTCTGTCCGTTCGCTACTGCCGTAACCGTAATACCGGGATCCCATATCGCATAAACGACGGGATCGCTGTCGCCGAAACGAGAGATAAAATCGGTGATCGAATACCCTGCCGAAATAACGGATGCTGCACGGGCCGAACCGTTTTCTTCCATCGACCAGCCGAAAAAGATGTCTCTTCCCGCGGCAAAATCGGAAGACGAAAGCGATCGTATCGCCTGCAACAAGCTATACGTCTGCGTATAGGCATATCCTTTGCTGCCGTCGGCAAACGAATAATCCACGACGTCGCGCATGATCTCATCGGAGAACGGGTGCTCTTCATCCGTCACATATGTAACAGACACTTCTCCCTGCCCGTCCAGTACATAAACATCCTGCGTCAACGTAAACGAAACTCGTTCCGTTGATGAAAGCGATATCGAAAACGTATAAGTCAGTCTGTATTTTCCCGTTTCCGAAAAGGTCATCGAATATTGCTGCCCAGACAGCGACAAACGTACCGCTCTTGCCGACTGCACGTTATTTAACACTTCATTGCTGTCAAGCGAAGCATACTTTGCGGCGCTTACCGTAAGAGCGCCGAGTGAATTACCCGCCATATCATATACATACGGCCGAATAAATGTGTATTCGTATCCGGTAAAGTAATCTTCCTCGTCAACGGAACGGAAATCCCTGTTTCCGCTGAATGTGATGCGGGCAATATACCGCATCGTAAAGGAATGTTCTCCGCGCGTATAGTTCAATGTCAGGACCGCGAAATTGCTTTGGGATATGCTTTGCCACAACTGCTTTGCAAGCCCTTCCGTCATCTCATCCGCAGAATATTCCGACGAATTTCCGTCAAGATACAGCCGATAAGACGAAAGCGCAAACCTGTAATCGCCGCTTGAAGTGTGCAAATAATAATTTCGCAGCAATTCGTCAAGATAATTCTCGGCGTTGAGATACCCCGTCGCGCTTGCCGCCGCGCCGAGCAATGCGCCGTTCGTATCTTCTTCCAACGTCCCGGAATCGTACATGGTGCCGTTGCCGGCTTCATCGTCCGTCACGCTGAAAAACGTGTCGTTTACCCCGTCTGCAGTGTACTCGAAGTAAATATATTGCTTTTCTCCGTAAATGTTGGAGATCTCATAGACGACCAACCTGTAATCCGTCGCCATCGTAAAATCCGACACTTCACGCGAGACGGCATGCAGATAATAGACGCCGTTTTCTTCCGTGTAATACGCGACTTTCAGATCGTTCAGCCCCGACGTTCCGCTGTCATAATAATCGCCGACAAAGCTCCCGCTTTTTGCTCCCCATGTGTAAGTCACGACGGGATAAGCGTATTCGCTGTCCAAAGTGATCGCATCGTCCGTAACATAGGTATTTTCATTTCCAGCCGAAAGGCTCCAATTCCCTTCCACCGTTATCTGCGGCTCTTCGTACAGTACGGCTTCGACAAGCGAGATCCGCCTGTTCCCCGCACTGTCCGATGAGAACAGTATGGCGACGCTTTCTTCCATAACGAAAGAACCGTCAACCGATACGGGCTGCGAAAAATCGGGTTCGCCGTTCACCATCCGGTATGCCTGCCAGCTTACGGTGTTAAAATCGGCGTCGGAGTCCACCTTTTCTGCATACAGCTCGGAAAGCACGACCGACTGCCCCGCCCGGTACGATTTTCCGAGGCGATACTCGTCAAATTCGCGCATATTGGCGGATGTAAACGTGCCAAGCGTCATGGAATCGTAATAAAGTTTTTCTCCGCTTTCGGCAGCGACTGTCGGATCATACCCGAAAATCTCGCTCGAAACCGAGAAATACGCAATGTCGTAGCGCGAGTCGGCAACCGTCTGCGCGTTGGTCGAGGCGGTGGGCGCAACGGTGATGCGGCTGTCGTAAGCCGTCCGCGACTGATAAGAACTGTTCAGCCCCGTTGCCGTGAAAAAGTAGTTGATCATGCGCGTGGAAAGACCGTATTCTTCCGTCGCATCGAACGTCTTGCCGCGTTCGTTCAGATCGTCTATATCTCCCGGATAATACTGTATTTCTTCTTCGGCGATAAAGGCGTCACCTTCCAAAGGCTCATAATCAATGGAAGTCAGCTTTACGATATGCTCGTAATCTATCGTCATCAAAGTGTGCATTTCGCCCAGATCGACCGCCACTTCCATAAACCCGGTCGGAGAACCGGAAAGCACGAGCGCAGTCTGCAAATTATCGCCGAGGTCGATGATACTGTAACAGTTGCCCGTTTCGGCATGAAATTCCACAGAATACTCTTTATACCTTCCGGCATTGTATGTTTCGGGGTAGTAATCGGACTCGACGCCCGTCTGTCCTTCAAAATCGGAAATATCGACCTCGTAACACACCTGCCACGGCATAAAAGTAGCCATTCTGTCGTAATAGTTCGCCGCAAGAGGTTCGAGAAGTTCGCCCAGATAATATTCCGTAATGCCGAAATAGGGATACAGCGGTTTTACGAGCGTGTAGTTCCCGCCTTCGGCAATGATATACGAATAGACGGGGTTGAAACTGTCCATCATCGTTTCCGACATATCGAGTTGCGACATATAGGTACGGACGAGATAGTACCCGTCTTCGAGCGGCACGGACGTATCTTCAAACGGGCGGGAAAAGCCTATCATCCTTTCAATGGAAAACTCTATGGTGTACGTCGTCTGCGTGGCAAGGCGCTGCTCGTCCGTAAGCCCTTCCGTTTCCCAATTTATAGTCGAAATGTTGAAGTATATGGGCGTGGAAAGATCCATACCCGTAATATCTATATAGAGCGTCTTTATCGTATCCGTGTACGAATCGACGGTATCTGCAATGTAAATATCCGAATCGTTTAGAGTTGAGGCAAGCGTTACCTCATACGA
Source organism: uncultured Clostridia bacterium (assembly GCA_944358385.1). Taxonomy (GTDB): domain Bacteria; phylum Bacillota; class Clostridia; order Christensenellales; family CAG-917; genus Limadaptatus. The sequence goes on from CALVQW010000004.1 coordinate 111,770, forward strand.
TTTATAATCGGAAAGCGAAAGCGGTTCGAGCGCACGGCAGTCATATTGAATTTTCAGAAGAAGCTTGTCGTCCGTCTTTTCGATATACGTTTCGTCAGCCACAATATCGTCCGCAAAATTTTTATAGCCGTACTCTTCCGCAAGTGTTCCGAGAACAAGCGTCCCGTCCACAATCGACGCACTATAATCTATGTCGTAAGTGCCGTCGGCGGAAAACGACTCCTGCTCCCACTTTGCATACAGCACCACATCGCGCATATAGAGATACAATATCCCGTCGGAATACGGCATGGTATAGGAAGAATCGAAATACCAGCCCGAAAAGACATACCCCACCCTTGTTGGCGTAGGCAAAGCAGGCATACTCTTTGCCGTGTATGTCATATCCGCGACGGGCGCGTCCGCGTCCTCCGCTACAAAGGATATTGTATATTCCGTATCACCGTAGACATTTTCCAAAATATCCTGCGGCGTCTGTCCGTCGTAGCTCGAACAAGCCGTAAAACATACGGCTGAAAAACAAAGTACGGCGATGAGTATTGCAAGGATAGATTTCTTTTTCATTTTTGTTTGTCCAAAAAATTTATCCGCGCCCGCCCGAAGACGGGCGCGGACTGTCTCCTTAACTTCTGCAACCAATCAAAACACTTTTCTGTACAGGTCACATAAGAGGATATTTTGAAGACTGTACTTTCGCATCTGCCATAAACGTATTTTCGGAATTATCCGCGCCTTCAAACCAGCCTTCTTCAAAAATTTCAGAAGTCTGAGTCTGAACCTGCTCAATAGTCATGTGCTGATCGTAAGAACAATTGTAATAGTTTATACTGGGCGCTTCATCCTCTATATCGGTAAATGCGTTTTTATGCACCTTGCTCACCATACCGATATAAATCTGCAACGTTGACCCTCCATAATAAACAGAGCCTTCCATGATTTCATACTCAAAAACATTGGTAGCAAGTGCCGGAGCAATCGCACCCATTTGCGAATCAAAATACCTATATGAAAACCCTAATGCTAAACCGGAGCTGGCATTGGAATAAGCGGCGCCTCCCGCAATTGCCACGAGTTGAGCACCTCTCACCGTAATTTCAGTATCTTCACCGGAAGAGTCTTGCATAGTCTTGGTTTCATTGATTCCCGTGTATTTAATTATTGCACGATTTGTACCGCTGCCTGTACTTGCAAACATGAACATACCTTCTGTAAATGAGGACGTCCCCTGCATCAACATCATTTGGATATTTCTCGTTGCTTCACTATCAACAGCAGTAAACTTTTCTATTGCCTTCGTCTTAAAAGCATACGGCTGAATATCTGTAAGATCAGCAAGCGGCAGAATCATGGTAAGCTCATCTACACCGCCTTCGGTGTTAACCGTCCACTTTCCGTCGGAATCCTGCACGCAGCCGGCGTTTTCAAAGGCGCTTTCCCCGATGACGGAAAGTCCGCCGGGAGCAATATCCACAAGTCTTAAATTGCCCATATTCATAAACGATTCTGCGCCGATCGTCGTTACAGTATTTGAAATATACACTTCGGAAACACCGCTTACATTTTTGAAAGCGCCATCCGCAATCGCCGTGACAATATATCCGTCTATCATGTCGATGGTAACGCGGTAAGTACCGTCGGTAAGCTGTTCGGCAGTAGCAGAATCGAACCCCGTAACGGTCGCCGTTTCACCGTCCGCATTGACCGTATAGGTAAAGCCGCCCGCCTTTGCATAACATTCGACGGTAATATACATGTCGGAAGTTATTGTGCCGCCTTCATACACTTCGCCGACGTTGCGAACGATCACGGTATAATCCTCTTCGGAAACCCCTGCCGCTTCAAGAATAGCCGCAACGGTCAGTGTATCGCCGCTCTTATAGCTGTCAAGCACACTTGTCGTTACCTCGTTATCGCGCGAATAGGAGACCGTCAGACGAATTTCTACTGTTGCGCCCGCCGCTACATCGCCGATGAGCACGACTTTGACGTCATCTTCAAATTCGCTGCCGTTATGGGGAACGCCTGAAGTGGAAACAAACGCATAGTCGCTTACGGGCAAATCACCTGTACGCGCTATCGTAACATAAGTGATTTCGTCGAGATTGGAAACGATCGCAAAAGAATACCTGCTTGTCCCTTCAACAGGCTCGGCTTCAGGGTTGTTGATCACCGCCTGCGGCGTAAGCAGGGAGCCGGTATATGCGGGATAGTCCTCCGCCGCGTTGTTATAACCTACTTCGCAGAAAGTAGAAGGCAGGTCGAGATAATCAAAGTCCATCGTAGAAAGCAGATAAACCTGCACGCCCGTTACGCCCTCTTCCACGACGAGTCTGCCGTCGCCCGTAACGTGCGACTGATATTCCGAGCAGAGAATTTTGCTGTTGTCGTCTACATAGTACAGCCTGCCGCCCTCGTCATACTCGAAATTTTCGTTTTTGGAAAGGTCGAGTTTATTTGGAACGGCTACCATGTTGGTTACCGTCGAGGGGACGGTAATTGATATGTTCAAGCCGTTTTCACGATAGGTGTTCGTCACAAACAGCGTATCGCGCCAAAAACAATCTATGATCACTTCCAGCCCTTCGGGCAGAACTAATTCGGAAATAGCGGTACTCGGCATATTAAAGGAATCTTCCAACACCTTCAAGGTTGAAGGCAGCCGGACCTCTTTCATTGCGGACGGACCGCCGTACGATGCGGCATAAAACCCTATGATAGATTCAATGCCTTCATTGAAAATGAAAACTTCCGCCTGGCTGTATCGATCCAAACCGACACTTGCATCGACAGCTGCGACATTGCACCCCGACTTCCCTTCAATAGTCACATTTTTGGAAAGAACGGATACCGCAGGATATGAAACCTCCGAGGTATCAATCCCCGATACACGATAATTATTTCCTTCGATTACCTCATATTGAAGTCCCGGCGTTTTCCAAAGCACGGTCACAACTTCGTTTTTGTCAAACGTGTCTGCCGTAAAATCAATGGCGTTGCCTTCCGAGTCGTTGTAGGAAATATCTTCGTCGTCCATATAACGCTTTACGAAGTCATCCACCCTTGTGTCGGGCGCGGTGGTCGTTTTACCAGGCGTTACAAGTTCGGTGTACAGCGTTTCATACCCGTTATCGTAAGTGAGCTGTGCCATATATCTGCCGTAGAGCGCGGTGGCGTCCATGCCGTCGGAATACTTCTGCGTGAACGCGGCGTCCGTGTACCAGCCGTCAAAGGTGAGGTTCTCTTCGGCTGCGGCGGCTTCCTGCTCCGCCGTCGTTTCGGAAAGCGCGGAGAGAGTACCCGCAACCTGCGTGGAGATGCCGCTGCCGTCCGTAATGTTGAGCGTGATGTTTGCCTCTGCCATGAGCGCGTACACGGTAATGTCGCCCGAAACGAAAGTTTCGTCGAACACCTTGTCCGCACTGCAAGCCTCGTCCGTGTACCAGTCGCGGAAGGTATAGCCCTCCACCGTAGGTTCGGCGGGGAGCGTTACCGAGCCGTCGTCGTTGGTATCGACGGACGTGTACTGCTGCCAGTCGCCCGTCGTGCCGTTTTCGCGCACCATGAACGTCACGGTGTACGTTTCGGTGTTGTTGCAGGCGGCAAGCACACCGGCGCACAGCACCGCGAGCATAAGGCACACAACCAGCAATACTGCCCTTTTCTTAGTTTTTGCCATAGTCGTTTCTCCTTTTAATTTATTTGAATTCCCTTCCCGTATGGCAATACCGGGTCGGGTGGATTCCTAAATGTCATAACGCGCAAGTATCTGCGCGGGCGTCTGCCACAGCACGAACAGGTACGGGATGAGCGATATTGCGAGCATCAGAAGACCGCCTGCCGCCATAACGCCCAGCGCAATGCCGACGAACATACCGAACGCCGTGTTCATGACCGCATACCGCACGCACATGAGCGCAAACACGATGAGATAGAACACGATATACCCTATCATGTTGCTCGTGAGTGCCGTCAGCATCTCCTTGAACAGAAGATTGCTCCTGTTCACGCCTACCGCGCGGTAAATGCCGTATTCCTTGCTGTTTCGTATGCTCCCGGATTTTTCTATGAAGAACCATACGATGAGCAGCAGCGCGAGCACGACGAAGAATATCAAAAGATTGCCTGTCGCGTCGCTCATAATTTCCGCGTTCTCCCGCTCGTACAACGCGCCTATGTCTATGCTGCGGATGCCGAGCTGCGAGAGCGTACTTGTAAGAGAGGCAAGCTGTTCCCCGCCCGCTGTCTTTATCTCGAAATAGAACTGCGAGGGAACGCCCGCGGAAGAGGTCGTACCCTGCAATGCGTCGATGTCCGGCTGCAACGCGACAAAAATGTTGGAAAGCGTATTTTCATTGACATAGACGCGGATATCCGTACTCATTACGTCGCGCGTGATCTCGAACCTCTGCACATACATCGGACGGCTGCCGACGATCTGTATCGCCGTGGATGTGCCGGACGTGGACGCGAGGCGGGAGTTGGTGACATTGACGAGATAGTCCGCCTGCGTGGTGTCGCTCATCATCTTATACAGCGAATTGCGGTTGATCTCCACCGTCACTTCGCTGTCGCCGAGCGTAGAACTGTCTGACAAGAGAATCTCGCTCGTATAGCTCGTTCCCGCAAAGTCGGCGGCAAAGAACAGGTTGTTGTAGTCGTTGAACTGCACCGTGTTGTACACGCCGAGGAAGTTTACATAGTCCACTTTGTTGAGGTACACCGCGGGCGTTGCTCCGTCCGCAATGCCGCTTACGCGGTATTCCCCTTCAAACACGACCAGAAGCATTGCGCGGTCTGTGTTCAATTCCGAAAGGCGGAACTGCGTTTTGAGCGTTTCGGCGAGCGCGCGGGAGATGAGTACCTCCCCTTCCTGCGGCATTTCGCCGTAGGTAAGTCCCACGCTCTCTGCCGTGTCGTCCGCCTCGATCGCTTTCGGCGCATAGTCCGCCGTGATACCCGAAAGCGAGGCGATCTCGTTATACGAAAAACTGCCCTGTTTGTACTGCGTTTCGAAGAAATCTATATTCTCGTACAAACTCGTATCCAGCGTGCGCAGGTCGGTATAGGTATTCATGTTGACGTACACGCTGCTACTTTCAAGCACCTTATTCTCAATTCTCGTGTTCGCCGCCTCGAACGCCATGAGGGAAAGAAAGCACAGCACCGCCGCGATGACGAAGATGAAGATTTGCTTGAAGATGTTTGCCGTGGAATAGGCGCGCTCGCTCCCGTCCGAACGGAACAGCTTGAATATGCTCTTCCCCGTGAACAGCCTGCCGTTGCGCTTTGCCGTACTCTTTACAAAGTCGGGAACAAGATGGGCGGGCTGTTCTTCCGCCTGCACCTGCGTTCCGCGGAAGATGATTTTCTTCTCGCTCTTATCGTCCAGAACAGTGACGTTTTTGCCCGCCTTTATGTAGATGCTGCCGTTGTCGTTGAATACCTGAATGGTATCCTTTGCCGCAGGGGTATCGCCGTAGAACTCTATGTCCAGCGCACCCTCTTTCACCTCTCCGCGCGGTTTTTCGTCCACATAGATATTGTTGTGTTCGGTGTCGTACTCAAACACCTCGCCGAGGTCGGTGTTCTCGTCCAGCCTGCCGTCCACGAGCTTTATGTAGCTGTCGGCATATTTCTTGATGAGCGTTATCTCGTGCGTTACCACCACGACGAGCTTGGTCTTGGAGATCTCTTTGAGAATGTCCATGACCTTCATGGTATTTTCCGCGTCGAGGTTGCCCGTAGGCTCGTCGGCGAGAATGACGTCCGCACCCTTTATGAGCGCGCGGGCGATGGCTACCCGCTGTTTCTGTCCGCCGGAGAGCGCGTCGCCCTGTTTATTCTTGAACCGCTCCATATCCACGAGCGTCAAAACCTGCTCGCTCCGCCTCTCTATCTCCCCCTCGTCCTTAAATCCCGCGATGTGCATGGCGTTGCGCATGATCTCGGCGATGGTATAGCCGCGTTCCAGATAGTAGTTCTGAAAGATGAACCCGATCTTGGCGTTGCGGATCTTATCCACCTTGCCCGCCACATTTTCGCCGTCGATGTATATTTTGCCGCTGTCCTGTCTGTCAAGCCCGCCGATGATGTTGAGGAGCGTAGTCTTGCCGCTGCCCGACTTGCCGTATATGGCGATAAAGCCTTTTTCGGGAAGTTCAAAGGAGACGCCCTTCAGCACCTCGTTGCGGTTACGGGAGTGCGCGTTGAATACTTTGCCGATGTTTTCGATTTTAATCATTTGCTTCCCCTCCTCAAGCTCTTACGAATGCTCTGCCCGTTGAGGGATTTATTGAACCCGAACGCCACAAGTTCGACGATCAAGAGAAGCATGACTTCTATGAAGAAGTAATTGCCCGCCGAGATGAACGCAAGGCTGCTGCCCGGAATGACCGCGGCAATGAGCGATACGAGCGGCAGAAGCACGAGCGTCGGCAGGAAAATGAGCGCCATCTGGATATACAGCGAGCGGCTGGAAACCTTGTTCGGAATACCGAGCGTTCTGTACACCGCAAAATCCGCCTGATAGATCTTCACGCTGCGCATAAAGATGATGCCGATCAGCACGCCGACAAGAAGGCTTGCGGCGATGAGTGCAACATACCAGAGTACGTTCGACGTGAACACGTCCCCCGCGCTCTGCACATAAATGCCGCTCGTGGACAAAAGCCCCATATATCCTTCGGGCAGTTTTGAAACAGCCGCACGCGCCGCGTCGTCCGAGGGAAAATACAGGCACGCCTGCGCAGCGGAGGAAAAACCGCCTTCAAACATGGCGGCATAGTCCGCTTCGCTCATTTCGACGATGAGTCCGTCAATGCTTTCGTTCTCTCCGCTCGCGTCCGCCACGATATACGCCTTATCCGCCTTTGCCGTAAACACCGCCGTCCGCCCCACCACGTTGAAGTAATTTGAGTTGACGAGGTTGATGTTTCCGTCCGCAAGATTTTCGTTGACGGCAAAGGTATAGACCGTCGTTTCGTCCTCGCCAAGCCGCACCGTGCTGTTTACCGCCTGTATTTTCAGCCCGTTTTCCGCGAGCGCGCCGTAGCCGAGATACAGCCGCACATCCTCTGCCGTGAGCGAAGTTTTTATCTCTATGTTTTCCAGCCCTACGCCCGCATTCGTGAACGCCGTCGCTATCGCGTTCGCGTCCCGATTTGCCGACTGCGGAAGCACCAATACGCCTTCGTTTGCCTGCAAGTTGTATTCATACGGAGAATACAGGCAGATAACTTCATAATTCCCAAGCATATCCCCGCTTTCGGGAACGGCGACGGTAAATTCGGAAAACTCCCTGTCACCCAATATGTAACCCGCGTTCGTATCATAGGCGAGTTCGTCCAGCGTTTCCGCAGAAATGCCGTCTCCCGTGCCCGACACGATGACCTTGCCCTCTATCCCCACGCCGTCCAGCGTGGTCGTGAGCGGTGATATAAGACTCTGCCCGAACAGCGCGATGACGAGAAAGAGCGTTACCGCGCACACCGCGAGCGCAAGGCTCATCATCGTAGTGAATTTGGGGCGGCTCTTATA
>CALVQW010000005.1 GCA_944358385.1 uncultured Clostridia bacterium
GCTACCGGTCCCACCGGACCGACAGGTCCCACGGGGGATACCGGACCGCAGGGCATCCAAGGTTTGCAGGGTGCGCAGGGCGATGAAGGACCTACGGGTGCCACCGGTCCCACCGGACCTACAGGTCCCACGGGGGATACCGGACCGCAAGGCATCCAAGGTTTGCAGGGCGCGCAGGGCGACGAAGGACCTACGGGTGCCACCGGTCCCACCGGACCGACAGGTCCCACGGGGGATACCGGACCGCAGGGCATCCAAGGTTTGCAGGGTGCGCAGGGCGATGAAGGACCTACGGGTGCGACCGGTCCCACAGGGCCGACAGGTCCCACGGGGGCGACGGGACCTGTGGTGCAGGGCGTGGCTGTCGCGGACGTTGCGACCACGGCGGACGCGGAGACGCTCGCAAACAAGATCAATGAGCTGCTCACCTCTCTGAGGGACGCGGACATCATCGAGACGTGAGAGAAGGGGAGAGGCGCGCCGCGCCTCTCCCCCTCCGCTATGCGCCGCGTTTTGCCGTGTTTAGGCGGGTGGAAGAGCCTTCCCGCCCCTGCAACGCCGCCGCTGTCATTTCATTTTTCTTGCAGGATCATTAAATAATCATAACACGCTTTAAATTTACCTTGCTTTTTTCTTTGTTCGGGCTTATATTGTGATTAGAACTTTAATATGAATTTAATCCGTTTTTCGCGCGTGAGCGCGGGCGCGGTCAGGAGGATATCATGCGACTTCTCGTAGTGGAAGACGACGAAAAACTTGCGAAGATACTTTCCACATCTTTGAGCGTCATCGGCGACGTGGACATCGCGCTCTCGGGAGAGAAGGCGTTGCAGGACGTGGAAAAGACCTATTACGATCTGGTCATACTCGATCTCATGCTCGGCAAACTTTCTGGCATGGACGTGCTCCGGGAGATCAGGCGCACCTATCTCATGCCCATCATCGTGCTTTCCGCGCTCAGCGACATCGACAAGAAGATCGACTGTTTCCGTCTGGGTGCGGACGACTATATGACCAAACCTTTCGCAAGGGAGGAACTCATGGCGAGGGTGGAGGCGTGTCTCAGGCGCACGGGCGGCAATTTCAGCAGCACGCATTATAAGTTCCGCAACATGGAGGTCAACTACGTCAACAAGATGATGACGGTGGACGGCAACTATGTCCCGATGAACAGAAAGACTTATGAGATCCTGGAGCTGCTGGTGCGCAACAAGGAGATCATCATGACCAAACAGCAGATCTTCGACCGCATCTGGGGCTACTATTCCACGACGGGGACTTCGGTCATCGAAATAAACATCTTCCGTCTGCGCAAAATACTTGCGGAGTACGGGCTGGACGTCTGCCTGAAAACCATCAAGGCGACGGGATATATGTGGACGGAGAAGATCTGATGGTGAGTGTTGATCGTGACATCAAAAAGAGGTGGATGGTCTTTGCGCTGGTCAACCTGCTGCTGGTCATCCTCATTTTCGGGGCGTTGATCGCGGGGTTCGGCGCATACGTCGCTCTTGCACAGCGCGACGAGATCCGCGACGGCGTGCGCGCATATGCGAGCGACCTCGCATCCCTCGGCGTGGACGGCATCCGCACCGCGATGACGGGCAATTCCGCCCTGGTCATGGACTCTCCGGAGTACCGCTTCGCGCTTTACACGGTGTCGGGCGGCAGTGTCATGATCGAGACTGCGGACGAGTTCATCGAGCGCAACTCTCCCGTGCTCGGAGGAAGAGCGGGGGAGAATGCGAGAGAGACGGTGGGGGGACACGAGTTCGAGACCTACACCGCGGCTGTCGCACCATCCGATCCCGGTGACGAGGCGAGATTTTACGTCAAGGTTTTCGCCTCCTGCGACAATCTTTCCGCCGCCATGGATCAGGTGTCCGTCTACTGCATCCCCTTTGCCATCGCGTTCATAGTGGCGGCGGTGGTGTTCAGTTTCGTGTGGGGCTACATCGCCATCAAGCCCATCATGACGGACTATGTGAAACAAAAGGATTTCATCAACGATATGTCTCATGAGATCCGCACCCCGCTCGCGGTCATCAAGGGCAATCTGGAAAACGTCCTCGCCTCTCCCGACGCTACGGTGAGGGAACAGGCGGAGATGCTCTATCAGAGTCTGGAAGAAGTGGACTATATGACGGACATCTCGTCGGGGCTTCTGAACATCGTGCGCGGCAAGAGCGCGGGACGGAGCAAGGAGACCAAGATGAGCGACGTCGTCTCGGAGACGGTGGATATGTTCGCGGATATGGCTACGATGGCGAACAAGGCTCTCATCGCCAACATAGAGTACTGCGACATCCCCGTGGACCGCGAGAAGATCAAACAGCTCGCGTCCGTCCTCATAGAAAACGCCGTGAAGTATACGCGCGAGGGGGACAGGATCACCGTCCGCCTCAAAAACACCAAGGACGGCTGCGTCTTTACCGTGTCGGACACGGGCATAGGCGTCCCTAAGGCGGAGCAGGAGTCCATCTTCGACCGCTTCTACCGCGCCGAGAACGCCAAGGAAGTGCCGGGGACGGGGCTGGGGCTGTCCATCGCAAAAGCCATCGTGGAAGGGATGGGCGGGAGCATCAGAGCCTCCTCCAACATCCCCAGCGGGCTGGAGATCACCTGCGTGTTCAAGAGACAATGATCCCGCGCATCTGCGCAGGAAAGCGCGTTGACGTGTGCGAAACGGTCGTTTAACGCCGTGTTATGCAAAAATAACGGGAAAATGAGACGAATGGAAAAGAGGAAAAGCGCAACGGTATTCATCGTTCTCATCGCGGTGCTGTGTCTCACGGCGACGCTGTTTGCCGCATGCAACAAGTCCGACGAATTGCCCTCCTCCTCTCCCGTGACATGGGAGGATCATCTTGAAGAGGCGGCGGGACGCATTGCGGAACACATCGCCATGAACGAGGGCAAGGTGAGCATCGTGTTCTCGGTGGAGGCGGCGGTGGACGATGGCAACTATTCGCTGCTTTTCGGGCTTAACTACGACCTTACCGCAAAGGAGAATTGCTGTCTCGTCATCGAGGTGACGGATGCCGACGCTTTGTCCGAGGCTGCCGAAAGCACGGCGGAGGAGGGGTTGATCTTCTCCCTCGTGTGCGATAACACCACGTCGTGGATAGACATCGCTCCGGGGCTTGCGCTCGCGGATGCGAGGATGAAGATAGAGAACCTCAACCTCTTCGACCTTCTGGGTGCGGTGTACAACGAGCAGAACGAGGAGGCGGGGATAGAGGCGTTTGCCGACATCGTTTACAACCTCGGCAGAGCATTCTTCGGCGGAGTCAGAGTGAGCGGCGACGGCAACACCTATCATTTCGCCGTCAACGAGAACTATAAGGAAGAAGGGGAGAGCTATTTCGCCGCCGTGACGGACGTGTTCGGAGAGGAAGTGTCCTCCGCACTGCTCGCCGCATTCGGCATAGAGGACGCGGCGGAACTTTTCTCCGTGCTGCCCGCGATGCGCGGCGAGGTCACCTTGTCCTTCTCGGAAGAAGGCATCGCCTTCTCCTCCGAAGGGCTGGTCATAGACGGCGGTGTGTCGGGGATCTCGGCGAAGTTCGAGACCTCTTATCAACTCAGCGATATGCTCACCGCAAAAGTCCCCGACGGGACGGAAGTGGGCTATATCACCACCAAGATAGGCAATGCTCACATGAGCGGCAAGGTGCAGCTTCTGAGCGGCGGCGGGACTCCGGTCTCCTATGATTACGTCCTCGACGCCAATCTCGACCTGCTCAAGCTGGCACTCAACGGCTACGATCTCACTTCGCTGGACGAGGACAACTATTTCCATCTGCGCGTCACGCACACCTGCACGGCGACATGCGGCGAGTTTTGCGAGAGCAGGTACGCCGCCGCCCGCGGCGCGGTGCTGGACATCGCGTTTTCGCCCGCGGATTTCGGCTCATACAACGTCTATTTTTCGATAGCGTTGCAGGCTCTCATGCCCAAGGAGAGGGCGGAATGGCTCAACAGCGAGATGCGCACCCTTTTCACCTCCAATCTGCTACCGGAATACACCCTCATCACCTATCCTTATCAGCTTTTTGACGCGTCCTCTCCTGTATGCGAGATGCTCACGGTGCTTTATGCGGACAACATGTTCGCAACGGGGAGCATAGACGTGCCCGTGGATATGTCCGATCCCGTCCTGTCCGCGGTTTCCGCACTCATGGGCGAGGATTGGCTGGGCGGCGCGACGAGCATACGCATCGACATCAACGAAAACGTGTTCGGCATGGCGCAGTCCCACGACATCTATTCCGAGACCGTGTTCATCATCGACAGCGGCATAGGCGACGTGAAGGATTACGCCCTGCACATCGCAAGTCTCGCTCTCTCGTGGGAGTGGGAGCAGCCCGCGACCGTCGCCGCCACGGGTGAGAAACTCACGGGCATATATGCGGAGAACGGCACCATGCTGCACGGCGTGGACGGAGACGGCGGTTACGTCCCGATGAGCCGCGAGGAGATCACGGGGATGCTCGGCGAATATTATATCCGCGCCACCCGCGTCAACCTTGACGGCACTGTCGCCGAAGTGCCATATTACGCGCGCGTCATAGATATAGACGACGCGGATCTCGAAAGCAACGATGTGCAGACGGTCACCTTCACCGTAGAGTATCCCAACCCCGTTTCCGCGCTCGGCATCGCGGACTATTCGGACGGCGCGGCGTCCATGTTCTCCATGCAGGTGAGCGCGAACATAAAGCTCACCGACCGCACCACGGCGGAAGTGGTGTTCACTCCCCGCGTCAAAGAGGGGACGTCGTTGGAGATCATCTCCGCGGACACCACCACATCGGGGGTGTACAGCGGCCAGCGGTCCTCCGCGCCCGATTTCCTCTACGCCGACGCCGAAGTGCAGTACGAGGGCGGCTACAGGAAGAGTGCCACCGTCATAGGCAAGAGCGAGGCGGTGGGAGCGCGCGACGCGCTGTTTGCCACATATTATTACAGCAGAGCATGCGGCACGGTGAAAGTGGAGTGGAGCTTCCTCGACGGCACTTACATCGGGCACTACGACATCATGAAGCCGGACGAGATCGAGTATGAGGTGATGGAGGAGAGCATGCCCTCCCATAGCGTGGGAGAGACAGTGTATATGTCCACCATCACCAACCACGTCACTGCCTTGGCGCACTACAAGAACGCCGACGGCACCGTCCGCAAGACCGTGGATCTCTATCTTGCCGCGGACAACATCTTCATCAACGACATCCCGCTCACGTCCTCCTCGTCCTATTGGCGGAGCGAGCAGATGCTGCTGGGCGGCACTTCCGTCACATTCACAACCCCCGCCACCTACGAGTGCTACATCGAAGTGTTCGGGGTGGAGAGCCGCACCTTCGCGCAGCGTGTGGAGGCTTATCTCGGTGAGCAGGCGACCTATACCTTCAATCAAACTTCCACCGATCCGGTGTTCTGGTTCGCGGGCAGGGACTATGAGTTCGAGGGGCGCATCGTCAACGCGACTCACGGCATCAATTCCGATCCCGTCCGCCGCCTCACCGTCAGCGTGATCAAGAACTACGACGGCACGTATGGCAACCGTCCCATCGACATTTCCACCTCCGAGTGCGCGGTGTGGCTCAGCGAGTTCGAGGCGGACGCCCCCTTCACTGCGGGCGAGACGGGCGTGATGACGTCGGAGAGTTTCCCCGCGCTCATCGTGACGGGCATCGACCTCTCCTTTACCCTCAGGTTCAACGAGCCTGGCTACTACCGCGTGCGCCTGCAATTGGAAGGGGACGGCGGCTTCACGAAGTATTGGTATATCGCCGTTGCGGACGCCGACGCCACCAATGTCCTTCCGTGACGAGGGGACGTTTCCCGGCGGGAAGGGGACAAAGCTTAAAAAGGACGGCACTCTCACGGGTGCCGTCCTTTAATAATTATTAAAAAAACGAAGATACTATCCATATAAAATAAACGCGCGTGAGAGGCGGCGGGATGCGTCATCGGCGCGGGCGGGAAATGCGGGAAGCGGCCGGCAACAGGCAGAGCGAGAAAAATTTGTTTTAAGATAATTTAATTTCCCGTGTCCGCCCGCGGCGCACACTCACTTCACGTGAGCGGAGCGCGAATGCCAGCAAACAGTGGAGCAGGGGAGTGTCCGCGACAACTTAGCGAGGCGGGGGCAAAGGACGGGAAGGTACATTTCACTATCATTAAATATTTTTTACTGCACGATTTCAATACATATGTTGTTTAGGCGATTTGATGCGCAAATAGGCTTAATTTTTATGAAATGTTGGTGTAAGAAAGTAATTATCTTTATTATCAAAGCCTCTCATTTAATTTTAATTTAATTTGAATGACAGGCAAAATAAATATACTGTCCTTAGGCATAAAGTATGCCCAAATACACATCAAAAAAAGGAGAAAATTTATGAAGCGGAAATTGTTTCTGGCTCTCATCGCCGTTCTTGTGATCTGCCTCACCTGCGGTATGCTGCTCGTGGCGTGCAACAACAAGGATGACAACGGCGGCGGTGGCGGCGGCGGCAACAATCCCGGCGGCGGTACAGTCGTTCCTCCCGTGACCGCAAAAGACATCATTACGGACGCGGCGGAGAAGTTTGACGCAGTCGCCAAAGACACCACCGGCGAGAAAGAGTTCAACCTCGGCATCGAGTTGGTCGCCGTCAACGAGAACGACGCCGTTAAATTCGCACTTGTCACCGAGACCATCGGAGGCAAGGATTACATCTACGGCTCCGTCAATGGCGGGGACATGATGGCGTTCAACGGCTTTGACCTCGGCGGCACCATCGAGACCGTCCTCAGCTGGTTCGGCGGCAGCATCATGGGCATCGAGCTTACCCCCGATGGGTTCATGAGCGGCATCGTCGGTCTGGCACTTCCCGGCTTGGTTTCCTCTTATCAGGTTTCCGAGAACGGAGATGCCTACCAGTTCGTCATCAACCTTGAGAATGTCCTCAGCCTCGTCGTCGAGAACATTGACATTGAGGCGGAGATCGAAAAAGCCGGTCTCACCGACATCATGGGCACCGTTGCATCCGCCCTCAATTCCATGCTTGGGCTGGATGTCGCAAGTCCTGCCACGGTGACGGGGGTGTTGAGAGCACTCGCCACCGACTACAAGATCAACATTTACTTCGGTTTCGGCGAGTATGCGGATAAGACTTCCGAGAGCGCGTCCGTCAAGCCCTTCGGCGACCTCGCCCTCAGCGACAAGGTCGTTGCGGCTCGTCCCACCGCGGACAAACCCGCCAAGAACCTCCTCAACTTCGCCTTCGACGGCACCGCCGAACTCAAAGACGCGGAAGGCACTGTGACCGGCAGATATGACATCGACGTTGACATCGACCTCGACATCTTCCCGCTCATCCCCGCTCTCCTCGACTGCGTCAAGGTGACCGTTGACGAGGAAACCGGCACCAGCACCCCCACCGGCTTTGTTGTCGACGACGCCAAACTCGAAGGCATCATCTCCGCCGTGAAAGAGATGGGCTGCATCTCCATCGAGGTGAACGAACTCAACCTTGATGATAATTCTCTCAAGAAGAACATCCTCACCATTCACTCCAACTTTGAAGAAGGCAATGCGATCGTTCAGCTTTACGGCGAGAGCATTCTCATCATAAGCGTGGGTGTGGGCGGCACTTACGACTTCGAAGCACTTGGTGACTATATCGTTGATATGGTCGGCGGTGCCGTGACTCAAGCCGAGGGCAGCACTTGTGAGCATGTTGACGAAAACGGAGACGGCATTTGCGACAAGTGCAACGAAAAGATGCCTCTTGACATTATGGCACTCATCGGCGACATTCTCGCCCTGACCAACCTTAACACCGCCGACATCGAAGGCAGCCTTGCGAACATCAACGCAAACGGTTTCACCATCAAGATGAGCGGTCTTATGGATGTCATCGACACAGTCATGGATGTGGATGCGGACGTTGCGCTCGGCATGACGCTCCGTGACCTTCTTCCCGATCTGTGGAAAGAGGCTGACACTCTGACCATCAAGGTCGAGACCGCTCTCGAAAACATCTACGGTACGGCGGTCAAGAAAGACACCGCTGAACTCTATGCGATGAATAGTTCTCCCTCCAAGGCACTCGTGAGCGAGATAACCTCCATCGAGGGGCTTCCCACCGACATTTTGGATGCCAGCGGCATCATCGCCGGTCTTGATCAGGCATACACGATGAAGGGCATCTCCATCGCCACCGGCGAAGAGGTCGAATTCAAGGGTTATATCGTCGGCGTAGCCGGTATCGATCCTGCAACGGCGGGCAAGCAGACCGCAAGGTTGTATGTCGCTCCCGAAAATGTCGGCAGCAGCCTCATCGGCATGCTGGCAGGCACTCTTGACCTCTCCGCTTATCCCGTGTTCGGTCTCTACGAATACGAAGTGGAAGTGAATGTTGTTGTCCCGACCGAAGACTCCGAAGTCACTCTCGAAGGCGTTGTGGGCGGCACTTATATCCCCGTGGCGAAGAACACTTCCGTGTGGTCTAACATTGCTACGAGCGATCCCATGTACTTTGTCGTTGACGGCAATGCCAAGACGGCAGTCACGTCCGATATGATGCAACTCTACAAAGAGGACGGCACTCTTATCCCCACGACGGACACCACCGTGTTTGACGCGAACGGCAACATCATCGCCGAAGGCAGATACGAAGTGCGCATCGTCAAAGGCAGCTTCACTTACTCCTTCGACATCCAGGTGATCGAGATCACGAGCAGCACCACCGCGACGTACTATCCTCTGGAAGGCACGCAGGAAAACATTTTGGACGGAGTCAACCTCGGCGACACCATTCAGTGGGCGGGCATCGGCATCCAGATCGGCGACTACAAGTTCGACATGGTTCCCAACGGCTCCAACTTCGACTTCGCCACCATCAGTTCCGCCGTGGACGGCAACAACTACACGCTCGACAAGAACCTGAGCAACGCCGGCAACAAGTCTTTCTCTTGGAAGCTCAAGAGGAGCGACAGCACTTCGACCAAATATTTTTCTAAGAGCATAGCTGTCTCCGCACCCGATGGTTACGCCGTGAAGTCGACCACTCTCTACTTCGGCAACACCATCGACAAAGCGTTCACCAGCTTCACCGTGGCAGGTAAGGATTACACCATCTCCTATGAAAACGGCGCATGGGTCGCGAAGGATGCGGACGGCACCAAGCTCGTAGACTTCTCCGCCACTTTCGAGTGGGGCAGCAGCGGCAGTGGCGATATGGTAACCGTGAATGCGGACGGCTATATCAGCAACTACACCAATGAGTATAAGAGCAGCACTCGTTACAAGTATGTGTATTACACTTTGACATTTGGTGAATGGTCTTATGCCGGCAGCTTCAATGCCTACGAACTGTACGCTTCCGACAAGACCAGCTCCTACTCGGCGCTCGAGATCGGTGAGAAACTTGACGGCTTCATCACCAATGCCAACAGGGTGCAGACCGGCTCCGCGTTCAAATGGGGCGCACAGGGCTACGGTATCTATGCAAGTGACGATACCCTCATCGTTGCCGTGACCGTCAAAGCGTATGATGCGGACGGCACCGATGTGACGGCAAACGTCATCGGCGCAGACGGCGGAATGCTCGTGGCGGGCACCTACAAGATCGAGTATGACCTGACCTACAACGGTGTCAACCAGAAATTCTTCCACAACGTTGCAGTAAATGCCCCCGCTGCGGAAGCGTAAGAAACGAAATCCGCTCGACAATAGCCGAAAGGCGACACAAAAGCCCCCTCATTTCGAGGGGGCTTTTGCCGTGCCCGCGGGAGACGGGCATCGAGGAAGAGCATTAGATCATGCTTGTTCTGCCGTGATCGTGATGTCAACGTCGATGTCATATCTGCCGACCACCTGATCATTCTCGTCTTTGAGTTCGGCGGTGCCGTCGAAGGCGAAGTTGAGGAGGTTCTTGGCGGGCTTTTCCGCGGTGAGACGAGCCGCAACGACCTTGTCGCTGAGGGCGAGGTCGCCGAAGGGTTTGACGGACGCGCTCTCGGAAGTCTTATCCGCATACTCGCCGAAACCGAAGTAAATGTTGATCTTATAGCCGGTGGCGAGTGCTCTCAACACCCCCGTCACCGTGGCAGGACTTGAGACATCCCCGCCACCGACAAGATCCCCATTTTACATCAATGTTTAAGCGATATAAACCTCTGTTTTTGTCAAAATCGCGGTTTTTCAGTCCTCGATCATGATCATCACGGAGCCTTGTTTCGCCTTGCAGAGGGGGCATTCCTGCCACGCCTCTTTCGCGGTCGCTTCATAGCCGCAGTCCGCGCATTTCCATTTCACTTTTTCCTTCTTTTTGTACATGGTGCCGTTCTTCATCTGCTCGTAGAGTTGGGAGAAAAGTTTGTGGTGGCAGGTCTCCACCTGTATGATGTTTTCGTAGAGCGCGGCGATCTCCGGGAAGCCTTCCTTTTTCGCGGTGGCGGCGAATTCCGGATAGATGCGAGTCGCCTCGTCAAGCTCGTCCTCCGCCGCTATGCGCAGGTTGTCGAGGAGATCCCACTTCTCCTTGAAAGGGTAGCCCGCCGAGATGTCGATGTTCTCCACCTGCTTCTCCTCGGACTGCTGGATGAAGGTGTAGAACATCCGCGCGTGGTTGAACTCGTTGTAGACCACTTTGTCTATGAGTTCGGCGAGATACTTGTAGCCGTTCATGCGCGCGCCGTATTCCAGAAATTCGTAGCGGGTGCGTGCCTGGCATTCGCCGGCGTAGGATCGGGCGAGATTGACGTAGGTTTTGCTGTCTTTGAGTTTCATATGAGCCTCCGTTGTATGTTGTTTCGAAGATGATTATGCCCCTCGAAGGAGGGAATTATCCGCCCGTCCGTGAAGAAATGCGGGAAATGCGGTGAGGAGAAGGGGAGCGGGGAAGGGGAGAGGACAGGGCATGCCTCGCGTAAGCGGGAGACGCGGAGGGGCGCGCGAGGTGTCTCCGCATTAAAACGCGTGCCGTCCCGTGACAGACGCGAAAACATCTTATCACCTTAAAATGCGCTGTCCTGCGGTCAACGGGAGCATTGGTCTGCCGCAATAAAACGCGCGTTGCGTTGCGGGCGGTGTTAGTATTGTGTGCGCGCGGGTGCGCGCCGCGTAATATTTATTTGTATTATAATTTAAATTTTATTTAATGTTTTTTAAAGATTTGTTGAGAAAACTCAAAATTTCGTGTCGGGAGCGGCTTTTTGTGTAGCGTGGAAACAGGTCTAGGAATGGGCTGAGTTTAGTATTATAAGGAGCAAATTATGAAGAAAAAAGTTTTTCTTGCCATCATTGCGGTCCTTGTGATCTGCCTCACGTGCGGCAT
This sequence comes from uncultured Clostridia bacterium, assembly GCA_944358385.1. Taxonomy (GTDB): domain Bacteria; phylum Bacillota; class Clostridia; order Christensenellales; family CAG-917; genus Limadaptatus. The sequence continues at coordinate 11,331 of CALVQW010000005.1, forward strand.
GCTGCTCGTGGCGTGCAACAAGGATAAGGACAATGGCGGCGATAACGGCAAAGATCCGGGCAAAAATCCCGGCACCGTCGTTCCTCCCGTGACCGCAATTGATATCATGCAGGATATCATTGACGATTTCGATGAAGTGGCAAAAGACACCTCCGGCGACAAGGAATTCAACTTCGGTCTGGAGATCCTTGACGGTGAGAAGCCCGTCTTTGCCATTGCGACCGAGACCATCGGCGGTAATGACTACCTCTACGGTGCGGTCGGCAACAACATGAAGAAGTTCAACGGTCTGGACCTCGGCGGCGTCGTGGAAACGGTGCTCAGCTGGCTGGGCACGGACATCATGGGCGTGGTCAACCTCGACGCCGACAAATTCCTCGACGGAATGGTCGGTCTTGTCCTTCCCGGTATCCTCGGCAGCTATGAAGTGGCGGAGAACGGCGAAGCGTACAGGATGGAGGTCGCTCTTTCGGGCGTCATCTCGCTCATCGATGGCAGCGAAGAATCCTTAGTTGACATCAATGAGGTGATCGGCAACGCGGCAGGCACCGTCAACGGCATCATCGACACGGTGTGCGGTTTGCTCGGGATCACCAATGAGGAGATCGGCATCGCACCCGAAGCGACTGTCACGCTCGGCAACTTCCTGACCTACATCTCCAAGTTCACCGTCAACGCCTACTTCGGCTTCGGCGCGAATGCGGACAAGGAGCAGGAGGCGACCAACGCCACTGCCAATCCCTTCGGCAACCTTGCGTTCGGCGAGCGCGTGAAAGCGGCGCGTGAGGCGACGGCCATCAACATCCTCAACTTCGAAGGTCAGGTCAAGATCGAGACTCTCGACGAGGCGAACAAAGTCAAGCACACTTATCTGCTCGACATCGCCGTGGACGCCAACCCCTTCGTGCTGCTCAAGGACAAAGATGGCGGCTGCGGTCTGCTCAGTCTGCTCAAGCTGGAGGATGAAACCAAGGATCTCCTTGACAAAGGCAACAAACTTGTGTTTAAAGATTTCGAGATCGCGGACATCCTTGAGATGCTCGACGGCTTCGGCTACATCCACATTGCAATGAACGAGGTCACCATCTCCGGCGAGGGCGAAGCGCAGGAGATTAAACCTGTCAAGAACCTCTTCACTCTGCACTATGACTCCGAGGAAGATGCGGCGATCGTGGCGGCGGCACTCGTCGATGCCATCGACGACAAGAACTACGCCATCGGCGGCAGCTACAACGTGAGCGCGCTTGCGGACATCATCAACGAGATCATCGCGCAGGCGAAGAAAGACAAGGAAGATAACGCGGGCGAGAACGCCGGCGGTGCGGCAGTGGCAACGGCGGAGCACACCCATGCGGATGCGAACGGTGACTGCGTGTGTGACGTTGAGGGCTGTGGCGCGGCAATGCATGTCGACAGCAACAACGACTGCAAGTGCGACAAGTGTAAGGCCCCGATGCATGTCGATACCGCTCCCGCGGACGGCGTCTGCGACCACTGCAAGGCTGTCAGCAACGCGATGACCTTCATCGGCACTCTGTTCGGCGAGCTGACGAAAAAGGACCAGGACTACTATGCCATTGACAAGGAGAACGGCACCATCACCGTTGATACCGACAATATTGCGGACTACCTCGTCAAACTGCTCATGAAGGATCCCGACGGTCAGGGCGCGGATGTCAAAGGCATCATTCCTCAGATCCTGGGCGGCAACGCTCTGCGCCTGAGCGTGTCCGAGAAGTTTGCATACGCTCCCGAGGGCGGCATCGAGAGAGTCGAGGAAGAGGACATCATGTACAACCTGCGTGAGGACTTCGCGGGCGACACGATGGATAAGTTCATGGAGACCATCACCAGCGTCACCGCGAAAGACGGCGGCGAGATCGTCGTCGGCAGCCTTGTGACCGTCACCGGTACCGCGTTCGACGGCACCACCTCCATCACCACCGACGGTATCATCATGCAGACCACGGACGACACCTACTACATCGGCATCGTGACCGATATGTATCAGAACCTCGGCGCGCTCAAAGCATTGGTCAACACCATCATCCCGAATGCGTGGACGCCTGACTTCGAGCTTGGAGACAACTGGCCCTTCTACGGTGTGCTGGCTTACACCGTCCCCGCTCAGGCGTAAGCCTCCTGCGGAACATCACATGACAATGTGAAGAAACCCCTGCGCCTTGGGCGCAGGGGTTTTGCTCTTTTGTCAATTATGTGCAAAGGCTGTACAAAGCGGGGAGGGACGTAGCGGCAGGGAAGCCTGCGTATCCTTCCGGACATCGGAGCGGCGGCGCGGCGGCAGGGAACTCTGCATATCCTCCCTGCCCGACATCGGGGCGGCGCGGGAGAGTGCGGAGGAGCGCGGGACAAAACGCAGGGGAGCAGAGTGTGTGGCGGAGCGCGGAAGGGGCAATGAGCAGAGCGAAAGAGGCAAAGAGCGTGCGATGACGAAAGGCTAGGTGCGGTCGGAAAAGAGCGCGGAGAGGGGGAAAAGAGGGAGAAAGTGCACAAAATCCCGCATTTTGCGGGGCATTGTTTACGCACGGGCATTTTTGTGCTATCATGACTTTATAAAGTCAAGCACAGCCAAGTGGTTCGGAGGAGTTATGAGGATCGCGGAATTGTTCAAACAGAAAAAAGCCGTATGGTCTTTCGAGGTGTTCCCGCCCAAACAGCAGAGCGCGATGGACGGCATCAACGCCACTCTTGCGCAGCTCAAGGACCTCGCGCCCGATTACGTCTCGGTGACGTACAGCGCGGGCGGCAGCCGCAACGCCCATACCGCCGCGGTCGCAAGCAAGGTCAAGGAGCTGGGTATGCTCCCTCTCGGTCACATCACCTGCGTCAATTCCACCAAGGATGAGGTGCGCGCCGCTCTCGGCGGGCTTAAGGACGCGGGAGTTGAGAACCTTCTCGCTCTGCGCGGCGACAGGGTGGAGGGCGTGCAGGCGGGGGATTTCTCCTATGCGTCCGACCTCATACGTTTCATCAAAGAAAACGGCTTCGATTTCGACATTTCGGCGGCGTGCTATCCCGAAGGACATCCCGAAAGCGAGAGCCTGCTTGCCGACGTCAGACACCTCAAAGAGAAGGTGGACCTCGGCGTGACGCACCTCAACACCCAGCTCTTTTTCGACAATGACGACTATTTCCGTTTCATGGACATGGTGAGGCTCGCGGGCATAGACGTCCCCGTACAGGCGGGAGTGATGCCGCTGGTGAAAGCCTCACAGTTCGGCGGCATTGTCAAGATGACGGCTGCAAAGATCCCGTCCAAGATCTCGCGCATGTACGCGCGGTTCGCGGATGACGCGGAGTCTCTCACCGAGGCGGGCATTGCCTATGCGACGGATCAGATCATAGACCTGCTCAGCGGCGGCGTGGACGGCGTGCATCTTTACATCATGAACAACTCTTACGTCGCGCGGCGCATAACGGAAAATGTGCGCCCCTTCCTCGACAAGCTCAATGCGGAGAAGTGAGATGAGGGTGGATCGCGCGGAGACGCTCCGATATCTCGGTTTCCGCGGGCAGGAACTCACTGCCGCGGACGAGAGCAACCTTAAACGCGCGGAGGAGCTGTGCATGGCTCACGCGCACCCGCGCACCGCGGCGGTCAGGTTCGGGTTCGACTGCGGGAGCATGGCTCTCGCGGGGTGCGGAGTCACCTTCCGAGGCGAGGCGATAAGGCGGCATCTCGCGGGGTGTGACGCGGTCTGGCTGGTGGCGGGGACGCTGGGGCTTGAGACGGACAGGCTCATCGCCCGTCTCATGCGCGAGGATCCCGCTCTCGGCGTCGTGACGGACGCCGCCGCAGTCTCCGCCATAGAGAGCGTGATGGACGAGCTTTCGGCTGAGATAGCCGAGAAGGAAGGGGGGAGGACGACGCGGCGTTTTTCCTGCGGGTATGCGGATTTTCCTCTCGAACAGCAACACGATTTCATGCGCCTGCTCGACATGGGCAGAAAACTCGGCGTGTTCATCGGCGCGGATCTCATCATGACTCCGCAAAAGACGGTGACCGCCGTCATCGGCGTGCGCGCGGGCGAGGACAGCTTATGAAAAAGGATTTTCTCACATTTGCAAGACAGGGTTTCGTGCTTCTGGACGGCGGATTCGGCACGGAGCTGCAAAGGGCGGGACTGCCCGTCGGCACTCCTCCGGAGGACTTCAACCTCACCGCGCCGGATAAGGTGATCGCCATCCACCGCGCCTATGCGGAAAGCGGTGCCGACGTCATCTCTTCCAATACATTCGGCGCGAACCGCCGCAAACACCCCGTCCCCGGCGAGGCGGCAAAGCTCACCGCAGAGGGGGTGCGCCTTGCAAGACAGGCAGCGGGAGAGGGGAAGTTCGTCGCGCTCGACATAGGTCCTACGGGCGCGCTCACCGAGCCTCTCGGCGACCTCTCCTTCGATGAGGCGTACGACGTGTTCAAGGAGCAGGTGGTGGCGGGGAAGGACGCGGACGTCATAATCATAGAGACCATGTCCGACCTTGCGGAACTCAAAGCCGCCGCTCTCGCTGCGCGGGAGAACAGCTCTTTGCCCGTGATGTGCTCCATGACTTTCGACGAGAGCGGGCGCACTTTCACGGGGTGCAGCGTGGAGTGTTTCGGCATTGCCGCATCCTGCTATGCGGACTTTCTCGGCATCAACTGTTCATTGGGACCGGATAAGATCCTGCCGCTGATGAAGAGGCTGATGGCGGTGAGCAGAGTGCCTGTGTTCGTCAAAGCGAATGCGGGGCTGCCCGACAGCGGGATGAACTACTCGGTGGGAGCGAAAGAGTTTGCGGCATTGTATGAGGACTACATCGCGGAAGGGGTGTGTGTGCTGGGCGGATGCTGCGGCACCACTCCCGATCATATTGCCGAGATCAAGAAGCTTATTTCGCACAAAACGCCTGTTAAACGTGACATAAAGTGTGTTTCAGCCGTCTGTTCTGCAACAAAAGCCGTTTTCATCGACGGAGTTAAGGTGGTGGGGGAGCGCGTGAATCCCACCGGCAAAAAGGCGATGAGAGAGGCTCTTTTGAAGGGGGACACCGACTATGTCGCCGCACAGGTGGCGGAGCAGGCGGATGCGGGGGCGGACATACTTGACATCAACTGCGGAGTGCCGGGGCTGGACGAGAGCGTCGCTCTCCCCAAGCTCGTCGCATTCGTCTCCTCTCTCACGGACACTCCCTTGCAGATGGACTGCGCCAAGCCCGATGCGGTGGAGAGAGCGTTGCGCACCTATGCCGGCAAGGCGATCCTCAACTCCGTGACGGGGGAGGAGAAGTCGCTCTCCGCGCTGCTCCCCATTGCAAAGAAGTACGGCGCGGCTGTGGTCGCGCTCACCGTGGACGACAGGGGAGTGCCGCACTCCGTAGAGGAGAGGCTGGCGATCGCGCGCAGGATCATCGCCGCCGCAAAGGATATCGGCATACCCGAACAGGACATCATTGTGGACTGCCTTACCCTCACCGTGGGGGCGGAGCAGGAACAGGCTATGTTCACCCTCGCCGCCCTCAACGCGATCAAGAAAGAGTTTGACGTCAAGACCACTCTCGGTGTCTCCAACATCTCCTTCGGGCTGCCCGCAAGGAAGATCGTCAACACCGCTTTCCTCACCATGGCGATGTATGCGGGGCTGGACCTTCCCATCCTCAACCCGAATATACCCGAAAATATGCAGGCGGTTGACGCTTTCAGAGTGCTTTCTGGGCAGGACGCGGGGTGCGCGGGCTATGCGGAGAAATACGCTTCCTTCATTTCACAGCCCCCCTCTCCCGCCTCTCCCTCCGCGGCAACTGCGGGAAAAGAGGAGAGGAGCGCGGCAGCCGGCGACGGCGAGGAGCTTTGCCGCTGCATAACCAAAGGCTTGGAAGAGCGCGCGTGCGCGATCACGCGCAGGCTGCTTGACGAAAAAGACGGCATCTCGGTCATAGACGGGTGGCTCATCCCCGCCCTCAACCGCGTGGGTGACGACTACGCCGCGGGCAGGATATTCCTGCCCCAGCTCATCACGTCTGCGGAGACGGCGAAGAAGTGCTTTGACATCGTGCGCGCGTCCCTTCCCGACGCGAGCAGTGCGGAGAAGGGTGTCATTGTGCTTGCCACCGTCAAGGGAGACGTGCATGACATCGGCAAAAACATCGTCAAGACGGTGCTGGAAAATTACGGATACCGTGTCATCGACCTCGGCAAGAACGTCCCCGTCGAGGAGGTGACGGCGGCGTGCGTGAAGCACGGTGTCAGGCTGTGTGGGCTGAGCGCGCTCATGACCACCACGGTGGACAATATGCGCCTCACGGTGGAGGCGTTGCATAAGGAGTGTCCGGGGTGCAAGGTCATGGTGGGCGGCGCGGTGCTGACTGCGGAATACGCCGCGGCGATCGGCGCGGACAGATATTGCAAGGACGCGGCGGCGAGTGCGAGATATGCAGCCGAAGTGTTCGGAAAAGAGAACGTCTGACGTGCGCCAAACGCCGACAACAGCAGTTCATATGACAAAAAAAGATGATAAACCGCCTTTTCGGCGAATTGCCGAGGGGCGGTTTTCGTTTGTGAGAGGGTGCGGCGCGGGGAAAAATAGGGGGTTGAAATCCGCGGCAAATGGTGAGATAATATAGGCGGGCATAGGGGATACCCTACGCTCAAAGGGGGAAATATGGACTTCAAGATGAAACTCACCGATGAACAGCTCGGGATACTCAACGGGGAGCGCGGCGAGACTTTGGCTAAGGTCATGAGGACGCTCGTGCTTTTCGGCGATGTGTTCGGGGCGGAAAAGTTGGTGCCCGTCACCCACAAGCAAGGGCATCTCGTCACAAGTTTCGGCATAGGGCTGCTCAAACCCCTCTTCCGCACCATGGACGAGTTGATCGAGGCGGGACTCAAAGCAGAGGGCGGCTTCACCGTCGATCCGCGCCCCATAGATTACGCCAACGTCAAGTGTAATCTGTTGGAGAAGCTGGTGTTCAACAAGTTTATGTACTCACAGCAGGCGCGCTACGAGGAGCAGCTTTCCAAGGTCGGTCTGCGCGATGCGGACGCCTTCTCCTGCACCTGCTATCTTCCGGAGACGGGCAACGTCCCCGCAAAAGGCGACGTCCTTTCGTGGGCGGAATCCTCCGCCGTGGTCTATGCCAATTCCGTGCTGGGTGCGCGTTGCAACCGCAACAGCGGTATGCTGGATCTGTTCGGCTCGATAGTCGGCTTTGTGCCTTACTTCGGGCTGCTCACGGACGAGGGCAGGAAGGCGTCGTGGAAGGTGTACGTGAAAACGTCCGCGAAGCCTGAGGCGCAGGTGTTGGGCAGTGCGATAGGCATGAAAGTCGTGGAGGACGTCCCGTACGTCTACGGGCTTGACAAGTTCCTGGGCGGGGAACTCAACGACGAGACCAAGGCTTATCTCAAAGATTTCGGCGCGGCGACGGCAAGCAACGGCGCGGTCGGGCTTTACCACATCGACGGGCTGACTCCCGAGGCAAAGGAGCAGGGCGAGGACCTCATCCTTCCCGAAGCCCGCACCTACGTCATCGACGATGCCGAGCTTGAGAGGGTGTATCGCTCCTATCCCGTCATGTGGAAGGACGCCTCCGCGAAAGCCAAGCTTTGTTTCATCGGCTGTCCGCATCTCACCTACTCCCAGCTCGTCGGCTGGACCAACGCCATCCGCGGCGCGCTGTCTGCGGCGGGCAGAAGGAAGGTCGCAGTGCGCACCGTGTTGTGTACGAGTCCGGGAGTGGCAAAGCGGTTCAAAGCCACGCCGCAGTATGCAGCCCTCACCGAGACGGGCGCGACGCTCACGAGCATATGCCCGCTCATGTACACCAACAACCCGCTCACCAAGGGCACTCCCATAGCGACCAACAGCAACAAACTGCGCACCTATTCCGTGGCGCGCTATTATATGGACAAGGATATGCTCCGCGTCATTGCAGGGGAGGACAAGTGATATGAGGACGTTTAAAGGAAGAGTGATCGCAGGCGGCAAATGGGAGGGCGAGGCGGTGGTCTCGCATGCGGGCGTGAACACTCTCGCCACCTTCCAGAAGAGCGCGATGGCGAATAAATCTCAAGTCATCGTCTCCGATCAGAACAATCCCGACATCTACGGCAGGAACATTACGGGCAAAGCGTTGTGCCTCCCCGTCACCATAGGCTCCACCACGGGCGGACTGGTCATACAGACGGTGTGCGCGATGAACATCAACCCCGCGTGTTTCCTCTTCTCCAAACACATCGACAGCCTTGCCGCGAGCGGCATCGTGCTGGCAAAGGTGTGGGAGGGGAGCAACGTCATCGCCATAGACATGCTGGGCGACGAATTCCTCGACACGGTAAAGACGGGAGATCGCATCAGAGTGGACGAGGACGGCACGGTGACTTTGCTGTAAAGCCGTATTGTGCCGAAACGGGAGTTTAATGTGCTGTTTCGGCTCATAAAACGCCAATATTGCACATAAATGCGCGTCCGCCGCTTTTGTCGTGAGATGAAAGCGGCAGGGCGTGCGTTTTTTTGTTGCGCGGGGGCTGCGCGGAGAAGGCAAGCGGCGCGGTGATGCCGCATAAAAAGCCACCGCCGCTCCCGATCGGGAGCGGCGGTTTCCAGGGGAGCCGTCCTTGCGGACGGGGGAGGAAAGGCGTCATTCGCCTATGATCTTGATCATGATGCGCTTTTGCCGCATCCCGTCAAACTCGCCGTAGAAGATCTGTTCCCAAGTGCCGAAGTCGAGTTTGCCGTCCGTGACCGCCACCACCACCTCTCTGCCCATTATTGTGCGTTTGAGGTGCGCGTCGGCGTTGTCCTCATAGCCGTTGTGCGCATATTGAGAGTAGGGCTTTTCGGGCGCGAGCTTTTCAAGCCATCTCTCGTAGTCGGAGTGCAGACCGCTCTCGTCGTCGTTGATGAACACGCTGGCAGTGATGTTCATCGCATTGACCAGCACAAGCCCTTCTTTGATGCCGGACTCTCTGAGTGCGGCGGCGACCTGCGGCGTGATGTTCAAGAAACCGCGGCGGGAAGGGATGTTGACGGTGAGCACTTTGCGAAAGCTTTTCATACATTCTCCTTTGGCGTCCTTCGCCGTCTTTACTATACACCTTTCCCGCACGGGTGTCAAGGCGTCCCGGATGCGGAAGAGGGTTGGCATGCGTTTTCCGCGATCTAACGCGGCGGATCTGTGTTGTGCTTGGAGCGAGAGCCGCGGAAGTGCCTTTTTGCGCGTCCGCTGCCTATGTCGCATTTGGTGCCGCGCTCCCTCGTACCCGCCGCGTTTTGCCCGCGTCTTGTCCGCACTTTCACTTGTCCGTCCCGCCTTTTGCCGTCCGTCATCGCGTTTACCGCGTGCCGCCATTGCGCCGTACCGGTGCTTTCTCGTCTCATGTCCGCGTTTTGCCCGCGCCTTGTCGGTGTCGCGGCAGAGGCCGCGAGGCTGTTGCAAGGCGGGCGGGAAAGCGTTATAATAAAGAAAAAAAGTCGGGCGCGTCCTCGCGCTCTTTCGGTGTTATGCCAACGAAAAAGCTCAACGAAATGCTGTCCGCGCTCTCAGGGCAGGACAACCTCCCCATGCATATGCCGGGACACAAAAGGAATTTTGCGGAATTCCCCTGGCTTGCCGTGCCTTGCGGCGGGTGTGACATCACCGAGATCGCGGGAGCGGACGACCTCTACGCGCCCGAAGGCGTGCTGAAAGGTCTCCTCGACTCCCTCGCCCGCCTTTGGGGAAGCAGGCGCGCGTTTCTAAGCGTCAATGGCAGCACGGGGGCGGTGTTCGCCGCGCTCTCGCTTGTGCGGGAGAAGGGGGTGCTCGCGGCAAGAAACTGTCACCGCTCGGTGTTCGCCGCCGCGCGGGAACTGTGTGTGCGCACGGAGTGCGTGCTGCCGCCGCTTGCGGTGACGGGATTTTTCGGGAGCGTGCGCGCAGAGGATGTCGCGCGGGAGCTGGACGGGACGGGCTGCGGCGCGGTCGTCATCACCTCTCCCACCTATGACGGAGTGTTGAGCGACATCCCCGCCATCGCGCGTGCGGCGCACGAGAGAGGGGCGACCCTCATCGTGGACGGAGCGCACGGCGCGCATCTCGGTCTTTCGGACGCCTTCCCCGACGGGGGTGTGCGAGAGGGCGCGGATGTGGTGATAAGCAGCCTGCACAAGACTCTTCCCGCACTCACGCAGACGGCTGTGCTGCACGTCTGTTCCGACCGCGTTTCGGAGGATGCGGCTGCCTCCGCGATCGCCGCTTTCTGCACCAGCAGTCCTTCTTATCTTCTGATGTCGAGTGTGGAGAGCATGGCGGATTATCTTTCGGAGAAGGGTGCGGAAAGGGAGCGGGAACTTGCGCGTATGTTGGCGCGTTTCCGCAGTTCTACGACTGATCTGAGACATCTCCGCGTGCTTGACGGGGAGAGGGACAAGGACGCCGCTATTTTCAAAACGGACGCTTCAAAGATATATATCGACTGTACAAAGTGCGATTTGAGCGGATACGCGCTCAAAAAGACGTTGCGCGAGGAGTTCGGTATCGAGCTTGAGAGCGCGAGTGACGCGGGTGCTTTGGCGTATGCCACCGTGGGCGACACCGAGGCGGGTTTCCTGCGGCTGGACAGAGCGTTGCACGCTGTGGACGAAAGGTGCGGCGCGGGCGAGAGGAAGCCCGCACTCCCCGCGTTCGGCGTGAGGGCGGAAGGCTTTGAATCGCGCGCAGGTCACGTGTGCGAAAAGGCGGAACTTGCCGATGCGGTGGGGAGAGTCTCCGCCGAGAGCGTGTGGGTGTATCCGCCGGGCATCCCCGTGCTGTTGCCGGGTGAGACCGTCACCCCCGCCGTCGCCGACTATCTGACGCGGGCGGCGAGTGAGGGCGCGTCCGTGGCGGGCGAGGCGGGACATTCCGGCACAAAGGTCTTTGTAGTCAAGTGAACGCCGCTTGACAAGTGAGGGAAACACAAGTATAATAAAATAAATAAAACCTAAGGAGTTTGTCATGAAAAGGATAGTTACTCTTAACACGCGTGATCTCAACACCAGCAGAAAAGACGGCGGCTGCGGCGAGTGCCAGACCTCTTGCCAGTCCGCTTGCAAGACTTCCTGCGGCGTCGCCAACCAGAAGTGCGAAAAGTCCGCCAAATAACGCGGCTTTTCTCATTCGGATCAGGATGTTTTCCGCCCCGCGAGGGCGGATTTTTATAGGATATGGTCCATCTTTTCAAGCGGCTGGGATACAACATCGCGGTGGATACGGCGAGCGCGTCCGTCCACGTCCTCGACGAAGTGGCGTACGAGGCTGTGTCCTTATACGGCAAAATTCCCGCAGAGGACATCGCGCGGGAACTTGAGCGCAAGTTCGGCATAAGCGGGAAGGAGTCGGCGGAGTGCATCGCGGACGTCGAGGCACTCGTCTCCGCGGGGACGCTCTTTTCCGAGGATAAGTTCCGCCCCGACGTCGCGGTGCTTGCAAAGCGCGATCCCGTGGTCAAGGCACTTTGTCTGCACGTCGCGCACACCTGCAATCTGGACTGCGACTATTGTTTCGCAAGTCAAGGCAAATATCACGGCGAGCGCGCGTTGATGCCCTTTGAGGTGGGCAGGCGCGCGATAGATTTCCTCATCGAAAATTCCGGGAGCAGGCACAACCTCGAAGTGGACTTCTTCGGCGGAGAGCCGCTCATGAACTTCGGCGTGGTGAAAGAGATCGTGGCGTATGCGAGGGAAAGGGAGAAGGAGTGCGGCAAGCACTTCCGTTTCACCCTCACCACCAACGGCATGCTGGTGGACGACGATGTCATCGAGTTCAGCGACCGCGAGATGGACAATGTGGTCATGAGTCTGGACGGACGCAAGGAAGTCAATGACCGTTTCCGCAAGACGGTGGACGGCGTGGGCAGCTACGATATCATCGTCCCCAAATTTCAAAAGTTCGCCGCCGCGCGCGGGGAGAAGGAATATTACATCCGCGGCACCTTCACGCACAATAACCCCGATTTCATGAAGGACATCGATGTCATGTTGGACCTGGGCTTCACCAGGCTCAGCATGGAGCCTGTGGTCGCGCCGCCCGATTCCCCCTCCGCGCTCACCGAGGAGGACAAGGCGACGGTGATGCGGCAGTATGAGCTGCTCGCGGAGCGCATGATACAACGCCGCCGTGCCGGAACACCTTTCGTGTTCTATCATTATATGTTGGATCTGGAACACGGACCGTGTATCTACAAGCGCATTTCGGGATGCGGTTCGGGCACGGAGTATATGGCGGTCACCCCAAAAGGAGAACTATATCCCTGTCATCAATTCGTGGGTGAGGAGCGGTTCCGTATGGGCGACGTGTTCGGCGGAGTGGATGCGCAGGGCGAGAGGATACGCGCGGAGTTCAAGCGTTGCAATGCCTATTCCAAGCCCGAATGCGAGGACTGCTGGGCAAGGCTGTACTGTTCGGGCGGCTGTGCCGCCAACGGCTGGCACTCCACGGGAGACGTCAACGGCGTCTACGCCTACGGTTGCGATCTCTTCCGTTGTCGCATGGAGTGCGCTCTCGCTGTCAAAGCCTCCGAAGCTCTCGACAACGCGGAATAACACGATAAGTGTTATACCTTGCTCAAGCGCGCGGGATATCCCTTCAAACGCACGATATCTTCATCCGAATGCACGGGATCTTCGTCAAAACGCACGATACTTCATCTAAATGCTTGATATCTTATATCTTCCGGGATCGGCGGGCTTTCCCCGCCGATCTTTCATTTCTCCGCCCATCCCGTGCGGCAGGAAATCGGGAAAGGGCTGTGACATCTTGTAAAAGCAGTTTGCCGGACATTATATTGCCGTATCCTTTTCCCATTGTGGTTGACAAGCGGCGAATAAGTGTTATAATCAAAATGTTGGATATATTTCCGTCAAATACATTTTTACGGAGAAATGATGGAACTGCCCGTGTTGACACGCAAACTTACCTTGAAGGACGATCTTACTCAGGTCGGCAGACTTATCTATCTCACCGATCCCTACATCTTCCCCTATCTTTTCGATGCGGACATCGAGGCTGCGGCGAGAGTGTTTGCCGAGATGGTCAAGGGGGACACGCTCTACAATTTCGCAAACATCACGGCGGCGTTCGTGGGGGACACCTTGGCGGGCATACTCATTGCCTGCGACACCCCGCTCACCGTCGCGTCCTCCGAGATGATGGACGCCTACATGCGTGCGGGCGAGATCGTGGACGAGAAGTTTGCCAAGGTCTACAAGGAATATTACGCGCTGTTGGAGGACGAGCCGGACGGCATCTACATCGCAAACGTGAGTGTGGATCCCAAGTTCCGCCGCAGAGGGGTGGCGGACGCCCTCCTCGACGCGGTCATCAAGGACGGCGAGCTTTACCGTCTGGAAACGGTGAAGGCGAACGAAGGGGCATACCGTCTATACGTCAAACACGGCTTTAAGACGGAATGTGAGTATCCGGGCTTTACGGACGTACCCTGTCTGCGCATGACGCGGCGGGCATAGAATGAGGAACTTTCGATAACGGAGGGAAGGGATATGGATGTCTTTATAAGTTATGAGCATGAGTCGAAATCCATTGCGGACAACATCTGCGCCGTGCTGGAATCCAAAGGAGTGCGGTGTTGGTACGCTCCGCGCGACGTGTACGGCGATTACGCCACCTCGATCGTGGACGCCATCGAGCACTGCCGGGTGTTCATCCTCGTGCTCAACCACAATTCTTCCAACTCGCCCCATGTCCTCAACGAGGTCGAGATGGCTTATCAGCGCATTCTGAACGGGGAGATCACCATCGTTCCTTTCAAGGTGGACGACGGCATCCTCTCCAAGGCGATGGAATATTATGTTAAGCGCCTGCATTGGATCGACGCCGTGAGCGCGCCTCTCGAACAGGCGATCAACCAGCTTTATGAGCAGCTGGTGCCCATACTCGGCATAAAGAAGGAGGAGAACCCTCTTGCGGCGGTTCAGGCGGACACCAACATCAACAGAAAGCACGTGCAGTATTACACCGCGGACGACGCGGTGGAGACGGAACGCCTCGTCATGGAAGAGAGGGTGCTTTTCGACTTCGAGGAGCCTGTCTATGACAAACTCCTTTTCGGCAAAGAAGGACTTACGGCACTCGATTTCAGCGTTCTGAACCCCTATTCCACCATACACAGGCTGGGGCGCAGCGAGTTCTCCAAGGTGGTCGCGCTGAGCTACGACGAAAACGTGGTGAAGGCGGGCAACGAGCTTTGCGGGGCGGAAGGGAAGATAAAGTTCTTCAAGGTGGACGGCAGCGACGACCTCGACGCCGCCCTGAAAGCCGCCATGCGCGAATGCGGCGTGGAGTCCTTCGATTTTCTCAATCTGACCATGGCGATAATGGACCTCGGCAACCCGTTCAAGGTGCTGAAAAAGGTCAAGAAACTGCTCAGCCCCGATGCGCTCTGTTTCGTGCGCGACATCGACGACGGCATCGTATTCGCCTATCCGGACGAAAACGGCTATTTCGCCGAGATCAAAGAGTTCTACAAGCTGGACACCCTTAGCGGTTCGCGGCATTCCGCCCGTCAGGTGTACAACATAATGAAAAAGCTCGGCGCGAAGGACATCCGTTTCGAAAGGTGCGGCGTGAGCACGGCATCCATGGATTACAACCACAAGAGGATGCTCTTTGAGAGCTGGTTCGGCTTCATCCCCAACGATTTCAGGCACATGGCGCGGAAGAACCCGAACGACGCCGCCGCAAAAGAAGTGCTCGCGTGGCTGGATGACAAATTCGACGACATCGAGGAGGAATTTTTCGGCGACGATTTCCTTTTCAATGCAGGGTATATGATCTTCACCGCTAGGTTCTGACACTCGGACAAGAGAGAAAGGACTGCCGCGCTTTGCAAAACAGAGCGCGGCAGTCTTTATTTTGCAAAAGAGTGGCTTAGATCATTGGTTTTTGCGGTCTCGTGGCAGTTTTCCCACATCTTACGCATGCGTCCTGCGTGGCAATGATGGTATGCTCCCGCCTTTCGGGGAGGCCTCGCAAGCACGCCGACCTTCAATGGCAGAGGAGACTTCGCACAGCCCATACGGACGATGAGCGTGAGGGCGGTGAGGTGCGCCGTCAACGGAAAGAGAGGCGGGCGAGAGAGGTGGGGATACAAGATGTGAAAACCGCGCTTCGCAGGAGCGGAGCGCGGTTTTCTGTCCTCAAAAGAGGACGGGGGAAGGATCAGAACGGGATGCACTCGTCGTCTTCGGGTGCCGTGACATCGGCGTCGTCAGCGTCCTCCGAAATGAAAAGCGGGAGTGTATCGTCGGAGGCGACGGAGACGAAAAGTTTCGCAAAGGTGAGGGCACTGCCGAGGGCATCGTCGCGAAGTTCGGGCAGGTCGTAACGCTTGAGGAGGGCGCGGAGATCGCAGGAGTAAGCCGCTGTCGCGGCATTCAGGACGGTGAGGACGTCCACGCGCTTGAAGGGACTCTCGTCGATCGCCGCATCCTCGGCTATGACGTGCGGATCGGCGTTGAACATGACGGTGTGCACGAACTCCGTCCCGCAGACGAAGTCCGCTATGTCGAAGCTTTGTTTCGGGAGATAGACACCCTTTTTTTGTGCCGCGGATGCCAGAGCGGCGTAGAGCTTTTTCTTATATACCGCGCCGGATGTCAGGACGACGGCGTCCGAGTCGCCCTTTTCATTCTTGTTGAAGCCCGC
The DNA here is from genome assembly GCA_944358385.1 of uncultured Clostridia bacterium. Taxonomy (GTDB): domain Bacteria; phylum Bacillota; class Clostridia; order Christensenellales; family CAG-917; genus Limadaptatus. The sequence continues at coordinate 27,015 of CALVQW010000005.1, forward strand.
AAAATCGGAGAGCATTTCAGCCGCTTGCGCGATGTCGGGCGCGTCGATGAAGTGCTCGGGGACAAGCTGCAATGTGCGCGTGAGCTGGCAATCGTCATCCGCGCTGCCGAAAGGGCAGCCGAGTGAGGAGACGAATGTATGCATATGCCGCGCTATCCCGCCCTTTTCTATGAGGACGGCGGCGAGTTCCACGGGCACATACGCACACTCATCCGCGGCATTTTCCTCATCGTCCGCGCCTCCCGTGCACTCGCGGCACCAAAACGGATCTACCGCGTTCATCTCCACGACTACGAACTTCCTGAACTCAAAATTTTTCATATCCTGCTCCCTGTCCTGCGGCAACGCCGCGCAAGCCGTATTTGCGAGAGCAATGATAATGCAGCGAATGCACCGAAAAGGGGACATAAATGCGGCGAATTTGCCTTTCGCTCTTGTGTATGCGGGCGATATGAAGTATAATCATAAAAAAAGTCGCGCTTTTGCCGAGTGCCGCACGTCGGCGAGGGACGCGGTGCGCTACAAAAGCCTGATACAGAGCGCGCAAGCCCGCAAAACACGCATTCCGATGCGGTGTTTCCCGCAGTTTGCGGCGGGAAAAGGAGGGGAAATGGAGAGCCTGGAACCAAAAAAACTCGCACTCATCCGCATTTTGCAGATCCTGGAAAAGTACAGCGACCGCGAACATCACCTCAAGCAGGAGGAAATCGCCGCCATCCTCGACCGCGAGTACGGCATCACGGTGGAGAGAAAGGCGATAGGGCGCAATCTTTCCCTTTTGAAAGAGGCGGGCTATGACATCGAGTCCGACCGCAGGGGGAGCTGGCTGGACAGCCGTCTTTTCGAGGATGCGGAACTCAGGATGCTCATCGACGGGGTGTTGTCCGGCAGGCATGTCACCGCGGCGTACTCAAAGTCCCTCATCGAAAGGCTGTGTTCGCTTTCCGGCGTCTATTTCCGCGCCCACGTCAAGCACGTTTACAGCGTGGAGGAGTGGAGCAAGACGGAGAATAAGTCCGTCTTTTACAACATCGACCTCGCGGATGAAGCGATAGAGAGCGGGAAGTCGTTGGAATTCGACTACAACAAGTACGGTACGGACGGCAAGTTGCACAAGACCGCCTCTCACACCGTCACTCCCTATCAGATGCTGCTGCGCAACAGGCACTATTATCTGATGTGCTGCAATGCGAAGTGGATGGATGTGGTGTTCTACCGCATGGACCGCATCACGAACATGCGCTTTTCCTCCGCGCCGCCCGTCCCCCTCAACACGCTGCCCGGATACGAACACGGCATAAATTACAGGACGCTCGCATCCTCTTTGCCATACATGTTCTCCGGCAAGCCCGAAAGGATAGAGTTTTATGTGGAAAGCTACGCCGTGGACGACGTGATAGATTGGTTCGGCAAAGACGTCACGTTTTCGGAAAAGGAGGGCAGGATCAAAGCAAGCCTCGTCGCCAACGTCAAGGCTACGGAATATTGGGCGATGCAATATCTCAACGCCGTCGAGGTCATCTCGCCCGCGTCGCTCAGGGAAAAGATCGCGGAGAATCTCCGCAAAGGGCTGGAAAAGTACGGCGGTTGAGGAGGAGATATGCTGGCTTACACCTATCTTAGCAAAGGGAAATTCGGGCTTGTCGAAAAGCCGTTGCCCGTGATCGCGGAGGAGACGGACGCCATAGTCCGCGTCACGCTTGCGAGCATATGCACGAGCGACCTGCACATCCTGCACGGCTTTGTCCCCCGCGCCGAAGTGGGCGTGACGGTGGGACACGAGGCGGTGGGTGTGGTGGAAAAGGTGGGACGCGCCGTAAAGAATGTCCGTCCCGGCGACCGCGTGTCCGTGAATGTGGAGACCTTTTGCGGAGAATGCTTTTTCTGTGGGCGCGGGAGCGTGAACAACTGCATCCTTCCCGACGGCGGCTGGGCGATGGGCTGCCGCATAGACGGCATGCAGGCGGAATACGTGCGCGTGCCGCACGCGGACACCGGTCTCACGGTCATCCCCGACGGCGTGAGCGACACGGACGCGGTGCTTGCGGGCGACATCCTCGCCACGGGATGGTGGGCGGCAAAGATCGCGGATATAGAGGAGGGCAGCGACGTCCTCGTCATAGGGGCGGGACCCACGGGGATATGCTGCGCCCTCGCCGCACAGCTCAAATCACCGAAACGGGTGTTTATCTGCGATATTGACGATGTAAGGCTCGATTTCGTGCGGAAACATTATCCTTCACTCATCCCGTTGAGGAGTGAGGAAACGCTCGCCGCGATGCGTTCGGAGTGCGCCCACGGCGGAGCGGACAGCGTGATAGAAGCGGCGGGGACACCGGAGACTTTCCGCCTCGCATGGCAGGCGGCACGCCCTGCCGCCACGGTGACGGTGGTCGCCATGTACGACGAGGCGCAGATCCTGCCCCTCCCCGAAATGTACGGCAAAAACCTTATCTTCAAGACGGGCGGCGTGGACGGCTGCGACGCGGCGGACATCCTCGCCTGCATCGCGGAAGGCAGGCTGAACACCGCGCCCCTCATCACGCACACCTTCCCCCTCTCGCGGGCGGAGGAGGCTTATGCATTGTTCGCGGCAAAGAGGGACGGAGTGATGAAGGTCGCGCTCGACTGCACCCGCTGACGGGAGCGGCAGGCTCCCGCCTGCACCCGCTGACGGGAGCGGCAGGCTCCCGCCTGCACCCGCTGACAGAGCGCAAAAACAAAAGGAAACACCGCGCCCGCGACGGGCGGAAAGGAGAAATATGGTCAGACACATCGTTTGCTACAAGCTCAAAGATCCCACCGATGAGGTAAAACAAAAGACAAAGGAGATCTTCCTCTCCATGCAGGGCAGGGTGCCCGAGGTGAAGTCCGTCACGGTGGGCATAGACGAATTGCACAGCGAGAGGAGCTTCGACATCGTGCTGGACGTCACCTTCGACTCCTTCGAGGCAATGGCGTCTTATCAGCGCAACGACTATCACGTCTCCGTCGTCAAAAAGCACGTGCATTCCGTTAAGGAGTCGAGCGTCTCTGTGGATTTTACGATGCCGGACACGGAAAGCTGAGTCAGGCGAGAACCGTGCGCGACGTGCTTGCACGGCGCAATGCCGAAATTTCTTTGAAAAACCGCCGTTTTTATGCGCACGCGGCTGTGGTGCGTGTTGACTTCCGTTTGTCGATATGATACAATGTTGAACGATAATTTGCACGCCGCGCTTTTTGCGGCGGCAGGAGGAGAGAATGAAATTCGGAAAGATCGGACACGTCGGCATCGTCGTGAGAGACCTCGCCGCGGCAAAGGAGCATTATTCCCGTCTGCTCGGCATCGACAAGTGGTATGAGCTGGTGTATGACACCCCTCTCGACATGACCTATCACGGCGAGAAGCGCAACTGCAACGTCACCCTCTATTTCGGCGGCAAGGGACACACGGTCATCGAGCTTATCTACCCGCAGGGGGACGAGAACATCTACACCACGTTCCTCAAAAATCACGGTGAGATGATCCATCACATCGAGTACAACGTCAAGGACCTGGACAAGGCGATCGCGCACGCGGAGAAGGAGGGGCTGAAAGTGTTGCAGCGGGCGTCCTTCGAGAGCGCGGGTGCGAAGATCAGATATGCCTACGTCGGCAAGAGCGAGGACGACACTGTCATCGAACTCATCGAGACGGTGCTGCCCTTCGGGATGCACAAGGGCGACATGCCCTGCGAGGTGCAGCTTGCGGCAATGACGGGCAACTATAAGCGCGTAAAGTGAGTTTACGCGCACAAAATGCGAAATAAACACGGTGTTTCCGCTATGCGGGCAGCGCGGCGGAAGCGCGGCAAAGGGAGAAAATATGGAATATAAAATGCTGTTTTCGCCTATGAAGATAGGCACTTGCGAGATCAAGAACCGCATCGTGATGCCCCCCATGATGATGGGGTTCGGCGCGCCCGACGGCAAGCCCACCGAGATGTTGATGGACTACTATGAGGAACGCGCGAAGGGCGGTACCGGTCTCATCCTGACGGAGATCACCCGCGTCAACGACGATCACGGTGCCGCGGCGTTCAACCAGCTCGCCATGTCGCATGACTATCACATCGAGCCTATGCGTGAGTTCGCGGAGCGCATCCATCGTCACGGGGCGAAGTTCTTTGTGCAGCTGCATCACCCCGGCAGGCAGAACGTCGGCATCATGGTGCATATGGTCCCGCTCACCAACATGTGCAGCAAGGTGTGCAAGTCCTTCCCCAAGCTCGTCTACAAGATCGCGCCCGGCATCGGACGCAAGATGGTGGAGAAGGGGTTGGTCTTTGCCTCTCCCGGTCCCTCCAAGTGCGAGCCGAGCAAGGTCGCCGGCGGGCACGTCAGGGCATTCTCCCACCGCGAGATAAAGAAGCTCATCCGCGAGTTCATCGACGCGGCGGTCAGGTGCAAGAAGGCGGGCGTGGACGGCGTGGAGCTGCATGCCGCGCACGGCTATCTCTTGCAGCAGTTCCTCAGCCCCAACACCAACAAGCGCACGGACGAGTACGGCGGCAGCTTCGAGAACAGGCTGCGTTTCATCAAGGAGATCATCGAGGGCATCCGCAAGGAGTGCGGCAAGGATTACCCCCTCATCGTCCGCCTTGCCGTCGACGAGTGCTATGACAAGATCGGGCAGCCCGGCAAAGGCTACGGTCTCGAGACGGGCGTGAAGTACGCAAAAGCGTTCGAGGCTATGGGCGTGGACGCCATCGACGTCTCCTCCGCCGCCTACGACACCTATAACTATTGGCTGGAACCCACCTCCTTCGACTGCGGCTGGCGCGCCTATATGGCGGAAGCCGTCAAGAAAGAGGTCAGGATCCCCGTGCTCGCCGCCAACCTCATCCGTTCCCCCGAACAGGCGGAGGAGCAGCTCGAGCGCGGTGTGCAGGATTTCGTCTCCCTCGGCAGACCTCACATCGCCGATCCCCACTGGGCGGAGAAGGTGCAGTCCGGGCGCGAGAACGAGGTCAAACGCTGCATCTGCTGCCTCTATTGCATCGAGAGCATGATGGACAACGCCTATTGCGGTCAGCACGGCTGCTGTTCCGTCAACCCCACCCTCGGCGAAGAGAGACGCTGGGATACGCTCCCCAAGGACGGGAAGGGCAGGACGGTCGCCATCATCGGCGCGGGCGTGGCGGGACTCACCGCCGCGGAAGTGCTGGGCAAGCGCGGCTTCAAGCCCGTGGTGTTCGAGAAAGAGAACGTCTGCGGCGGACAGATAACCCTCGCGGATAAAGGACCTAAAAAGGAAAAGATCGGCTGGTGCGTCGAGGACCTCGAAGTCAATGCCCGCAAACAGGGTGCGGACATCCGCCTCGGCAAAGAGGCTACGGCGGCGGACATCCTCGCCCTCTCTCCCTGCGCGGTCATCGTTGCAACGGGTGCAGTCGCGGTGCGTCCCAAGTCCATCAAGGGCGCGGACGGCAAAAACGTGTTCACCACCACTCAGATCCTGGACGGCTCCGTAAAGCTCGAGGGCAAGAAAGTCGCCGTCATCGGTACGGGCATGACCGGGCTTGAGACGGGCGAGTTGCTCGCGTCCATGGGCAACAAGCTCACCTTCGTGGAGATGGCGAAAGAGGTCGCCCCCGGCACCTGGTTCCAGCACCTCGACGACGCTATGCCCAAGCTGGAGAAAGCGGGCGCGAAGTTCCTGCTGTCCACCAAGCTCGTTGCCATCGACGAGAAAGGCGCGCTGGTCGAGAACGTAAAGACCAAAGAGCAGTCCCGCGTGGACGCGGACGCCGTCGTCCTCTCCCTCGGCGCACGTCCCGTCAACGGGCTTGCAAAAGAGCTTGAAGGCAAGGTGAAGGACCTCTTCGTCGTCGGCGACGCCGACAAAGTGGGCAGGATCGCAAACGCCACCGCGGCGGCATACGACGTGGCGATGAACAAGATCAAGTAAGCAGACTCCAACCGCCCGCATACTGACGCACGGCACCGCCCTGCACGGGCGATCCGAGAGAGCAGGGCAGGTCACGCCGTGTGCCGACGCGCACCACACCACACAAAAAAACTCCGCCTCGGCGGAGTTTTTCAAATGTCTGCTTTTTATGGTGCATTGCGATATAAAAGGAACAGCGCATCGGAAATACATTCGGCATATGCGCACGACAAGGCAGTCGCTTGCAAAAGTTCTGCGTCCGCCCATCATCTCACCACCTTTCACCAATCCACCCACTCAATTTCCTGTTCGGCTTGCCAAAACGTCTTGCCGTCAAATACGGGCGCTTTGAGGAAGCTTTCAACGATCTCTTGTTTTCTGTCACAACTGCACGTCTTTGTCCATAACGGACGATTTTGCTTAGGTTCCGGCTCCATTTGTTCAAGTTCCAATGTAAACTCTTCGTTTTTTACCCATCCTTGGATAAAATATTTTACGCCGCCAAACATAAACCACCGCTCATCGCCGTAATAGAGACCATCGACAAATTCGTTTGCATTACCGTTTATCATGATTTGTGCACTCCTTTCAAGTATTTTCGGTATCGTCTTAATTCTTCGTCGGTAAGCCGTCTTGCATCGGTTCTGTCAAATTTTCTGTTGTATTCATGAACATGCAGTACATTCTCATGCCTGTTCCCGGTCAATTTCGGCTCCGGATGATAAGCTATTTCTTTTACGAGATAACGGTCTTTGTCATATATCCGCATTTCATGAAAAGTTCCGTCGGGCTTGAGTTTGATATACGCTCTGTTCGAATGTGCTTCTTCGGGCAAAGAGTGTTTTCCGTCGATACCTTTTAATACTTTTACACCTTCGATTTTACCGACCGTTTCATAACTGTATGCGACTGTTTTGCCGCTTGCAAAGGTTCCGCGTCCGCCCATCATCTCACCACCAATTTAGCCATACAGCACTTCGATGTCCTGTTCTGCTTCATACAACGTTTTTCCCCCAAAAATCTTAGCATTCGTTAAAGATTCAACGCATTCGTGGCGGTCAGAAGAAGTATGGCTGAATAAAGTGCGTGACGACATTTCTATCGTATTGACTTCCAGTGTATAAACATTGGTGTCGGGAGAGAAGTAGCCACGAATCATATAGCTGACTCCATTGTAAGAAATTTCTTTTTCGGGGTTATGATATAAATCATCTATAAATTCATTCAGATAATTTCCTTTCATTTTATTGTGCTCCTTTAAAGTATTTTTTGTACATTTCATATTCGCTTGGCTTGATTGCCCGCGCAGGGAGACGAAAATCTATTCCGGGCAAAGAATATTCGTGAACATGGAATACCGGTTCACCATGTTTGGATATGCCGCTTTCAAAGTGATAACCTATTTCAAAGATGGGCAAATGATTTTTGTCGTATTCTACATATTGACGAAAAACTCCGTTTTTGCCAAGAATAATATACTTAGTTGAAGAATGTGATTCGGGTGGCATATTATAACTTTTTTTGGGATCTATAGGTCGCAGCACCTTGACGCCCGCTATTTTACCGACCGTTTCGTAACTGTATGCGACTGATTTGCCGCTTGCAAAAGTTCCGCGTCCGCCCATTATCTCACCACCTTTCTCGAAGAGAGATAATCTACGGGAATGATGTTCCCGCGCATCTCGGCAAACGGTGTGCCGAAACAGATGACCGCCGACGGATCAAGTCTTTCAAGCATGGCGTCATATCCTCGCATAAAGTTCAGCTTGTTTCGCTTGCAGCCTATCATTCCCACCGCGACGACGGAATTTTGTTCTATGCCGTCGAAACAGAAATCATAAGTGGGCGCAAGCCCCCAACTTACAGTGGGGTAGACCGTCAGTCCGTGTGACTGCCAATACGCACCGCACCAACGATTTTTTGCGACATTCTCTATTTGCCTCCACAAAGGCATGTCCGCATAGAGAGAGTAGTCCGGTGTGAGAAGAAACCTGTATTGCGAAAATTTGCGCAGACTTCTTTGCGGATTATCGTAAATGTGTTCGAAACGATAGTCATCTACAAAGAAGTGTACGCCGCATTCGCGGTTGTGTTCTTCTCTCGATCTCGTGTCGGAAAATGCGATGAGTTTTATGTCGTTCACGATTTGTTGACGTCTGACTATCGGCATGTTCCATTTTCCCGCGCAAGGGTACTCATTGCGCAGGAAAGTTTGCTGTTTTCTTGCTTCATCAGTGCGCATGTACGGCACCTCCTTATAAGTATTTGCGCCTTTTCTTGAAAGACAAAAGCAAATATCTTGACACATAAGGAGGTTTTAGCTATTCTTAAAGCGGGAACAGGCTATTAAGTAGCTTCAACCGATTAACTCCGATACGATTGTTGCCGCAAGCGTGTCGGGGTTTTTCTTATGTGTGAATATTCAATATCTGAGACGTTGTTGCGCGGCCGCAAGAGAAACCTGATATTTATCGGTGATTTCTTCGGCGGTCATTCCTTTGGTAGCTTCATAAGGCATCATTACTTCGCCGCATAAAGCTTTTGCCTGCCATTCGGCGGCACGATACGCCGGTATCTCGCCGTCGTTGAATTTTCGTGCGATCAACGGCCGGTGTCCTTGCTTGATCAAGAATGCGTGACATATCTCATGTACGATGTGACTGCGATAGCCACCGCTTCCACGCAACGCGTGTTGATAAGTTGAATCTTTAATTTTAATGATCATCTTATCATTGGGTAAAAGAGTAGTGGCGGCAGGCACATTTTTGGGTAGAGCAGAGTCTTCAAGCACATCACAACGCACGCCGGGAAGAACATCCGGGACGCGATCAAGCATGGAAATCACATCAATGCAGCAGTCATTTGAAAAATCAAACATCTTGCGCAATGATTGTGCGTATGAACGTAGCAATATTCGTGACGCAGGTTTACACAAATAATCCATTAGTTCTCCTTTCTGCTACGCAACAAATCGAGTATGCTGGCAGCAGTAGTTTCATCTAGTTCTTCAAACGAGCGTTGAAATTCTAATGCAACTTCTCGTTTGATGGCACTTTGTTTGGTCAGGTCGATTTTGGCATGGGTTTTGGAGTGATCCATCGCCTTTTTCAACTCTGATTTCTGTTGAGGTGTGAGGTTGTAATGCGCACTCAATACCTCAAGCCACTCCTCCGGGATGCTTCTTTTTCCGGATTCAACAGCCGACACGAATGGTAACGAAACATTGAGCAGTTTTGCGGTGTCGAGCATGATCTCGTGGTGCTTGATCCTCATTATGCGCATATATTCTCCATATTCCGTATACATTTGTAAGTCCTCCTTTTTTCAATCGTATATTAGCACATTCATCATGTGCTGTCAATATTATTTACAAAAAATGATTAATAATCTTTCCGATATTTGTTTTAGTCTGATGGCAAAACAGAATGCCGCGCGTGGCGATCATCAATTTAATTTTGTGTGAACAAAATTAGGAGAGAAATCATAATGCACAAAAAAGCGGGTTTAGCCCGCTTTTTTGTATAGTTTAAGTGTGGGAGTGTGTCGATATTTCGCGGAGGGCGGCGGGTGGTCAGTCGCCGCGCTTTATGCCCGTGTGGGTGTCGGTGTAGAGGTTGAGATATTTCTCCAGGAGGGCGATGGCTTCCTCCGCCGTGTCCACGCCGAACACTCTGTCCTCTTCGATGTCGGGGTAACGGTTTCGGTGGTCGAGGCGGGTGTCCGCCACCTTCGCGCTCCAGCCTTCCACGCCGCGGAAGGCGATCATGAGGCGTTTGAGAGGCCAGGCGTTGGACATCTCTGCGAGGGTGCCTGCGCCGCCGCCTATGGCGATGACCGCGTCGGAGTTTGCGACTATGACATTGCGGTAGACGTCAAGTCCCGTTGCTATGACGATGTCCGCCGCTTCGCTCGCCAGCCTGCGGTCAAACATGGGGAGTATGGCGACGGTGTCGCCTTCGCGGTAAAATTCGGAGGATCTCGCGCCCTCGAACGCCGCTTCCATCACGCCGCCCAGACCGCCCGAAGCCACGCGGTAGCCGTTGTCGATGAGGGCTTTGCCCATGGAGAAAGCCAGGCGGTACTTCTTGCCGTCCTTTTCGATCTTGCTGTCGCCGATGATAGATATCATTTTGCGCATGGTACACCTCTTTGATAATATTAGCACAGGCGCGCGCGTTGTTCAAGCCTCAACTTGACGCGTCCGTCTCCCGCCTCGCCACGTGCGCGGGCAGGGTATATTTATAATATGCGGCGAAATCAAAAAAATAGTTGAAAAGTTTACCAATCGGTGTTAAAATTTTCTCAAATCCGATAAGAGGTGGAAACATGATAGATTATCAGAGCATCCTTAACCCCGTCGCAAGAGATATGAAGCCTTCCGGCATCAGAAAGTTCTTCGAGATCGCAGCCACCAGAAAGGACTGCATCTCCCTGGGCGTCGGCGAACCCGACTTCATCACCCCCCGCGCGTTCAGCCAGGCGGCGATCGACAGCATCCTCGAAGGCAAGACTCAGTACACCGCCAACGCCGGTCTCATGGAATTGCGCAAGGCGATAGGCAAATATCTCGACGGCTTCATCGGCGTGAGCTACGATCCCGCAAGCGAGATCATCATCACCGTCGGCGCGTCCGAGGCTCTCGACGCCGCGTTCAGAGCGGTGTGCGCCCCCGGCGACGAGGTGCTCATTCCCGAACCCTGCTTTGTGTGCTACGCCCCCCTCGTCTCCCTCACCGGAGCGACGCCCGTCAGCGTCAAGTGCTACATCGAGGACGAGTTCAAGCTCAATGTGGAGGAGATCGAGAAGGCGATCACCCCCCGCACCAAAGCCATACTCGTCGCGTTCCCCAACAACCCCACCGGCGCGGTCATGGAGAAGAGCGACCTCGAAAAACTCGCCCCCGTCATCCTCAAAAACAACCTTGTCGTTTTCTCGGACGAGATCTACGGCGAGCTGGTCTACAACGGCGTCAAATTCTGCTCCATCGCCTCTCTCGAAGGCATGAGAGAGCGCACCATCGTCATCAGCGGCTTCTCCAAAGCCTTCGCAATGACGGGCTGGAGACTGGGCTATATCTGCGCTCCCAAGCCCATCATCGACGTCGTCTACAAGATCCACCAGTACGGCATCATGTGCGCGCCCACCGCGGCACAGTACGCAGCTCTCGCAGCTCTCAATGCCTCCTTTGAGGACGGCTTTGCAGAGGTCGCCGAGATGAGAGAGAAGTATGACGAACGCCGCAGATACCTTGTGGACAGGCTCAATGCCATGGGGCTCACCTGCTTTGAGCCCAGAGGCGCGTTCTATGCCTTCCCCTGCGTGAAGTCCACGGGCATGGACGGCGAGGAATTTGCCTACGCCCTCCTCGAAGCCAAGAACGTTGCCGTCGTCCCCGGCGGAGCGTTCGGCGACAGCGGCAAGGACTTCATCCGCATCTCCTACGCCTATTCCGTCGAAGCCATCAAGCGCGCCCTCGACCTCATCGAGGAATTCCTCAACGAGCGCAAGAAGTGATCCTTTCGCACGCTTAAACCCCACATTGCGTCAAACCACTCCTCAAAAACGACCGGCACCCGCCGGTCGTTTTTGCAATGATCTCCCATTCATCATTCCAGCTCCGGCAGGCTTTTAGCGGCACGGTTTTTGAGGGCAGTACACACATCGACGCAATGCCGCGTCACTTTTCCGGTATTTTTTTTCGCAAATGTCGTGATTCGCTTGTGCAATTCGAGATTTTGCGCTAACATAATTAGGCAACCGCAACACGGGGCTTTAGCTCAGTTGGCTAGAGTGCCTGTCTGGCAGACAGGAGGTCAGGGGTTCGAATCCCCTAAGCTCCACCATAAGCAAACAAAATCGAATCAGATTTTGTTTGCTTTTTCTTTTGTCCGCAAAGAGCGTGGGCAGATATAGGATTTTACGGTTCAGACGCGCATCACGGTTTGGATCGGGAGGAGGGTAGTCTCGCCGCTTTGAGGCACGGTGCAGGGGAGAAAGAGAGTTTTTTCGTAAAAAGAAAAGCCCCGATCGTCGTCGGAGCCTTCGTGGAGCGGTGTGTTGTAGGTGATCACCATTTTGTCATCGTAGAGGAGGATCTCCTTCACGAGGGTGCTTATAAGTAGCTGCGGTTCCTGCCGCAGGGCAGTCAGGTAATATCGCCGCATATCGTCCTCCGTGAGCAGGAACGCGACTTTGTTCCGTTCCACAGCTATCTTTTCGTCAAGCTATCTTGCTTGTTGTTCAAGTTCGTTGAGACGTCTGTTAGTCGAGTCGGACATGATGCCTCTCTCTATCGCCTTCACGATGTTGTCCAAAGCCGTCTGCGTCTGTTTTCTTTCCTTCAACAACAATTTCAGCGTCGTCTTTTCCTTGTTGTTTGCGTCCTGCATCTGCATTAGACCTTTGATCAGCGCATTCATCGTCTTTTCGTCTTGCATCGCCTCAATGACGCTGTCAAGGACGAGTTCTTCGAGAGCTTCTTTCCGCACGGGGTGTTTGTCGCATCCGTTGTGATGTTTCTTTCTTCCGAGGCATTTGTAGTATCTTATCGTTTCGCCGTTCCGTGCCGTACCGCACTCCGCGCTTATGATGTTGCCGCAATAGCCGCATTTTACCTTGTTGCGCAGCAGATACACTTCCTTTACGCTCCTCGAGCCTATCTTGTTTTTGATAAGTTTCCGTTTTACCTTTTCATAAAGATCCGCATCAACGATCTGAGGATAGATGTTGTCATAGACTTCGTCCCTTATTCTCATTATCCCCAAATATCGCTCGTTGCGCAATATCCCGTATATCGCGTTGGGCAGGAATGGCTTCCCGTTGTGGAGCAGCCCCTTTTCGTTGAGTTTGCAGATGATCTTCGGCACATAGACGCCTGCGGCATATTGCCGGAAGATGAACCGCACAACTTCCGCCTTTTCTTCGTCCACCTGCACTTTCTTGTCCGTGACATAGTACCCGTAAGGTATCTTGCCTCCGCAGAACTGTCCTTTTCTCCTGCTTTCTCTGAGTCCGCGGAGTATCTTTTGAGAAAGTTCCGCCGAATAGTATTCCGCTATGGCAAGATATTTCGTCTGCGCGCTCTTTCTTCTGCGCCATATCGTGGACAGGTTCACGGACAGCAGCTTCGCTTGCTCCGTAAAACTTATCCCTGCCGCATAACACTCGATGGTCTCTTTCTCGCATTTCGTAAGACGGAGTTTTGCCATAAGTTCGTCATGCTTGGAGTAATCGGCTTTCTCCCGTTCAAATTCCGTAAACGGCTCTCTGTTTCTCGGCAGAGCGTCCATGCTCTCCGTGTACCGTTTCATCTTCCACAGCTCGTATATCTTGTGGCAAAGCGTTTTATTGCACAGCCGCCGTACGGTGCATTGCTCGCCGTCTTTGACGTCATTCACGGTCATGCCCATATAGCCGCATAAAAACATCGCCGCCTCTTGCACGAGGTCATAGCTTTCGGTGAGGACATATCCTTCCATATCTTTGTTGGCTATGTCACGGGCGAGATCCGCGTACATCCCGTGCAGCATCTTGTGTCCGCACATATACTTCAACGCGCCAAGCGCTAGCAATTCGCCTATGCGCACGATGTTGTCCGGCGAGATCTTTTCTTCCAAAACTTCGTAAACTTTTCTTTTGTTCTCCATTGTCCGTACCTCCGAAATATGTTGCCTTTCGGCAGGCGGACGGGAGCATAGGACGGTGGGAGAAGTAGGCGTAGAAGGAGAGCCGTCAAAAGTCAACGGGAAAAGAAAATCCTTGCATTACCGTCCAGAGGTTAGAACATTTCGGCAAGGATTTCCGTCCGTTTACTTTTGAGAGGACTATGCGACAATGCGCCCACGAAAGGCACATTGCGGAGGCGTTATGTCAGGAACAACCAAAATTTCTTGGAACAAGTCTGCACGGCAGAACGCGGCTCGTATCACCTTTTTGTGGCATGAGCAAAAAAGAGCCTAAAGTGAGCCGACGCCACGCACGATAAACACGATCACCTGAATGAAAACGCAAAAGGAGGCTTGAAGGAAAATCACGAGAGAGCGAAAAAGCGGACGGTCGCCCGAGCGGTTCAGCGGGCGACTCCGCTTCGCTCTCGTTTTCCGCCCGCCTTGCCCGTTTAACGGCGTGTGCTTGTTTGCGGCGCGGCGCAGCCGAGCCGCACTTGTCTATGACAAGCACACGCCGTGGTGCCAAATTGATTTTTTGAGTCCACCACCAAACGCGATGAGGGGCGCACCTTGCGCCCTTTTTGCGTGTCTCGGGTCTCGGTCACGTACGCATAGTACGCTCCCTCATCCTCGCACTTAAAAGAACGCAACACGGGGTCCCCGTAAAGTACCGGAGCAAGCTTTGCGCGCGAGGACACTTTATGGGGTGTTAGCGCATCCCCTCATTGTGTTTGGGTAATTAGATGGGTTCGATTTTCTATCGTTTTACTCCACCAGAAAACCCACTGTTTAGTGGGTTTTTTCATATCCCCGAAATCGTTCACTTTGTAAACTTGACATCAAAATTGCACCGAAATGATGTCAAAAATGATGTCAAATTTGATGTCAGAATTCCGGGAGCAAATCGCCGTAAACAGAGGCGATTTCCGCGGCGTCTACATCGGGCGAATATGTCGTATAAACGTCGTTTGTTATACGGCTCCCGCCAGTGTGTATCATATCAATGAGTCGGTTTTATGCTTTTGGAATATGCCATTTTTGTATTAGAGAAGTTTTAGCTTCATTTTTTTATTGATACTAATAGAAGAAATACAAACGACATAACCTTGCAGCGGTGTATTACAGTCGAATATTCCGTCGGCGGGACATTTCAGATGCAGTGTGAGCGCGGGAGGACTGTTGGCGCTTGACGTTAGGGTCGGCATCAGGGGAAAAGAGTGCGCTATGATATGCTGCAGGTTGCACGGTATAGGTGGGGAGGAGGGACGCGCAAGGAGAGGACTTTTTAAGGTTTTTTGATGGGAAGGGAAGAATTTTAAGGTTTCGGTGAAAAATTTTCGGACTTAATTTGAGGGGAAGTTACTATGAAGCGGGCGCAAGATAAGAGAAAACGGGCACTTAACAAACGACAGGTGTCGTTAAGCGCGGGGAATTGGGGTATTGACACGCGGTTTTTTAAGCCGATATAATTGAAGTAACTTAATCGGTTAAGTGACGCCGATTGTATGATAATGGAGGTGAGTTATGAAAAAGAAATGGTTTGTCCTGCTGATCGTTCTTGCGCTTGTGGGCATACTTGCGTTTACCCTCGTGGCGTGCAACGATGACGAAGAAGGTCCTCCCGCGGACGATGGCAAGGTCACCGTCACTTTCGTGCAGGGTGACAAGACTCTCAGGACGGAGCGAGTGGAGAAGGGCAGCGCGGCAACGGCATTCAAGGACTATGTCCCCGCGATCGAGGGCTACGATTTCCTCGGCTGGTATGCGGCACCCTCGCTGATGATCCCCTTCGATTTCGACACGGTGGTGTTCAACGAGAACACGACCATTTTCGCCAAGGCGGCGAGCACCGACCAGCCCGTTGACGACAGGACTTGGTATATCGCCGGTTCCGGCAAAGGCGAAGTGCTCATTGCGAGCAACTGGGGCGCGGACCTCAAGGGCGATGATGCGGAAGCGAAGGCTCTCTTCGAGCTGGAAAAGGTGGAGGGCAAGGTCAACGAGTTCAGCATCACGCTGGATCTCTTTGAAGGCGACCAGTTCCAGTTCCTGACCGGTTTCGGCGGCTCGACGGGCAGCTATTGGCTAAACCAGCACGGCGCGGGTTATCTGACCACTCGCACCGGTGCCGACGGCGAGGAATATTTCTCCGCGCAGGGCGGTCTCGGAGACACCAGCACCAAGATCCAGAACATCAATGTGCTTGTGGACGGCAACTACACTCTGACGCTCAAGACCTATCCCGCGGATGACTACGAGAACGTGGATAAGAGCGACTATGACGCCGAATATCCCGATGCGTTCTTCCTGAGCGATGTCGACTACATCAGCTGGGTGCGCAACGGTGATCCCGTGAGCGGTCCCGCCGTGGACGACACCCCTTATGATTTCTACATCAAGGGCGAGTTAATCACAGAGTGGGGTTCTCCCAAAGACGCACAATACAAGATGACGGAGACCGATGGCGTCTACACCCTGACCATTGAACTTCAGGCGAACGACAACTTCATGTTCTACAGCTACGATCCTGTCGAAGAGGCGGATGGTGCGCTCTTTATCAAGGCGGAGAACCTTGACAGGGAGAACAGCGCGGAAGAGATCCTCGACTCGCCCGAAAGCGGCAACCTCACGGTGAGTGCCGCGGGAACTTACACTTTCACCTGGACGAGAAGCACCGGGGTGCTGGTGGTGACAAAAGCATGACAAACAAATGCGCGCCGAGGCTGACCTCGGCGCGCGCCTTATCCGCGTGAGATGTCAGACGAAGATGTCGTGGGTGAGGGCGGGAGTGCGGTCTATGGCATGATGTATGCAACTGCCGACGGCATCCACCTTCTCATCGGAAAAGCGCGGGAAGAGCGTGTACTCCCGTCCCTGCGCCAGCAGGGGAAACAGTGAGGCGATCTCCTCACCGAAGATGACGGTGGGGAGGTCGCCCGAAGACAGGGCGGCATCGCGTATGTCCGCAAACGAAGACAGGAATACGGCGCGGGGGAAGCTCCTCGTTATCAGCTCTTTGAGTTCGGCATTGCGAGTGTCGGCGCACAGAAAGACGTAACGCCCTTCGCCGTACTTCCCGTCGGCGGCGGCGCGCATGGCGGGGAAGTCGGAATTGACCTTGAAAAAGAGGGGATTGTCCAGCAGACAGTCCACCGCGACGACGGGGATCATGTTCGCGTCCGCGATGTGCTTGAATCGCTCCGAGGAGACTCCGAAGAGGACGAGGGCACAGGCATCCGAAAGGTTTTCGGCGGCGTCCGTCGTCACATAGGAGAGCTTTTTGCCGAAGGCGGAGAGCTTTTCGGAAAAGGCTTTCATGAAGCAAAACACCGCCGCGTCACCGAGTTCGCCTACGGTGTCCGCGGCAACGGCGACATAGTCGTCACCGCCCTTTGCGAGGGTGTAAGCGGAACGGTTGCGGGAGTAGCCGAGCAGGTTGACGATCTGCATGATCTTCTTCCTGGTCGCGTCGCTGATCTTTTGGTCGTCGCGTCCGTTTATCACATAGGAAACAGTCGCAGCCGACACGCCCGCTTCGCGGGCAACATCGTAAATGGTCGGGCGTTTCATAGAAAAAGTTTATACAATATTCCCTCTCTCGTCAAGAGGGAGGGAAGGAAAGGAGAGATATGCTGCCGCACGAAGACGCCATCCTGCACGCATCGGATTCCAAGTTCTGTTTCGCCGTTTCCGACGACGAAGTGGTGCTGCGCCTTCGTCTTGCGCGCGAGTGCGTCCCCGACAGAGTGGAAGCGGTGTACGGCGGCAAATACGAGTACGCCGAAAGACGGGAGAGCGCGGAGATGAAACGTGCTTTCGAGGACGGGCTTTTTGCCTGGTACACGGTGCGCCTCAAGCTCTCGGACGTCCGCCTCGTCTATGTTTTCAGGCTCACGTACGAGGGCAGGATCTACTACTTTTCCGAGGACGGGCTGACGGAAGATTATGACTTTTTGTTGAGCTATTACAACTCCTTCCAACTGCCGTATATCAACCCGATCGATGTTTTACACCGCGTAAAGTGGATGAAAAACGCCGTTTTTTATCAAATCTTTGTCGATCGCTTCAACATCGGACGGCGGGACAAGGACATGAGTTATGTCACCGTAAAGTGGGGGGATCCGGTCAACGCGCACTCATTCGCCGGAGGGGACATCAAAGGAATCACCGAAAAACTGGACTACATAAAGAGCGTGGGTGCGAACGCAGTTTATCTCACTCCCGTGTTCAAGGCACCGTCAAATCACAAGTATGATATCGAGGACTATAAGGCGATCGATCCTGCTTTCGGCACGACCGATGACCTCAAAGAACTTGTAGCGCAGGCGCACGCCCGTGGGATGTATGTAGTGTTGGACGCGGTGTTCAATCATTGCAGCTCGCGCATAATGCAGTTCCGCGATGTGTTGGAGAAAGGGAAAAGATCCCGCTATTTCGATTGGTTCGTCATCCACGGCGACAGGGCGGACATGCAGTCTCTCAATTATGAGTGCTTCGCATCCTGTCCGTATATGCCGAAGTGGAACACCTCAAACCCCGAGGTGGCGGACTTTCTCACCGACATTGCGCTCTATTGGATCAGAGAGGCGGACATCGACGGCTGGCGGCTGGATGTCTCGGACGAGGTCAGCCACGCTTTTTGGAGAAAAATGCGCCTGAGCGTCAAAGCGTTGAAGCCGGAGTGCGTGCTCATAGGCGAAAATTGGCATGACGCGGGCAGTTATCTTGCAGGGGATCAGTTTGACAGCATAATGAACTATGCCTTCACCAAAGCCGCCATGGACTTTTTCGCATTCGGAAAGTTCGGCGCAAAGGGAATGGCGGACAAGCTCTCCTCGCTTCTTATGCGCAACGGCGACAACGTCAACTTCATGATGCTGAACCTGCTCGACTCCCACGATACGCATCGCTTCCTCACGCGGGTGGGGGGAGACAGGCGCAAACTGCTCTCGGCATTCGCGCTGTCCGTGTTTTTCACGGGAGTGCCTTTCATCTATTACGGCACGGAGATCGCCATGGAAGGCGGTTACGATCCCGACTGCCGCCGCACCATGGATTGGGAACGGGCGGCAAAAAGAGGAGAGGTCTTTGACACCGTAAGGGAGCTTGCGGAGCTTCGCCGCAACAGCGATGCGCTTCGTGACGGAGACATCACCGTCCGCGCGGAAGGTGAACTGCTCATCGTGACGCGCAGGACGGAAAGAGAGATGGCGACGCTTGCCGTCAACAATACGCCGAATGCGGCGGTCTTTGAAGGGGAGAGCATCCCGCCATTCGGATACCGCATTCAGAGGAGGTGGCTGTGAAGATCAAAACCATCGCGCTTGCGACATGTCTCGTGATGCTGTTCTGCCTCGCCGCGCTCGCGGTCACGGCGTGCGACTTTTCCGACCTCAGGCAGTATTACAGCACGGAGACTTTCACCAAATTCGACGGAGAGATCGAACGCAATGTCACGATAAGGGTGTTGGAGAATGACACCGCGATCTCCGTCGGCTATTTTGACGAGCTGCTCGACGCATTCAACGAGGCGTATGCCGAGTACGGCATCACGGCGGTGGACGCCAATATGGACTCTTACACCGACCTCGCGTTGGACGGACCTTTCGGCTATGGTCCCGACGTCCTTTATCAGGCGAACGACGTTTTGATGGAATTCGCCGCAGACAAGCATGTTCTGCCTCTCCCCGTGGAAGAAATGGAGTGCTATCAGTACATTCCGGAAGCCGCTTGGGATGCGTATGAGGCGAATATCGAGGGAGGCATCTACACCTGCGGCGTCCCCGTCAACATCCAGGCACCGATGCTCTACTACCGCAAGGACCTGCTCCCCGAGGATTGGGAGACCACCTATGACGACAATGCGAACGGGATCCCGGATATGGTGGAGAGCTGGAACGCGCTTTATCGTTACAGTCAGAAGATCCGCAGCGAGACGCCCGACAAGTACGGTTATATGAAGTCTCTCAGCGACTCCTATTTCGCACTCGGCTATCTGTTCTCCTACGGCGGTTATGTCTTCGGCGACAACAATACCAATGCCCGCGATATAGGCATTGCGGCGGGACAGGCGGAAATCGGCGCGCGCATCATACAGCAGCTTGCCTCTGTCATGAATATGGAGACGGTGGACGATTCCATCACCCTCAACTCTTATTCACGCCTCGGAGACGGCACCTATTTTGCCACCATGACCACGCCGGACGTCTATACGATGTTCATCAGAGAGATGGAGGCAGATTACACCCGCAGAGGTTACAGCGCGAGCGAAGCCGCCGCGATGGCGGAGGAGAACCTCGTCATGACCGACGTCCCCACATTGCCCGTGAACGGCGACCTCGAGGATGACGATGCGGAACAGATGGGCATGACGGTCATGGGCGGCGTCAACGGCTATGCCATTTCCTCGTACACCAAGGCACCAAAGGCGTGTCTCGCGTTCGTAGAGTTTGCGACGAGTTATGAGATGGTCATGTTGCGCAACGAGTATCTCGGCATCGCGCCAGCACGCAGTGATGTGGCGGCGGAGCTGGGCGGTCTGAGCGAGCGTCTCTTCGAAAAGCTGGACGCGGGCGAGATCGTCGTTATGCCGTCTATCAGCGCGGTGGGACAGCTTTGGGATCCGCTTGCGACAATGTTCGGCGATATAGCCGAGGACGCTTTCAGGGACGAGCCTAAATATCCCACTCTCGAAGCGTTGAAGAGGGAGTTGCAAGACACCGCGGACGGCATTTATTCCGCGATATTCACTTTGCAATGACGGAATAAGGGGGAAAGACAATGGAAAATAAAGCCGTTGACACCGGAAGCGCAGGCAAAAGCCCCGCCGTCTTCTTCGGGAAGGTGAGGGATAAGTTGCGCGCAAAGATCCGCGGCGCGGCGGAGAGCGTCCGTACTTTCTTCCGCACCGCTAACTCCAACACTTTCGCGTCCATGTGCTTCATGGGGGCGGGACAGCTCATGTACAAACAATGGGCGAAAGGGCTGATCTATCTCGGCATCGAAGTGCTGTTCATAGTGCTCATGGCACTTTGGGGAGGGGAGGCGATCTACGGCTTCTTCACACTCGGTCTCGTGCGCGGTGATCCGTGGACGGGTGTGGAAGGGGACAACTCCGTTGTTATGCTCCTCATGGGCATCCTCGCGTGGTTCGTGCTGATCGCTTTCGTCTGCACCTATTTTGCGAACATCAAGGATTGCTACCGCACTCAACAGGACGTCGCGGCAGGCAAGTGTCCCGCAAAGTTCCTCGACGAAGCGAAGGGGCTGTTGGACAAGAAGTTTTACAAGACCGTGCTCTTCCTGCCCGTGGTCGGAGTGCTTGTGTTCAATGTCTTGCCGATAGTGTTCATGATCTTTGTCGCCTTCACGGATTACGGCGGCGAGACCGTGCCGCCCGAACTCGTGAGCTGGGTGGGGCTGGACAATTTCGAGAAATTGGTCGCTCTTGCCGACATCGCGGACAGCTTCTTTAAGATCCTCGGCTGGAACATCCTTTGGGCTGTGCTTTCCACTTTCATCAATTACTTCCTCGGGCTGGGGCTTGCGTTGCTCCTCAACAAGAAGTGTGTGAAAGGCAAGGCGTTCTGGCGCGCGTTTCCCGTACTTGCTTATGCCGTGCCGGGGTTCATCACGCTGCTCGGGTTCAAATTTATGCTTTCGTACGGAGGACCGATCAACCAGCTCATCATAGAGCACGGCGGAGAGGCGATAGGCTTCCTCGGCAGAGATGCGAAGTGGATGGCGAGGTTCATCGGCATAGCTGTCAATGCGTGGATGAGCGTGCCCACCACCATGCTGCTCGCAACGGGCATCCTCTCCAACATGAACACCGATCTTTACGAGGCGGCAAAGATAGACGGTGCGGGAGCTTGGAAACAGTTTACCCGCATCACGCTGCCTTTCGTGGTGTTCTCAACGACGCCCGTTCTTATCAGTCAATTCATCTCCAACTTCAACAACTTCGGAATCTTCTACTTCCTAAGGGGAGGACTGACGCTGGACGGCTACTTCGAGGCGAGCGATACGGACTTGCTCATCAACTGGCTATACAATCTTTCCATAGACAACAACTATTACAGCATAGGCGCGGCGATAAGCCTCGTGATCTTCGTCATCACGTCCGTCATCTCGCTTGCGGTCTATGTCAGGTCGTCGGCTTATAAGCGGGAGGATATGTTCAGATGAGGTCGTACATGAAAAAGCCTGTCGGCATGCTCAAATTCAAAAAGGCGGCGGATGTAGGACTGACCTACGCGCTGCTCATATTGGTCGGGATCATCTTTGTCTTCCCCTGCCTTTGGCTGGTGCTGGCGTCATTCAGCAAGACGGGCAGTCTCTATTCATTCGACGGATTCTTCCCGCCCGATTACAGCTTGGACAGCTTCAAGACGCTGTTTACGGATACGGCGATGTACAACTATCCGCAATGGTTTCTCAACACATTGCTCGTCGCGTCCATGAGCTGCATCATAGGGACGCTGCTCGTCATCCTCACCGCCTACACCATTTCGCGTTTTGAATTCAAGGCGAGGAAGCCGCTCATGAAGATAACGCTCGTGCTCGGGATGTTCCCGTCGTTCATGGGCATGACCGCGGTTTACATCCTCATGACGCAGTTCAACATGATCAACAATCATTGGGGGCTTATCCTCATATACAGCGCGGGCGCGCCCATGGGATACCTGGTGCAGAAAGGCTTTTTCGACACTATCCCCAACTCTATCTACGAGGCGGCGAGGATAGACGGTGCGACCAATGCAAGAGTGTTCTGCAAGATCACATTGCCCCTTTCAAAACCCATCATAGTCTACACGGCACTCACATCCTTTGCTTGGCCGTGGAGCGACTTTATCCTGCCGAAACTGTTACTTAAAGAGCGTGATATGTACACAACAGCCGTCGGACTCATGAGTCTGCCGGAGACGGAATTTGCACGGTTTGCCGCAGGTGCGATCTTTATCGCGGTGCCCATCGTCGTGCTGTATTTCTGCCTTATCAAATATATGATCAACGGTATGACCGCGGGTGCGGTGAAACAATGAGAGGTGTCCTATGGCGAATGCGGAACTGAAAAACGTATGCAAGATCTATGAGGGCGGCGTCAAAGCCGTCAACGACTTCAACCTGGCGATAGACGACAAGGAGTTCGTCGTTTTCGTAGGACCGTCCGGATGCGGCAAGTCCACCACGCTCAGAATGATCGCGGGACTTGAGGAGATCACGTCCGGCACGCTCTACATCGACGGCGTGCTCATGAACGATGTCGAGCCTAAGGACAGAGACATCTCCATGGTCTTCCAAAACTACGCGCTTTATCCTCATATGTCCGTGTATGAGAATATGGCGTTCTCCTTGCGCATAAAGAAACTCCCGAAGGACGAGATAGACCGCCGTGTCAAGGAGGCGGCGGAGATCCTCGGCATCACGGAATATCTCGACCGCAAGCCCAAGGCACTTTCGGGCGGGCAGCGTCAGCGCGTCGCTCTCGGCAGAGCCATCGTGCGCGAGCCGAAGCTTTTCCTTTTGGACGAGCCTCTCTCTAACCTCGATGCAAAACTCCGCGTGCAAATGCGTTCCGAGATCATCAAGCTCCACCAGAGGCTTCAGACCACGTTTGTCTATGTCACTCACGATCAGACTGAAGCCATGACCATGGGCACTCGCATCGTCGTCATGAAGGACGGCTACATCATGCAGGTGGACACTCCGTCCAATCTCTACGACCATCCCGCCAACGATTTTGTCGCCACTTTCCTCGGTTCGCCGCAGATGAATCTTTTTGACGCCGTCATTGAAAGGGCAGGGGAAGGACTTGTTGTCAGACTTGCAGAGTTCGACGACGATGGCAACGAGATCCCGTCGGAGAAGAACATCACACTCAAAGTGCCGCCCCTCAAAGCGGGACAACTTGTGGATGAAAGTTATATCGGGAAGAAAGTCACTTTCGGCATTCGCCCCGAGGACATCAAGGAGAGCGAAGAGGGCGTCGACGGAGCCATCGGCGTCACGGCGGAGATCGTGGAAAAGCTCGGCAACGAGACGCTCGTTTATACGCACATCACGGGCAGGAAGGACTACGCCATCGCAAGCTATGCCGCCCGCACTCCCGTCCTTATCGACGGCGTGTCGTATATGCGATTCGACATGGATCGCATGCACCTCTTCGATGCAAAGAGCGGTGAATCGCTGCTGCGCATCCCCGAGGTGAATCTTCTCGATGTCGATGTAAAATGCGAAGAGGATGCGGTCGTACTCTCCGAGGGCAGGTTCCACTCCGAGGAGTTGAAAAACCGTCTCGTAATGTCCGCCGGCGAGGACGCAAAGATCGGTCTGCGCTCGGAAGGCATAGGGTTTGAAGAGCGCGAAAACGCCCTTGCCGTTCCCGTTACGGTCGACGAGGTGATAGATTACGGCGCGTACAAAGCGGTCTATTCGCATACGGCGGCAGGGCAGCGTGTGGTCGTCAAAGCCGATGCTGAGGCTCTTGTCCCCGCCGAAGGGGAAGCGACGGTGTATGCTCCCGTCGAAGCCATCGACATATTTGCCGCAGACGGATCGAGACTCACCGCACGGCGCGAGTTTGCTCATCCCGTACATGAGGATGCCGCCGTCGTGCGCAGCGGCAGAGTATATCGCATCAACGCTGTCGTCGAAGGCGTTAAGCGTAGCCTCGCTTGTCGAGTCACAGCCCTCGATGTGTTCGGCGAAAAGACGCTCATGACTGTGCGTGCGAACAAGAGCGGGGAGGTCTATTCCTTCGCCGCACAAACCGATACTGCTTATTATGAAGGCATGGCGATCTACATCACCCCGCCGCGCCAAAAATGACCTCTGTCGAGCCGACATAGCAACAACGGCAGTTCCGACGCCGTAGCTAACGGTATAGCCTTTGCGCGGTGCCTCGCCTTTGGTCAGGCAATGCCGCCTGTCACTGCGTGTGGTCAACACCCGGCGCGTCCTACGATCGGTCGCGCAAAATAAATTCTTGCATCTCATATTTTCCCCCTCGGCGGCGGACGCTTCCCTCCTTATAATGCGCCCGCCGCCGTTCTATGATTCGATTTTCTATCCTTACGTTCCACCACACAGCCGCAAGGCATCATTAGCGACACCCCGCAAGTTTTTGCGGGGTGTTTGCGTTTGTGCCTGCGGCTGTGTCTACGCGTCGCAAAAATACGGACGTTCGCCCCGCTCCTCGTTCCTCTGCGTTGCGCCGGAACTATCGCGTTGCTCTCTGATTTTTGCTCCGCGGGATGGCGGCTACTGCCGCCATTTGCGTGTCTCGGATCTCGGTCACGTACGCCAAGTACGCTCCCTCATCCTCGCACTTAAAATGACGCACACGGGGTCCCCGTAAAGTACCGGAGCAAGCTTTGCGCGCGAGGACACTTTATGGGGTTTCATCGCATCCCCTCATTGCGTTTGGGCAATCAGATAGGTTCGATCTTCTGTCGATTTACTCCACCAGAAAACCCACTGTTTAGTGGGTTTTTTCATGTTCCCGAAATCGTTCACTTTGTAAACTTGACATCAAAATCGCATCGAAATGATGTCAAAAATGATGTCAAATTTGATGTCAAAAATGATGTCAGAATTCCGGGAGAAAATCACCAATTAATTAAACACTTGCCGTTGTGCCATATACAAATTCCAAAACTTCATATGTTTATTGACTATATTAGGAAGGTTTGCTAAAATATTGTTAATCGAATGCTAATTGAGGTGATAGGATGACATATCCCGAAAAATTGAAATACGCACGAGAGAAATTGTTTCTCACGCAGGGCGAAGTGGCGGAACGGCTCGGCGTAAATACCGTTACCGTGTGCAGGTGGGAAACGGGGAAAAGCGAGCCTAACATAAAGGCAAAAAAAGCCATTTCCGTGTTCTGCGAACAGAACTGGATAAAATTCAATGACAATGAAGCCTAAAACGCGTGAGGCGGTGGCGCGCAATATGCGCAGTAATAAGTGCAAGGACACAAAGCCGGAGCTGATGTTGCGCAAAGAGCTGTGGGGGCGCGGTTTGCGTTATCGCAAGAATTACAAGCCTCTCGATGGAAAACCGGACTTGGTTTTCCTCCGTGCACGGATCGCCGTGTTCGTGGATGGCAAGATGTGGCACGGATATGATTGGGAACATCAAAAGTCGGAGTTCAAAAGCCATCGCGACTTTTGGATCCCGAAGATAGAGAGAAACATGGAACGCGATCGAGAAGTGACGGAGGCATTGACCGAACAGGGCTGGACGGTGCTACGCTTTTGGGACTTTGAGGTCAAAAAAGATGTTGTGTCATGCGCGGATAAAATAGAAGAAATATATCGCAAAAGAATTTCGGAGGAAGAAAAAACTAATGCCTAAACAGAAGAATTTGCAAGTTCCGAATTACGCGACGCTGATTGAAGCTACATATAGAGCATTGAAAGAACTCGGAGGTTCGGGGCGTAATGACGAAATAAACAAAAAAGTTTATCAGATTCTGGAATTGCCGGACAGTGTGCTGGAAATTTTGCATACCGGAAGGACAACTTTTAGTGAAGTCGATTATCGACTGGCATGGGCAAGGACTTTGCTGAAAAATTACGGGGCGATTGTAAATTCCGCGCGTAGAGTATGGGTCATATCTCCCGAATATACAAGTGTCGAAAAGGTTTCCGGCGAAGAGGTGGAAAAATGCAGAAACATTTCGGAAATATCTGTTAAATCGGGCAACGATCGAGAAAAGCATTCTAAGGATGCCTCGCAGGACGATGATTTTATTGAAGCAAAAACATGGCGACAGCGCGTATATGAAATTCTAATGAATATGAATCCGTATGCATTTGAGCGTTTAACCCAGCGATTATTGCGTGAAAGCGGTTTTACCGATGTGGAAGTAACCAAACGCTCGGGTGACGGAGGAATTGACGGATACGGAAAGCTAAAAATAAACGGAATAATCGGTTTTAATATAGCGTTTCAGTGCAAGCGTTATCAGGGAACGGTCGGCGCTCCCGAAATCAGAGATTTCAGGGGGTCACTTACGCGCAACATAGAAAAGGGCTTATTCGTAACGACCGGGACATTTTCATCTGCGGCAAAAGAAGAGGCCGCTAATATTGGCAAACAGCAAATTGATCTGGTTGATGGTGAGGCATTACTCGACATGCTTGCGGAATATTCAATCGGGTTGAGAGAAGTCAAAGACTACGAAGTGGATGAAGAGTATTTCACTTCCATATAGGAGGATGCCCCCATGAGGTTTAAGAGCATAGACTTGTTCGCGGGGATCGGTGGAATCAGGCTCGGATTCGATCAGGCATTCGGCGAAGAGATCGAAACGGTGTTCGTCAGCGAACGGGATGAGTTCGCTCGCTAAAACACAATTTTCAGAGATATATTAGCGAAGGCGGAATGAACTTCACAAAAATACTTTTGATGGGGGGGGGGGAGATAATGAGAAAGAAAACCGTAACGGAATTGCTCTCTGAGTTCAAAAAAGAGCACCCATTGTATGATGAACTGAAATTTGAAGGGCAGGGTGGCATTCCGGAGGCACTACATCCGATTTTTGTGTTCACTCAGGCCATAATAGAGAATCTCGCAAGTAAAGGGGAACAAAAAGTCGCAATTGTTTTACCGGATAATGCCGAGATAATTCCGCTTGTAGTGATGGATTGCATGGCTCGAATGGCCGAAGACGTTCATTATACCGAAAATGTATTCGATAATATTGTTCCCGGGGATCATTTAAGCATAAAAAAAGCCGTTATCGAGTTTAAGGGAATAGATTATGATGCCGGGACAGTGTCTTATGTTGTCGGCAGGCAGACGTCGGATTCCGGTGCTGCAGTAATGACTAAAAATTTTGATAGCCCTATCGTTAGAGCAATCCAATATTATGCCGAAAAGACAGAAAAGGAGGTTTCCTCATTCAAGGCATACTCAAAAATGGCGGAGGCGGTTAAACAAGAATTTGCATCGGGAGATTCGGACATCATCAAAATGATCAAAGGCAAACGTACTTTGCTTAAGAAGACGATTGTTTTGATGACGCAGAAAGTTGATCTCAGAAGTTATTTTGAAGAAGTAAATGTAAGTGGAATGCCTATCGAAGACGTTGTCTCATTCGGCAAGGTAAATAACAACAGTAAGCGCGGCTATGAATTTTACAACAGCGGGAAACTTCGAGGGATTCCTGCAATTACAGCGACAACCGATATGTCGGAAACGGCGGACGCAATAAAGATATTTGAAAATCAAGTTGAAAAAATTTATGTGGCACCCGAAAAAAGCGATGAGATTGTTGAAGATGACTATAATTTAAAAAAATGCCTGAAGTTAAAAATACCTGTGATAGTATTTTTATATGAGAAGGACATCAAAAATTATACAAGCCTGAAAGCCTATGGTTTTAAGATATGGCATTGGAAGCCTGCAACGATGAAGAGTGAGGCGTTTTTAACCGACTCGATCGAGCCGAAAGCCGTTTTATTCGGTCAACTTGCTCAAAAAGTTAATTGTGCCTCATTTGCCGAGATCAAAGCAGAGTCATTTGAAGACATAAGTTTAAGACAATGCGGAAATATGTTGTATGATATATCACCCCGGGTAAAAGACTATGCGACCGACGTTCAGAAAGTTATCAATAAACTGTGGAAATTTTACAAGTCCTATGAACGGATCTGCTACATTGACGATAAAGAGAGGGATAATCTTGTACAAATGGTGTCGGAAATAGGGACGGAATGGAGCGCGATTTCCGCTTCTTATGTCGGGCAAACTATGCAAAAAACCATTGACGACATTATTGCTATTGAGATGACACTCGCAATATCGGAAAAGAATAAGAAACAAGAGAAGTTAAAGCGAGTGTTGGAAGAGCTTTGCGAGAATGCCGTTGTTATAATCCCGTATGAGTGCAAAAATTTGATCGGGGTGCAACAATTTGTTGAGCGTGTTTCCGGTGGGAAGGCGGTTGCCCATTTGCTCTCGGAATTTGCACACTGGCAAGACGACCGGTTTGAGTCCTACTCAAAGGTGATCGTGCCATGGTTTGATAAAAAACATTACACCGATATTAAACAATTATATTGTTACGATACACTCATATTTCTGCTCTATGACTTTGAGAATAAGCGAAGAGGGAGGTGGGTGTCCTATATCGACAAACTTGTGCCGTATGACGATGTAAAAACTGTCGCGGATGTGATTGGTATTGCGGATACCGACTATTACGATCGCCCAATAGACGAAGTCAATTCGTCTCCGGAGGATGTGCCGATAGAAGATTATGATTTCCGCGACAGCATCAATATGAATTTCTTCAGGGCGAGATGCGGTGCGACATCAAGGCAGGCGGACGGAGCCGAGCAGGTCGAAAGCATATTAATAGAATTTGACGGAGAAAAGTACGGGTATTTTTATCCTACCTATAAAGTTTTCGACATTACAAAAATAGCAAACGGCACAACTGTCGAAGCGGATAGCAAAGAAGCAAAAGATCTTAAGTCCGGAGATATTATTGCGGAGCATTCCGGGACAAGAGACATGATCCGTGAGATCGCGGACAAAAAGATGCGGCAGGAAGGCAAGTCCGCGTTCAGAGGTTTTGCGCAAAAATGGTTCGATTTACTCCTAAAAGTAGCGCAAGGGCGTACGATACCCGAACTCCAAGAAACATTGAATAGGTATGGCGCAGAATGTAGCAGTCAGCAATGCAGGGTGTGGTTATCCGGTGAAACAATCATGCCGCGCAAGCCGGAAGTGTTGAAAGCCATCGGTGCGGCGGCGGAAGAGATCGGGGAACCGAGTGCGCCGGAATTCATTGGCGATGCGGACAGGATTTTTGCGTGCGGAAGCGAGATCCACGGTTATCATCTAAAAGCCGGTAGGGAATTAAAAGCCAAGCTGGCAAAAAAAGCGGACGACATTAGACAATGTGTCAAAAGCGGAAAGATGGAAAGCGCGATAGACGGCGTCGGAGCGATCCGCATATATCGTGTAGAGTCGGTCGCTCCCGACAGATATTATGTCGAGCGCGCAAAACTCAACAGGATAGAGGAGAATTGAAATGGCAAAGATGTATCCCGCGTCATTTCTCGATGTTAACAAAAGTTCGGGCGAGCGTAAAGTTTTTGAGCATTTCAAAAATGATGCACCGAAGGATTGGATCGTACTGCATTCTTTTAGGTTGCCCGAACACAGGACGGTCGTTTTCGGAGAGGCGGATTTTATCGTTATTGCTCCGAATTTTGGTGTGTTTGTGTTAGAGGTGAAGTCGGGCGGGGTCGGCTTTGATGGAACAAATTGGATTTTTAGGAATCGAAACGGGAAAGAGAATTTAAAACATAGAGGACCTTTTCAACAAGCGAATGATGCGATGTTTAAGGTTTCGGACATAGTGACGCGCAGGCTCGGTGAAAGCTATGATAGACGCCATATACTATATGGATACGGTGTTATATTTACCGACGAAACCGATTTCCCGAGAGAAGCCATCGTCGAAGACGAGCCCTGGAGGTTGTATCAAAAAAGCGACGGAACCGATTACAGCAAGTTCGTTGCCGATTTGTCGGTAAATTTTGCAAAAGAGCTTAGGTCGCTGAGAAAAAATGTGCCGGGAAAATTGACTGTGGTCGACGCCCAAAAAATACAGAGTTGTTTGCGCCCTGAGGTTGAGTGCATCGTGCCGCTTAAGAGCTTTTTGGATGACAGCGAAGATGGGATATTGCGACTCACAAACGAACAATACGATTGTTTGGACGAGTTGCGAGAGAATGTGCGTGTCGTGGCATTAGGCGGCGCGGGTACGGGTAAGACATTGATTGCCGCTCAAGCCGCGAGAGCAGCCGCAGCTGCGGGAGAAAGAGTCGGCCTGCTTTGTTTCAACCGAAATCTGTCGGAGTATTTGAGATATAATTTGGCGTCGACCGATGTGGAAGTAAACACTCTGCATTCACTTATGCAAAAGACGGCAAAGGTCTATGAAGATGAAGCAGGGGGCGATTTTTTTGAAAAAGAACTGCCCGAAAAAGCCTGCGCCGCGTTAAACGGAGCAATTTTTGATAGGTTGATCGTCGATGAATTTCAGGATATCTGCATTCCCGAGTACCTGGCGTTTTTGGACGGGATTCTGAAAGGCGGGTTGCGTGACGGGAAGTTTGCGTTTTTCGGAGATTTCTCGGGCCAGGCAATATATAACAGGCGTGCGGCACCGACGCATCTAAATGTGTATGTCCCATATTATGCTGTCAAACATTTGACGGTCAACTGCCGAAACACGGAATCCATCGGGAAGGAGGTAGTTGCGATTACAGGATATACCGAGCAAAAATATTTGCTCAAAGTGCAAGGCGAGCCTGTCGATTATATCGGGTGGGAAGATATAGAGGAAGAAAAATGCAGGATAAAAGAGCTACTTAAAAGCTTAAACACACAAGGATTGTCCGGCGAGTCGGTCGTAATATTGTCGCCGCGTAAAAGAGAGAATTCGGTCGTCGGACAACTGGATCGGTATGGATATTTTATCGGTGATTACGGGCAGAAGGACGGGGAGGTACAAGCGTATTTCTCCACCATACATTCTTTCAAAGGTTTGGAGAGTAGGATAGTGATACTGGTGGACATAGACGGCTATGACGATGTAAAATTAATGTATACGGCACTAAGCAGAGCCAGAAACAAGCTGTATGTGTTTGAAAACAGAAATGCGTACGAACAGCGAAAAGAGAGAGCGTTGAGAGGTGCGAGTTATGAGTGAAGTGCTGAAAGTCAGGAATGCTTTTACCGACACGGTCAGAAGGTTGTTGATAGGTCCCAATCCGTTGGAAGGGTTTATGCAGCCGAACGGCGAGGAGATATTGTTTAACGGCGATCCTCTGAAGGTGTATGTTTCCGGCGTTTTGTTTCCTCGAAACGACACATGTCTTAAAGGTGCCGTGGAACTGCGAGAACCGGATGACGAGGAAGATGTCGATGATGAGCCGGAAGAGGTAGCTGATTATAAGGAAGTACCGCGAAGAAGCGAATCCGAAGCGGTTATTGACGAAGAAACTCCTAAGATAAATGCAAGGTTTCAATCCGCAATGGGTATTACATTGTGTGTCCCGAACGGAAACGGCTTGAAGGTTTTGATATCCGCGGGGACTTACAGCCCCGGAAAACATGTTTACCCGAATACGATCGAAACGAAAGACGGCAAACGAACCATCAAGCTGTCCAATCACGGAAAAGAAAAAGAGTGCTATTTCCGCCAAAAACATGAGTATGAATTGCTCGTGAAGGAGGAGGATATGCCGACAAAAGAGGCGAGGCACAAAGAGTATCGGATCGGTGCCGACGGAGAGGAAGTCGCTTTGCGAGTATCGATCACCTACAGGATGGATCTCGCCGACGGAAACGGCAAAATATTCACTGTGACACTCTTTAATACGAATACGGATAGGTACACCGACCACTGCTCGAGTTATGAAAAATGCTGGTTCCAGGTGGGTTTTTCGGTGCATTGTCAGGCAGGCTTTTTACCACTGCCGAGAAACTTCGACAGAAAAGCCGAGGATGCGGATTATCGGCTCAACGCATTACTTTATCGTGATGTTCGCGACTATGCGATAGGGCACGGGTGCGCGGCAACATGGGAAGGCGAAATACCCGGGATCGTCAATGCCGTATTCATGCCCGAGTATGAAGTCAAGCCCATCGTCCCGACCACATTTCCGGGAGTGAAGCTTGAAATGAAACTTTATTCCGAAAATCGCGCCGAAACGATTGACGATCTGCAAAAACTTGCGGCGAGGTATCGGGACTGGATAGTAAAAGAAAGGGAGAAGGCGGAAGCGGTCCCTGAGGAACATCGTGAGACGGCGCGGGGGCAGGTCGAACTCTGCCGCACATGTTTGGCAAGGCTGGAGCGAGGGGTCGCTTTGCTTAAAACCGACGACACGATCTGGCAAGCATTTGCCTTTGCCAACAGAGCGATGTTGATGCAACAGCTACATTATCGTTTGCCGCTTGTAAAATATAGTGACTATGATGATGACAAGTTGTGTGGTGTGCTTGAAGAAAAGATCGTGATGCCGCAGGTGGATGATGAAGACACATGGTTTAACAAGAAAGACAACACCTATGGGAAATGGCGCCCCTTTCAGATCGCGTTTCTCGTGATGAATTTGGATTCGATCGGCGACATAAGTTCGGAGGAACGGAAAATCGTGGATCTGATATGGTTCCCTACGGGCGGAGGTAAAACCGAGGCTTATTTGGGGCTGACGGCATTTACCATCTTTTTGCGTAAATTGCGCGATAAGGCGGACAGGGGTACATCTGTGATCATGCGGTATACGCTCAGACTTCTGACATCGCAACAATACGAGAGAGCGGCATCGCTGATCTGTTCGATGGAAAAGCTTCGGGCAGAGAACGAAGAGCTTTTGGGTAAAGAAAGGATTACCATAGGATTGTGGGTGGGCGGGTCGCTTACTCCGAATTCCGAGAAAAAGGCAGTCGAAAACATTGAGGAGATCAAAAAAAAGAAATATCGCGATAAAAATGCTTCGGTAATCTTAAAGTGCCCATGGTGCGGCGCAAGCATGTCGACATATTCGGATAACGCGGGGAATGTGCGTACGCCCGGCTATTCTCCCAGCGGAGCGAAAGTTCATTTTATATGCGATAATCCAGATTGCGATTTTCATGATGATGAGTTCGAATTGCCGCTTAGGTTGTATGACGATGATATTTATGCCAATCCGCCGACGCTGCTTTTCGGGACGGTAGATAAATTTGCCATGTTGCCGTTCAGACCGAAGGCAAAGAGTCTGTTTGGAGGGGACCAAGAAAACGCCGCGCCCGACCTTATAATCCAAGATGAATTACATTTGATCACCGGACCTCTCGGGTCGGCGGTGGGAATATATGAGGTCCTGATCGACGAGCTGTGCAAACACAACGGCGGGAGGCCGAAGATCGTTGCATCCACCGCTACGATAAGTCATGCCGGACAACAGTGCAATGCGCTTTACGGCTGCGGGGAAGACAATGTCTTCCAGTTTCCCGTGCAAGGGACATCTTATAGAGACAGTTTCTTCGCGCATGAAGAACCGGATGCCATCGGACGAAAATATATTGGATTGTACGGGTCTGTCGCATCCACATCCGCTACGGCATCAATAGCCGCATTTGCTTCGTTGATATATGCCGCAAAAGCCATTAATGTCAATGAAGAAAAAGAGCGTGACCCGTATTGGACAAATTTGGCGTATTTCGGAAGCATGCGCGAATTGGGACAGGCCGCAACATGGTTTATGACGGATATAAAAGAGAGGTTGGAAACTATTTATAAATGGAGGATGGAGGCCTCTCTCGACGGTACCAAGAGAAGATACATATACGGGAGCGGACAGGCGGAGTTGACGAGCCGCATGGCAAATGACGAGATCCCCAAGATATTAAAAAAACTCGAAGAAGGCTATTCGGGAAACACAGAGCGTTTTGGAGATGATAACTCCGAAAAGAGAGAGTATCCTTTAGATGTTTGTCTTGCGACAAATATGGTATCGGTCGGCGTGGATGTACCGAGGCTTGGGTTGATGACGGTCACGGGGCAGCCTAAAACGATGGCGGAATATATACAGGCGACCAGTCGCGTAGGAAGAGATGCAAATCACGCCCCCGGCATCGTGTATATAATTTACAATACGGCAAAGTCAAGAGACAAGTCGCACTATGAAAAATTTCAATCGCAGCACGGCAAATTGTACTACAGCGTCGAACCGACATCGATAACTCCGTTCTCGGAACCGATGCGGGAGCGCGCCTTGCCTGCAATCTTTGCGGCGATTCATCGCTTGATATACATGAGTGCGGAAAAGAGAGAGAAAGCGACATATGTCCCGAGCGAAGATGAGTGTGATGCGATTGCCGAAATAATTGCGGAAAGAGCAAAAGGCATCGACCCCGATGAGACGGAAGCCATAAAGCGGCAGTTGAAGCAGTGTCGAAGAGAATGGGATGATTGGAGGCCCGAGGTATATAGTTATGAGCCGGTCGGTTCGCGTTGTGATAAAGGAGCGCCGTTGCTTATTTGGGCGGGGAGTGCTAAACCCGGCGCATGGAAATGTAAAGGATGGAAGGCTCCCACTTCGATGAGAAGCGTTGACGGGACATGCGGATTGGATACGACAAAAACCATCGTTCAGAGGGCGGAGGGGAAACACAATGAGCAGAAACGATAAAAACAATGAACCGAAAAACAGGTATCCGGTCAGAAAAAGCGCTTTGATATCTCCGTGGGGAATCGGCGCGATAGTGCCGGTCCCGAGCGGCGAAACTTTTATGGTCGCCGGAACGGAGTTTTGGTTTGACGGTAAAAATCCGCTGGGTGCCGATGAAGAGCCGACCAATTTTGAAATAACAGATGCCAGGTTGTCCGAAAGACTGGCGGGTATGAGATTTGTGCAGCCGCCCGAATTTTTGACCCCCGAACAGGATCGGGAACATCCGTACATGAGGATCCCTGCCACACGATTTCCACGCGTGTATTATTGCCCCGTTTGCGGCAATGTCGAAATGGCGGGATCGGCGCATGAGGAAATTCGTTGTCCCGGAGATAATCGACGAAACAGGGAGGGAGGGACATATTGTTCCAGGACAAAAGAGGCCGGCAAAAAAACTCCTCTCATGGTGCCCGAGAGATTCATCGCCGTTTGCGAAAACGGACACATAGAAGATTTCCCGATCGCAGATTGGGTCCATAGAAGATCGGGGAAAACATATGATCCCAGCAGTTGTTTGATGTTCAGAAGCACCGGCGGAAACTCAGCGTCGTTGACGGGCGTCAGATATACATGCACATGTGGTGCAAGTGCCTCTATGAAGGGTGCTTTTGATTGGGACGAGGATAAACATGAGAGTGCCTTGAGCAAGATCGGGTGTCACTGTTCCGGGAATTCACCATGGCTCGGGATCGAGCGCGTGTCGTGCGACAGGCCGTTGAGGGTAATCCAAAGAGGTGCGTCAAATGTCTGGTTTCCGGACATTGTCAGCTCTATTTTTATACCCGAACTCGAGATCAATGCCGTAACCAGAAAATGCGTAGAGAAAGTATGCAAAAAAGTAGAGTCTCATAGAAAAGACGGTAAGACTGATGAGGAAATGGTAAGAGCACATATCGACAACTGTGCGGAATTTTTGGATGAAGATGGCGAGAACGTCGATAAAGAGTTGGCGTTTGAAGAAGTCATGCATAAACTCGAGCCGCGGAGCGAGGATGCCGAAAAGACCGAGAATGATTATCGCAAGGCGGAGTATGATGTGTTGATCAGGGATTCCGCGCGAGAGGATGGTGAGTTGCAGGTGAGGAAACATGACGCAAACGAATATGAAGGTCTGTGGTTCTTGAGGAGCATTTCGTTGGTAAACAAATTGCGAGAAACGAGAGTTCTGACGGGATTCAGACGATTGTCGCCTCAAGCAGCACAGGCGCGTCTGTCAGCATCGCAGACAAAATGGCTCCCTGCAGTCAAGAACGAAGGCGAAGGTCTCATGTTTTGCTTTGATACCGGAGAGCTGAAGCGATGGGCAAACCGTGACGCCGTAACGGCGCGAGTCGATAAGATCAGAGAAAACATCGTTTACAGCAGCGGAGAATGCGGCAACATCAATCCCATATATGTCCTGATACATACATTTGCGCATTGTCTGATCTCGGCTTTGTCAAACGATAGCGGATATTCGGCGGCATCCATAAGAGAGCGGATTTATTGCCCTAAATATTGTGACGATAATGCTCCTGATATGGCGGGGGTATTGATATACACGGCATCTGGAGATTCCGAAGGTTCCTTGGGCGGTTTGGTAAGGCAGGGAAAGGCAGGCAGGATCGAAGAAATCATAAGGCGCGCGTTGCATGACGCCGAATGGTGCTCAGCAGATCCCGTGTGCATACAAAGTAACGGGCAGGGCATCGACGGAGCGAACTTGGCGGCATGCCACAATTGCGCGCTGCTTCCCGAAACATCTTGCGAAAATCGCAACATGCTTTTGGATCGTGGACTGGTGGTCGGTACACTTGACGACAAAATGGTAGGATTTTTTAATCATGGGATCAAAGATTAAGGCAATAGATTTGTTTTCGGGGTGCGGCGGAGTTTCCATCGGTCTGACGAATGCCGGATTCGAGGTAACATGTGCCGTAGAAATCGATGACGCGGCCGTAAAAGCCTACAAGGGTTATTACCGCCTTAATAATGTCAATGTGTTGCAGCGCGATATTTGTACATTATCGGGAGCTGAGATTGCCGCGGCTGCCGGTGTGAAAGCCGACGAGATATATCTGTTGGCGGGATGTCCGCCATGCCAAAAATTTTCATTGCAGAATCGTGTTCGTAACAGCGACGAGGATAAAATCGATGATGTCAAGAAACTTCTAATGGAGTTTAAACGAGTGATCAAAGAAATGAGACCGCCGTTTGTCTTGATGGAAAATGTTCCCGGGATCAAATCGTCGTACGGAGGAAGGATACTAAACGAATTCATTGATGATCTGGAAAGACCTTTTGGTGATTTTGTAGGCTATAAAATCATATACGGCGTAGTTAATGCTGCGGATTATGGTGTCCCGCAGTTGAGGAAGAGATTCGTTTTGCATGCTGTTCGCAATGATATATATGAGAGCATGAGGAGGGCTGACATCGATGTCGCTTTACCGCCGCCTACATACGCACAAAACGGACAAGGCGGCAAGCAACCATGGATAACCGTTAAACAGGCATTCGAAGGTCTGCCGAGCATCGCCGCCGGAGAAAGATATCCGGGAGACGAAATCAAAAATCACTACTGCGCAAACTTGTCCGAACTCAATAAAGAACGCATGAGATTCATCAGGGCAAACGGCGGTACGAGAACCGCATTGCCTGAACATTTGACGCTGAAATGCCATGAGAAGTATTCCGGACACACGGATGTTTACGGTATAATGGATCCTGACAAACCCGCTCCGACGATGACCGGCGGTTGCCTTAGTTATTCAAAAGGAAGATTTGGTCATCCGTATGAGGATAGAGCAATCTCCGTAAGGGAAGCCGCGAGGTTGCAGACTTTCCCGGATGACTATGTGTTTGGAGAGAGTCTGACAAAAGCCGCTCTTGAAATAGGCAATGCTGTGCCTATAAGACTTGTTGAGGCAAGTGCAGAAGAATTTCTAAAGGTTATAGATAAGGTCGAAGGAGAAACGGACTAATAATTCCACGGATTTTATGCTGTTGCCGCACCGTGTAAAAAATGCGATTGGAGAGTTGTCATGGAGGCTTTGGGGCAGGTCTGTAAAATTTTGCCGTTAAAGGGCAATATTTTGTGAATTTTGCAAAATATTACCCTTTAACTTGACTTTTTGAGGTAGGGTGCGCTATCATATCAATGTCCTGAAAAGGAGGTCCGCATATGGAATTGTATGTTCGTGAAAAGTATCTCAAAAAGATGCGTGGGTTTTATCATGACACCGAGATCATAAAAGTCATCACGGGCGTCAGACGTTCGGGAAAGTCCTGTCTTATGGAGATGGTGAAGGATGAGTTGCTCCGCGGCGGAATTGATCCCGCGAACATCATTTTCCTTGACCTTGACAGCAAGGCGTACAGGAAGATCAAGTCGGCAGACCAATTGGAGAGCCTTATAGATTCCTTGGGACGAGCCGATGGGACAAAGTATCTTTTCATAGACGAGATCCAAAACGTGAAGGATTTTGAAGAAGTCGTCAACGCTTACCGTGGCACGGGCGAGTATTCCGTGTTCATCACAGGCTCCAATTCCTATCTTTTGAGCGGCGAGCTTGCCACAAAGCTCACGGGCAGGTATGTGGAGTTCGAGCTTTTCCCGTTGAGCTTTGACGAGTACCTCGATATGAAGGCGTTTCTCGGCAAAGAGGTGAATGTCAATTTGCTCATAGAGCTTAACAATTACTTGCAGGAAGGCGGTTTCCCCAAGGCGATGCAGTATGACGATTTTGCCGACAAGCGCACTTATGTGCGCTCCGTCATCGACGAGATCTTTGAAAAGGACATCAAAAGGCGCGTAAAGGTGCGCAATGTCGAGACTTTCAACAATGTGCGCAATTTCATCATCAACAATTTCGGGGCTACCGTCAGCGTCAAGAGTTTGCAGGAGGCTTTGGCAAAAAACGGGATAGATTTAAAACACGCGACGTTGTCGAGATATATCGAGGTGCTGCTCCAAAGCAAGATACTTTATCAATGCGACCGCTTTGATATGAGATCCAAGCGCGCACTCAGCGGAGAAAAGAAGTATTACCTTGCGGACATCTCCTTCTATTTTGCGACCAACACCGACAACCGCATCAATTACGGTCCCGCACTAGAGAACATGGTGTATGTATATGCCAAAAGCCTT
Organism: uncultured Clostridia bacterium; assembly: GCA_944358385.1. Classification (GTDB taxonomy): domain Bacteria; phylum Bacillota; class Clostridia; order Christensenellales; family CAG-917; genus Limadaptatus. The sequence goes on from CALVQW010000005.1 coordinate 65,979, forward strand.
GACTATTCGGTGAGTGTCGGCAGGATAGGCAAATTGGAATGCGATTTCATTTTGCGGGATAATAAGCTCGACTATTGCTATGTGCAGGTCGCCTATACGATCGGCGAAAGCAAAAGCACGGAAGACAGAGAATATGCGCCGCTTGAAAGCATTGCAGACAACTATCCTAAATATGTCCTCACCACCGATTACCTGCTGCAAAATCGCAATGGCATCAAACATGTGAACTTGCTCGAATTCATGAAAAACCGTTCGAACTTCTGAGGCGGAACATCGGAAGGCCGAAATCCGTTTGAATATTTCGGCACGGTCATCGGCATCATAATCGCTCGTCGCAAATGTCCGCTGTTGGCGTGACTTTAATAGGTAGTGTGATTTTTGCCCTTCACCTTAATGCGGTTGCCTTTGATGTTGGGCTGTCCATTTTTGGTGGCATCGGCAATGTGAACGGGAACGGTTATGGGAGCAGAGAGCATCCGTCAAACTATTGGTTCGATTTTCTGTTGTTTTACTCCACCACGCGAAACCTAAAACGAACCACTTTGAGTGTAAGTCGTTTTAGGTTTTTTTGTTTCTGCGGATGGAATTATCGGAAAGAGATTATTGCGGGATCAGGTGAGGTCAGTGAGAAAGCGGATCTCGTAGGGGGAGAGGGTGGCGGATACGGTGCCTGCGGCGGGGAAGGTGAAGGAGACGGTGGTGGGGGATGGAGATGGATTGCGGAGCATGAGGGCGTAGTTGCCGTCCTTTTCGGCGTAGTAGCCGTAGGGTTCGCCCTTTTCGGGATCGCCGCCGAAGAAGCGGGAGGCGGAGAGCGTGTCGAAGTTGCGCTCGGCAAAGGAGAGCACGTCAGAGGCGATCTTCCATTTTTCGCCGTCCATCATGGCGGGGGAGAAGTAGAGTTCGCTGAGTCCGCTTCCGCGCATCATACAGCACATGAGGTAGGTGCGGAACTGCTCGTCCGTGAAGGTGACGGGAGAGCGTGAGCGTTTGGCGAGATTGCGGTTGCGGAGGGCGTAGCACGGCTCGTGGTTATAGAGGTGGGCGGCGGGGAATTGCAGCCCGCGCACCTCGAAAAGATCGCGGTAGCGCGCGTCGCGGTAGGTGAGACACATGGCGAGGTCGTCGCCCGTGCCGGAGTAGCCCATGTCGGCGGCGTTGTTCATCCACACGAAGTCCGCCACTTTCAAAAACCACGGCGAACAATGGGCGTACGAGGTGATGTTGAGGCAGACATCGGGGCGCATCGCAGAGACCTTTTCCAGCCCTTTCATCCACTCCTCCCAAAGGAAGGTGTAGAATGCGATCGCGTCGTGCGCGGCGGTGGGATGTCCGTGTCCCTTCCCGCGGCAGGGGCGTTTTGCAAAGCCGTCTATCTTGAAATAAGTGACATTGTACATCCGGCAGAACTCCGCCATCCTTTCCGTGATGTCGCGGATGTAGCGCGGATCGCCCGTGCAGATATCGCGGGAAGCGCGGTTGACGTGATAGCCGAGTTTTTTGAGGAGACGGGCATACCTCGGTGTCTGCGACGAATAGCCGCCGCGCGGTCCGAACCACACCCCGAATGTGCTGCCGAGCTTGGCGGTGAGGGCGGCTTCGAGGGAGAAACCCTCCGGGAATTTGTCATTGAAAGCCCAAAATCGCGGCGAGGAGTAGTCCACCCAGCCGTCGTCCACGACATAGCAGTCGAGAGGGCGAAGCCCCGCAGAGGAAAGCCCTTCCGCCACGGCGGTGAAGGAGCTTCGGATGCGCTCCGGTGTGATGTCCAGCATATTGTCGTACCAGCTGTTGAACTGTATGCGGAAGCGCGCGGGACGGGCGAAAGTGCCGACATAGGCGAAGAACGCGTCCTTCTGAGCGGTCATATCCGCGCGTTTTGCCGCACCGAGGACGGCGGGAGGAGGGGAGTAGACTCCGCCCTCCGCGACATCGGAGAACATCCTGCCCGTGTGATAGACGAGGCGCACTTCTCCTTCCGTCACGCCGTTGTCCCCGACAGGGCTTTCGATGCCGAGAAAGAGATCGCCGTTGTAGACGGGCTGTCCGAGCCTTGCGACGGCGGCGGGGATGAGGGGATGGGGGAGAAGGGGCGCGGAGTGCAGGAAGGTGTCGTCCGCGGGCATGGCGTCCACCGTGACGGAATGCAGGAACACATCGCGGGAGGCGCGCACTTCCACGCGTTTCAGAAGAGTGGCGTCTCCTCCCGCGGAATAGGTGATGCGCACCTCGAAAAGTCCGTCCGCATCCCGTACGGTCTGCCCCTCGGCGTCCGCGGCGGCGGGAGCGAGAGAACAGTCGAAAACGTGCTTTTTTCCTCGCGGCGTCTCCGACCATACTATCAGGCTTTTGTCCGTTGGAAGGGTGCGGGAGCTACCTGCGAGCAGATTTTCGACGCGCGCGCCGACACAACACTCTCCGTCAAAAAAGAGAGTTTTCCGCAACTTTTCGGTGCCGTAAACCTGCGAATGTGTCATTTCATACTCCGTTTGCCGACCGTGCGCGGCGGTGCGTCACCGCCCTTCGGCGGAAAGACGGGCGGCGAGGAGAGCTGCCTCACACTCACATTATACAACGGGAGCGGACACCCCCGCAAGCGGCAGTTTTGTTGCCTGTCCGGCATGCGAGGAGCGCGGGAAAAAAGGGCGAAGGTGGCGCAAGGTGTCGGGAGGGTGTGCGATGTTACGGAAGAGAAATGACGACGCGGAGGGGAGCAGAGCGGAGAGTAGAGTGCAGGAAGGACGGCAAGAGCGGTCGCTTTCGTGTGTAGCCAGAGGGCAAAGAAAAGGCACGGTTGACCGTGCCTTTGCGTTGCTTGTTCAACAGATGTTTCCGCGTGAGACTTTGCTCACATATCCTGCGCGTCGGCGGGGGGAGTGAAGCCGTTGCCCTTGACTTCGCGCGCCTTGGTGATGAAGGTGAAAGCCATGGGATCGCAATCCTGTATGATGCGTTTGACGGTGTTGATCTGCTTGCGTCTCACGACGCACACCAGCACCTTGTGTTCCTCGCCCGTGTAGTAGCCGATGCCGTTCATCAAGGTGACGCCGCGGTGCATTTCGCGGGTGATATGTTCCGCTATCTCGTCGTGTTTGTCCGAGATGATGTTGAACACCAGCGATGATTGGAAGCCGGATTGCAGCACATCCGCGACCTGCGAGGTGGTGAGCTGGGAGAGGAAGGAGTAGATCATGGGGGAGACCACCGCGGTGATGATGGCGGTGGAATCTCTGTTGAGATCCTCTCCGATCAGTCCGAGCGCACCCGACGCAATGACGATGACGCAGTCGCACATGAAGATGAGCCATTGCACGTCCGCGACGGGGTTTTTGGCGTAGATGAGCTTGCCTATGACGTCCGTGCCGCCCAAGGATGTGTTGTAGCGCAGCATAAAGCCGAGGCTGAGTCCCGCCAGCGCGCCGCCGCCCAGAGAGGCAAGGAGTTTGTAGCCGCTTTCAGGCTCTTCGACAGCGTAAGTCGGCATGTCCGGGATGAGCCTGAACACCGCCATGAACACGGCGTAGACGGTGACGCAGAAGAAGGTGTTGAAGGCGAATTTCTTGTCCAGCACCACGAATGCCGCTATGAAGAGGGGGATGTTGAGCACCATCGCCGTGACGGACGGATCGAAGAACCATTCCATCCAAGGCTCGAGGCTGAGATCGGCTTTGATGACCGCGTTGTAGATGATGGAGGAAAGACCGGTGATGCCGCTGGGCGCGAAGCCGTTGGGGACTATGAACACGTATGCCGAGAGCGCGCGGATGAGGGCGAGCACGGCAAGGAACAGATAGAACCTCGAAGCGTGCATCACTTGTTTGGGTGTGATGGTTTTCAGCCTTGCGGAAAGGGGCAGTTTAACTTTGGCGTCCGATCTTGCCATTTCGGTCCTCCCACGTGCGCGGTGTGCCTGTGCGCCTGCGCGCGTTCACTATCGGTCACAAATATAATCATTTTGCGCAGGCAAGTCAAGAAAAAACGAAGGGGATTTTCATATGCTTTCGGGGGAGTGGGACTTAAACGCACAGGCGGCGGATTTTGTGTCGGTTTCCCCGCCCGCGTCCGCGCGGCACACCCCTCGGAGGATATGAAAACAGCCCGCATGCGGCGGGCTGTCCGGGATCATTTTTTCTTGACGTCAAGGATGTAGGACTCCAGCTCGGGATCCTTCTTGAACCCTTTGACGAACTTCTTGAAGCCGCCCTTCGTGCCGTTGCACATATCGAGCAGTCCTTCCACGCACTGCATGGAGAGCAGTCCGCCCGTGAAGCCCATGAAACCTCTCAAAGGCATGTCTATCGCGGAGTGGACCATCATCTCACGGTTGGTGGCGTTGCCCGCGATGAGACTGACGCCGAAGGTGATCAGCCCGTTCATGAACCTGCCCACGGGGGAGACGGAGACGTCGCCGAGGCTGCAATTGATGTTGAACTCGCCTCTCGCATAGGGGACGTTGTCCACCACGGACGTGCCGTAGAGCGCGGCGAACTGTTCGATGGGGATGACGCGCTTCTGCTCGCTGGTCTCGGTGAGGTCGTAGTAATAGGGGGCGGAAGTGCGGTAGTCGGGGATGGGTGCGGAGGGGTTGGCGGACTTGACGTTGACGGTGCCGCTCAGGCGGATGTCCTGCGAGGACGCACCGACCAGGATGTCGAAGTCGCCGCTCTCGACGTGCCAATCCTTGATGAGGACGTTGTAGTAGGCAAATGCGCGGCTGTCCAGCGTGAGGACGATCTCCTTTTCCTCGCCCGCTTTGAGGAACACCTTTTTGAAGCCTTTGAGTTCCTTTTTGGGACGGAAGATGCCGCTCACTTTGTCCGCGACATAGAGCTGGGCGACTTCCGCACCGTCGCGCTTGCCGACGTTCTTGACCTTGAAGGAGACGGTGAGCGTCTCGCCTTCGTCGATGTCGGAGGCGGAAAGTCTGAGGTCGGAGTACTCGAACTCGGTGTAGGAAAGCCCGAAACCGAAGGGGAAGAGCACGGGCTTTTCCGCCGCTTCGTAGTAGCGGTAGCCCACATAGACGCTCTCGCGGTACTGCACCGTGCGCGGTCCCATGGGGAAGTAGCGCGCGACGATGTTGTCGCCGTTCTTGACGGGGAATGTCTCGGCGAGCTTGCCGGAGGGGTTCACCTTGCCGTAGATGACGTCGTAAGCACCCTTGCCGGACGCCTGTCCGCCCAGGTAGAGGTTGAGGACGGCGCGCGCGTTGGGCAGAGTGTCCTCAAGCGCGACGGGAGAGCCGCAGGAGAGGACAACGATGATGTTGGGGTTGACTTTGGCAAGAGCCTCGACGAGCATATTGTGCGCGTCGGGCATGTTCATGTGCTTGCGGTCGAAACCCTCGGACTCATATTCGGGAGTGAGACCGATGAACACGAGGACGGCGTCCTTGCCCTTGGCGACTTCCTTTGCCTCCTCGATGAGACGGGAGCTGTAACCGTCGCCCTTCATCTTGTAGCCTGGCGCGTAGGCATATTTCTGTCCCGCCGCGTCCATGGCGTCGAGGAAGGAGGTGAGTTTGGTGGGGTTGATGAGGCTGGAGCCGGAACCCTGATAGCGCGGAGTCTTGGCGAGCGCGCCGATGACCGCCACCTTCTTAGAGGAGGCGAGGGGAAGGATGTCCCCTTCGTTTTTGAGCAGCACCGCGCCGTTTGCCGCCACTTTCGCGGCGAGGACGTCGTGCGCGTGGAAATCCGGTTTCACGCTCTTGTCTTCTTTGGCTTTGCACTCGAAGGCGAACTTGATCATGCGCAGCGCGACTTTGTCGAGGTCCTCGACGGAGAGGGTGCCGTCCTTCACCGCTTTGACGATCATCTTGTCGTTCGCGCCGCGGTTGCCGGGCATCTCGAGATCCATGCCCGCTTTGATGCCTTCCACTCTGTCGTTCACCGCGCCCCAATCGCTGACGACGATGCCCTTAAAGCCCCATTCGTCGCGCAGGATGTCGGTGAGCATGCGCTTGTTGTCGGAAAGGAAAGTGCCGTTGAGGCGGTTGTAGGAACACATCACCGTGGAGGGCTGCTCCGTCTTGACGACATGTTCAAAGGCGGGGAGATAGATCTCGCGCAACGCTCTCTCGTCAACGAGGGTGTCGATGCTCATCCTGAGATGTTCCTGGTTGTTGGCGCAGAAGTGCTTTAACGAGACGCCGACGCCCGCGTTCTGCACGCCGTGCACCCACGCCGCGCCCATGCGCCCCGCAAGGAAAGGATCCTCCGAGAAATACTCGAAGTTCCTGCCGCAGAGGGGAGAGCGTTTGATGTTGATGCCGGGGCCGAGCACCGTGGTGACTCCGAGAGCCTTTGCCTCGGCGGCGATGGCTTTGCCGACGGTCTCGATAAGTTCCGGATCCCAGGTGCTGGCGGAAGTGACCGCGGGCGGGAAACAGGTGGCGGGGTGGGACTGCTTCATGATGTTTGTGCCGCCGCCGCTCTCCATCTCGCTCCTCAGTCCGTGAGGGCCGTCGGTCATGCGCACGGAAGGGATGCCGTGTTTCTCAATGGGGGTGGTGGTCCAGAAAGTCAAACCCGAGCAAAGGGCGGCTTTCTCTTCCAAAGTGAGTTTTTTCAAAATGGCGACATATTTGTCGTCCGCATTTTCGGAAATTTTTGCGATATCTTGTTCTGACATAAGACCTCCCTGGGAACAAGTCGTGGTTGTAAGCCCGTATATATGCGCACACGTGTGCGCAACATACACACTTATCTTAACATCACTTTTTGCAATAATCAAGAGCTAAAACACAAAAACCGCCTCATTATTCCCCTTTGAGGTCAAAAACGGGCGGGGGAGAGCAGCGGCGCGCTGCTTTGCACGAAAATGACGCTTATCTTCTCCCGCCCCTTGTTGCGGTGCGGAAAAAATGTTAATATGAGTGTAACCTCCATTCGCGGCGGGCGTATATTAAGCGAGAGCAGACGACAGATGAGAAACGACGCATTCGAAAGATTATTCCGGCGGTACTTCAACGAGGCGAAACTTTACGTCACTTCGCTGTGCCGTGACGAGACTCTCGCCGAGGACATCGTGGCGGAATCTTTCACCAAAGCGTTCACTCTCATCGACGAGGAGAAGGAGAGTTTCAAATTCTGGCTCTTCAAGGTGTGCAGGAATGCCTACTTCGACTATCTCAGGAAGGTCAAACGCCTCACACCCGTGCGGGACAACATGGACGGCGGCGAAGCGGACCTTGCCGAAAGACTCATCGAGGATGAGGAATACCGTGCGCTCTACCGTGCCATCGCTCTGCTCAAAGACAACTACCGCGAAGTCATACAGCTCTACTACTTCGACGAGCTTTCCGTCTCCGAGATCGCCGGCATCACGGGACAGACCGTGCAGAACGTGAAAGTGCAGATGTACAGAGCCAGGACAAAATTGAAAGAAATTCTGGAGGGACAGATATGAACTACGAAGATGCGTTCAGACATTACCGCGAAGGTACGGCGACGGACGAGGAAAAGGCGTTCGTCCTCGACGAGATCGCAAAGGCGAAAGCCCTCTCCTCTCTGCTCGACGATGAGGGACTCGCCGTGAAACCCGCCCCCATAAAAGAGGCGGAAGCCAAGGACGTCAAGGATGCCAAACACCGCATGATCATGCGCAGGGTGCTGGGCGGGCTTATCGCTGTCGTCGTCATCCTCCTCGCTTTGGGAGCAATCCTGGGCGGCGTGTTCGGTTCGGCAGCCGCTTATGCGAGGGGCAACGTCGTCTTGGAAAGGACGGAAGCCATCACCGTTGCCGAGGATTACGCCCGTGAGCATGCCGAGAAAAACGGTTTCGTCGTCAGCCACGCATTCAGCGATCTGCCGAGAGACGTGGACGAGGACTTCAACTTCGAGACCGATCTCAAGAGCAGTTTTTACAGCTACAAAGTGGACGTCACCGTCTGGACGGCAGAGGGCTACGAGCTCGACTACGAAGTGGTGGTCAATGCCCACACGGGCAGCCCCTCGCTGAAAGAGCTCGACATCGACCGCGAAGACTACTTCGGCAGATACTGAGAGTAGGGCGTCGGACGGGGAGGGAACTCTGCGTCCGACAACATCGCCGGTGCCGCATAGCGGCGCCGGCAATAAAAAATCCCGCGCAACGAAATGCGCGGTTTTTTTACCCCACAAAGTGTCCTCGCTGCGCTGTGGTACTTTGCGGGGACCCCGACTTTTACCCCACAAAGTGTCCTCATTTCATTCCGGTACTTTGCGGGGACCCCGAATTTACCCCACGCGACAAATCGGAGATTTTTCCCGCGCCTCCATTCTAAGTGACTGTTCAGACCGCAGGGGCTCTGACGCAGTTACTCGCCAAATAGCGCGCTCAGCGTAGAGGGGCGATGTGGCGCAGCGTACTCTGCATCACCTCCGACAAATGTGCGTCCTCGAGATGTATCTCGCAGGGGCGCTCGCCGATGACGGCGGAGATGAGGTTGAAATCGGGGGTGTCGAAAAGGTCGATGACTTCGACGGGACGGCGGGCGGTGAGATTGACAAGGGAGTCGCGGGTGATGGCGATGCGGTTTTTTGCGCCCTCGGTGCCCGTGATGAAGGCGGCGATGTCAAAGGCGTCACCGCCGCTCCCCGACGCGATGAGGCGGGTGGCGAGAGTGGCAAGTTCGCTCCAATTTTCCGTGAGCGGGCGCAGTCGGAAATGCAGAAGACCGTCCAATGCGTAGTCGATGCACTCCGAGAGGACGCGGTCTATGACGCCCTTTTCGTACTCCGCGTCAAAATGCACAAGTGAACATATGAGCGCACAATTTGCATGGTTCAACTCCATGTTCTGCAATTTGCCGAGAAAAAAGCGCAGCTTCATGAAGACCAGGAAAACCGTCTTCAGAATGTCGCGCACCTGTCCTTCCGTCTCCTCTTGCAGCTCGCACACCGAGGCGACGTAGAAGTAGACGCGATCCTTGCTTTCCTCCGTCGCGTAGGAGAGATGTCTCACCTTCCCGAGCTTTGCCGCCAAAAATTCCGTCTCCCTGCCGAACCTCTTGTCAATGCTGATGACATTAGACCACATAAACACCTCGGCTATATTCTATGCAACGGCGGGAAATATTTACGCCCCGCAGGTGCGCCGCAAGAAAGTTTTTATCTCGGGCGGATGGGAGCGTAGCGTTCGCTTGCCTGCGCTTTACATTCGGAGCCGTTGCGCGGTGGTGCTTTTTCTGTTATCATGACTTTGCACGCATCAAGAAGCGGTGAGCCCATGATAAAGAAAGAGTTGCTCGCAAAGCTGAAAAAACCCGGAACGAGAGCGTTGGTCTTCGTGGTATATCCCGTGACGCTCGTATTCGTTGTTCTTTCGGTTTTGTGCGTCAAGCTGGAGCTCCCTTCCGCGCTCGAGAAGGTGATCTTCGCGGGGACGGGCGTGTTCTTCTTTTACAGCGTTTACACCCTCGTTGCGGGAGGGTTGAGAGAGCTGGGGCCGCGCGTTGCAAAACTCGCGGACCGCAACAGATTCACCCGTCGTTTTGCGCAGGACTATGTTTTCCGCACTTTTGTTTTTTCTTGGATAGCATTCGCCGTCAACATAGCATATGTCATCTTCGAGGGAGTGATGGGCATTGTGTACGGCTCGCTGTGGCGCAACGCGCTCGCGATGTACTATCTCTTCCTCACTCTCATCCGCGGCATCATAATCGTCAAGGAATACAAGAGCAGACGCAGCGGTGAGACGGAGAAAGACAAGCTACTGCGCGGCATACGCACCTATGGTATCTGCGGCATCGATTTCATCGTGCTCGACGGCGCCATGTGCGGCATCGTCACCATGCTCACAAGGGGATATGCAGAGGTGTCCTATCCCGGCGCGCTCATCTATGTCGTCTCAGCCTACACTTTTTATAAGATCATCGCCGCCGTCACCAACCTCGTCAAAGCGCGGCACAGCAGATCCCCGGTGGTGCAGTCGTTGCGCAACATCAACCTCGCCGACGCGCTCATGTCCGTGATCAGCATGGAGACCGCCCTCATCGCGGAGTTCGGCGACGGCGAGAGCCTCTTCGTGCTGCGTACGGTGACGGGGTGCATAGCCTGCGTCATCCCGGTGGCGCTCGGCGCGGCAATGGCTCTGCGGGCATTCACGGAGTATCGCTCGGTGAAAAACGGCGGCTTCCCCGTCCGCTTCGGCAGAGACATCGAAGGCGCGGACACTATCGTCTACATCAGAGAGTGTGCGGCAGGGCAGTCGTCCGCTTGCAAAAACATGAGTGACGGGACGTGTGATGACAAGCGCGGCGCGGAGGGCGAAGACACTGCCTGCGCCGCTGTTTCATCCGTTAGGAATGGGGGCTCATCCGATCGTATCATCGGCGGGTGACGGCGTTTCCCGTCGTCCGCACGGATCCGTCAAATGACAAAAGCGAGGCTTTATGCCTCGCTTTTGTGTGTTTCAAGTGTGTTTTCGGGTGAATTATGTGCGCCCGTGAAGGGCGGTGTGCGTCACTTTATGACGCGGACTTTGATGACTCCCGGCATTTTTTCCAGCGCGGCGGCGTCGACGGTCTCGTCGGTGTCGGCGATGGTGTAGGTGTAGCCCTTAGCGGTGGAGGACACTCCGTCGATGCCGATGACGGTGCCTTCCTCGGCGAGCACGGTCACGCGGTGTTTCGCGGTGAGTTCCTTTTTGAGGCAGGGGAGATTGACGGAGTTGACGATGTTGCCGTTCTCGATGTAGTCTTTGAGTTCGTTCGCCGCCATCACCGCGCAGTTGTCCTCCGCTTCCTCCGTGGATGCGCCGAGGTGGGGTACGGCGATGATGCCGTCGCAGTCGTTGATCTCCTCGGTGGGGAAGTCGCAGACATACTTGTGCAGTTTGCCGCTTGCGAGGGCTGCCTTGATGTCGGAGATTACGGCGAGTTCGCCGCGGGCGGCATTGACGATGACCGCACCGTCCGCCATTTTTGCGATCGCCGCGGCGTCTATCATACCCTTGGTCTCATTGGTGGCGGGCATGTGCAGGGAGACGAAAGCCGCACCCGCATACGCCTGTTCGGCAGAGGGCAGCACCTCGACGAAGGGGATCTCCGCTTTTGCCGCGTCGGAGAGGTAAGGATCGTAGCCCCTGACCGTCATGCCGAGCGCGTGGGCTGCGGCGGCGACCTTTCTGCCTATGGCACCGAGACCGAACACGCAGAGCGTCTTGCCCGCGATCTCGTGTCCGACGAACTTCTTTTTGCCCTTTTCCACCTGTTTTGCGACGTCGTCGCCGGTGAGGGAAGCCGTCCATTTCACGCCCTCGACGAGGTTGCGCGCCGCGAGCATGAACTCGCAGATGACCATTTCCTTGACGGCATTGGCGTTTGCGCCCGGAGTGTTGAACACGACGACTCCGCGTTTTGCGTAATCGGCGTGGGGGATGTTGTTGACGCCTGCGCCCGCACGTGCCACCGCGAGGACGGAGGAAGGCAGATCGTATTCCGCCATATTCGCGCTTCTGACCAGGATGCCGACGGGAGCGGCACTCTCGTCCACGAGGTCGTAGCCCTGCATTATCTCGGCTGCGAGGGGAGAGATGGCATTGAGTTTAAGGATGTCCATAGCCCGCCTCACTTGTTTGCCGTCTCAAACTTCTTCATGAAGTCGATGAGAGCCTTGACGCCTTCGACGGGCATGGCGTTGTAGATGGACGCGCGCATGCCGCCCGCGAGACGGTGACCTTTGAGGGAGACGAGTCCCGCGCCTTCCGCCTCTTTGACGAACTTTGCGTCAAGCTCCGCGGAGGGGGTGACGAAGGGGACGTTCATGAGAGAGCGGTCCTCGGGGTTCACCTTGTTGGTGTAGAAGGAGGAATTGTCGATGAAGTCGTAGAGCATAGCCGCCTTTTCGCGGTTGATCTTCTCCATCGCCGCAACGCCGCCCATCTTTTTGAGGTAGCGCATGTTGAGCATCATGACGTATATCGCCCAGCAGGGAGGGGTGTTGTAGAGGCTGTTGTTTGCCGCATGCACGGAATATTTGAGCATGGTGGGGCAGATCGCCATTTCGCCGCCCAGCATATCCTTGCGTACGATGACGAGAGTGACGCCCGCGGGAGCGAGGTTCTTCTGCGCGCCCGCATAGATGAGGGCGTACTTGTTGACGTCCGCCACTTCGCTCATTATGCAGGAGGACATATCCGACACCAGCGGCGCGCCGCAATCGGGGACATAGTTCCACTTTGTGCCGAAGATGGTGTTGTTCTCGGTGATGTGGACATAGTCGATGTCATCGCGGAAATCCTTGCGGGAGACCTTGGGGATGTAGGTGTAGCCCGCATCTTCTGAGGACGCGACCAGGCGGATGTCGCCGTACTTTATCGCCTCTTTGTAAGCTTTTTTGGAGAAGTTGCCCGTCACGACGTAATCCGCGCGTCCCTTTTTGAGAAGGTTGAGGGGGACCGCCTCGAACTGCGTGGACGCACCGCCCTGAAGGAGCAGCACTTCATACTCGTCGGAGACGTTCATGAGTTCTCGCACGAGAGCGATGCACTCGTCGTGGATGGGTTCGTACACCTTGCCGCGGTGACTCAGCTCCATGACGCTCATGCCCGAACCTTGATAATCGGTGATCTGTCTGCCTGCCTCTTCCAGCACTTCCACGGGGAGCATGCTGGGACCTGCCGAGAAGTTGTAAACTCGCATATTGCCTCCTTAACGGTTAATGAGAATACCCGCATATTATACAACACTTCCCGCGCGGATGTAAAGAAATTGACAAAGTAAATCATTCTCCCGACGAATTTTCCGGAGAGCGTCCGTGCGCTTGCCTTGTGCGGGGATATTTTGTATAATATACTTTAATTTGAGAAAAATCTGTTGATATGCGCGGCTTACGCGCGGGAGAGAGGGGGACATCCGCTCTCCCGAAGGAGAAAAATGGCAAGATCCGTAAAAGTTGTGTTTCTGGGCGGCGTCGGCGAGATAGGCAAGAATATGACCGCCCTCGAATTCGGCGATGACATCATCATCGTGGACTGCGGCGTGGAATTTCCCCGCGAGGACAGCCCCGGTGTGGATGCCATCATCCCCGACATCACCTACATCCGCGAGAACATCGGCAAGTTGCGCGGTATAGTGCTCACCCACGGTCACGAGGACCACATCGGCGCGCTGCCGTACTATGCGGAGGAACTCAAAGTCCCCGTCTACGGCACGGCGCTCACCCTCGGACTTCTGGACCGCAAGCTCTCCGAGAGAGGGATCAAGGCGGACCTGAACAGAGTCAAGCCCGGCGACACCGTAAAGCTCGGGTGCTTTGAGGTGGAATTCATCAAAGTGGCACACTCCATGGCGGGAGCGTGCGCGCTCTCCGTCACCACTCCCGTGGGCGTCGTCTTTGTGACGGGGGACTTCAAGATCGACAACACCCCCATCGACGGCAAAAAGACCGATCTGCAACGCATCGCCGAGATAGGCGCGAAGGGCGTGCTGCTCATGCTGGGCGAGTCCACCAACGTGGAACGCAAGGGTTCCTCCACCTCCGAGATGGTGGTGGGGCAGGGGCTGGAAAACATCTTCGTCGCCAATGCGGACAAGCGCATAGTGGTGGCGTGTTTCGCCTCCTCCAATTACAGAGTGCAGCAGATCATGTGGCTTGCGGAGAAGTACGGCAGGAAGGTCGTGCTTGCGGGCAGGAGCATGAAGGGCATCGTGGAAGTGGCTTCCCGCGTGGGCGAGCTGCAAGTGCCCAAGGGCATCATCGCGGACGGAGTGGGCAAGCTGCCTCCCGAAAAGCTGGTGGTCATTGCCACGGGTTCGCAGGGAGAGCCGTCCAGCGCATTGAACCGCATGAGCAAAGGGGATTTCAACAAGGTGTCCGTCGGTCCCGACGACGTGGTGGTGCTTTCCTCCACACCCATCCCCGGCAACGAGAAATCCGTCTACGACGTCATCAACAACCTCTTCCGCAAAGGGGCGAACGTCATCTACGAGGCGATGAACGAGGTGCATGTCTCCGGACACGCCTATGAGGAGGAACTCAAGATCATGCTCTCCCTCGTGCGTCCCAAGTATTTCATCCCCGTGCACGGCGAATACCGCCACCAATTCAAGCACGCGGAGATCGCCAAGTCTCTCGGCATAGATGAGAGGAACATCGTCATCCCCGACATCGGACAGGTGTACGGCGTCAATGCGCACTCCGTAAAGCAGCACTCCAACGTGCCTGCGGGCAACGTGTATGTTGACGGCGTGGTCATGGAGGACGGGCATTCCGTGGTGTCCGACCGCAGGTCGCTCGCGGAGTACGGCATACTTCTCGTCCTCGCCAGCGTGGACACCGCAAAGGGCGTGGTGGCGGGAGATCCCGACGTCATCGCAAGAGGGTTCAATCTCACCGACGAGATAGAGAGCGAGATAGTGCGGACGGTGCGCGACACCGTCGCCGCGGCGGACTTTGAGGACAGCGAAGGTTTGGGAGACCTCGCGCGCGCTGTCAAAAAGGCGGTGCGCAAGCTCTTCTACCGCGACAGACAGTTCCCCGTCATCGTCCCCATCATCGTAGAGGACTGATATGAAAAGGAAGCCGGTCGTACTCATCCTCACATCCACGGACGAGCGCGGAGGCGCGGCGGAGAATCTCGCGGCGGCGATCCGTGCGGACGGCATACACAATGTCGTCGTGTTGGACGAGAGGAAGTACGGCGCAGCCCCCTTCCTGCCCGGAAAAAGGGGGAGAGAGATCTCCTTTCTGCTGGAAAAACGCCGTCTCGATGCAGCTCTTGCGGCGGCGGGACTGCGCGGCAAAAGGAAGGGCAGGGCGCGCGGCAGGAACAGGCGCATAGCCAATGCCGTCAAGCGTTACGCACCGGAATATGTCCTCACCGTCACCCCCTACGCGCAGGCGGCTTTTTCGGAGGCGAAGCGCAAGCGGGGCTTTGAGGCAAAGTCCGTGCATTGCGTCATCTCCTTCGTGCTGCCTTCGGTGAACGTCGCCGCATACGCCGCCGATGTCTATCTGGTGGAAAATGCTGAGATGAAGGAAGCTCTCGCCGCAAAAGGCATCCCTTCGGGACACATCGCCGTCACGGGGCTTCCCTTCGACGCCGACGAGGTCACTCCCATCGAGAGAGAGGCGGGCAAGCAGGAACTCGGACTTCCGCGCACTCCCACCGTGTTCGTCAACGCGGAGGGCAGGGATGCGGAGGAGATCCTGGGGCTGGTGGTGGATCAGGGCGACATCGTGAATGTGGCGTGTTTCGCCGACGACGTGAGCCTGCTCGGCGCGTTGAGGAAACGTGCGGACGAGGCGGAGACTCGCAGCAACGTGGTCATCGTCACCAGGAAGGATATGTTCGACGACTACCTCAAAATGAGCGACATCGTGGTCACCCGTTACGAGCCGTCCGTCATATACAGGTGTTTCAAGGCGGGCAAGCCCGTCATCGCGTTCGGCGGCGGGGGAGCGGCGGAGAGAGACCTTGCTTATCTGGACGCTCACAAGCTGGTCATGCGCGCGCGTTCGGACATCGACGTGGTCGCACTCATATATAAGTTCATGCAGACGGACACGGCGTCGGAGTATGTCGAGAACGGGCTTGGCAGGACAAGGATGTTCTCGCTCGGCAATACGGCGGGATTTTTGGAAACGCGCATGGGAGGAGACAATGGCTGAGATCAGATCACTCGGAAGGGCGGCAAAGCGCGCGGGACTGCGCGTCGGAGACCGTCTCGTCTCTCTGGGCGGCGAACCCGTCGAGGACATCCTCGACTGCCTGCGTTTCGAGGGAGAGGAGAGACTGGACGCCGAGATAGTGAGAGGAGGCAAACACCGCGTCCTCCACATCAGAAAGAGCGCGGACGAGCCTTTGGACATCGAACTTGACGCGGAGATGCGCCCCATGCACTGCCGCAACAAGTGCGTGTTCTGTTTTGTGGATCAGCTCCCCAAGGGGATGCGCGACAGCCTTTACGTCAAGGACGACGACTACCGTTACAGCTTCATCAGCGGCAGCTACGTCACACTCACCAACCTTTCGGATGCGGAAGTGGAGAGGATAGTGCGTCTGCACCTCAGCCCGATATACATCTCGGTGCACGCCTTCACGGACGACGTGAGGGTGCGGCTGGTCACCAATCCCGCCACGCGCTCCCTCATTGACAGGATGAGAAGGCTGGGCGAGAAGGGCATTAAGATGCACACCCAACTCGTCATCGTCCCCGGCATCAACGACGGGGAGGAACTCGTGCGCAGCATACGCGGACTGCACGGGGTGAAGGGCGTGGAGAGCGTCGCCGTCGTCCCGGTGGGACTCACCGCGCACAGGGAAGGGCTTGCGCCCATCCGCATAGCGACCAAGGAGGAATCCGCCGCCACCGTAGCAGAGGTGGAGAGGCTAAACGCCGAGTTCGGCGGGTTCTGCTGGTGCTCGGACGAGTATTACGTCAAGGCGGGGCTTTCCCCCCGCGAGTACGCCTATTACGGCGATTTCGAACAGATCGAGAACGGAGTGGGGCTGTTCGCCGAGTTCTACGACAACGTGGATTACGAGCTTTCCACGCTGCCGAAGATGCATCTCGGCAAGCGTGTGGCACTCATCACGGGAGTGGATTTCGCTCCCTTCCTCAGAGAGAAGATGAAGGAAGTGGATGCACACATCGGCACTTCAAGCACCGTTTTCGGCATAGTAAACCGCTTTTTTGGTGAAACGATCACCGTGGCGGGATTGGTGACGGCAGGGGACGTCATCGCTCAGGCGGATTGCTCCGGCATGGATGCAGCCGTCATACCCGACAATATGTTAAAGGAGTTCGGAGACGTGTTTTTGGACAACGTGACGGTGGGAGAGGTGGAGCGCGCGCTCGGCGTCCCCGTCATCGTGGTGTCCCACAGCGGCTCCGATCTTGCGGGAAGCATCGCGGGATTTTTCCGCGGGGAGGATCACAAATGAAACCGCTCATAGCCATAGTAGGACGTCCCAATGTGGGCAAGTCCACGCTCTTCAACCGCATCGCGGGGGACAAGATCGCCATCGTCGAGGACACCCCCGGCGTGACGCGTGACCGCATTTATGCGGATTCGGAGTGGTGCGGGCGCGCCTTCACCCTCATCGACACGGGCGGGCTGGAACTCAAAAGCGAGGACGAGATGTGGTCGCACATCCGCGCGCAGGTGGAGATTGCGGTGGAAGCTGCCGACGCCATAATCTACGTGGTGGACGGCAAGACCGGGCTTACCCTCGACGACGAAGCCATCGCGGCGTATCTTCGCGGCGCGAAGGTGCCCATAATCCTCGCCGTCAACAAGATCGACAACAACGAGATACACGAGGCGTACAGGTTCTATTCCCTCGGTTTCGGCGAGCCGTATCCCGTCTCCGCCGCACAGGGGAAGGGCATAGGCGATCTGCTCGACGCGGTGACCGCCGCCGTTCCCGCCGCTCCCGTCGAGGAGGACGAGGATGTCATCAAGATCGCCATTGTGGGCAAGCCCAACGCGGGCAAAAGCTCCATGGTCAACCGTCTGCTCGGATATGAGCGCGTCATCGTGAGCGAGGTCGCAGGCACCACGCGCGACGCCATCGACACCCCTCTCACAGTGGGCGGGGACAAGTATGTCATCATCGACACCGCGGGCATGCGCCGCAAAAAGAGTGTGGGAGAGGGCTTGGAGAAGTACAGCGTCATCCGCAGTCTGCTCGCCGTGCGCCGCGCCGACGTCGTCGTGGTGGTGGTGGACGCAGCGGAAGGCTTGACGGAACAGGATGTCAAGATCGCGGGATACGTCCACGAGCAGGGCAAGCCCTCCGTCATCGTCATGAACAAGTGGGATCTGGTGGCAAAGGACACCCACACGGTGGAGAAATATGAGAAGAAGCTGCGCGAGGATCTGAAATTCATGGACTATTTCAAGTCCGTCTACGTCTCCGCGCTGACGGGCAAACGCGCGGACGGCATCCTGCCCGCGTGCAGGAAGGTGCTTGCCAATTCCCGCCGCAGGATAGCCACGGGGCTGCTCAACGAGGTGTTGACGGACGCGACAAGGATAAGCGAACCGCCCTCCAAACTCGGCAAACGCCTCAAACTTCTCTACATCACCGAAGTTTCCGTCGCGCCCCCCACCTTCGTCATCAAGGTCAACGATCCCGCGCTCATGCATTTCAGCTACAAGCGGTACATCGAGAACGCGCTGCGCCGCAGTTTTGATTTTTCGGGGACGCCCATACGCATCCTGGTGCGCGGCGGTAGCGAAGACGACTGAGAAAATGCCGCTTGCGCTCTGCGGGGTTTTGTGGTAGGATAATTGAAAACCCGCGCGCAGGCGCGGTGCGCCGCTCATGCGGCACAGGAGGATCATGGATTATAAGTCTTTTTCCGTTAAGGAACTTGAAGCATTGCTCCACGATGAGCAAAAACGCTTCAAAAAGCTGATCAAAGAGGGCAGAAATGTGGACATGACTCGCGGCAGACCGTCCAAGGAACAGCTGGAGATCGCCATGCCCATGCTCAGGAATGCGGGAAGTTACAACTATTCGACCGAGTCCGCGGACGCGCGCAATTACGGCGACCTCGGCGGCACCAAGGCGTGCAAGGCTCTTTTTTCGGAGCTGTTCGGCGTGAAAAGCGAGGAAGTGTTCGTCGGCGACGGCAGCAGCCTCGACCTTATGTACACCCTCGTGCATTTCGCAAAGCAGTTCGGTGTGCTGGGCGGCACTCCCTGGAACAACCTCAAAAAGGTGAAGTTCGTCTGTCCCGCTCCCGGCTATGACCGCCACTTCTCCATATGCCAGCAGTTCGGCATCGAGATGATCACCGTCCGCATGAAGGAGGACGGTCCCGATATGGACGTCATCGAGGCTCTCGTGAGAGAGGATGATTCCATCAAGGGCATCTGGTGCGTGCCGAAATATTCCAACCCCACCGGCATCACCTTCTCGGACAGCGTGGTGGAGAGGCTCGCCACCATGAAGACCGCGGCAAGCGACTTCCGCATCTTCTGGGACAACGCCTATATGGTGCACAGCCTCTACGATGAGGACGACAAACTCAAAAACATCTTCGACGTCGCGCGCAAGGCGGGCACGATGGACCGCATCTATTCCTTCGCGTCCACGTCCAAGATCACCTTTGCGGGCAGCGGCATCTCCGCCATCGCCGCATCCGAGGCGAACATAAAAGACATCGCCGCAAAGATGTTCTTCAAGTGCATCAACGCCAACAAAGTCAATCAGATCATGCACGTCAATTTCCTGAAAAACGCCGACGGCGTGAGGGAAGTCATGAAGAAGCACGCCGCGCTCCTGCGTCCCAAGTTCGAGCTTTTCGACCGCAAGTTTACGGAGGCGTTCGACGGCGATCAGTTCGTCAAATGGTCCAAGCCGCGCGGAGGCTATTTCATCTCCGTGGACGTCAAGTCCTGCGCCAAGCGCATAGTGGAACTCGCCGCCACCGCAGGTGTCAAGTTCACCGCCGCGGGTGCCACCTTCCCCTACAAGCTCGACGATATGGACAGCAACATCCGCGTCGCCCCCTCCGTCCCCTCCCTCGAAGAGATGGAGTTCGCCGTGGACGTCATGATCTCCGCCATCCGCCAAGCGCGCATGGAGATCGTCCTCTCCAAGTCCTGCTAAGCGCAGGGCAGGCTTTGGGATACGTCCCTGCATAAGTCCTGAGCGGACGGCTGACTGTGGGTGACGTCCATATATAAGTGACGGCGGCTAAGCGCAGGGCTGGCTTTCGGGATACGTCCCTGCATAAGCGATTGCGGCTAGGCGCAGGGATGGCTTTCGGGATACGTCCCTGCATAAGTGTGTGGCGGACGGCAGGGCAGACTTCCGGCACAAACATCAAAAGAGCATCATCGCGCCGAGATCTTCGGCAGCAAAACAGCGGGCAGACGCCCGCTGTTTTTGTGTGTATGGGATAGGGGCGGGTTTTCCGTTGTGTGTGGAGCATTTCTCCGAGTGAAACGGGGGCGTTTGCCAGGGCGGGGCGGGCATCGGCACGTGGATTTGGTCGTTTTGGAGGTTGGTGTCGGCGGAGGGCGGGGAATGTGCGCGTACGGGTTTGTCCGCAGGACGTTTTCGTTGTTTCCGCGGCGGGCGCGCGCAGCATTGATGTCGCTTGTGGGGCGGGTTTGTCATAATCCGTGCCGGGAGGTCATACATATCAGTAAACCGAAACGGAGGAGTTTATGGACAAATTCGACCTTTATCGTGACATTGCCACCCGCACGGGAGGGGACGTCTATGTCGGCGTCGTCGGTCCCGTCCGCACGGGCAAATCCACTCTCATCAAGCAGTTTATGGAGAAACTCGTCGTGGGCGGCATAGAGAACAAGGACGTCCGCGCACGCGCCGTGGACGAGATCCCGCAGTCCGCAGACGGCAAAACCATCATGACCACACAGCCCAAATTCGTACCCGCGGACGCGGTGAGAGTGACTTTCCGCGAGAATCTTTCCGTCAATATGCGGCTCATAGACTGCGTGGGGTATATGGTGGAAGGTGCGCTCGGCGGCGAGGAGGACGGCAGAGAACGCATGGTCACCACTCCGTGGTCGGAGGAGGAGATGCCCTTCTCGGAAGCGGCGGCGATGGGCACGGACAAGGTCATCAGAGAACACAGCACGGTGGCTATCGCGGTCACCACGGACGGATCTTTCACCGACATCCCGCGCTCCGCATACGAGCCTGCCGAGGAGAGAGTGATAGAGGAATTGAAAAGGACGGGCAAACCCTTCGTCATCGTCCTCAACACGGCGGATCCCTTCTCGGAGAGCGCGTGCGTGCTCAAAGAGAGTTTAGAGGCTAAATACGGTGTGTCCGTCTCTCTCGTCAACGCCGTGGATATGGATGAAGGTGACATCTCCGGCATCATGGAAAACATACTCCTGGAATTCGGAGTGCGCATCATCGACTTCGATCTGCCGCGCTGGGTGCAGGCACTCACTCCCGATGACGACGTGGTGAAAGAGGTCATCGCCGCCGTCCGCGAGATGGGGGAGAAGGTGGACAGGATGAAGGATTACACCCTTGCGGACGAGTTTTTCGCGGACAAGGAATTCTGGCAATCCCCCGCCGCGGTGGAGCTTGACGCGGGGAAGGGCAGGATACACATCACCGTGCAGCCTAAAGAGGACGTGTTCTTCAAGGTGGCGAGCAGAGAGTGCGGCATCGAGCTTGAGGACGATTTCGCCCTGCTTTCCCACCTCAAACAGCTCGCCCGCGCCCGAAAACGCACGGAGAAACTGCTCGACGCCGTGGATCAGGTGGAGGCGACGGGTTACGGCATAGTGCTGCCCACCATGGAAGAGATGGTGTTGGAAGAGCCGGAGATCATCCGCCAGGGACAGCAGTACGGCGTGAGACTCAAAGCCAGCGCGCCCTCTCTGCACATCATGAAAGTGGACGTGGAGACGGAAGTGCGCCCCATCGTCGGCAGCGAGCAGCAAAGCTCCGAACTCGTGGACGCCATGCTCGGCGACTTCGAGAGCGACAAGCAAGCCATATGGGACACCAACATCTTCGGACGCTCCCTCTCCTCCCTTGTCGCGGACGGCATCAACAACAAGCTGATGAGCGTCCCCGCAGAAGCGGAGCAGAAGCTGAGAAAGACGTTGGGACGCATCGTCAACGAAGGGAAGGGCGGCGTGATATGTATACTGCTGTGATCCGCGCGATCCGACACATCACACCGTTTATATAGCTAAAACGGCGGATAAACACCGCATACTGACAATACCGAAAAAGCCGAAGGACGGGACGCGGGAGCATGACGCTCCCGCGTCCCGCTCCGCATTTTGAGAATGTCGGTTGTCTTTGCCGATGTTTGTTGCTATAATAAACACGGAGGCAGCCGCATGAACGACAGAAACAGCGATTACGTATTTTTGAGCTATTCACACAATGCCGACATCAAGGAGCTTCTGGCACTTTTCGAGGCTCTGCATTACAACATCGTTTACGACGATTCGATCAGTTACGGCGAGAAGTGGGACATGAATGTCCGCCGTTACTTGAAGAGCGAGAAGTGCAAGGGCGTGATCTTTCTTTTCGGCGAGGATGCGGTGATAAGCCACGCCATCCAGAGGGAGGTGGATCTGACCATGCTCTTCCGCAGGAAACATTTTCTGTTGTTTCTGGACAACAAGGACTTTGCCGAACTGCGCGAGAGTCTGAGCGGCAGGATGAGTGGCGAGGAGGAGGAGACCTTCGACATAATCGAGGATTCCTTCCCGGAGGAGCGCATCTTTGTCAAGATGCGGGATCTGTCCCCCGCCAAGCTCAAACAGGTCTTTGATGAGTGGGGTTTGCGCCCCGAAGAGGACGAACAACTCGTCCAGGTGCGCTATTCCTCTCGGCTCAGCGGGGAGAAGGAGAGGCTGGACAGCCAGCAGCGGGGCTATTACGCCTTCGACAAGAAGGCTTTGGATCTCGTGACGGCGACTTTTGACAGGGACGACCTGTGCGTGTTGGATCTCGGCTGCGCCAACGGCGCGTTGACCTATTCCCGATTCTGTGAGGAGACGCGCATTTCCAAGGTGATCGGGGTGGACTGCAATGCCGAGGACATAGAGGAGGCAAAAAGCGTTGTAGGCGCGAAGGACGCGCGGTTCGCGTTCTATACCCTGGATCTCGAAAGCCCCGATCTCATTGAGGAACTCAACGCCATACTGCGGCAGAACGGTGTCGAAAAGGCGGACATCGTGTTCTCCGCGCTCACGCTGCATCATCTCAAAGATCCCTCTTTGCTCCTCTTGAAATTGTACGACGTCATGAGCGATGAGGGGAAGATCGTGGTGAGAGGCTCGGATGACGGCGGCAAGCTGTGTTATCCCCGATCCGAACTTTTGAGAGAACTGATGGACAGATACGGAAAGATCGTCAGCGCGTCGGACAGGAGCAACGGACGCAAACTCTATTCGCAGTTGTACAATGCGGGCTATGTGGACATAAAAATGCTGTATTCCGTCGTCGACACCTGCGGGAAAGACAGGCGCGAAAGAGAGTGGCTGTACAAGGTCGGTCTTGCGTTCAGGCTGTCAAGGATAGACGAGATGCTCGCCTGCAACCCCGACAACGAGAGACTGCGGGCGGAACGCGATTGGTTCGAGCGGACGTTGACGGAGTTCAAGAATGCATTTGCCGACAGGAGTTTCTGGTATTGCAACACCTCTTATATAGCGATAGCGGGGGTAAAATGAGAAGGGCGGCGATCCTGATAAATGCTTATTCGAGGTTGGAGCACAGCCTCTATCAATCGCAGAGGATAAAACAGGAGTTGGAGGCGTGCGGCGTGCGTGCCGACGTGTTGCGCAACGACTTTTTCGCCGCTCTCATCGAGGAGGACGGCGGCATCTTCAACAAGATGAGCGGCTATGACTTCTGCGTCTATCTCGACAAGGACAAGTATGTGTCCGATATGCTGGAAAAGTGCGGGATGAGGCTGTTCAACCGTCATGACGCCATCGTCGGCTGCGACGACAAGATGACCACATACATCACATTGTCCCGCCACGGCATCCCCATGCCGCTCACTTTGCCGGGGCTGTTGTGCTACGATGTCGAGGAGAGTGTCAAAACCGAGACGTTGAATGAGGTCGCGGAGAGGCTGGGCTTCCCCCTCATCGTCAAGACTAGCTACGGCTCTCTCGGCAACGGCGTTTTCAAGGCGGAGGATATGGCAGAACTGTCCCGAGTGGCGGAGCAGCTCAAATGCATGCCTCATCTCTTCCAGCGGTACATCGCGTCCAGCTACGGCAGGGACATCAGAGTCATCGTCATAGGCGGCAAATATTTCGGCGCGATAGAACGCCGCAGCAAAGGGGATTTCCGCTCAAATCTTGAGATGGGCGGCACGGCTGTCGCCATCGAGCCGCCGCGGCATGTCACGGATATGTGCGAGCGGATCGCCGAAATAATGGGCTTGGATTACTGCGGGATAGACATCCTGTACGGTGAGGAGGAGGGCAGCTATTACGTGTGCGAGGTGAACTCAAACGCCTTCTTTTGCGGGTTCGAAGCCGCCACCGGCAAGAACGTCGCCCGCCGATATTGTGAGCATATGCTCGCGGAGATCTACGCATAAAAAAACTGCCGGCAGCGGATGCCGGCAGTTTTTCTTTCGGTATCAGTTTTTGAAGCTGTGGATGGGGGCGGGGATGCGTCCGCCGCGCGCGATGAACGCGTCGGCGTTTTCTTTGCCCGCGGGCATGATGGGCGCGCGTCCCAGCAACCCGCCGAATTCCACTTCGCCCTCCTCCTTGCCGGGGACGGGAATTACCCGCACCGCGGTGGTCTTGTTGTTGATGACGCCGATGGCGGCTTCGTCCGCTATGATGGCGGAGACGGTGGACGCGCTCGTGCTGCCGGGGACGGCGATCATGTCCAGCCCCACGCTGCACACCGATGTCATCGCTTCCAGCTTGTCCAGCGTCAGCGCGCCGCGTTTTACGGCTTCTATCATGCCGATGTCCTCGCTCACGGGGATGAACGCGCCGGACAGTCCGCCCACATGCGAGCTTGCCATAGTGCCGCCCTTCTTCACCGCGTCGTTGAGCATGGCAAGACATGCCGTCGTGCCGTGCGCACCAACCGCGGAAAGCCCCATCTCTTCCAGCACTTCGCCCACGCTGTCGTTGCGGATGGGGGTGGGCGCGAGGGAAAGATCCACTATGCCGAAGGACGCACCGAGTGCCTTAGCCGCCTCTCTGCCCACAAGTTCGCCCATGCGGGTGATCTTGAAAGAGGTGTTCTTTATGGTCTCGGAGAGGACGTCACAGCTCTCACCGCGTATGCGTTCTATGGCGGCTTTCACCACGCCGGGACCGGAGATGCCCACGTTCACCACGCAGTCGCCCTCGCTCACCCCGTTGAAGGAGCCTGCCATGAAGGGATTGTCCTCCACCGCGTTGGCAAAGACCACGAGTTTGGCGCAGCCCAGCCCGTCGCTTGTGGCGGTGAGTTCCGCCGTGCGTTTCACCACTTCGCCCATTAGGCGCACCGCGTCCATATTTATGCCCGCGCGCGTGGAACCCACGTTCACGCTCGCGCACACGCGGTCGGTGGCGGCAAGCACTTCCGGGATGGTGAGGATGAAATCGCGCTCCTCATTCGTCATCGCCTTCTGCACCAGGGCAGTGTAGCCTCCGATGAAATCCACGCCCACGGTCTTTGCCGCGTCGTCCATGGCGAGAGCGATCTCCTTATACCCGCCGCTCGCCGCGCCGATGAGACTGACGGGGGAGACGGACAGACGCTTGTTGACGATGGGGATGCCGTATTTGGACTGTATCTCTTCCACCACCTCTTTCAGCCTGCCCGCGCGCGAGAGCAGCTTGCTCCGCACTTTGTCGGCAGTCCGCGCCGCGCTTTCGGAGATGCAGTCGAAGAGGCTCAGATGCATCGTCACCGTGCGGATGTCGAGGTGCTGATCCTTGATCATGGATATGGTCTGTATTATTTCGTGTTGATTGAGCATGATGTCTCCGTCAGATCCTGTGCATGGAGTTGAAGATGTCCTCGTGCTGGACGCGGATCTCCACCCCCAGCTCCTCGGCGACCGAACTCAGGGCGTCGTTCACCGCGCCCACGGCAAGCCCTTCGGCGAGGGTGATGAGCATGATCATCGTGAAATAAGAGCCGTGCATGACGGTCTGTGATATGTCCTCGACGTTGCAGCCGAGTTCGAAAAGTTTGCCCGTGACCTTGGCGATTATGCCGGTGCGGTCCTTGCCTATGACGGATACGATGGCTTTCATAAGCCCTCCAAACGGATTTTTCGGCTAATTATAGCACACGCGCGTGCGGAGAGCAAGAAAAAGGACGGCGGTCACCGTCCTTTTGCGCGCTTTCTTTGCTCGCCTCCGCGTCTCCCGGAATGAGCGGGAGAGCGGGGGAGTGCCGCTAGCCGACGCGGGGAGTGCCGCGCTTGCTGGGCAGACACTCTATGACGGTCAGGTCTCCCGACACGGTGAACTTCCCGCGCGCGGCAAAGGGCATGAACCAATAGTCCCCCTTCTTCAACGCGCGTTCATATCCCTCGCCCGCGATCATTCCTCCACCGTCCACGACGGCAAAGACGGAAGGTCCGCTCTCCGGCACGAATGAGCCGCCGGAAAGGGTGTATCTCTTCTCCGCAAAACAGGGCGTGTCGGAGTGGTCGATGAGGCTTTCCACTTTCAGCTTATCGTCACAATAAAGGGTTTTTGGAGCGATTTTGCACTGTTCAACCGTCTTTTTGCCGAATTGCTCGAAGTCAAACACACTCATTGCGAGGTCGCGCGGCAGTCCCAGATATTTCTCCTCCTCCGTCACGCGGGAGTCTCCGCACCAGTTCTCGATCTGTATGGTGAAGTCCGTCGGTTCCTGCACTTCGAGGATTGTGCAGCCCGCGCCGATGGCGTGTATGAGTCCAGCACGGATGAGGTAGACGTCGCCCACGTTCACCTTGACGGGATCTATGAGTTCGGTGAGGATGTCCTTTTCTTCCAGGCTGCGGTCGGCGTATGCTTTCAGTGTGGCAAGGTCGATCCTGTCCTTGAACCCGAAGTAAAGACAGGCGTCCTCGCTGCGCTTGGCAAGCACCAGCCACGCCTCCGTCTTGCCGTAAGGGCTGCCGAAGTTCTTTTCGGAAAACTCCGGCGTGGGATGCACTTGCACGGGGAGACGGATCGCACTGTCCAGATATTTGACCAGACAGTCATATTCCCCGCCGCCCAGCATCTCCGCGGGGCGGAGCGTGATCAGATCGTCAAGATAAATATCCGTGCCTTCCACCACCGAGACGCCGTCCCTTTCGCCGAAATAGACGGGGTTGATGGCTTTCACTTTGCTTGCGATCCACTCTTCGGGGAAGGAATTGTCGCCGGCAGGATCCCCCATCAGGGTGCGGAACCCTTCTCCGCCGATATAATTGCGAAAGACTCTGTTGCGCTCGAAAAACACGGGCGCGTTAACGATGCGGTCGAGCAGAGCGGCATCCGCCGCAGGCACTTTGTCACTTTTCATTTCACTTTCTCCACTTCTTCAAAGGAGGGCATGGAAGGCGCGCCTCCCTTTTTCGAGATCACGCAGGCGCAGGCGCGCGCCGCAAAATCGAATGCCGAGTCCGCTCCTTCGAGGGTGAGATCCGCCTTGCCCGCAAGCAGGAAGTATATCACGCTCCCGATGAAGCAGTCGCCCGCTCCCGTGGTGTCCACCACGCGGGCGGGGAGGGCGGGACGATGCTTTTTTGCGATGGTGCGGTCATATGCCGTCGCCCCCTTTTCGCCCTTGGTCACGAAGATCAGTTTCGCCTCCGTCGCTTGCTCAAAAAGGCACTTTATGCCTTCGCTTTCGTCTGATAAACCCGTGATGAACGCAAGTTCCTCATCCGTGACCTTCACCACGTCGGCAAGGGGCAGGAATTCCCGCACCGCCGCTTTCAGGTCCTCCTCGCTCTTCCACAGGTTGAGCCGCACATTTACGTCAAAGCTCACCGGCGCGCCGCGTTCGCGTGCGCATCCCGCCGCCTTCTTTATCGCGTGGCGGGTGGGGGATTCGGGCAGAGAGATGGAGCAGAAGTGCAGCACATCGCCCTTCTTGAAGATGTCCCCGCGCACGTCGTCGGGGGATAGGTCGGAGTCCGCCGGAAGGTCGCGGTAGAAGAAAAAGTCGCGGTCGCCGTCGGGGTGCAGATCCACAAATGCCAGCCCCGTCTTGCGTCCGCCGTCCGTGACGACAAGGGTGGTGTCGATGCCGAGGCTCTCCATTTCCGCTTTCAGTCGCCTGCCGAATGCGTCGTCCGCGAGTTTGCCGAAGAAACACGCTCTCCCGCCCAGCTTCGCCACCGCAGCGCACACGTTGACGGGCGCGCCGCCCATCTTTCCCGTGTACGTCATGCTCCCCGGCTCCGCCGGCAGAAAATCCACTATGCAGTCACCCATGCTCACAAGTTTGGGCATATCTCCTCCTTCCGGCGCGGAACTCCCACGCTATCATAATTATAACGTTTCCGCGCGCCCGTCGCCGCTCCGCCGTTTTGCTCCGCCGTTTTGCTCCGCGCCAATATGTCATCCCGGCGTATTCAAACGTTACCATACGTGCGTCACATCCGCTCCGCACCGTCTTAATAACGCTTTCCGAGCATCCGCCCCGCGCGCTCACCAAAATTATACCATGCCTTCCCCGAAAAGCAAGCAAAGCACCCCCACTCCGCGTGATAATGAAAACCGAAACGCATCCACGCTCCCCGCAGCCTCATCCCGCCGCGCCCCGTTCGGATCACTTGGTGAGATCGGTAAAGCCTGTCAACCCTTTATTTTCAAAATAATCCAAAACCGCACCGTAATTGACAAAATGATCCCCCTGATGCCGAAATAATCTCTTGCAAAAATAATACGAACCTCGAATCATCTTCTTGGTTCGTATTATTCCGGTTTGGTGCGCGGGACGGGACTTGTAAGGAGCGGAGTGACGGAATAGCGATCGCTGCGCAAAGTGCCGATCGCGTCAGCCACAGGGAGAAAGTCCCGTCTGCGAAAAAGAAAGTCCCGTGACACTTCACGGGACTTTGGTGCAGAGTGCCGGAATTTGTACGAACACAGGGAGAAAGAAGAAGCAGATCGGGAGGCGTCCCCGACCTGCTTTTCTAATTGCTCGACATAAGATTTGCAGAACCTGTCCGTTGTAGCATACTCTTGGAAGTTGTAGGTGATGACGATGTGGTCGCCGTACCAAAGGATGTCACGAATGAAGGTGTTGACGAGCAGTTTGCGTGTTTTGATATCGTCCGGGTCTTCGAAGACTTTGGAGAGCAGATATTTTTCTACGTCTTCCACGGTTACATGGGCGTAAGTTTTCTGCGATTCCTTGTTTATCTCAATGTCCAGCCTGTTCAGTTCGTCCTGCAATGCCGCCAACCTGTCTTTCGTAAAGTCCATGATGATGCCTTGTTCGATGGCTTTTAGGATATTGTCGGCAGCGCGTTTTGTTTCATCTCGTTTTTTGATGAGTATCTGCAAGCCGGAATTATCTTTTACAAGCTTTTAATGGACTTTGACAATTGTTTTAGCAAGTCGTGTGATGAAGCTGTTTTGCTTGAGCATAGCAACGGTGGCGTCGATGACATAGTCTTCCAGCACTTGTTTTTTTACTGTTGTGCAATCACAACCGCTATGCTTTCTTTTTTGTGAGCGGCAAACATAATAATAATGGATTGCCCCGGTGTGACTTGTTCCGCTTGTGCCACACATGCGATGTTTGCATTTTCCGCAAATAAGTTTTCCTGATAGGATATAATCGTAAAGTTCTTTCTTGCGGCTGGGGGATATTTTGTTGGCTTCGTTGATTGCGTTTACCTGTAACCAAAGCTCTTTCGTAATAATAGGAGGAAAGATGTTACAGTATTCGATCCCTTGATGCGTGACTTCTCCGATGTAACGTTTGTCGTGCAATATGATATAGACGTATTTTTGGTCAACTAGCTTTCCGCATTTGCGGCGGATGTTTCTTGCCTTCAAGTCTTCGGCTATGGCGACGGCTTTATAGCCCTGCGCATATTTCATGAATATTTCGCGTACGATCTCTGCCTCGGCGTCGTCTATGACATATTTTTTGTCTTTGATGATGTATCCGAAAGGTGGATGACCGCCTGTGGCGTTGCCTTTGAGCCAACTTTCGCGCAAGCCGCGGTTGACTTTCTGTTTTAGGTCTTCTGAGAAATATTCGTTGAACCCTTCGATGACGGCAAGGAAGGACTTTCTTTTTGTCGAATAAGGAATTCAAATATTGCAGCGGATAGTTTTATTATCGTTGCCATAATATATGCAATATGCAAAAAGATTATAGTAGTACCGATAATAGAATTTTATGGTGGTCTTAGAATTTATATAAGCGATTTAATATTTGGTATGTCTTCTTTAGTAAATTATCATCAGAGGTAAATATGGCGGATATATAGCGGTTGAAAAGCATTTTCACAATGGGTAAGGAAGTCAAGCAGGATTATGTAGAGCGGTGGCACAAATGTTTGAGACCATCGTGCGTGCGAAGTATGATAGAAGCGAATGGTCTTATTTGCTTGACCGCTTCACAAAATCGGCATATATTATACTGGTGGACAGGAGATATTGCATGAGCGCAGAAAACAATTACGCATTCTTCTTAAAGCACCTCGACGAACTAATCAAGACGCATCCAAACGAGTATGTAGTGGTCGCAGACGAAAAGTTCGTCTTTTTCCACCCGACGTTTGAAGGTGCGCTTAATTATGGCATGGAAAAATTCGGCGCCGGCAATTTCATTGTGCAGTGTTGTGCGGACCCTGGCGCAAACGCCGTTATCTTTCATTCAAGAGTACTGGTAAAAGGCTGAAATGTCAGATTTACAGAAGAAAGCGGAGGCTCGTGCCTTTACCATAACATACAATGGAATTGCTCGCGAATTGAGCGCGGACGTTTTTTTCGGCGGGAAGAAATACAAGGCGATTTGGGACACAGGGGCTTCGGGCACTGTAATAAGAAGAGATTTGGCGCATGAACTTGGCTTGCAACCTGTTTCGTTCGTAAAAATTCACACGGCGAATGGAATGTGTGACAGCGGACTTTATATAATGACGCTTGAACTCCCCAACAAAGTTATCCTCCCGAATCTTTGTGTATATGATGGGAACATAGCTCCTAATATTGATTTTTTAATTGGGATGGATGTTATATCGCTTGGTGACTTTGCGATTTCCAATTTTGGCGATGTAACATTACTTAGTTTTCGCAAGCCATCAATTGCTAAGACCAACTATGTTACACAGACAAATGTTGCACAGGCATTTGCCCAACCGAAAATACCGGGGAAAAAGGACAAGTGCCCATGTGGGTCGGGGAAACAATATAAGGATTGTTGCGGAAAGCGCAGATAACGGTTTGTTTGCCGGCTGGATTTATTTTCTAAATAAGAGTCATATTTTTTATTTTTTATCGCTTTTAAGGTTTAATCTCACATATTATGTAAAAAATAGTTTGACAGCTTACGCTTGAAAGAGTAGAATAAACATGCTGTTGAGCAATCGGAGTAAGATTATGACTTATCCTGCGACGCTTATAAAAAAGAATGTAGAAGTTGTGTTTGCTATGGAGAATTCCAAAGCCAGTAGATCCGCTACAAAAATAAGCGAAGACTATTTGGCGCGCAAATGTTCGTCTGTGGAAGCAATTGCGAAAATAAAAGCGGCGCACGGTATTACCATACACACCACGATTGCGTCTCATTAAATAATGCTTTTTTACGATAAAGATCCGTCCGCTCCTATTTTAGATAATAGATTCGGAATTACGGACGAAAAAGTATTTAGAGAAATAGAGAGCGATTTTGCGCAACAAAGGACGTATGAATTATTATCACGTCCTTTTGTTATTACAGCAGAAAATTTTGAAGTAAATTTTCGTGAAATACATCGCTATATGTTCCAGGATGTCTATGAGTGGGCGGGGACATATCGCGACGTTATGATAAGCAAAGAGGGCAGTAATTTTTCACGTCCGGAAGAAATCAGTCGCGATATGGATGAGTTAGTGCAGGTGGTTAAGGAAAACAATTACTGTGACGGGACCGACTGTGATTTAGCTACAATTGCTTTTAGAATAGCCCATATATCAGATGCCTTAAATTATATTCACCCTTTCCGTGAGGGTAACGGCAGAGCAAAGCATATTTTTCTTCAAATGTATGCGCTTAGTGTTGGGTATATACTTGATTATTCTAAAATTTCAGAAGAGGTCTTATTGAGAGCCGAGATTTCAGCTAATCATTCTGTTACCGATGAAATCTCTGTTTTGGTAGACTTGCATAAGCGGTGTTTAAGTAAAGATAGGGGCGAATGAACTAATGTCACTAATGTTAAAATAAGGCGAGGTTTATACATGAGAAAAAGAGTAATTGATTTTGAGCGATATAGCATTTGATAAAGGAATATTATCAATTTTTCCGTTTATTTCCTCAAAATTTGCAAAAAATTGCAAAATTCCACGAAATAATTCCCAAATTCTCTGTTATTTT
Source organism: uncultured Clostridia bacterium (assembly GCA_944358385.1). Classification (GTDB taxonomy): domain Bacteria; phylum Bacillota; class Clostridia; order Christensenellales; family CAG-917; genus Limadaptatus. The sequence goes on from CALVQW010000005.1 coordinate 97,932, forward strand.
ATTGAAGACAAAATTTCACAAAACATTGTATTTTTGTTTGCATTATGCGACATAATGTTCTCAAGCTGTGCGTATTTCATGAATATCTCGCGCACAATCTCCGCCTCGGTGTCGTCTATGACGTATTTTTTGTCTTTGATGACATACCCGAAAGGCGGATGACCGCCCGTAGCGTTGCCTTTGAGCCAGCTTTCCCGCAAGCCTCGGTTGACTTTCTGTTTCAGGTCTTCCGAGAAATATTCGTTGAACCCTTCGATGACGGCAAGGAACAGCTTTCCTTCTGGCGTGTCGGGGATATTCTCCATAGCGGAAACGAGCTCCACGCCGTTGTCTTTGAGCTTTTTGCGATTGACGACCGATTCATACTTGTTTCGAGCAAAGCGGTCTAATTTGTAAACGATAACCGCGCCCCATTGAGCTTTTTTGCTGTCCCGCAGCATTTGCTGGAATGCCGCCCGGTTGTCGTTTGTTCCCGTGGTCGCCCTGTCGATGTACTGATCGACGACGAGAAGATCGTTCTTTTCCGCGAACTGTTTGCAGACGCGGACTTGTCCTTCGATGGATTGTTCCGTCTGGCTGTCAGATGAATATCTGGCATAGATGACCGCTATTTTCATTGGTGGTTATTCCTCCTGAATTTTTTGCTTACAGCATACGCCTTTACGGCATGGGCGAACAGGCACGAGGAGTGTAGTGTTTCCCATCCGTTTCCCAACGTACCGGTACAAAATCCCAACGGAAGGGATATTGTTTCGGCACATCTTTTCTGCCTTTCGGCGCGACCGAAACGGGAGAGCGAAGCGCGGTCTGTCAAAGGTCTGCCCGCAAGGGACGCGAGGGAATTTTGTCTGTGTTTTCTCATTTATGGTTTTCTCAAAATTGCCGCGCGCCTTTGACGGACAAAGCCGCTCTCCCAACATCCCGAAGACGAAAGGCAGAAGGTGTATTCAAGCGATTGTTCGGCATGGTAGAAAAATAAAGCAAAAATTTTTCTAATAGGAAAATAGTCTTCCTATTTGACTGATAAAACTTTCTTGAAAGTCGCAAAAAGCTTGCGACTTACCATGACAGACTGAAAGAAAAAACGGGAGGAACGCCATGACGACGGAAGAGATCCGAAACGAACTGAAAACCATTCGCCTGTACTATGCGGACAAGGGGAAGATGGACGCCGCCTTTCAAGTCCTTCCGCACAAGACGGCGGATCTCGTGAGGTCTTACGCAGAGGTCATCCGCGACGCTCCTCTCGATTTATACAGGATCTACTTCGAATTGTACGTCATGGGGCTGACGCAGGAGGCCGCGGCGGAAGAACTCAATTACTCCTGTGAGTATGTCCGCATGAAAAACAAGAAACTTTTGGAGTATCTCCGAGAGAATATATCAAAAAGGAGGGAAGCGGCATGACAAACAAATGCTTTGCGCGCCTGAAAGCACCATAACAGACAAGGACGGACAAAACAAATTTTATCTGAAAGGAGGTGATGTAATTGGAAGAGATAGAGGTCAAAAGAAACCCTCTCGGCATCAAAGTCTTTGTCGTGGGCAAGCCCGACATAGAACACATGACCGAGGACGAGTACGGCCTCTTCGTTTCTTCTCTGGAAATGCGGATGAACGAATATTTGGAAAAGATGAATGAAAGCAAGTGAGGCATACGGACGGAACATAGCGCGTGGCAAAGCGGCTGCCGTAATTCCGTATGTGAAAATGAAGTTATAACTCTCATCCGCCTCGGAAGAAATGAAGAGCAGAAATTCATTTTATTCAAGGAGGATACAAACATGCCATATGGCAAAGTAAAAGTTTATTCGGACGGAGGACATTATATCGGGATCCCTTACGAGCTAAACCCTTATGCGAAGAAACGCCGTAAGGCTCCCGAAGAAGTGATAGCCGTCAAGGGACAAGCCGAGGGATCGGCAACCGCACCCGCAGAAAATGCGGACGGAAATAACACCGTCCATGCGGAGCGGGGAAAAACCGATGCGATATTCGAAGAACGGCGTATGACGCGCAAGGAACTGTTCGAGGAACTGTATCAAAAAAGCGCAGCTATGGAAGCAAACGAACGGCAGGAATTTATCCGCAAGGAGATGACACCCTACTTCGGGAGCGAAGAGCAGTGTGCGGAGTTTGTAGCACAAAATCTCGAACGGAAACACCGCAACATGGTCTGTCGCAAAGTACGGTTGTGGCGGAAGATCAACCAGCAGCAATTCAATTTCTTTGTGACTTTCACGTTCGATGACAAGCTGCACGACGAAGAAAGTTTCCGGAAGACATTGAGCAGGTGTTTGCAGCATTTCAGCTCGCGCAAGGGTTGGCGTTACATAGGCGCATGGGAGAGGGCACCCGACACGCGGCGGCTACACTTTCACGGGATATTCTGTATCCCCGAAGGCACGCTGCCCGGCAGGAATGAGGAAGTGCGAGATTTCGATACGCGAGCACGGAAGATGCGTACGACGTATCATAACGACTTCTTCGGCAAGAGGTTCGGGAGGAATGATTTCAAACCCATAGACCACGCCGCCGAAGTGCCGCAGGCGATACGGTATCTTACGAAATATTTGGAAAAGACGGGCGAAAAAATCGTCTATTCCAGAGGACTGTATCGCTACTTCGTGACGGACGTTATGGACGACGACATCATCTGCCCCTATGGAGAGAACGACAAGAAGTTCATTCTCTCGGATAAATTCGAGTGCTGGGAGGACGGAGAGTATATCGGCACGGTAAGCCCCGAAGTGATCGCAAAGCTCCCGAAAGTGACATAGCGAAAAACATAACGGTAAAAATCAAGGCATGGCGCGACGGAATAAGCGGGCGATTCGCCAAGCGGGTCAGCGACGAACGCCCGCGCCGTCGCCGCCTTTGATTTCCGTTTGCCCGCTTTGCCTGTTCGGGCGTGCGCTTGGCTTCGGCGAGCGTAGCGAGCCGACTTGTATGTAAGCCAAGCGCACGCCTAACTGCCATTTGAGAAAAATAACCTGTTTTGGAGGAAACATGAAGTACATAGACTGGCTTATTCAATGGCTGGAAAATTATATCCACCCGTCCGTCAAAGTGCGGACTTACGAGCGTTACAGGCTCATCGTAGAGCAGCACATTAAAGACAAAATCGGCGGCATCGAGCTGAACAATCTGTCTCCGCTTGTCCTGCAATCGTTCATAACAGAGCTTTTGCAAAGCGGCAATAAAAAAACGGGGAAAGGCTTATCTGCTAACAGCGTCAATGCCGTGATTTCCGTTATTCAAAGTTCTCTCAAAACGGCGCACTTGTTGGGGCTGACGAAAGAATACACGGCGGATAAGCTCAAACGCCCGAAGCTGAAAGAAAAGCCTGTGGAATGCTTTACACTCGCCGAGCAAAAGCAGATAGAGCAAGCAATTCTGAACGGGAAGAAAGATAAGCTGTATGGCATTATTCTCTGCCTTTACAGCGGATTGCGTATCGGGGAACTCATCGCCCTGCAATGGACCGATATAGACTTTACGAAAGGCATCTTGACTGTTTCTAAGTCCTGTCACGACAGCAAGAACGGGCTTATCATCGACGAGCCCAAAACCGCCACATCCCGCCGTATGATACCGCTGCCGAAACAGTTGCTGCCGATACTCAAAAGCATTAAGAAAAAGAGCGATTCGCCCTCCGTGGTATCTGCAAACGGAAGTACCATTTCCGTTCGTTCCTACCAGCGAAGTTTTGAATTGCTCCTGAAAAAGCTAAAGATCCCGCACAAAGGCTTTCACTCTCTGCGGCATACTTTCGCCACCCGCGCCTTAGAGTGCGGCATGGATGTAAAAACATTGTCCGAGATATTAGGACATAAAAATCCGACCGTAACCCTCAATCGCTATGCTCACTCCCTTATGGAGCATAAGGCGGATATGATGAACAGGCTCGGCAAGCTTCTCTAAAAGTGCAAAAAGTACACTGATTTTCCCAATCAGTGTACTTTTCCTAATTAAATTATAGCAAAAACTAATATTAAAAACAAGATATTGATTGCAGCCTATCACAAATAAATCATCACTTACTCATGATTGGTTCGGTATACAAATATGTTTTCATGTTTTTTGTTCATAGATTGGGAAAATACATGAACATAATGTTTTTTATTTGTTCGTGGATTAATCGTCCGAATAGACGGCCGACATTCCGGATGTGTGCGCTTCAAGAGTAAAGCCGAAGAGGTCGTTTGGCGGACTGAAGGATGAAGATCATAGACAACATTAACCACACTGTAAAAGGTGACTTGCAAGTAGAGATTCATAAAGGCAGCAAACTGTCCATAGCTGCCGCATGCTTTTCGATCTATGCCTATCGGGAGTTGAAAAAGCAGTTGGAGAGTATAGACGAGCTGCGTTTTATCTTCACTTCGCCTACTTTTTTAACGGAAAAAACGCCAAAGGCGCAGCGGGAATTTTACATTCCTCGCCTTACCAGAGAGCGCAGCTTGTACGGCACCGAATTTGAGGTGAAGCTCCGCAATGAGTTGACGCAAAAGGCTATTGCGAAGGAGTGCGCGGATTGGATCAGAAAGAAAGTCACTTTCAAATCGAACGTGACACAGGAACAGATGATGGGTTTCATCACAGTCGATGAAAACACTTATATGCCAATCAATGGTTTTACAACCGTGGATCTCGGTTGCGAACGCGGCAATAATGCCTATTATTTTGTACAAAAGACGGAGAGCCACGAAAACTCACAATATTACATAAGGATGTTCGACCAGCTTTGGAACGATAAGAAAAAGCTCAGGGAAGTCACTGACATTGTGCTGGAAAACATAACTGCGGCTTATCGGGAGAATGCGCCGGAATATATCTATTTCTTTGCCTTATACAACATCTTCCACGAGTTTTTGGACGACATCTCCGAAGACGAATTGCCGAATGAGGCGAATGGTTTCAAGGAAAGCAAAATTTGGGGGATGCTGTACGACTTTCAGCGCGATGCGGCGCTGGCGATCATCAATAAGCTGGAAAAATACAACGGCTGCATTTTGGCGGACAGCGTGGGCCTCGGCAAAACGTTCACCGCGCTTGCGGTGATCAAGTATTATGAGAATCGAAACAAATCCGTGCTGGTGCTGTGTCCCAAAAAGCTGTCCGAGAACTGGAACACCTACAAAAGCAACTATGTCAACAATCCGATTGCGGAAGATCGGCTCGGCTACGATGTGCTGTATCACACCGATCTTTCGCGCGAACGGGGAAAGTCCAACGGGATTGATCTCGAGCGGCTGAATTGGGGCAATTATGACCTGGTTGTAATTGATGAAAGCCACAACTTCCGCAACGGAGGAGAGATCTCCGGCGAGGGGGCGAAAGAGAACAGATATTTGAGGCTGATGAACAAAGTGATAAGAACGGGCGTGCGCACGAAAGTTTTGATGCTTTCTGCAACTCCTGTCAACAACAAGTTCATAGACCTTAAAAATCAGCTTGCGCTTGCCTATGAAGGGGACGCAAAACAAATCAACGAAAAGCTCGCGACCACCAAAAGCATAGACGAGATCTTCCGTCAGGCACAAAAGGCATACAACACATGGTGCAATCAGACTGCCGAAAAACGGACGACGGAGGCATTGCTGCGCAAGCTCGACTTCGACTTTTTCGAATTGCTGGACAGCGTAACGATCGCCCGTTCCAGAAAACACATTGAAAAATATTATAACACGTCCGATATCGGCAAGTTCCCCGAGCGGCTTTCGCCGATTTCTCTGCGGCCGCGCCTGACCGATTTGAGCGATGCGATCAATTACAACGATATTTACTCGCTGCTCATGTCGCTCAACCTCTCTATCTACACGCCGTCCAACTACATTATGCCGTCAAAGCTCGCAAAGTACCTCGACTTGACGCACCATAAAGGGACGAGCCTTACGCAGCAGGGGCGTGAAGAAGGCATCCGCCGTTTGATGAGCATCAACCTTTTGAAGCGCTTGGAAAGCTCCGTCTATTCGTTCCGCTTGACGGTCGACCGCATCCGAACGCTGATCGACGGCACGATCCAAACGATCAATAACTATCAGTCGGGCGGCTGCGTCCTCAACTTGACCGAGATTTCGGATGACGAGGACTTCGATTACGACGATCAGAATACAGACCTCTTTTCGGTGGGTAAAAAGGTCAAAATCGACCTTGCCGACATGGATTATGTATCGTGGAAGCGGGAACTGGAAAAGGATGCCGAAAATCTGGAGCTGCTTTCCCTTATGATCGCCGACATCACGCCGGAGCATGATACCAAGCTGCAAACCCTGTTCGACCTGATCCGAAAGAAAATCGAACATCCCATCAATCCGGACAACAGTAAACTTCTCATCTTTACGGCGTTTTCCGATACTGCCGATTATCTCTATGCGAATGTAAGTAAATTTGCAAAGGAAAAATTCGGCTTAAATACGGCGGAAGTTACCGGCGTTGTAGAGGGTAAGACGACTATTCCGAAACTCCGCGCCGACCTCAATACGGTGCTTACCTGTTTTTCGCCGATCTCCAAAGGGAAAGATATCCTGCTGCCGGGGAGCTCGACGGAGATCGATATCCTCATTGCCACCGACTGTATTTCCGAAGGGCAGAACTTGCAGGATTGCGATTATTGCGTAAATTACGACATTCATTGGAATCCCGTCCGAATCATTCAGCGGTTCGGGCGTATTGACCGCATCGGAAGCAAGAATGAGTGCATCCAGCTCGTCAATTTCTGGCCGGATATGGACCTCGACGAGTATATCAACTTAAAGAGCCGCGTCGAGACCCGTATGAAGATATCCGTCCTCACCGCCACGGGCGATGATGACTTAATCAATGCCGAAGAAAAGGGCGACCTCGAATACCGCAGGGCGCAGCTTAAACGCTTGCAGGAGGAAGTCGTCGATATCGAAGATATGACGACTGGCATCTCCATTATGGACTTGGGGCTAAACGAGTTCCGCCTCGACCTTTTGGAATATATGAAACAGCACGGCGATATCGAGACGGCGCCAAAGGGTCTGCATACCGTCGTCGGGCAAACGGAAGATGCGCCCGCAGGCGTCATCTTCGTCCTTCGTAACATCAACGACAGCGTCAACATCGACGACCGCAACCGCATCCACCCCTTCTATATGGTCTATATCGGCGAGGACGGCGAGATCGTATGCGATTATCTCAACCCCAAAAAGCTGCTGGATACCATGCGCCTTTTGTGCCGCGGCAAAAGCGAGCCGGTGATGGAACTTTGCCGAGCATTCAATGAGGAAACGGACGACGGGCGCAATATGGGCGCGGTCTCCGAACTTCTTTCCGAAGCCATCAATTCCATTATCGACATAAAAGAAGAGAGCGACATCGACAGCCTGTTCAAGAGCGGCGGTACGTCGGCATTGCTTTCGGAAGTGACGGGCATTCAGGACTTCGAGCTGATATGCTTCATTGTCGTGAAATAGAGGTGCACGATGTTCGGTCTTCCCACACAGACAGAGTTCAACAAACGCGTGCCGAAACAAAAGTTTTACGACAACTCGGACGTCCCCGCCTCGTTGCGCCGCGTGTTCGCCGAACAGATCAAGGCGATATATTGGTGCAACAAGCTGGCTCCGTCCACCTTGCGTGTCGCTCAGGGGGAACGGGTGACAGAGGTCGAGGTCTTCGAATTGCGGCTCAACGCGCCCTCTCTCGACGAAACGGTGCTGCGGCAGATCGACAAAGCGATCCCATATCACCTGCTTTTCGTCCTGACTTGCGGCGGCAGAGCACAGGCGTGGATAGGCTATAAGGAAGCGCCCGCGGCAAGCGGCAATGCCGTCAAAGTCAAGAGATACTACCACACAGAGTGGATGAGTGACAGCGACTTGCGGTTCGTCATCGACGGGCTTGACATAGACGCTGTGTATGAAAACCTTGTCAGGCAGATCGCGGGCGAGAGACTGCAATCGGATAATAACGAAAGCCTGCAAGACTCCGTCAAGCGTGACGAGGAGCGCCGGCAGATCGAGAAGCAGATCGCCGCACTTGAAAGCAAACTGCACAAGGAAAAACAGCTCAACCGCAGAATGGAGATGAATGCGGAATTAAAGAAGTTAAGAAAGGAGCTTAATATGATATGAGTGAAGTTCTTGATAGGCAAACGCAGCTTTTGAGACGTTATTTGCGGAATATGCAAATTATAAAATGGAGAATCAAAGCAATAAAAGATATCAGAACCAATCGATGTTACACAACATATATGAGTACAAACATCGAATTTTGTGCTTTGCAAATCAGGAAAATATTGGAATTGGTAGCGTTTTCCGCACTTATATCTGATGTGGATGTTTATCGCGAAAAGTTAAACAATATTGAAGGCATGTGGAATGCACGATTGATTTTGCGGGATATTGAATGTATTCACCCTAATTTTTATCCTCGCCCAATTGATGTTTCACCTAATGATAAATTTAGATGGAATGATAAATCGTTATCGTACCTTACTAAAGAGCAATTTATCATTATTTATAAAAAATGCGGTAAAATTCTGCATGAAGATTCAGTCTTTAAAGACGATAAAAATATGAATTCTACATATCAAGTAGTAGGCACCGAACTAAACACATGGGTCGAGCTAATCATGAATTTGCTTGATACGCATATTGTGCATTTATATAACCAAAAAGATTTGTTTTTTATTTCCATGGGGACTGATGAGCAGTTTCCATCAGGTAATATTTTTACGGCAATAAGCGAGGAGAAAATATAAAATGGACAAGATGAAATTTGAAACGGCGGATATGACAGAGAAGAACATTGACAAGATCGCGGCACTGTTCCCGAACTGTGTGACCGAAATGCGGGACGAAAGCGGTAACCTTAAACGCGGCATTAACTTTGAAATGCTACGACAGATGCTGGCTCCCGACGTGGTAGAGGGGGGCGAGCGCTATGAGTTTACATGGGTGGGAAAAAAGGCTTCTATTGTGGAGGCGAACAAGCCCATCCGTAAGACGCTGCGCCCCTGCCCCGAGGAGAGCAAGGACTGGGACACCACCGAAAACCTTTACATTGAAGGCGACAACCTGGAGGTGCTCAAGTTGCTGCAGGAAAGCTATATGGGCAAGGTGAAGATGATCTATATCGACCCGCCCTATAATACGGGCAACGACTTCATCTACGCCGACGATTTCATGCACTCTCAAAAAGCGGAAAACGAGCAGATGGGGATGTATGATGAGGAGGATAACCGCCTTTTCAAAAATACCGATTCCAACGGACGTTTCCATTCCGATTGGTGCAGCATGATCTATTCGCGGTTACATCTTTGTAAAAATTTACTTACGGATAACGGAGTGGTATTCATCTCTATTGACGATAGTGAAGTAAAGAATCTCAAGAACATTTGTGATGAGGTGTTTGGAAATTCCAATTTTGTTGCGCAACTTATTTGGCAAAACAAAAAAGGCGGCGGAAATGACTCCACTCACATTGCTATTGAGCATGAATATATACTAACCTACGCAAAAAATATTTCCCTACTTGGAGAATTTTATGAATCTTATTCAGAAGATTATATTAAGAGATATAAAGAAAAAGATGACAAAGGAAGATTTTTCTGGGATACTTTTAAGAGAAAATCTGGTAAGCAGTACTATCCTATAACTTGCCCCGATGGGACAGTGTTAGAGTATGATGAGGACGGCAATGCAATCAGCTGGTTGCGTTCAAAGTCTCGTTTTGATGAAGACGTGAAAGCCGGAGAAGTGAGAATTGTTAAGAACGGTGATAAGTGGTCAGTTCAATTTAAGCAACGAATGCCATTGGGAAAAACGCCTCGTAGTATCTTTACAACGGAAACTGTAATTTCGGATCAAGGGACGACAAGTACCGGTGCAAGTGATGTATATGAATACTTTAAGAAAGATGTTTTTTCCAATCCCAAGCCAGTTGAGCTAATAAAATTTTTATTAGGATTTGGCTTGTCTGACAATGATATAGTATTGGACTTTTTTAGTGGTTCTGGTACAACTGCTGAAGCAGTTATGCGCTCTAATGTAGAAGGCGGTTCTCACAAGTATATCCTTGTACAATTACCTGAATCAATTGATTCGATGCTTAACAGCTCTTTTGCTAACGCCAAAAGGGTGGCAGAGAATGCAGCAACTGTACTCGATGAGTTGCATCGCCCCCACCTCCTGACTGAACTTGCAAAAGAGCGTATCCGCCGCGCGGGCGAAAAAATCAAGGCGGAAAACGGGTTGTCGCCGCAAAACCTCGACATCGGCTTCCGCGTTTTGAAGCTCGCCGACAGCAATATGAAGGACGTCTACTATGCCGCAGACGATTACAAGCAGGCAGATCTGTTGGATATGATCTCCAACATCAAGGACGACCGCACCGACCTCGACCTTTTGTTCGGCTGTCTTATAGACTGGGGAGTTCCGCTGTCCATGCCGTACAAGTCCGAGCAGCTCGACGGGTGCACGGTGCATGTCTACAATGACGGAGACCTGGTCGCCTGCTTTGACGAGAACATCCCCGAAAGCGTTGTCAGGAAAATTGCGGAGCGCAAGCCGTTGCGCACTGTCTTCCGCGACAGCGGTTTTGTCGACAGCCCTGCAAAGATCAACATGTATGAGATCTTCAAGATCTATATGCCGGAAGACGCGGATGATATTACCAAGCGTGTAAGAGTGATTTGAGGGGCACATTATGTTAAAACTTCAATTCAAACATCAAAAATTCCAGGCGGACGCGGCGAAAGCCGTGGTGGATGTGTTCGCGGGGCAGCCGTATCTCACGCCTACTTATATGATAGACAGGGGCATTGACTATCAGATGTCCATCACGGACGAGGAGGACTTCACCGGTTGGCGCAATGAACCGATCGTTCCCGGGCTCTCGGATAAGGTTATTTTGAGCAATCTGCAAAAGGTGCAGCGGGCGAACCAACTCAAGCCATCCGAAAGGTTGGAAGGGTCTAAATCGTGCAGGTATAACCTCACTATCGAGATGGAAACGGGCGTGGGCAAGACGTACACTTACATCAAGACCATGTACGAGCTGAACAAGCACTACGGATGGAGCAAGTTCATTGTCGTTGTCCCGAGCGTAGCGATCAGGGAGGGAGTGTACAAGTCCTTTCAGGTGACGCAGGAGCATTTTGCCGAGGAATACGGCAAGAAGATCCGCTTTTTTATCTATAACTCCTCGCAGCTGACTGAAATTGATCGCTTTGCCTCCGACAGTTCCATCAATGTGATGATCATCAACATGCAGGCGTTCAATGCAAAGGGCAAGGACGCACGGCGCATTTATATGGAGCTGGACGAGTTCCGCTCCCGCAAACCTATCGACATCATCGCCAAAACAAACCCGATCCTTATTATTGACGAGCCG
>CALVQW010000006.1 GCA_944358385.1 uncultured Clostridia bacterium
CGCGACTTTCAAGCGCGGGCGCAAGACGCCCGCGGTGAAAGTTTGGCTTTGCGGCGCGTAGTTCCGTCTCCGAATGAGAGACGTCGTTCTCAAACACGCTCTATCAAAGTGTGCGTTAATCGTCTCCGAAAAAGTGTGCGAGGGAGTTTTACTACTCTCCGGTTCGATGTTAAACGGCAGTACACGCACGCGTAGTGCGTGCGCGTTTTATGCTCATTTATTTAAGTTCAATTTGTCAATTATTACCATTGCAATATTTTTTCCTCTGTGTTACAATAAATCCCGTCGGCGCGGAAGCGTCGCTCACGTTGTTTTCGGAGGAAATATGTCCAAGATCAAATTGACCACCGTGGCATTCAAAGGCACCGCCGCACAGGAAGCCAAACTGCGTGCGGAACTTCGTACCATCAAGGATATGCCGGGCAGCATGATGCCCGCCCTGCAAGCAGCGCAGGAGATATACGGTTATCTTCCCATCGAAGTGCAGAAGATCGTCGCCGAAGAGCTGGGCGCGTCCTTGGAGGACGTGTTCGGAGTGGCGACTTTTTACAGTCAGTTTTCTCTCAATCCAAAGGGCGAACATGCCGTTGCCGTCTGCATGGGTACGGCGTGTTACGTGAAAGGTTCCGGCGACGTGTTCAACAAGATCGCGGCGGAGCTGGGGCTTTCGGACGGCGCGACGACGTCGGACGGGAAGTTCTCCCTCTGCTCCACGCGCTGCATAGGCTGCTGCGGGCTTGCGCCCGTCATGACCGTGGGCGACGACGTCTACGGCAAGCTCACCCCGCAGGAAGTCCCCGGCATCCTCGCCAAATACCGCGACTGAAAATCATCGAGCTTAGCTCGTGCATGGAGTGGACTATGAAAATCAAGGAAATCGCTTCCGTCGTGGAGGGCAGCATACTTTGCTCGCTCGGCGCGGCAGACAACGACGTCGCCTCTGCGTGTGCCTTCGATATGATGAGCGACGTGCTGGCATACGTCCGTGACCAGGGACTGCTCATCACGGGGCTGGTCAATCCGCAGGTTGTGCGCACGGCGGTGATGGTGGACATCGGCTGCATCGTGTTCGTCTGCGGCAAAAAGCCCGATGAGGACATGATCAAGCTCGCCGAAAACTACGACATAGTGTTCATCTCCACGGATATGAGCACCTACGAGGCGGCGGGACGGCTCTACGCCGCGGGACTGTCTGCCTGATGGGTGAGGATCGCATCCGTCTGGAATTTGCCGTCAGCGGCAACAATTTCGCGTCGGCGGGATCGGCGTCCGAAGAGGTGAAAAGCACTCTCAAAAAGCTGGGCATCCCCTCCGCCGACATAAGGCGTGTCGCCATCGCCATGTACGAGGGCGAGATCAACATGGTCATTCACGCGGGCGGAGGAGTGGCGACTGCGGACATCTATCTCGACCGTATAGAGATAGTGCTGGCGGACAAGGGCAAGGGCATCCCGGATGTGGAGCTTGCCATGACTCCCGGCTGGTCCACCGCCCCCGAAAACATCCGCGCCTTAGGCTTCGGCGCGGGCATGGGACTGCCGAACATGAAGAAGTACACCGACGAGTTCTCCATAGAGAGCGAGGTCGGAGTGGGCACCACCGTCAGAATGACGATACGTTTCAACTGAGAAGGAGGACGAACGGCATATGGCGAAAAAGTCGCAGATCAAGTGCGTCCTTGACGAGAAGGCATTGCACACCGTCATGCTGGACCCCGACAAGTGTCGGGGATGCGTGACGTGCATGAAACGCTGTCCCACGGAGGCTATCCGCGTGCGCGGCGGCAAAGCCAGCGTCGCTTACGAGAGGTGCATAGGCTGCGGCGAGTGCATCCGCCTTTGCCGCTATCAGGCGAAGAAACCCTCCCACGACAGCTGGGATACACTTGCGGATTTCAAATATAAGATCGCGCTTGTCGCGCCCTCTTTCTACGGACAGTTCAACAATCTCGAGGACATCGACACCGTTCTCAACGGGCTGCTCGCGGTTGGGTTCGACGACGTTTGCGAGGTGGGAGAAGCCGCCGAGTACGTCACGGACGTCACGCGCAGGATAATGAGCGAGGGGAGCATCCCCGCGCCCGTCATCTCCACGGCTTGCCCCGCTATACTCGAACTCATCCTGATGAAATATCACGATTTGTCGGAGAATCTCCTTTCCACGCTCGCGCCAGTGGACGTCGCGGCAAAGCTCGCAAGAGAACGCGCCATAGAGAAGGGAGTGCCGGCGGAGGACATCGGCATCTACTTCATCTCCCCCTGTCCCGCCAAGGTGTTCGCACTGAAAATGGGGCTTGGAGTGGAAAGGCCGTATGTGGACCGCGTGCTGTCCGTGGCGGACGCGTATATGCGCGTCGTCCCCGCCATGGAGAAGCTCACCGAGATCAAGCCCCTCTGCCGCATGAGCGCGAACGGGTTGAGCTGGGGCATCAGCAGGGGAGAGGCGAATGCGACCAAGGGCATCAAGACCATCGCCGCGGACGGCGTGGAACAGTGTGTCAAGATCCTGGAAGCATTGGAGGACGGAGGTCTCAGGGACATCGAGTTCATCGAACTCAATGCCTGCGTGAGCGGCTGCGTCGGCGGCGTGATGAATGTGGAGAACCCGTTTGTCGCCCGCTCCCGCGTGCATTACCTCACCCGCAAACTCAAAAAGGAACTCAACACGATAGAGTCGCTGGGCAAATCTCCCGAATGGTTCATGTGGGAGCAGAACCCCCGCCTCAAAGACGTGTTCAAGCTGGACGAGAACAGGCTCGCCGCGCTCGGCAAACTCATGGAGAAGGAGGAGATCCTGAAAACCCTTCCCATGGTGGACTGCGGGCTTTGCGGCGCGCCCAGCTGTACTGCGTTCGCGGAGGATCTGGTGGGCGGAGTCATCCCGCGCGACAGCGTGTGCGTGCGCAGACAGGCGGAGAATCTGAGCAAAAAATGACGGTAGGCAGGCTGGCGGACATACTCGGCGCGAGGATAGCGGTGCTCGGCGACGGAGAGCGGGAAGTGCTCTCAGGCTATTGCGGCGACTTCCTCAGCAACGTGATGGGCAAAGCCCCCGCGGACTGTGCGTGGTTCACGGTGATGAGCAACGTCAACGTCTGCGCCGTAGCCTCTCTCACGGACTGCGCCGCCGTGGTGCTGTGCGAGGGGACGGAACCCGATGCCGCACTCGCGGAGCGCGCGGCACAGAACGAAGTGAACCTGCTCATCACCCCGCTCACGGTCTACGAGGCTGCGGTGGAACTGAGCAGGCATCTGAACTGAAAGAGCAATAAACGAGGTCTGACATCCGAAAACGGCGCATAAAACCCGTTTTCGGGCAGGATGGTATGAAATATCGCTACGATCTGCACATTCATTCCGCGCTCTCACCCTGCGCGGAGGAGGAGATGACGCCGGTCACTATCGTGGGGCAGGCGGCTTTGTCGGGGCTGGATCTCGTGGCGATCGCCGATCACAACGCTATAGGGCACGTCCCTCTCGCGCTGAGGGCGGGGGAGGAATTCGGTGTGACCGTCGTACCCGCAGTCGAGGTGCAGACGAGGGAGGACATCCACCTTCTCTGTCTCTTCGGGAGTTATGAGGGATTGGAAGCCTTCTTCTCCCGCATCCCCGTCTCGGAGAGGAGGAACAGGGCGGACCTTTTCGGAGAACAGCTCTACTTCGACGAGGACGACAACGTGATCGGACGTGAGGAGCGCATGCTGCTGGACAGTGCGGCGATCTCCTGCGACGATGTGAGGGAACTTGCCTTCTCCATGGGCGGTGCAGCCGTCCCGGCGCACATCGACCGCGACGCGAACAGCATGCTGAACATCCTCGGCGCGGTGCCTGCGGAGTATCCCGCGGTGGAACTTTCTTCGAGGGCGTCGGAGGAGACCGTGGCGGAATGGTCGCGCGGGAGGAGAGTGTTGGTGGACAGCGACGCTCACACCCTAGACGACATCTCTGTGCGAGGGGAGATCGACCTTCCCGAACGCAGCGCGGCGGCGTTGGTCGCATGGCTACGCGGAGGCGAAAGGTGAGAGAACTCGCGCTCAACATACTCGACATAGCCGAAAATTCCGTCAAGGCGGGTGCGACTCTGGTGTGCATCTCGGTGAGAGCGGAGCGCGGGCTGCTGACCATCGAGATAGCCGACGACGGCTGCGGCATGGATGCCGAGTTCCTGAAAAGAGTGACGGACCCTTTCACCACCACGCGCACTACGCGCAAAGTGGGCATGGGCATCCCCCTTTTCAAGATGGCGGCGGAGATGGCGGGAGGCACCTTCCGCATCGAGTCCGAGAAGGGGAAGGGCACTACGGTGCGAGCCACCTTTGAGCTTGATCACATCGACCGCGCGCCTCTCGGAGACCTCGCCGACACCGTGGTCACCCTGATAGGGGGCGGGTGCAAGTCCGATTTCCGTTTCGAAATAGGGACGGAAAAGGGATGTTTCGAATTTGACACGCGCGAGCTGAAAGCGGAGCTGGACGGAGTGGACATCTCCGAACCCGACGTGCTCGTGTTCGTCAGAGATATGATAAAAGAAAATTTGATGGATATCGGAGGAGAGAGATTATGAAAAGTATAGCCGACATCAAGGCTATCCGCGACAAGATGAAAGGGCAGATCAATCTGCGCGACAACAAGGACGCGGAACAGGAGATCCGCATCGTCGTCGGCATGGCGACCTGCGGCATTTCGGCGGGAGCGAGACCGGTGTTCAACGCTTTCGTGGACGACGTGGCGTCCCGTCAGCTCAGGAACGTCAAAGTGACGCGCACGGGCTGCATGGGCATGTGCGCGCTGGAACCCATCGTGGAAGTCCACATCCCCGGCGAAGATCCCGTCACCTACGTCCATGTCGATCCCGACAAGGTGAGAAAGATCGTTGCCAACCACATCGTCAACGGCAACGTCTGCACGGAATATCTGATAGGCGAAGAACGCAAGTAAGGAGAGAATATGGTCAGAAGTCACGTTTTGGTCTGCGGCGGTACGGGATGCCATTCCAACAACAGTGCCGCCATCAAGAGGGAGTTTGAGACGCTCATCAAGGAGCGCGGACTCGAAAACGACGTCTCCGTCGTCGGCACGGGCTGTTTCGGTCTGTGCGCGGTCGGTCCCATCGTCATAGTCTACCCGGAAGGCGCGTTTTACAGCGGCATGAAGGTGGAGGACGTCGCCGAGATAGTGGACGAACATCTCGTCAAAGGCAGGCTGGTGCAAAGGCTGCTTTACAAGGAAAAATCCGACGAACACGTCGTCAAGGCTCTCTCCGAGACCAATTTCTATAAGAAACAGACGCGCGTCGCTCTGCGCAACTGCGGCGTCATCAACCCCGAGGAGATCGACGAGTACATCGCCGAGGACGGCTATCAGGCTCTCATCAAGTGCCTCACCGAGCTGAAACCTCAGGAAGTCATCGACATCATCAAGGCGTCCGGGCTGAGGGGCAGAGGGGGCGGCGGTTTCCCCACCGGTCTCAAATGGCAGTTCGCGGCAAACAGCCCCGGTCCCGTCAAGTACGTGTGCTGCAATGCGGACGAGGGCGATCCCGGCGCGTTCATGGACCGCTCCATCCTCGAAGGCGATCCTCACGCCGTGCTGGAAGCAATGGCGATCGCGGGTTACGCCATCGGCGCGCATCAGGGCTACATCTACGTCAGGGCGGAGTATCCCATCGCGGTGCAGCGTCTGCGCATAGCTCTGGATCAAGCCAAGGAATACGGGCTGCTGGGCAAAAACATCCTGGACACTGGCTTTGACTTCGACCTGGAGATCCGTCTCGGTGCGGGTGCGTTCGTGTGCGGCGAGGAGACCGCGCTCATGACCTCCATCGAGGGCAACCGCGGCGAGCCTCGTCCCCGTCCTCCCTTCCCCGCGGTGAAAGGTCTTTTCGGCAAGCCCACCATCCTCAACAACGTCGAGACCTACGCGAATGTCTGTCAGATCATCCTGAAAGGTGCGGATTGGTTCGCGTCCATGGGCACTGAGAAGTCCAAGGGCACCAAGGTGTTCGCGCTGGGCGGCAAGATCACGAATACGGGACTTGTCGAGATCCCGATGGGCACCACTCTCCGCGAGGTCATCGAGGACATCGGCGGCGGCATCCCCAACGGCAAGCATTTCAAGGCGGCGCAGACGGGCGGTCCTTCCGGCGGCTGCATCCCCGCGGAACACTTTGACATCCCCATCGACTACGACAACCTCATCTCCATCGGCTCAATGATGGGATCGGGCGGCATGATCGTCATGGACGAGGACAACTGCATGGTGGACATCGCCAAGTTCTTCCTCGAATTCACCGTGGACGAGAGCTGCGGCAAATGCACGCCCTGTCGCATCGGCAACCGCAGACTGCTGGAATATCTTGATAAGATCACGTCCGGTCAGGCGACTTTGCAGGACCTCGACGATATGGAGCAGCTGTGCTACTACATCAAGGCGAACTCCCTGTGCGGGCTGGGGCAGACCGCTCCCAACCCCGTGCTTTCCACCCTGCGCTATTTCAGAGACGAGTATGTCGCGCACGTCGTGGAGAAGAGATGCCCCTGCCACGTGTGCAAAGGGCTGGCGCGTTACACCATCACGGACGACTGCAAAGGCTGCTCCGCGTGCGCGAGGAAGTGTCCCGTGGGCGCGATCTCGGGCGAGATCAAGTCCAAGTTCGTCATCGATCCGTCCAAGTGCATCAAGTGCGGCGTGTGTATGGAGACCTGCCGTTTCGGTGCCATCGTCAAGGAGTAAAGGAGAGAGTCTATGGCAAAAGTCAATCTGAAAATAAACAATATCTCCGTCAGCGTCGAGGCGGGTTCCACCATCCTCGAAGCGGCGAAAGAGGCGGGAGTGCGCATCCCCACTCTGTGCTATCTCAAAGACATCAACGCCATCGGCGCGTGCCGCGTGTGCGTGTGTGAGGTCAAGGGCGCGAGAAGCCTCGTCGCCGCCTGCGTATATCCCGTGAGCGAGGGGATGGAAGTGTTCACCAACACACCCAAGGTCATGCAGAGCAGAAAGACCACCGTGGAACTCATCCTCTCCGACCACAACCAAGATTGCCTGAGCTGCGCGCGCAACAACAACTGCGAGCTGCAGCGTCTTTCTCTGGAACTCGGCTGCGACGGACACAAGTATAAGGGCGTGACCAACAAGTACGTCATCGACTCCTCGTCCTCCTGCATAGTGCGCGACAACAACAAATGCGTGCTTTGCCGCAGGTGCGTGGCGGCGTGCGCGAAATATCAGTCCGTCTCCGTCATCGGCGCGAATGCGAGAGGGTTCGACACCCACATCGGCTGCGCTTTCGAGAAGCCGCTCTCCGAAGTCCCGTGCGTGGGCTGCGGACAATGCATAGCCGTCTGTCCCGTGGGCGCGCTCACCGAGCGCGAGGAGATAGACGATGTCCTCGCCGCGCTCGCCGACTCCACCAAACACGTCGTGGTCGGCGTCGCTCCCTCCGTCAGAGTGGGGCTGGGCGAGGAGTTTGACTATCCCATCGGCACCAATGTCGAGGGCAAGATGGTCGCCGCTCTGCGCAGGATGGGCTTCGCCAACGTGTTCGACGTCGATTTCGGCGCGGACCTCACCATAATGGAAGAGGGCACCGAATTCCTCGGCAGATTGCAGCACGGCGGCAGACTGCCCATGATCACCAGCTGTTCGCCTGCGTGGATCAAGTTCTGCGAACACAATTTCCCGGATCTTTTGGGAAATCTCTCCACCTGCAAGTCCCCCCAGCAGATGTTCGGCGCGATCGTCAAGACCTATTACGCCGAGAAGATGGGCTGGGCGGCGGAGGACATCGTGGTGGTTTCCGTCATGCCTTGCACGGCAAAGAAGTTCGAGAAGGGCAGACCTTACGAGAATGCGGCGGGCGTCCCCGACATCGACATCGCCATCACCACCCGCGAGCTTGCCAAGCTCATCCGCCGTTGCGGCATAATGTTCCGCGATCTTCCCGACGAACAGTTTGACGCGCCTCTCGGCATGTCCACCGGCGCGGGACTCATCTTCGGCGCGACGGGCGGCGTCATGGAAGCCGCGCTCCGCACCGTCTATGAGATCGTCGCGGGCAAGGAAGCTCCTTCCGTGGACTTCAAAGAGGTCAGAGGCACCAAGGGCATCAAAGAGGCGACCTATGACATCAACGGCACCGTGGTCAAAGTCGCGGTGGCAAGCGGGCTTGGGAATGCGCGCGAGCTTATGGAAAAGGTGCGTGCGGGCAAGGCGGACTACCATTTCATCGAGATCATGTCCTGCCCCGGCGGTTGTGTCAATGGCGGCGGTCAGCCCATCAAGAGCGCGTTTGTCCGCAACAACACCGACGTCCCCGCCCTCCGCGCAAAAGCCATCTACGACACCGACAAGAAGATGAAGCTGCGCAAATCCCACGACAACCCCGTCGTCAAACAGCTTTACGAGGAGTTCCTGGGCAAGCCTAATTCTCACCTCGCACACGAACTCTTACACACGCGCTATACGCCCAGAAACAACTACTGACGGCGTCATTTGGCGACCTGCTTTGTCAAAGCCCCCGACTTCGGACGGGGGCTTTTGTCGTATTCAGGCATGCCCGCTTTAAGTTCGCGTCGTACTCGGAGAGTGTAAAAAGAGCTGACGTTCTCAGACAGGGGAGTTATTGTCCCCCACCTCCCCTACGGGATAAAGTCTTGTCCTCTGACAGGGGAGTTAGAAACCCCCTCCTTCCCTTCGGGCTTTCCTCCCCCGTGCCGATTGGAGTCCACTCCTCGCATCTTGCGGGACTAACTTCACATCTCTACAAGATTTTATTTCTCGCACTCACATAACTAAGCGGATAACTGCACTCACCGAAAACCCGGCACGGGCGGAGGAATTCGGCACTCGCGCACGAGTGCTACCACTGCATAAGTGTACATCTGCGCTCGGCACTCAGATAGTCGCCGCCCTGCGGCTCCGGTTCCGTCTCCGAAAGAGAGAGGTCGTGCTCAGGCACGCTCTCTCAAAGTGTACGTTAAACTTCTTCGAATAAGTGTGCGTTATAACATCTCCGAAAGAGTGTGCGTCGTGTTCAAGTAACTCTCGCTCGGAGTGCGCGTTAATCTTTCTTTAAATAGGTCTCGTCGTGTTCAAGCACGCTCTCTCAAAGTGTACGTTAAACTTCTCCGAATAAGTGCGCGTTAGACCGTCTCCGAAAAAGTGTGCGTCGTGCGCAAATACGCCGCACACTTCGCCGAATAGTCATTAAAACAACACCCCCGTGCGGGGGTGTCGGGGTATATCAATTTTGTGTGGGGTGCGCGCTCTCGTCGCTCTCGGAGAGGGCGGGGATGTATTTCTTTCGGCGTTTGGCGGAGAAGGGGCGCAGCCTGGGTGTGCGCGGGATGTGCAGCTCGCCGCCCGTCGGTTTGTCCGCAAAGGAGAGCAGAGCGGGCAGGACGAATATGACGAGGATGGCACTGATGAGCGCGCCGCGCGCGATGAGGAAGGTCATCTCCTGTATGACGAGGTTGGAGGACACCGCAAAGATGCTGAAACACGCTCCCGCCATGATGAGGGCGGATGTGAGCACGGACATCACCGAACCCGTGGTGGCAAGATAGGCGGCTTGTCTGGGCTCGAAGCGTTTTCTTAGCGCGCGGAACTTGGTGGTGATGAGGATGGCGTAGTCCACCGTCGCGCCCAGCTGCACCGCCGTGATGACGAGGTAGGACATGAAGTTGATCGTCCCGCCCGTGAAGATATATTGCATGATGAGGTTGATCCAGATGCCGAACTCTATGAGCGCGACGAGCAGCACGGGGAACTTTATGCCGCCGATGGTGAAGATGAGTATGACAAGTATGGCGACGATGGAGATGGCTGTCACCATGTTGTAGTCGCCGGGAGTGACTGCCGCGAAGTCGTGCGCGCCCTGTGTATAACCCGTGAAATAGCAGGTCATCCCAGTGTCGGCGAAGATCTCCTCCGCCACCGCTTTCACCTCGTTGAGGATGTCGAAGCTGGTCTGGCTTTCGAAGTCGATCGCGGGGTTTATCCCCACGGTATACATCGTATACCCCCCGTTTACGTAACTTTGGAACATCGCCATCTGGCTTTGCATATCTCCGGTCTCCATCCCGCTCAGTTCGTTGTACAATGTGATAAGATCGCGAAGAGTGATGTCGGGACGCACTTCATTGATCGCGTTCACGATCGCGTTTGCGTGATCCATGATGTCGTCATCGCCGATCTCTGTCAGCACGGGTATGAGCTTGCCGGCAATGGCTTTGATTTCTGCGAAAGTAAAGGTCAGTCCGCCCAGGGTGAAAGTCGCGTCATCCGAAATTATCTTGCCTGTCTCCGCAAACAGAGCATCGAGTTTCTCCTGTGAGAGGGTGGTAAGATCATCGAAGTTGATGCTTTCAACAATGGGGAATATATCGTTCACGAGGTCAAAAACCTGCTCCAATGTCAGGGAAATGCTGTTGCCCAAAAGTTCGTATGTTATCGTCGAGCCTTCCGGGATCATGACGTACATGCCGAGCTTGTAGGAGAGTTTTTCTACGCTTTCGCCGTCAAGCGTCACCGTCTCCGCGCCGAGTTCGTTCAGCTTTTTCACGAACTCGTAGTTTTCCGCTATGTAATAGACGTGGTCGCCGTTCTCGTCGAGGAGGGATTTCCCGTCCTTGTCCACGCGCTCGTTGGGGACGATGATCATCACCTGGTTGCCCAGTTCTTTTGCGGTGGAGTAGTTCCACAGCTGATCTTCCGTATAGCTTGATGTGTCCGGCTCCGGCATGAATCGGACATAGGTGTAGGAGAGGGTGAGAGAGCCTATGAGTGCCGGGATGAACAGCACCGCGAACACCAGCGACACCCAGCCGCGGTCGCGTATGCTGCGCTTGATGGGCGCGCGGAAATGAAAGTCAAGGCACTTGTGCTGCGTCTTGACTCTCGCCTTGTCCAGCATGAGCATGAGGCAGGGCTGGAGGAGTATGACGGTGACGAGAGAGCATATGATGCCCTTTGCAAGCGAAAGCCCCAGGTCGGTGCCTATCTCGAACTGCATGCACATGAGCGCGAGGAAGCCCACCACCGTGGTCAGCGCGCTGGACGCCACCGCTTTTGCGGATTTGGGTATGGCGGCGGCAAGGGCTTGTTTGGGATCGCATACGGTGCGCAGTTCGTCGCGGTATTGGTGCAGCAGGAAGATGGCGTAGTCCATGCTCAGCCCCAGCTGCAATATCGCCGTCACCGCGAATGTGATCATGGACGTGGAGGGGAATATGGCGTTGGTGCCCAGGTTGATGATGATGGAGACCGCGAGCGTGAGGATGAGTATGAGCGGCTCCATCAGCGAGTTGGTGGTGAGCGCGAGGATGACGAGGACGACTATGCCCGCGGCGATGAGATAGATCCACAGCTCGTCGAACACCGTCTCATATAGGGCGTTTGCCTGCTCCGTCATGCCGCTCATGGCGTAGTTGCCTTCCCCCGCGACGTTTTTGAGGATGCTCTCTATCTCGCCGAACACCTTTATGGCTTCCTGCGAGGAGGGGGGATATTTCATGGTGATGAGCAGCGCCCAGTTGCACTCCGCGCCGTCCGCGTATTCGATCGCGCCGTCCTCGGTCACGGTGGCGGCACCCTTTGCGAGCGCGTCCGTGAAGATGTTGTACATTTCCGTGAACTCGGCGTCGTTTGCGGAGTAGATGCCGAAGTCGAGCAGCATCTCCATATATTGCGCCCATACCGCATTGGTGACGCCTTCGAGTTTGAGGATCTCATCCGCCGCCTGCGCGATCTCCTCGTGTGTCGCCGTCACGCCTATCTCCACGTCGCCGTGGATGTTGAAGGTCTCGGAGAGGAATGCGTAGCCCTTGCTCGTCTCGTAGTCGTCGGGAAGGTAGGAAGTGAGGTCGTAATTGACCTTATTGATCATCGTGGGCAGAAACGCCGCAGAGACTGCAATGAGAGCAATAAAGACTGCAAGAATGACGTAGCGGTACTTGACTATGCCTTTTCCCATCATTTCCTCCATATCCCGCCGTCACGGAAGGGCGGTGCGTCCTGACAAAAGCGAAACGAGCGGCGGACCGCCCGTTTCTCTCTTTTTGATGTCGTTTTCCCGACATTCGGTCCGTTCACTTATATTTTCATACACTTGAAAGTGTATGTCAATAATCACTCGCGCACCGAATGTCGGATTTTACCTTTTCTTTCTCATTCCGCCGCCGCTTTTTTCGCCTTGTTCTTCTTCACAAGCACCACGGTGACGACTATGCCCGCGATCAGGATCACGCCCGCGATGGGGACGAGGATCTTGACCAGCAACAGATCGTCCGCGGGTTCGTTGTAGATGACCGAGACGGTGCCGTCGTCGTTCACGGAATAGCCTGTGTAGGTGAGGGTGTCGCCTTTGACGGAGATCTTGGCAAAGGTCTGCGCGGTGAGGGTGGCGAGGATGCTGTTCTCGGCGGAGAATTTGTCCTCTATCGCGGAGTTGGACACATAGTCATAGAACTTGGTGCCTATGGTGCCGAGGGTGACGTACATCACGCCGCTGCCGTCCGCATTCATGGAGATGGTCCCGTTGTTGTAGGACGCACGCTTGACGGGATTGCCTTCGCCGTCCAGGCACGCGGTCACCGTGTAGGTGTGGTCGTGTCCCGCAAGCACGAGATCCACGCCGTATTCGTAGAACACGGGCAGGAGCTGTGCGCGCATCGCCACGACGTCCGCGTCGTAGGAGTGAGAGCCGCCGGAATACAGGCTCTTGTGCATGAGCACGAAGATCCACTTGGCGTCCTTGTTTGCTTCCAAATCAGCCTTTAACCATTCAAATTGTGTGTCAGAAAGCCCGTTTGTTGCGTCTGCGTCATTGGTGTTGAGCACGATGACGTGCGCCGTGGCGTAGTCGAAGGAGTAGTAGAGACCGCTGTCACTGTCCTGCTCCGGTGCCATCGCGCCGTAGTTGTAGAAGTCGTCCAGCTTGCCGCCGCCGTCCTCGTGGTTGCCCGCCGTGTTGAAGGTGGAGGTGTTGGCAAAGAAGTCGAGATTCTCGTTGAGCGCCCAGCCCCATTGCGAGAAGTTGTCGCCGTTGTCCGCCATGTCGCCCGCGTTCAGCACGAAGTCGTAGCCGCCCGCATTCGCCATGATCGCCTCTATCGCCGATGCGGAATCCTCGTACATGGACTGTATCATGCCCTGCATGTCGGCAATGGCGATGAAGTCGAAGTCCTGCGCCGGGACCTCGGCAGAGGAGGGGGTGGTGAAGGTGAAGCTGTCGTTGCCGGTGTACTCCGCGAGGTCGAAGACCTTGCCGCCGTAGACTCCGCGCACCGCATAGGTGTAGGTCTCGTTGTAGTTGAGTCCCTCAAAGGTCACCGTCCAGCGGTTGCGGTACACCACGCTGTTTGCTGGAGCGTTGTCACGGTCCTGATAGGTGTAGGGGTACACGTTGCCGTCCGCATCCTCCCATTCCGTCTCGGTGTGGGAGATGGTGAGAAGCCCGAGGTCGATGAGGGGAATATATTGCGCATACGTGCCGCCCTTGAGGGTTACGGTGCCGTCCTCCGAGGTCTCGCTCACGGTGCGGTAGTCTTTGTCCGCGCTCGCGTTCAGCTCTTCCTCGGTGAGATTTATCGTCACGGGGTTGCCGTTGGCGTCCGTGAGGGTGACTTCCGCGCCGATCTCTTCCGCCGTGTAGAAGGAGATGGTGAATTTCGCGCCGTCCTCATCCGAGGGCAGGAAGTTCGCCGTGAGGTGAGAGGGCAGTCTGCCGTTGTCCTGCGTGGGCGCGTTGTACTCGTCGTCCGCGGGCATGTCGCTCACATAGGTGAGTTTGACGTCATAGCCGTCCGCGTAGCCGGGATGAGGAGTGAGCACCGTCACCGCGGTGGGATCGTTCTTGTCCGCAAGGTCGATCTCGTCATCCGTCGCATAGGCGATGACGATGTTCTTCGCGATGCCGCTCAGTCCCACATAGAAGCTGTCCGTGAGATAGGAGTCCAAGAGCCCGTCCACGGCATCGAATATGGAGTTGCCGGCAAGCTGAATGCCCAGCAGGCTCCCCACCAGATTCTTGGTTATGGGCCAGAGTGCGTCGAGCACCTCCGAGAGAACGAAACGATCGATGGTGATCGTGCCCGTCGCCGTGTTATCGGAGGCAGCCATCGCTTCCTCTATGGCAGCCAAAATCTCCGGATCGAGGTCTATCTTAAGCAAGCCGAGCAGCTGTTTGAGTGCCGTGAAATCCGGATTGTTCAGGAAAGAGACGAGCACGTTCGCAAGAAACTCGTTCAAGCGTCCGGAGAGGGAGAACTCGTGGGAGAGCAGTGTTTTGAGGATGGAATCTTCGTCATAGTACAGGGTGTCCAGCAGTATGCCGAAAAGATCCTTCGCCAGCTGTCCGCTGTCGCACTTTGCTGCAAAGTCTCTGAGCGCGGCGATGTATCTCGCGCGCCACACGGGATCGAGGGGATCGAGCGTTTCGGACGCTTCTCCCACGATCTCGGGAAGTTCGGAGCCGAACACTTCGGCAGTGGTGGGTTCCACGCCCGCCGCGTGCGCCATCATGATGAAGGAGAAGATCTGCGCAAGGGTGAGTTCGTTGCCTTCCGCGCCGAATTTCATGCCGATGAGTTCCTGTGCCGCCCCTTTCTTGATGTAGTCCATGAGGTCAGTGGGCTTTTCGTCATTGGCTACATTCTCGAAGCCGGGGTAGCCATCGGGATCGGGGTAGAGGTTATGCGCTATCTCGTCGATGAGGTAGTCCACAAGGCTGACGAAGCCGTCGGGTACTATCTCGGACAGACCGAGATCCTCTATGGTGCGCATGGTGATGAAGTGATCCACGATGCGTCCGACGAGGTCGCCGTAGATGTGGTCGGTGATGTACTCGTTGTAGTCGGCGTAGGTCTCGGAGGAATTCATGCCCTCGAAGGAGTCGAGGATGTGCAGGGAGGACTCGAACCCTTCGCCCGTTCCGTCCTCGCCTAGATCATAGCGGGTTATGGTCATATAGCGGCGGGGAGAGGCATAGCTGACGGAAGAGCCGGTCTCGATGTCATAGAATGTCCTGCCTGCCGCATCGTGGTAGTAGGCGATGTCGCTGGCGTGCATATGTCCGGATATGCCGTAGCGCACGCCCATTTTGAGGAATTCCTTGGCGATGTATTCCCAGTTGTAGAACACGAAGTCCTTCAGGATGTCGTCCTCCTGCTCGAAGTGGGGGAGAACATTGAAGTGATAAGCCGCGACATAAGTCCTGTCGGGGTTCTGCGCGGTCTTTTCACGCATCCAGTCAAGCAGCTCCTCGGTGAGTCTGCCGCCCGTGAGATGGTCGTATCCGGTGTTGGCGTAGACGGCTTTGCCCGCCGCGAATGCGGCATCTATCTCTGCCGCGGTGGCAGGCTCTTGGGAGATGCTGCCGTCCGTCTGCTCGACGTAGAAGCGCGCAAGTTCCGCCTCCTCGCCGTTTGCCGCATTGTAATTTGCCGTGATCTTGTCAAGTTCGGCTTGAACGATGTCGTATTCCTGCGAGTTCACTCTGACGAGGGTGGTGTCCTCCGTCATCTCGCGGTCGGTGCCGTCCAGCACGAAGAATGCGTAGTCGGAATTCGCCTCGTCCGTGAACTCGACATAATAGCTCAGTGCATTGACGGTCTCGCCGCCGTTGAAGAGGGCGGTGTAGTCGTCATAGTTGAAGCCGTTGTCCGCCATATTCTGAAGATGCTCGTTGAAGTAGGTGATCTTGACATTTTGGGCGGTTTCGGAACTGACATAACCCGCCGTATAGGACGAACTCCAATACCCGACGGGGTAGATGTCATCAAGCTCAATAAGCGTCATATCGGGATAGCCGAGTCCCGCGAAGATGAGCGCGAACTGCGCGGAGGTCACCACTTCGGCTTGATACTCCTTGCCGTTCTCGTCATACAGTCTGCCCGAGCCGTTGTACAGATCGTGGTTGCCCTGGACGACAAAGACCTGGAAGTTCTCATAGCCATCGTTCTTGCGCATCTCGTTCTGCAAGTAGCGCAGCTTGTTTGCGACGTCGATGAGGGCGGCGTGTTCGCCGTTCTTGGAGAGGTCGCCCGTTGCGAACAGGAAGTGGGGAGCCTTGCCCTCGCCTGCCTCGGCGAGCATGGCATCGACGTGCGCGTCAAGGATGTCACCGCTCTCTATGACCAGCTTGGTATCCCCCGTGGTGGAGTGATAGAAGTCGCTGTTATAGTAGTCCTCGGCGGTCGCGGAGTAGCAATATTCCGCGGGGAAGTAGTGGATGTCGCTCATCTGCCCGAACACTATCGACGCCTGCTCGGTCGCGTGCGTCACTTGCTGTTGGGCGGCGTCTGCGGTCAGCCCGGAGCATGCGAATGCCAGGGTGAACACGAACGCCAGGATGAGGAGCGCGGCAGGGATGACTGTCGCAAAACGTAGTTTGTGTCTCATAGATCCTCCTTATCCCGAACGGGGGAGACGCGGGATCTCCGCATCACAACCGTTCGAATGGCACGAAAGTTATTCGCAATTTAATCATATACCCGCACGCGCGTGCTTTCAATAAACAAATCTTGCCCAAATGTCGGTTAAATTACAAAATCATGTCGGCGGCAGAATGCGCCAAAAGCCGCGCAGAGGAGAGAGAACGTGAGAGACAAGAGTCCGTTTAAGGAATATCCGCACGGTTAGATAGCGGAAAACAGCGGGTTCAGACAAGGGAAAAATTCCCCACTTGCATAATGCGAAGAAATGTGCTACAATCTAAGCACGGAAGAGATTCCTGCTGTGTTCGTGATGGTGCTCGATTTTGAACCACAGCGATCTATACGGGATGGCGCGTCCGTGCACATGATGTCAAGCCCCCTCGTCTAGGGGAAGGCAGAGCGTGTCGGCAGCCGTTTACCCACCCTGCACATGCAGGTTTACAAATGGCACCACACGGCATCGTGGGATTCTCTCGGATCTAAGCCCCCGGAACTCTCCGGGGGCTTTGCTGAGGGTGCTATTTCGCGTGATACTGCGTCAAAGCCCCCGTCGTGGATGCTCACGTACGATTATGTACGCTCCGCCTCCCGACGGGGCTTTTCCTTGTCTGACGCTGAAATATCACCCTCAGTCCCGAGGGCACTATTTCGCGTGATACTGCGTCAACGCCCCTTCCGCAATGCGGTCACGTACGAGAAGTACGCTCCCTTTTGCGGAAGGGGCTTTTTCGCGCAGTTCATCCAAATGGCGCGTTTAGTGACAAGCAGCCAGAGCGGGCGTCTTTGAGTACGATGTACACTTTTTCGGAGACGGTTCAACGCACATTCTGTGCGGGCGCGCCTGAGCACGACGTCTCTTTTTCGGAGACGGAACCGGAGCCGCAGGGCGGCGACTATCTGAGTGCCGAGCGCAGATGTACACCTAAGTAGTGGTAGCACTTGTGCGCGAGTGCCGAATTCCTCCGCCCGTGCCGGGTATTCAGTGAGTGCAGTTATCCGCTTAGTTATGTGAGTGCGAGAGATAAACTTTTGTAGAGATGTATCGTTAGTCCCGCAAGATGCGAGGAGAGAAGTTCAATCGGCACGGGGGAGGAAAGCCCGAAGGGAAGGAGGGGGGGCTAACTCCCCTGTCAGAGGACGTCAGCCCGTTTTATATTCTCCGAGCACGACGCGAACTTTGAGCAAGCGCGTCCGAAGTTCCCCGTACGCTCCGCGGGCGGGCGTAAAAGATCGCGGACGAGTGGCTGCTTTGGCTATTTTTGTCGGCGGCTTGTGTTGCGGCGTGCTTCGTGTTATAATTTCTTTAATATAATGTTGCGGGGGAGAGTGTCGGCATTGTTGCCGAGGTCTGCCGCAGGGAGGTAACATGACTGCTGTTTATGTCGTGACCGCGATATGCTTTGCGCTGC
Source organism: uncultured Clostridia bacterium (assembly GCA_944358385.1). Lineage (GTDB taxonomy): Bacteria > Bacillota > Clostridia > Christensenellales > CAG-917 > Limadaptatus. Next base: position 17,845 of record CALVQW010000006.1, read on the forward strand.
TTACGCTGGAAGTGGGGTATGTCGCCGTCAACGTCATCGTGAAGAAGCGTCCCGACAGGATCGCGTTCCTCAGAGGGTTCAAGAAGGGCAAATTCGCAATAGTGTATTTCACCGCCATCCCTCTCTTCTGCGCGGGGCATATGTATGCGGGCAGCGAGTTTCTGGACGCGTTTTTCGATGCCATCCATCAAGTGGTCAACCTTGTGGTGTTGAAATATTCCACCTCAAGCATCACGCTGCTCATGGGGGCAAACACCTTCTTTGCGGCGACCGTATACTATTGCTTCTTCCTTGTCGCACTCAACGCTTTGCTGTTCACACTTTCCCTCACGGGGCAGAGGCTGTGGCTCTTTGCGCAGTCCCTGCGTCTCGCCTTCACGTCCAAGGACAGGCTGTACATCTTCGGGACGGGCGGCGACAACGAGACTCTCTATCTCTCGGACAAGGAGCGCGTGGGCGCGTTGGTGGGCAACTTTTCCTCCGCGGAGGGCGACAAGCTGTATTGCGACAAAGTGAATTACATATGCACGCGCGAGCTTTATAAACAGACGGAGAAGATAGTGGACGCCGTGGCGAAGAAGGGACGCGGATGCGTGGTCGTCATCAACACCGGGGACGAGGAGAGCAATATCGCCCTCTGCCGCGAGTTCGTGCGTCTAATTGACACTCAGGATGCCGCCGTGCGGGAGGGGCTTTTCGGGCGGCTGAGCGTCTATGTGTTCGGCGATCCGCAATATGAGACCACTTACTACGACATCATGGAGCGCGGACACGGCTGCATCCGCTATGTCAACAAATATCAGAAGGTGGCAATAGATTTCATAGAGCGTTACCCCTTCACCCGTTTCATGAACGGGGAGCAGATCGACTACGCCACTTCCTTTGTCAAGGCGGGGGTGGACATCAACGTGGTGATGATGGGGTTCGGCAAGACCAACAGGCAGATCTTCCTCACTTCCGTCGCCAACAACCAATTCCTTTGGGAGAGGGAGGGCAAGACGGAACTTAAAAAGGTCAGCTACCACATCTTCGACAAAGATCCCGCCGAGAACAACAAGAACCTCAATCACTCCTACTACCGTTACAAGCAGGAGAGGGACACCTACGATCCGGACAGATATCTGCCCCTTCCCTCGCTGCCCGCGCAGGAGAGCTACCACAGGCTGGACATCAACGACGTGAAGTTTTACGAGACTTTGCACAATGTGTTGTGTGCCAATCCCCGCTCCGTGAACTTCGCCGTGATCGCCTTCGGGAGCGACCTCGAAAACATCGACTTTGCGCAGAAACTGATAGATAAACGCAAAGAATGGGAAGTTAAAAACCTTGTTGTGTTCGTTAAGACGCGCAAGAGCCATAAGGGGCTTTCCGTGCTTACGGAGAAGAATTGCTATGCGATAGGCAATGAGAAGGAGTGCGTCTACAACATCGACGAGATCATCGGCGACAGCGTCTACCGCATGGCGAAATTGCGCAACGAGATATATGACCTTGAGTGGTTGGTCACTTCCTCCAAGGATAAGAAGGTCACCGAAGAGGAGGTGGCACGCTCCCGCGAGGAGTCCGACCGCAGCTGGCACGTCCAACGCTCCCAGCTGGAGAGGGAGTCCAGCCTCTATTGCTGTCTCAGCCTGCGTTCCAAGCTCAATCTCATAGGGCTGGATTACGTGAAAAAGGGAGAGGGCAAGGGGCGCGCCATCACCGAGGAGGAGTATCTCGCCCGCTACGCCAAAGGGGATATGCCCGATGTCGCCACCTACAACGTGGAAGTGGAGGGCAAGAAGGTGGTGCATTACGACCTGGATTTCAAGAAGTCGCTGCGCACCAATCTCGCCATACACGAACATCAGCGTTGGAATTCCTTTATGATCAGCAAAGGGATGGTCCCCGCCGACAAGGAGCGCATCCTCACCGAGACGGTCACCACTCCCGCAGGCAAGGTCAAGTTCTCCAACGGCAAGAATTACAGCGTGCGCCGCCACGGCAATCTCGCCACCTTCGACGGGCTGGTCGAGTTCCGCAAGATGGTGGCGGAAAGAGACGGCAGGAGCGAGGAAGAGACGGATGTCATCAAGTATGACTACCAGCTCATGGACGACGCTTGGTGGCTGCTGGACAAGGGCGGCTATCAGATCGTAGAAAAGGATTAAGTCGTGCGCGCGTGCGCGCGCTGCCCCTCCGCGCGTATCTTCGTGGCACGCGGCGGCGGGCAGTGAATGAGCGGCGGCGCGGGGGAGTGCTGCAACGCCGCACCCCGCCGATCTGCAAAAAAATTTTCACGCAATCGCAAAAATGCACGCAAACCGCTTGCGTGCATTCGCTTTTTATGCTATTATCACTAGGCAAACGCGGTACGCCCTCATGGTCAAGCGGTTAAGACGTCGCCCTCTCACGGCGGAATCTGGGGTTCGATTCCCCATGAGGGTACCAATGAAAAGACACCGATTTTTCGGTGTCTTTTCATGTCTTCCCTCAACAGGGGTACCAAACAAAAAGGCAGCACAAACAGTGTTGCTTTTTTGTTTCTTCCCTCGACAGAGGTACCAATGAAAAGACACCGATTCCTCGGTGTCTTTTCATGTCTTCCCTCAAAAAGGCTACCAAACAAAAAAGGTAGCACATCTGTGTTGCCTTTTCTGTTTTTTTCCTCAACAGGGTACCAATGAAAAGACACCGATTCCTCGGTGTCTTTTCATGTTTTCCCTCAAAAAGGGGTGTCAAACAATTCAGTTGAAAATCAATTTGCTTAAACCGTAAAAATCTTCTACAAATTGGACTCTCGGTGCTGCTTTCACGAATCTGTTTTTCTTCCTTTCGGTAGGTGTAAGAGCTATGAATTTACAACCGAAATTCTCAGCGCATTGGTAATCTCTCGGATTGTCTCCTACAAAAATGACTTCGTCTTTAGCTAGGCCGAGGTTTGCACACATCGTCTCAAGAAGATAGGCGTGCGGTTTCATCAATTCAGGGTGAGTGCCTATTCTACCGAGCACCGGCATTTTCTCAATTTTGCGCTCTGACAAAAAAGTGTTTATGCATTTTTCGGAATTGTTGGATACGATAGCGAGTATTTTCCCATGCTTTTTAGCTTCTTTCAGAAAATAGTCGAATCCTTTGACCAATATTCCCGAAGAAAGTGCTTCGATCTCTGCCGTAGTAACAATACTGTCTACTTGTTGTAAAATTTCTTTTTTTACATTTTCGTCCTTATCGGAAGAAACTACCGTGTAAAACGATTCAAATGCATCTCTTTCGGGCGAAAAATCTATTCCGTATTTTTCAAGCAGGGCATGCAAGGTTTGAGCTGTCCTGCCTAGGTCGTATGCATCTGTAAACAGCCTGAAGATCGTGCCGTCAAAATCGAGGATTATCCCTTTTACCGAAGAATACATTTTGCTGCCTCCTCGGGAGAAAGATCCATGACTGCGTATTTCTCTATTCCTATTTTTTCAACGATGTCGTTGGTAAGAATGAGGAAGGCATTGGGGTGCTTTCGCAACAATGTTATAGGAGCATTGGCATCAATGTCTTCCTTCAACAACCTCTCGATCGCGCTGCATTTTTCCTTGTCAAAAGCAAGTACCATAAGCAATTTGCTTTTAAGTGCCGTGCCCATGCCCACGGTGTAGATGCTGTTGGATTTCTGCTTTCTGTCAATATAGTCCTTTGTCTCATCGTTGACCTTAATGAGTTGTGGACCGTCGTTCACTATGCTTTCGTCGTGCGATCCTATGTCGTATCCTATTATTTCGCAGAACGGAGAAACAGAAATGCCGTAAGCAGAAGGAGGATATTTTTCAAGAGTCATGCGTGCTTTTTCGTCAGTATCGATATCGTCGGCATCTATTCCGTAAAAATAATTCAGCCTGTCTTCGGAAGGTCCTTTTCCCATGCCGTTGAGCGGATTTATCAGATAATCGTTTATTGTCTTTATTCTGCTGGTAGCATGTGTCGGAGCGACACCGAACGTCTCTGTATCGTTCATGATATGGGCGTCTCCGAAAGGGCAGCCGTCATATTCGTTTGCGACGCGTATCATACCGTAGAACACACTTTTCGCGCTTCTTCCCGTAGGTAGTAGCAACGTGGAATCAGGATTTTCTTTAGCCATCGCAAAATACACTCTTGCGACGCATTCTCCCGCCTGGTTTGCATCGGGAAACGCATAAATGCCCTTGGACCATTGATTTACTGCAATGTCTTTTGTGGAATTTCTGGTATTGACGTCCTTTATACTACTAAGAAATGAAACATCTATCTTGTCTTTTTGGAGTATTTTCAACAGAAGACTAAATATTCTGTCTTTGTCACCGTCCCATTCAAGAGACTGGATCAACGAAAGAAAATATTTCAGTGTTTTTGACGGATTGCTGTTGTCGAGTTTAAGCCAAAGAATCGGCTTCATGAAATCGTCTGCAAGCTGAACTTCTCGCATTACATGCTTGCTTCTGTCGGCTTCCTGCGTGTAAAGCAGGAGCAATACTTTGCAATTTTTAATCGCTTCGCACAGCTTGGCGGGCCACATGCTGCCGAATTTTATGTTTCTCGGTGCATACCATGTTTTTACGCCGTTGCTTTCGAGATAATCCGAAAGTTTTAGTACAAATTCAAAAGAATTGCTCTGATAACTGATAAACACCCTGTCTTTTCCGTCAGATTGTTCGTATTTTATGGCATTGCTTAAATTAAAAACTTTCTTATCTTCCATAAATTAATTATAACACACGTTGAATGCCTTTGCAAATATTATAAAACTCGTAGCAGACAGACCGTATTGCATCGCATCATTTCCATTGGGCATGATCTCCCGTTAAAGCAAGGTCGCCAAGACAGTATAGACGGCTGCCTTTTGTTTTTTTCCCTCAAAAGGGATAGCGAATAAAACGGGGGGCGCGGAGCGGGGTGACGCGCGGTGGGGTGCGGGATATTGCGGGTGAGGGGCGGGGAATGAAAAAGACCTCCCGCGAGAGGAGGTGACACGGAAAAGTTTATATTACGATAGGGCGATCCGTCAAATGTTTTTTTGCGAAAAAGCGCGATTTTTTTGAGAGTGCGGGCGAGGGAGATTTTTTTGAAAAAAGCGGAAAAATTTTCTTGACTTTGCGGGCGGTGCGGTTTTAATATGGCGGCATATTTTTTTTGAAAGGCGAGATATGTACACTACCGTTCTGGTCTCCGACGCGAAATGCGAACGTCTGAACCGGCTGCTTGGGAAGGTCGGAACGGTCCTCACCCCCTCTTCGGAGGAGGAGTGTCTCGGAGTGTTGGAGCGGGGCGGAGCGGACTTCGCAGTCGTGGTGCAGAGCGAGGACGGCAGGGGAGTGGCATTCGCCCTGAAATGTGCGGCGGTGTCGGATGCGACGGTGGTGTTCGTCCCCGTCCGACTCCTTCCCGGCATGCTCCTTGACAAGCTGACGGCGGGCGGCGTATGCGTGATGCCCTCTCCTGAGGACGAGGGTGCGTGCGAATTGTTTTTCGGGCAGCTCACAGCCATCCGCGCGGCATACGGCGCGGTGCTGAGGGAGAATGCGGGACTAAGGCGCAAGGTGGTCGAGGCGCAGGCGGTGGGAAGAGCGAAATGTCTGCTTGTCGAGAGACGTAAAATGACGGAACAGGCGGCGCACCGCTTTATAGAAAAGACGGCAATGGACAACAGACTCACGCGTTATGCGGTGGCAAAGGATATAATCAAAGGCTATGAGAGAAAAGGAACTTCAAACGGTATTGGTGCTTGATTTCGGCGGGCAGTATAAGGAACTCATCGCGCGTTGCGTGCGCGGGCTGAAAGTGCATTCCGTCATACTCCCCGGCTCTACGTCCGCGGAGGAAGTGCGCGCACTTTCCCCCATCGGCATCATACTCACGGGCGGTCCGTTCAGCGTGTACGCCGAGGACGCCGTGAAAGCCGATCCGGAGCTTTTCCGTCTCGGCATACCCGTCTTGGGGATATGCTACGGGATGCAGATGATGAGCGCGGTGCTGGGCGGCGAGGTGAAACCTTGCACGGTGTCCGAATACGGCACGACAGAGGTGACAGTCACCCGTCCCTGCGTGCTGTTCGGGGGAGTGCGCAGCCCCATGCGCACGCTGATGAGCCATACGGACTACGTGTCCCGCGTGCCGGAGGGCTTTAGCGTGACGGCGGTGACGGCGGATTGCCCCGCAGCCGCGATCGCCTGTGAGGAAAAGAAACTATACGGCGTGCAATTCCACCCCGAAGTGGAGCGCACCCGCGGCGGCAAACGCATGATCCGCAACTTCCTCTACAATGTGTGCGGCGCGAAGGGGGATTACACCATGGACGCCTACATCGAGAACGAAGTGGCTAGGATACGCGAGCAAGTGGGCGGACGTGAAGTCGTGCTGGGGCTTTCGGGAGGGGTGGATTCCGCCGTGGCGGCGGCACTCATAGAACGCGCCGTCCCCGACCGTCTCACCTGCATATTCGTGGATCACGGCATGATGCGCAAGAATGAGGGAGAGGAGATCAGAGCCGCATTCGGCGGGAGATCGCTGCGCCTTGTCTGCGTGGATGCGGAGGAGAGATTCCTTTCAAAGCTCGCTGGCGTCACCGAACCCGAACAAAAGCGCAAGATCATAGGCGAGGAGTTTGTGAGAGTGTTTGAGGAGGAGAGCGCGGGATATGAAGGGTGTTTCCTCGCGCAGGGCACCATCTATCCCGACGTCATAGAGAGCGGCGCGATAGGCGGCGCGAACATAAAGAGCCATCACAACGTGGGAGGACTCCCCAAAGAGAGTAGATTTGTCGGCATAGTGGAGCCGTTGAGGGGGCTTTTCAAAGACGAAGTGCGCGCCCTCGGACGCAAGCTCGGTCTGCCCGAGAGCATAGTGGGACGCCAGCCCTTCCCCGGTCCCGGTCTTGCGGTGAGATGTCTCGGCGAAGTGACGAAGGAGAAGCTCGACATCCTGCGCGACGCGGACATCATCTTCCGTGAAGAGATGCAAAAGGGCGGTGTGAGAGCGGATCAGTACTTCGCCGTGCTGACCTCGGTGCGCAGCGTGGGAGTGGTCGGAGATTTCAGAGCGTACGGCTACGTCGTCGCCCTGCGCGCGGTGCGCACATCCGACTTCATGACTTGTGAGTACGTCCGTGTGCCATATCCCGTGCTGGATCGCGCGGCAAAGCGCATCGTGGACGAGATAGAAGGCGCGGGAAGAGTGGTCTACGACATCACGGGCAAACCTCCCGCCACCATAGAGTGGGAGTGACCGCCACCGCATAGGCGCGGAACATAACGGCAGCACAATAAGAAAAAAACAAAATGGCGCGAGCATACGTGGCGGATGCGGAGCGGGTACGGGCTGAGACGCTCGGACAAGGAAAGCACCGCAGGCAATAGTTTACATATTGGCAAGGTGGTTGACGCAGTCCGAGTGTTTCAGGACGCGCCCGAACGCATACGAAACGTATGTGAGTGACATTAAGAAGTGCAAAGGCGCACTTTATCGGTGAAAAATTACCGATAAAGTGCGTATCTCGTTTTTTCAAGGTAATGGCGGCGATGAGGTGCCGCAAAGGAGAATGGTATGACGAAGTACGTTTTTGTGACGGGAGGAGTGGTGTCCGGGCTGGGCAAGGGCATAGTCACCGCGTCCCTCGGCAGGCTGTTGAAGGCGCGCGGTTTCAAGGTGGCGGCGCAGAAGCTCGATCCCTACATCAATGTCGATCCCGGCACGATGAACCCCTGTCAGCACGGCGAGGTGTTCGTCACCGAGGACGGCGCGGAGACCGACCTTGACCTCGGTCATTACGAGCGGTTCATAGACGAGGATCTGAACAGGTTTTCCAATCTCACTACGGGCAAGGTGTATTGGGAGGTGCTGAGCCGCGAGCGCAGGGGAGAATATCTCGGCGAGACGGTGCAGATCATCCCTCACGTCACGGGTGCGATCAAGGACTACATCTACGCCGTGGGCAGAAAGACGGGCGCGGACATCGTGTTGACGGAGATCGGCGGCACCATCGGCGACATCGAGAGCCAGCCTTTTTTGGAGGCGGTGAGGCAGATAGGCAGGGAGGCGGGCAGAGAGAATTGTCTGTACATCCACGTCACACTCGTGCCGTACATCGCCTCGTCGGGGGAGCAAAAGACCAAACCCACCCAGCATTCCGTCAAGGAGTTGAGACAGATGGGCATTTCTCCCGACATCATCGTGACCAGGCAGGAGATGCCCCTTGACGAGGGCGCGCGCAGCAAGATCGCTTTGTTCTGCGACGTCAAGCCCGACTGCATCATCGAGAATCTCACCGTCCCCTGCATATACGAAGCCCCTTTGATGTTGGAGAGGAGCGATTTTTCCGCGGTGGCGGTGCGGGAACTCGGACTCACCGCGCCTGCCCCCGATCTTGCGGAGTGGCGGGAGATGCTGGGGCGTGCGACATCTGCGTCGAGAAGGGTGAAGATCGCGCTCGTCGGCAAATATGTGAAGATGCGTGACGCCTACCTTTCCGTTGCGGAGGCGTTGCGTCACGGCGGGTTCGAGAACGGAGCGCGTGTGGAGATAGAGTGGATCGAGGCGGAGGACGTCACGGAGGAGAGCGCGGCAAGGCTGTTTGCGGATGCGGACGGCATCCTCGTCCCCGGAGGTTTCGGGGAGAGGGGCGTGGAAGGCAAGATCGCCGCGGCACGTTACGCCCGCGAACATGACATCCCCTATCTCGGCATATGCCTCGGGATGCAGACGGCGGTGATAGAGTTCGCGCGGGACGTCTGCGGCATGGCGGACGCGTGTTCCGGGGAATTCTCGGAGACGGGGAGCAAGGTCATCGACCTCATGCCCGACCAGCACGGCGACATCCCCAAGGGCGGGACCATGCGGCTGGGCGCGTATGAGTGCGTATTGAAGAGTGACGGCATGCTGCGGGAGATATACGGCGCGGAGAGCGTGCGCGAAAGACACCGCCACCGTTATGAGTTCAACAACGAATACCGCGATGTTTTGGAGAGGAAGGGGCTGCGGCTCGAAGGGCTTTCCCCGGACGGCAGGCTGGTGGAGGCGGTGAGCGTCAAAGGGTGCAAGTTCTTTGTCGGCGTGCAGTATCACCCGGAGTTCAAGTCACGTCCCAACAAGGCGCACCCCCTCTTTGCGGCGTTCGTCCGCGCGGCGGCGGAAAGAGCAAAGAATGCAAAAGACCGAAATTGCGGGATCGCCGAAAATGACAGAACAGAAAGTTAAACTATGAATATTGCGCGATAAAACGGAGATTTGAAAGAGACCGGAAAAAAGAGCGCGCTGCGTGAGTCGGTCTGACAGGAGTGAAAAGATGTGTACGATAATGGTTTACACAGGGCAGGATATGCCCGATGAGGAGTTTGAAAGAGCGTTTGCAAAGACGGCGTCCAGGGGTCCGGATATGCAGCGCGTGGTAAAGTTCGGCGGAGGCATCGTCGGCTTCCAGCGGCTGGCTATCATGGGACTCACCGAGGAGGGGATGCAGCCCTTCTTTATGGACGGGAACTGCGCCGTCTGCAACGGGGAGCTTTATGGCTTCCGCAAGATCAAAAGAGAGCTTGAAGGGAAGGGTTACACCTTTTCAAGCGACAGCGACTGCGAGCTTATCCTCCCTCTTTACAGGGAGTACGGCACGGAAATGTTCGGGAGGCTGGATGCGGAGTTCGCCATGGTCATTTACGATGCGGAGAGGGGCGGTTTCGTCGCCGCGCGCGATCCCATCGGCATCCGACCTCTCTTTTACGGCTACTCGGAGAGCGGGCGCATAGTCTTTGCCTCCGAGGCGAAGAACCTCACGGACATCGCGGACGAAGTGCGGGCGTTCCCTCCGGGGTGCTATTATGCGGACGGGGAATTCGTGCGTTACGCCGATCCCGCCTTCCCCGGAGAGAGGGTGAGAGACGACATCGAGACCGCGACGCGCAACATACGCGAGAAACTGGTCGCGGGCATCGCTAAAAGGCTGGACGCGGACGCGCCCGTTGGTTTTCTGCTTTCGGGCGGGCTGGACAGCAGCATCGTCTGCGCGGTGGCGGCGCGTATCCTGCAAAAGCCCGTGAGGACGTTTGCTATCGGGATGGACACGGATGCCATCGACCTCAAATATGCAGCGCAGGTGGCTGAGCACATCGGGGCGGATCACACGGAGGTGATCATCGACCGCAACGACGTGCTCTCGTCATTGGAGGACGTGGTGGCGGCTCTCGGCACTTTCGACATCACCACCGTCCGCGCGAGTGTGGGGATGTATCTGGTGTGCAAGTACATCCGCGAACACACAGACATCAAAGTCCTGCTCACGGGAGAGGTGTCGGACGAACTTTTCGGATATAAGTACACGGATTTCGCGCCCACTCCCGCCGCATTCGGGCAGGAGGCGGAAAAGCGGGTGCGGGAGCTTTATATGTACGATGTCCTGCGTGCGGACAGGTGCATCTCCGTACACGGTATGGAAGCGCGGGTGCCCTTCGGCGACCTCGACTTCGTGAAGTACGTCATGCGGCTGGATCCCGCGATCAAAATGAATGTGTACGGCAAGGGGAAGTATCTCCTGCGCAAGGCGTTCGAGGGCGATCTTTTGCCCGAAAACATCCTTTGGAGGGAGAAGGCGGCGTTCTCGGACGCGGTGGGACACTCCATGGTGGGCATCATCCGCGACTATGCCGAGAGCAGGTTCACGGATGAGGAATACGAGAGGAGAAGGGCGCGCTATTCCCACGCCCGTCCCTTCACCAAGGAGAGCCTGCTTTACCGCGAGATATTCGAGAAATATTATCCGCGCACGGCGGCGAGCATCGCGGATTTCTGGATGCCCAACCGCGAGTGGGATGGGCTGCGCGGCGTGAAAGATCCGTCCGCGAGAGTGCTTTCCAACTACGGAGCGAGCGGCGTCTGAAAGGAGAAGGGTATGCGATTCGTAAAAATGAACGGCTGCGGCAACGATTATGTCTATTTCGACCTCACTTTGCGCGAGGCGGCTATGCGCGGCGCGGATGTGATTAGGGCTGTCCCCGCCATAAGCGACCGCCACTTCGGAGTGGGCGGCGACGGGGTGGTGCTCATCCTGCCGAGCGGATGTGCGGATGTCAGGATGCGCATGTTCAACGCGGACGGCAGCGAGGGGAAGATGTGCGGCAACGCCATACGCTGCGTGGGAAAATATGCCTACGAGAAGGGACTCACTGCGGGAGCGACGGACATCTCGGTGGAGACGGCGAGCGGGGTGAAACACCTCTCTCTCATCGTCGATGGCGGGATTTGCACGGGTGCGCGCGTGGATATGGGCAGAGCTGTATTCGAGGCAAAAGACATACCCTTGGACGAGAGTTTTCTGCCCGGGGGCTATTCTCCCGCCGAGACTCCGTTCGGGAGAGTGTGGCGGGATGTCCCCGTCCGCGCCTACGGGCAGACTTGGGTGGGGACTGCTGTCTCCATGGGCAACCCGCACTTTGTCGTGTTCACGGACGAGAACGTGGAGACTTTGGAGCTTGACAAGGTGGGCAAACTCATCGAGTCTCACCACCTTTTCCCCGAAAGGGTGAATGCGGAATTCGTCAACATCCTTTCCCCGGCAAAGTTCCGGATGCGGGTGTGGGAGAGGGGCAGCGGCGAGACCATGGCTTGCGGGACTGGAAGTTGCGCGGTGGCGGCTGCTGCGGTGGCAAACGGCATCATGCGCGAGGGTGCGGAGGCGGAAGTGGTGCTTAACGGCGGGACGCTCAACATACTTTTCACCGCCGACGGCATCACGATGACGGGAAATGCGGAAATAAACTTCGAGGGAGATTACGAGATATGAAATTCAACGAAAATTTTGCGAAACTGAACGAAAGTTATCTTTTTGCGGGCATAGCCGCCAAGGTGCGGACTTTTAAGCAGGCGCATCCGCGCGAGGATGTGGTGAGCCTGGGCATAGGGGATGTCACCCGTCCGCTCACGCCCGCCGTCATATGCGAGATGCAGGCGGCGGCGCACGATATGGCGGCGGAGGATACCTTTCACGGCTACGGCCCGGAACAGGGCTACGCCTTTTTGCGGGAGGCGATCGTGAGGCACTATGCGACAAAGGGCGTCACCTTGCACGAGGACGAGATATTCGTCGGGGACGGCGCGAAGAGCGACCTCGGCAATATGCCCGAACTTTTCGGGCGGTGCAGTGTCCTGCTCCCCGATCCCGTCTATCCCGCCTATCGAGATGTCAACGTGATGGCGGGCAACAGGGTGTATTTCGCACCGGGCGGCAAACGCAACGGGTTCAAGCCCATGCCGCCTTCAAAGGGACGTTTCGACATCATCTACCTCTGTTCGCCGTCCAATCCGACGGGCGCGGTGTACACGCGCGAGGAGTTGAAAGTGTGGGTGGATTACGCGCTCGCCACGGGTGCGGTCATCTTCTTCGACGCGGCGTATGAAGCCTTCGTCAGCGACCGTTCCCTGCCCACGTCCGTGTATGAGATCGAGGGCGCGAAAGAGTGTGCGGTGGAGTTTTGCTCCTTCTCAAAAAGCGCGGGATTCACGGGCATGCGTTGCGGCTGGACGGTCGTCCCCTTCGGGATCGCATCCGGCACGCTCAACAGGATGTGGCTGAGACGGCAGACCACCAAGTTCAACGGCGCGAGCTATGTAGTGCAGCGCGCGGCAGCCGCCTCTCTCGGCAAGCAAGGGGAGTATGAGAACCGCAAGAACGTGGAGTACTATATGACCAACGCCCGCATCATGCACGACGCTCTCACCGCCGCGCACATATGGCACACGGGCGGCGTCAATTCGCCGTATGTGTGGATGCAGTGTCCCAAGGGCATGACGTCGTGGGAGTACTTCGATCTGCTGCTGGAAAAAGCGGCGGTGGTGGGTACGCCCGGCGTCGGATTCGGCAAAAGAGGGGAGGGCTACTTCCGTCTCACGGCGTTCGGCAATGCGGAAAAGACAGCCCGCGCCATCTCCCGTCTTGTGGACGTCACCCTCTCTTTGAAGGACAGCCACACTGCCCCTGAGCACCGGTAATATTCCGCCCGCCTCACGCCCGCCGCAACACGCCTCTGTCCACTTTCGTCCGCGCCCGAACCGCACGAAGGGACGTTCGCCCGGCATCCGTCCTCGATCGCAGGCGACGCCCGTTCACCGCACAATATCGCCGCTTTATCTCCAATATTTGCGGGATAAAGTATGCTGTTCGGTCATAAAAGTGTTGCGGTTTGAGTGTGTATTGCGGGGCAAAAAACAGTGAGTTGCGGTATGCCAGACAGGAATAATACGAACCAGGTTCCGCGCCGCCGATTTCCGTCTGAACCGCGTCATTTGCCTTGCTAATACAGTCAAGTATTAGCTGCAGCGACTTCCTTGCTCAGCCAAAAATCGGCAGGCGCGGAACTGCTCGCACCTCAGAGCAAGAGATTTTCGGATGATGTTGCGCGGGCGGAACGCAGGCAATAGTATACATATTGGCAAGTTTCGGCTGTGCAAAAGCACCGAAAAGAATTGCTCCGAGGCTGGTTCGTATTATTCCGGTCTGGCATAACTAAAAGCGCGCTGCCGACATCAGTTCCGATGCGGACAGCGCGCTTTTACAAAGGTCATTTTTTGTTCTCTTCTTTGAATTGCGCGATCTCGGACAGGCGTGAAACGATAAATTCCTGGGCGCGGCGGCTGTAACAGGTGACGTAATATATCGTGCCTTGGCTGTCGACGCGCTCATCCATGATGATCTCCATTCGCTCGCCTAGCTCGGTAGGGCAAAATTTAGATCTTCCGTATCTGCCTTCCGCATCTTTAAGTACACCGCATTTGACGAGCCATTCCTGAACGGTTTTGTAGGAGAGCTTTTTCATAGCGTTCTCGTCTATCATAGCGTTCACGTTCTTTAATAGTTGCGTGATCGAGATCGGTGTGTCGGAATATTCAAACTCCGCCAATTTTTCTTCCGGGATGCGGAAGGGCAGCTTCGAGGTGCGCTGTTTTTTTGCGGGAACATCGCCGGAGATCACCTTGTCCAAAACGCCGGAGACGTAAAACAAGCACCGCGATATGCGGACATTGTTCACTATGTCGTTTTCGCGGACGGGTTCGTCCGTCAGCGGATCTATGCCGTTGGCAAGTTTGTCGATGTAAGTTTTTGCTCTGCACAAGATCTCATGGTCGGTCATATGATCTCCTCCTCACATTAAAGTGTTGCCCCGTTCCCGTCGTCTTTGACAAGATGCAGCCCGGGCAGAAATATCAAAGTCTCCGTTTATCCTCTAAAAAATTATAATGCAATATTATACCGCCGTCAATGAGCGGATTTTGTCGCGGCTGCGGTGTATTGTGAGCGGTGCTTTTTTTGTTGCGTGTGTCGCTCGCGGCAGGCAAAAAGATAATAAAAAAGGACGAAGGTAAGTGAGCAGAGTTTCAAGTGCTCTCCGTCGATCATGGGCCGACGGCCGGCTTTAAGCCTCACTTCTATCGTCCGCGCCCGCGCTACCGGGAACCTCGCATAAACGGCCTGCACACCGTATGGCAGTATCCCTTTCGGGAGTGAAAACATTTTAACACTTATCGGACGTGTTGTCAAACATTGGCGTTATTTGCCGCATATGCCAAAGCCAAGGTTTTATAGACTAAATTCGTGCTTATTTGCGCGGCTCGCGTTCGCTGTACACATCAGATCCCGTGTTTCATAATTAGGGTGCGGCGGGACGTGGTGCGGAGCTTTACCGAGGGGGGGGGGAACTCCATGCTGTTGAGGCGATCCGGGCGTTGAACGCGAAAAAAATCGGCAGTGTCTCCGCCGAGCGATCATTTCGGGGCGGAGCGTTCGGGAGGGTAAAGTGTGGAGGCGAAGGCAGGTGTGCTCGCGCCGAAGGTGGCGGGGCGGAACATTCCGGCGGGCAAACTGTCCTCTTTTTGTTGCCCGCGCGCTTTAATGGTGATATAATTTCAAAAGATTTATCTTAAAAGAGGTGCAAAAGATGTCCTCAATGAACATCATAGACGAACTCAGAGCGCGCGGTCTTGTCAAACAGACCGTTTTTGAGGATGACCTCAAAAAGCTGCTGGACAGCGGCTCGCAGTCATTTTACATCGGCTTCGATCCGACGGCGGACAGCCTGCACGTCGGACATTTCGTGCAACTCATCGTCGCCAAACGTTTGCAGGACGCGGGACACCGTCCCATCATCCTCATCGGCGGCGGCACGGCGATGATCGGCGATCCTTCGGGGCGCACGGATCTGCGCAGCATGATGACGCGCGAGACCATCCGTCACAATGTGGAGTGCTTCAAGACGCAGATGTCCAAGTTCATCGACTTCGAGGGCGAGAACGGCGCGATCATAGTGGACAACGCGGATTGGCTGCTCGACCTCAATTACATCGACTTCCTGCGCGAGATCGGCTCCTGTTTCTCCGTCAACAAGATGCTGACGGCGGAGTGCTACAAGGCGCGCATGGAGAAGGGGCTGACCTTCCTGGAGTTCAACTATATGCTCATGCAGGCGTATGACTTTTTGGTGCTCAACCGCAAGTACGGGTGCGTGCTGCAATGCGGCGGAGACGACCAGTGGTCCAACATCCTTGCCGGCGCGGATCTCATCCGCAGGAAGGAAGGCAAGGACGCATTCGCCATCACGTTCGGGCTGCTCACAACGTCCGAGGGCATCAAGATGGGCAAGACCGCAAAAGGTGCGGTGTGGCTGGACGAGAAAAAGACGTCGCCATACGACTTCTTCCAATATTGGCGCAACATCCCCGACGCGGACGTGAACAAGGTGTTCCGTTTCCTCACCTTCCTGCCTCTTGACGAGATCGAGGAACTGACTCGTTACAACGACGAGCGCATGAACGCGGCAAAGGAGAAGCTTGCGTACGAGCTGACTCTCATGGTCCACGGCAAGGACGCGGCGGAGGACGCACTCGCAAAGGCGAAGGCGGCTTTTTCCGGAGACAGCGACAATATGCCTTCCGCGATCATCCCCAAGAGCATGAAGCAGGTGGCGGAGGTGCTGGTCGCGGTGGCAAAAGTCCCGTCCAAGAGCGAGGCGAGACGCCTCATGCAGGGCGGCGGCGTCATGGTGGACGGCGTGAAAGTGACCGATTTCAATGCGGAACTCACGGACAGCCAGCTCGCCAACGGCTTCGTGCTGCAAAAGGGCAAAAAGAATTTCTACAAGGTGTCGGTTGAGTAAGAGCTATCTGACCGTCGCGGGAGAGACAGAGATCCGTTTCGAGATCAAACGTTCGGAGTTCATCGCCACCGTCGCCCATGTGGAAAACGGCGACGAGGCGGAGGAGCTGGTGAGACGGGTGCGCAAGAGGTACTCGGACGCGACGCACAACTGCTATGCATACATCGCCGACGAGCGCGGCAATGAGACTCGTTTCTCGGATGACGGCGAGCCTGGCGGCACTGCGGGACAACCTATGCTCGAAGTGCTGAAAAAGCGCGGGCTTATGCGGACGGCGGCGGTGGTCACCCGCTATTTCGGCGGGATAAAGCTGGGCGCGGGCGGGCTGGTCTCTGCCTATGCGGAGAGCGTGTCCCGTGCGGCGGACGCATCGGTCAAGGTGAGGATGACGGAGTGCGCGAAGATATCCTTCACCTGTGCCTATCCCGATCATCCCGTTCTCGAACAGGCTCTCGCAAGATACGGAGCGAAAAAGGGAGAGACGGTGTACGACGAAAACGTGACCTCGCACTGGTGGGTGGAACGGGACAAAACCGACGAAGCCATCGCTCTCATCGGGGCGCAGTCGTCTGGGCGCGTGCGTGCGGAGATAGCAGCCATCGGATATGAGGCTCTGTAAGGCGTTTCTCGGCGCGTGAGTGCGCAGGCTGAGATCACAAGGCGACGCTCCGGGACCGCACAAGAAAACGCTCTCACGCGGTCGGGTGTTTTTGAAAACACGATGAGTGTCCCGAAACGAGGGGCGCGAAAATGGGACAATACACGATAAGTGTTGCGATGGACGTACCGCAGGGCGGAAAGAGCCGTAAAAAAACGATGAGAAGGACGAAAAATACACGAAACGTGTGACAACTGCGCGGCGATGCCTGAAATGCGGGCGCTGCGGATAAAAAGAATAAATGAGCGCGTGAGCGCAAGGAGATAACTATGAAAATCACAATGGTCAAAGAAAGGAAACAAAAACCCGATTTTTCCAAGCTCGGATTCGGCAAGTATTTCACCGACCATATGCTCGTCATGGAGTATGACGCGGCTAAGGGCGGCTGGTCCGAGCCGGAGATCGTCCCCTATGAGGACTTCCGCGTGGATCCCGCCTGCTGCTCTCTGCATTACGGTCAGGGCATCTTCGAGGGATTGAAGGCATACAAGAACGCAGAGGGCAAGATCACGATGTTCCGTCCCCGCGACAACTTCATCCGCATGAACAGAAGCGCGGAGAGACTGTGCATGGCTCAGCTGGACATCGATGTCGTGTTGGACGCGCTCACCGAGCTTGTCAAGCTGGAGGCGGAGTGGATCCCCACCGCGCCCGGCACCGCGCTCTACATCCGTCCCTTCATGTTCGGTTCGGAAGCCTTCCTCGGCGTGCATCCTTCCAAGAAGTTCATCTTCACCATCATTCTTTCCCCCGTGGGAAGCTACTATGAACACGGTCTCGAACCCACCAAACTCATCGTCGAGACCGAACTCACCCGCGCGTCCAAGGGCGGCACGGGCGAGGCGAAGTGCATGGGCAACTACGCGTGCAGCCTGCTCGCGGGCGAGCGCGCGCAGAAGAAGGGCTACGATCAGGTGCTTTGGCTGGACGGCGCGGAGAAGAAGTATGTTGAGGAAGTCGGCTCCATGAATATGGTGTTCGTCATCGACGGCACGGTGGTCACCCCCATGCTGGACGGCTCGATACTGCGCGGCATCACCCGCGACAGCGCGCTCACCGTCCTCCGCAAGTACGGTTATAAGGTGGAGGAGAGACATCTCCCCATCGACGAGGTGGTGGAAGCGTACAAGAACGGCAAGCTGGACGAGGCGTTCGGCACGGGTACGGCGGCAGTCATTTCTCCCGTTGGCACCATCACGTATAAGGATCTCACCATGGTCATCAACGACGGCAAGATGGGCAAGATCACGGAGTGGCTGTACGACCGCATCACGGGCATCCAGACGGGACGTTATCCCGACGAGTTCGGCTGGGTGTACAAGGTCAACTGAAATCGATAGAATGCAAAAACGGCGGTTTGACTGCCGTTTTTGCATATCGGAGGAATGCGGCGAGGGGGCGATGAGCGTCCCGCACCGTGTCCCCCATGAGTGCGTCAAAGTGATGTTGCAATCGGGCGGAGGCAAAAGCGCGGCATGCGCCGGCACTGCACGATCATGCATCGCGCCGATGCCGTATGTGATGCAAACACCGCAAAATACCGCATTAGAATGTGGATTTCGGGCGGAAAGGAGGGCTGCTGCATGTCCGACGAAGAAAAAAACACGAGCGACGGGAAAGCATCGCAAAAGGGTAGTGCCGGGAAGCAACCCGTGTTTTCCGCGCTGGACACCGTGGCGAAGATAATTGCCGCCGCTCCTCGCTCCGAGAAAGAGGTGCGGGACAGGTTGTACAAAAAAGGCTTCCGCAAAGCAGAGATAGAGGACGCGATAAAGCGAGCGAAGGAATACGGTTACATCGACGACGCGCGCTATGTCGCGGACTTCGTGGAGTATTACAGCGGCAAGCTGGGCAGGAAGAAGCTGGAATATAAGCTCATCGCTGAGAAGGGTATTGCGCGGGAGATCGTCGCCGCGGGGATAGCGGACGCGCTCTCCGAGGAGGACGAGCGGGAGAAAGCCGTCGCCGTCGCGTTCAAATGCGCGGCTGCAAAGCGTGTCACAGAGAAAAAGGACCTTCAAAAGGTGGGGGCATTCCTTTGGCAGCGCGGTTTTCCGAGAGATGTGATAGATGCGGCACTTGATGCGGTGGCAGAAACTTTGGGCGGGAACGAGGACTTCTGACACCCGTTCACGGCGAAGTGAAAGTCATTGCCGTTCGCTCATAAATGAACGAAAAGCGCGTTTAACGGTGAAATATGGACGATAAAGTTGTTGTTTTGCAAAACGATCTGGCATCACTGCAATTCCGTCTCCCGTTCAGGACGGAGGAGGGGAACAAGGGCAGTTTCGGCAGATGCGTCATTCTTGGTGGCAGTGCGCACTATGTCGGCGCACCTCGGTTTGCCGCCGAGAGCGCGGCGGAAGTCATCGCGCTTTTGGGCGAGACCGCCATGCGCTCCGGGGCGGGCACCACGGTGCTTGCCGTCCCCGATTTTCTTGCAAGCGCGCTCTATCCCGTCGTCCGTTATTCCGCCGTTTTCCCCCTGCCGTCCGCAGGAGGGAACATAGTTTTTGAGAAAGAAAGAGCGGAGGAACTCGCCCGCAAAGCCACTTCTTTTGCGGTGGGTATGGGCATGGCGGACGGCGACGCCGAGAGCTGGACG
Organism: uncultured Clostridia bacterium; assembly: GCA_944358385.1. Taxonomy (GTDB): domain Bacteria; phylum Bacillota; class Clostridia; order Christensenellales; family CAG-917; genus Limadaptatus. The sequence continues at coordinate 37,244 of CALVQW010000006.1, forward strand.
CGTTTCATCCTCGACGAGACGTGCTGCCGCATGGTCCTGGATGCGGACGGACTCAAATGCGCGGCAAAGGTTGGGGACTTCAAGGGCAGAGTGGTACTCACTCCCCATGTCGGAGAGTTCGCCGCCATGACGGGGCTGAGTGCGGAGGAGATCAAGTGTGACACCGCGCGTCTTGCCAGGCAGTATGCCGCCGCGCATGGCTGCATCCTCATAGTCAAGAGCCATGAGAGCTACATCAGCGACGGCAGGGAAGTGTGGCTCAACCGCACGGGCAATTCCAAGCTCTCCAAGGGCGGGAGCGGGGATGTGCTTTCGGGCATTATCGGCGGTCTGCTCGCGTGGGACGTCCCGCCGTTGCTTGCCGCCCGCACGGGCGCATATGTGCTGGGCAGGAGCGCGGAATTCAGCCGTACGAACGCGCTGTCCCACCTTCCCGACGACATCATGTCCACCATTCCTCTCGCCTTCGACGAATTGCAGGGAGTGATGCGTCTGTGACCAAAACCGAACTTAAACACACCCAAAACGCGCAATGAACGCGCGTTTTTGTGTATTTATTCCGGTTTGCTTATGCAGTCATTCGACGAATTTGATTTCTGTCTGCTGTCATGTGTTACCCGATATGTTGCTCTTAAAGGACAAATGACATAAATATAAACGGCAAAGCTCTCGCATCGCGGCAAGCACATTTTACGCTGGCAAATCGATTTTTCATTTTCATGTCTGTTAATACGTTTGAATTTCTTTGACAGTTCGAAAGGCTAAGTGACGATCATAGGCGGCTTTGGTGTGGCGGAGTATAATGTATACACAGGAAAAGAACTGACGCGGTATGAATAACCGACATAGTGATGTCTGCCGATGTTAAATGCGAAAACCCAGACTTGCTGGGCGTCTATCCTGTAAGCGGATTGGATAGCGTTAATGCGTGTTTGCCGACCGCCCTATATTGAGAAAATGCATCTGAATTAGAAAATACAATGAATATAAGCAAGCTAAAACAATTAGATTGCACCATTATGTATATTTGTTAGCATAGTGATAGTCCATTCAGACCGTTTCAACCGGCTAAAAGTGTAGGAGCGGGGAATTATAAGTGAAAATAATGAGTGAAAAAATTTGGGGGAATGTGGGAAATCTCGTATGCAAAAGATTGCATATTTCTAAATTAAATGTTATAATATTCCCACATTCATCAAAAATTCGGAGGCAGGGGGATGCTATTCCAAAGAATAAAATATTTCAACGCCGTGGTGGAACACGGGAGTTTCACGGGAGCGGCGCGGAGTTGTGCCGTGTCTCAATCCGCCGTTTCGCAGCAGGTGGCGGCATTGGAGACCACCCTTGGCGTCAAGCTCATCGAGAGGGCGGGGAGGGGTTTCAAGCTCACCTCTGCGGGCAAGTATTTTCATGAACAGAGCAAGCCGCTCATCCGGAAGATAGAGGGGTTGTGCGAGGACATGGCGCGCCTTGAAGAGTGATGAAGGATGCAAGATGACCGAAACGCGCTGCGGCGCGTTTTTCTTTTGTTTCATCATCATGTTGCATGCCAGGCAAAGGAAAGCGGTGCGGAGGGAGAGGCTATGCCGCAAAGAGCGCGACAGGCGTAGTGCCGCCGGTGCGGCATATTTGTAAAGCGGTTGCGGAGGGAAATGCGCAAAGCGGCGGTGCGTGATGTTGACATGACGCATTGTTTGCGATGCGGACACTATGTGTGGCTTGCGTGACGGCGTGGAAAGAGGTATAATGCAGGTATGTCGTCGAGAGGTTTCCGTTCCAAAGAAGAGAGGCGCAAGCTGCCGATGTGGTACAGGGCGTTGTCCGCGGTGCTGATGTTGCTCGCCGTGGCGGCGGTATGCTTTTGCGGCGGGCTTGCCCTTGTGGCGCGCATGGGGGATGCGGGAGATCCCGTCCTCGGAGCCGTGGTGCTGAGGGTGGATTCCGGCAGCATGCAGCCCGCATTGGAGCAGGGCGACGTCGTGCTGTTCGACGTATATGACGGCGAAGGGCTGAGCGAGGGCGAAATAGTTCTCTTTGTCGCGCCGTCGGGCGCGCACGAAGGGGAGCGTATCACCCACCGCATACTGCGCGTCACCGAGACGGAGGAGGGCAGGGTGTACGTCACCAAGGGAGACGCGGCGGCAACGGAGGACGCGTGGACGCTGACGGACTCGGACATCGAGGGCGTCTATGTCAAAAAGCTTCCCCTTGTCGCGGATGTTGCGGGATATATGCAGTCGGCGGGCGGAAGGATGCTGGTCATAGGTCTGCCTCTCGTCCTGCTCGCGGCGGTGTTCATTGCGGATTCCGTAGTGGCGGGAAGGCTCGCCGAGGCGGAGAAAAAGAGGCGGGGAGAGGACGAGGACGTCGCACGGTGACTCCCGTCACATTAAAAAGGGAAATTTTTACGGGCGCGCGTCTGCGCGCCTTATTTTATGCGCGTTATGACGCGCGAATAACGCGCGCGTGCGCGCCCGCGACTATAAATTGTCGCCGTCAACGGTTGCGTTTTGAAAAGCGTTGTGCTAGACTTGTGATAATTTCTCCGCTTTGTGAGGTTTCGGATGCTTGCCGGAGTCAAAAGTTACGCATTGGAAGGCTTGGAAGGTTTCGCCGTAGACGTCGAAGTTGACGTCACTAACGGCGTGCCCGGAGTGGAGACGGTGGGGCTTGCATCCACTGCCACGAAGGAGTCCAAGGAGAGGGTGCGCGCCGCGATAAAGAACAGCGGTCTGCCTTATCCCGCCCGCCGCATCACCGTCAATCTCGCTCCCGCCGAGACCAAGAAGGAGGGCGCGTCGCTGGATCTTCCCATAGCGGTCGGTCTCTTGGTATGCGCCGAAGCGGTGACGGGCAGACTGTACAAGGACTATGTGATGATAGGCGAGCTTGCTCTCAACGGGGACATCAGGCACGTCAACGGCGTCATGCCTCTGCTCATCTCGGCGATGCAGAGAGGGGAAAGAAAATTCATCATCCCCGCAGCGAACGCCGCAGAAGCGAGCTTCATCGACGGCGCGGACGTCTATGCGTTCGGGACTTTGCGCGAGGCGGTGGACTTCCTCAACGGAGGGGAGTGCGCTCCCGTGCCCAAGAGAGGGTTCGACGCCGTGCGCGGCGGGATGACTTATGACATCGATCTCGCGGACGTTAAGGGACAAGCCGTCGCAAAACGCGCGTTGGAGATCGCGGTCGCGGGCGGACACAACGTGTTGATGTCAGGTCCTCCCGGAGCGGGCAAGACCATGCTTGCCAAGTGCGTCCCCACCATCATGCCAGATATGACCTTCGAGGAGGCGTTGGAGGCGACCAAGATCCACAGCGTGGCGGGCATCCTGGACGGCGCGGAAGGCATCGTGGGAGTGAGACCTTTCAGGACTCCCCACCACACCGTCACCGTCCCCGCGCTCATCGGAGGCGGCGCAAAGGCGCGTCCCGGCGAGGTGAGCCTTGCGCACAACGGAGTGCTTTTCCTGGACGAGATGCCGGAGTACAGCCGTCACGCCTTGGAGACGCTGCGTCAGCCCTTGGAGGACAAGAAGGTGTCCGTAGCGCGCGTCATGCGCTCGGTGGAATATCCCGCCAACTTCATGCTGGTGGCGAGCATGAACCCCTGCCCCTGCGGCAATTACGGCTCGCGCACGCAGACTTGCAGGTGTACTGCGGCGCAGATCCACGCCTATCTTTCCAAGCTCAGCGGTCCGTTGCTGGACAGGATAGACCTCATGATCGAGGTGGACGGAGTGGAGTACTCCGAGCTGCGCGGAGGCGGAGACGGAGAGAGTTCCGCAGCCGTCAAGGAGAGAGTGGAGCGCGCGCGTGCGATACAGCGCGAGAGATTCGAGGGGAGAGACATCTCCACCAACTCGCAGATGAACGCCAGAGACATCGCCAAGTGGTGCGCCGTGGACGAGAACGGGGAGCGTATCCTCAAAAAGGCTTTCGACAAGATGGGACTGACCGCGAGAGCGACCACGCGCATCCTCAAAGTGGCGCGCACCATAGCCGACCTTGCGGGAGAGAAGGACATCATGCCCGTGCATCTTGCGGAGGCTATACAGTACAGAAACACGGAAAGGAAGTATATCTGATGAACGGACGGGACGCGGATTCCAAAGTGCTGGTCGCGTTGCAGCGGGTGGAGAAACTCTCTCCCCGCCGTCGTTCGCTGTTGCTGGAACAGTGCACGCTGCCTTCGGGACTGCTCTCCGAGGAGATGCGTCCCGCACTCAACGCGGCTCTCGGCGAGAGCGTGACGGACTTTTTCCGTTTCCTCGACGAGTGGGATGAGTGGGCGGACTCCGTGGCGGAGAGAGGGATGGGATGGGTGACCGTCCTCGACGACGAGTACTCCGACCTCCTGCGTGAGACGGAAGGGTGCCCTCCCGTGCTCTTCACCAAGGGGAATGCGGGGCTGTTGAAAACGTTTTCGCTGGCGATAGTGGGCACGCGGCGTCCCACGCGCTACGGCGCGAAGATAGCGGACGAGTTCGCAAGAGCGTTCGCGGCGGCGGGAGTCACGGTGGTGTCCGGGTTTGCACGGGGCATAGACTCCTGCGCGCACCGCGCCTGCGTGGAGAGCGACGCGCCCACGGTGGCGGTGTTCGGGTGCGGCGTGGACGTGTGCTATCCAGCGGAGAACCGCGAACTTTACGACGCGGTGCTGTCGGGCGGCGGGCTTTTTGTCTCGGAGTATCCTCCCGGAGCGCATCCCATGCCGTACAGATTCCCGGAGCGCAACCGCATCATCAGCGGGCTTTGCAGGGGAGTGCTGCTCCCAGAAGCCGCGGAAAAGAGCGGATCGCTCATCACAGCCAATACCGCCGTGGAACAGGGCAGGGATCTCTTTGTCGTTCCCGGCAACATCTATTCCCCGGAGAGCAGGGGGACGAACGCGCTTTTGGGCAGCATGCCCCACGCGCTCACCCTTTCTCCGGAGGACGTTCTCGAACGCTACCGCATCACCCCTCCCGCAAAGGAGAAGGAGGAGGCAGTGCAGTTCGACATGACCGAGACGCTGGTGCTCGGATGCCTGCACGAGGGCGAGAAGCATTTCGAAGAGCTGCTCGCCGAGACGGGGCTGAAAGCGCAGGAACTTTCCACCGTGCTTGTCAATCTCGAACTTGCGGGCGCGCTCGTACAGACGGGCGGCAACCATTACGCATTGTGTTAAAGGAGACGGAATGAAAGATCTCATCATCGTGGAGTCGCCTTCCAAGGCAAAGACGATACAGAAATATCTCGGCGGCGACGCCGATGTGCTTGCGTCCAAGGGACACGTCTGCGACCTGCCGCAGAGGACGTTGGGCATAGACATAGAGCACGGTTTCAAGCCGCAGTACGTCATTTCCCCCGAGAAGGAGGAGACCATCAAACGCCTTTCCCAGGCGGTGGGCAAGCACGCCAATGTCTATCTCGCCACCGACCCGGACCGCGAAGGCGAGGCGATAAGCTGGCATCTCAAAAACACCCTCGGCATCAAGGACGGGAAGGTGAGGATAGAGTTCAACGAGATCTCTCCCAAAGCCGTCCGCGCCGCCATGCAGAACCCCCGCGAGATAGACATGAATCTCGTGGATTCCCAGCAGGCGAGGAGGGTGCTGGACAGGCTGGTGGGTTACAAGATCTCTCCCATACTCTCAAGGAAGATAAAGTCCGGCAAAAAGACGGGGCTTTCGGCGGGACGAGTGCAGTCCGCCGCCCTCAAGATGATCGTGGACCGCGAGAACGAGATCCGCAATTTCGTGCCGGAGGAGTATTGGAACATCTTTGCCATGCTGCTCAAAGCGGGTGCGTCTCCCACCAAAGCCAACATCTTCAAGGCGGCGTTCAACGATATCGCGGGCGAGAAGGTCAAGGTGGGCAACGAGGCGGAGGCGGAGAGGATAATGCAGCTCATGCGCCGCTCCCGCTATGCCGTGGACGAGGTGAAAAAGAGCGTCAGCACCGCAAAACCCGCGCCTCCCTTCACCACCAGCACCTTGCAGCAGGACGCCAACCACAAGCTCAACATGTCCGCGGACAAAGCCATGCGCGTGGCGCAGCAGCTTTACGAAGGCGTGGAGATAGCGGGGGAGGGATTGCACGCGCTCATCACCTACATCCGCACGGACAGCGTGCGCGTGTCTCCGGATTTCGCGCGCGGCGCACTCACTTTCATTGAGGAGAACTACGGCAAGGAATATGCACCCTCCGTCCCCAACGTGTACAAGACGGGCGCGAACGCGCAGGACGCTCACGAGGCGATCCGTCCCATCTCCCTCGCGCGCACTCCCAAGTCGCTGGAAGGCAAGATCGACCGCGACCAGTTCAGGCTGTACAAGCTGATATACGAGCGTTTCCTCGCCTCGCAGATGAAGGCGGCGCAGTACAACACCATGCGCGTACACATCACGGGAAGCGGCACGGAATGCGAACTAGGTTTTGTGGTGAAAGGAAGGAGCGTGAAGTTCAAGGGTTTCACTGTCGTCTACACCGCTGCGGCGGCGAAGGCGGAGGAGGAGCAGGAGGAGATGGACACCCTTCCCGACCTCAACGAGGGGGAACAGCTCTCCCTTTACGACATCTCCGGAGAGCAGAAGTTCACAAAGCCGCCCGCGCGCTACAATGACGCCACTCTCGTCAAGGCGATGGAGGAGAACGGCATCGGACGTCCCAGCACTTATGCCTCCATCATCTCCGTGCTTGCCAAGCGCGAGTATACGGAGAAGGAGAGCAAGTCCATCAAGCCCACTCAGCTCGGAGAGATCGTCTGCGAGTATATGGAAAAGAATTTCCCGGACATCATGAACCTCGGTTTCACGGCGAGGCTGGAAGGCGCGCTGGACAAGGTGGCAGACGGCGAACAGCATTGGGAGGAACTGATCGGAGCGTTCTATCCCAGGCTGCAAAAATTCATCGACCGTGCCTATCATTCGGGCGGCGGCGGGAAGCTCCCCGACGAGGAGAGCGACGTCGTGTGCGAGAAGTGCGGCGCGAAGATGGTGGTGAAAGAGGGCAAGTACGGCAAATTCCTCGCCTGTCCCAACTATCCCGAGTGCAAGAACATCAAGAGATTCGTGGAAGTGGTGGGCAAGTGTCCCAAGTGCGGCGGCGACATCGTGAAAAAGACCAGCCGCGCGGGAAAGATATTCTACGGCTGCGACAACTATCCCAAGTGTGATTTCACCTGCTGGGATCTGCCCGCACCCAAGCTCTGTCCCGATTGCGGCGGCGCGATGCGCGTCTCCGGGAGAGGGGAGAAAAAGACCTACGTGTGCATGAACAAGTCCTGCGGTCACCGTGAGGCTGCCCCCGCACCCGCGGAGGAGAACAAATGAATCCCGTCGTGACCGTCGTCGGAGGAGGACTTGCGGGCGCGGAAGCGGCGTTGCAGCTCCTGAAGCGAGGTTTCGGCGTGAGGATGTACGAGATGCGCCCCGCAAAAAGCACGGGTGCGCATTCCACGGCGGGACTTGCGGAACTCGTGTGTTCCAATTCCCTCAAATCCGAGGCGGAGGAGACCGCGTCGGGAACGCTGAAAGGGGAGCTGGATGCGCTGGGCTGCGAGCTTTTGCGGCTTGCGAGGGAGTGCAGAGTGCCTTCGGGCAGCGCGCTCGCGGTGGACAGAGAGGCTTTCTCCTCCGCCGTGGAACGCGAGCTTGCCTCTCACCCCCGTTTCGAGCTTGTGCGCGAGGAGGTGACGGACATCCCGTCCTCTCCCGCGGTCATCGCCACCGGTCCTCTGACGTCGGACGCGCTCACGGCAAAGCTCTCCGCCCTGACGGGAGAGGAGAATCTGCACTTTTACGACGCGATCGCCCCCATCGTCGAGCTGTCCTCGGTGGATATGTCGAGGGCGTATTTCGGCGGCAGATACGGACGAGGGGAGGACTATCTCAATCTCCCCATGGAAATGGAGGAGTACCGCGCCTTCCGCGAAGCACTCGTCTCGGCGGAGACGGTGTTGCTTAAAAACTTCGAGAAGAGAGAGCTTTTCGAGGGGTGTATGCCCATAGAGGAGATCGCAAAGAGGGGAGAGGATGCGATGCGTTTCGGACCTCTGCGCCCCGTGGGACTGCGCGATCCCGCCACGGGAAAGGGCGCGTATGCGGTCGTCCAGCTGCGCAAGGAGAGCGTGAGAGGGGATTGCTGGAATCTTGTCGGTTTCCAGACTAATCTCACTTTCGGGGAACAGAAGCGGGTGTTCGGCATGATTCCCGCGCTCAGGGAGGCGGAATTCGTAAGATACGGCGTCATGCACCGCAACACCTATCTCAACTCGGCGGGGAAACTTAATGCGTGTTTCAGGTTCGAGGGAGAGAATGTGCTGTACATAGCGGGACAGCTCACGGGCGTGGAAGGCTATGTGGAGAGCATCATGAGCGGGCTTATGGCGGGAGTCTCGCTGGCGAGGGAACTGAGAGGGGAAGCCCCCGTTCTTCCTCCCGACACCACCGTCACGGGCGCGCTCGCCCGCTACGTCGCGGCTGCGGGAACGGGATTCCAGCCCATGAATGCGAATTTCGGGCTGCTCCCGCCCGTCACGGGCGCGGCAAAAAAAGAGAGAAAGAAAGTCTATCACGAGCGCGCGCTGCGTGATATAATGAAATTTGCCTCGGAGACGGGGTATACACACTGATATTGCGGCGCAACGCGCCGTGCCGGAGATCCCGGCGGAGGAAGATATATGGAATTCAGAGGAACCACCATCTGCGCCGTCAAAAGGAAGGGCATGACTGCCATCGCGGGCGACGGACAGGTCACCATGGGCGAGAGCGTCATCATGAAAGGCAACGCCGTCAAGGTGAAGCGCATCTACAACGGCAAAGTCGTCATCGGATTTGCAGGCTCCGTGTCCGACGCCTTCGCGCTTTCGGAAAAATTTGAAGAAATGCTGCAAAAATACAGCGGTAATCTCATGCGCTCCGCAGTCGAACTTGCGGAACTTTGGCGCAGCGACAAGATGTACCGCAAGCTGGAAGCTCTGCTCATCGTGGCGGACGCGTCCTCCCTCTACATCGTGTCGGGCAGCGGAGAGGTCATCGAGCCTGAGAGCGGCATCTGCGCAATAGGCAGCGGCGGCAATTACGCCCTTGCGGCTGCGCGCGCGCTTGCCGGTGCCACCGACCTCGATGCAAAAGAGATCGCCGTGCGCGCTCTCAAGATCGCGTCGGAACTTTGCGTGTTCACCAACGACCACATCACCGTCGAGACGGTTTAAGGAGACATCATGGAACTCACACCCAAACAAATAGTCAAGGAACTGGACAGATACATCATAGGGCAGCAGGAGGCGAAGATCGCAGTCGCCATTGCGCTGCGCAACCGCTATCGCCGCAGCCGTCTCCCGGAGGAGATGCGCGAGGAGATCACTCCCAAGAACATCCTCATGAAGGGACCGACGGGCGTTGGTAAGACGGAGATAGCAAGAAGGCTCGCCAAGCTGGTGCGCGCACCCTTTGTCAAGGTGGAAGCCACCAAGTTCACCGAAGTGGGCTATGTGGGCAGGGATGTGGAGAGCATCATCCGCGACCTCGTGGAAGTCTCCATCCGCATGGTCAAGGACGAGAAGTTCAAAGAGGTCATGCCCCGCGCCACCGAGATCGCGGAGAACAAGCTGGTGGACATCATCCTGCCCATCCGCAAGAAGGCGGACACCGCGGATAAGTCCGATGCGCAGCTCAAAGAGGAACTTTTGAGCGAGATCCGCGCGGGACACCTGGACGGCATCACCATCGAGATGGAAGTCAAACAGCAGCCCAAGCCCATACAGCTCACGCCCGGCAACGGTCCCGGCAACGAGATCGACCTCGGCAGCATCTTCGGCGGCATGATGGGCGGCGGCAGGAGCAAGAAACGCAAGCTCACCGTCAAGCAGGCGATGGATTTCATCGTCAATCAGGAGGCGGAGAAGATGGTGGATCAGGATTCCATCACCTCCGAGGCACTCGCAAGGGCGGAGCAGGACGGCGTGGTGTTCCTCGACGAGATAGACAAAGTGGCGGCGAGAGCGGGCAGAGATCAGGGACACGACGTCTCCCGCGAGGGCGTGCAGCGCGACATCCTTCCCATCGTGGAGGGCAGCACGGTGCAGACCAAGTACGGTTCCATCCGCACGGATTTCATCCTCTTCATCGCTGCGGGCGCGTTCCACATGTCCAAGATGGAGGATCTCATCCCGGAACTCCAAGGCAGATTCCCGATCAGAGTGGAGCTTGACAACCTCACGGAGGAGGATTTCGTCAAGATCCTCACCGAGCCGGACAATGCCGTGCTCAAACAGTACAAGGCTCTGCTCGGCGTGGACGGGGTGACATTGAACTTCACGGACGACGCGATAAGAGAGATCGCGCGGACGGCGTTTTTCGAGAACGAGAACAGCGAGAACCTGGGCGCGAGACGTCTGCATGCGGTGCTGGAACATCTCTTGAAGGACGTGCTTTACGAGGCGGACGACAACACCACGAAAGAGATCGACATCGACCGCGATTATGTTGCCGCGCATCTTTCCACCTCGATGCGCGAAGCGTCGCTGAAAAAATATATCCTGTAAATCGGGACACAAACGAGATTTTATGCGCACATAATGCGCGTTCAACGCGCTGTTGTGCGAAATGCGGCTGAGGGAGAGCCGATCGGAGGAGAAATGATCAACATTCCTAAGGGCACCAAGGATATGCTGCCGGGGGACGCTTACAAGTGGCATTACGTCGAGAGCCGCGCGCGCGAAGTCGCCGCGCTCTTCGGCTTCCGCGAGATGCGCACCCCGATGTTCGAACACACCGAACTCTTTACGCGCGGCGTGGGCGAGACCACTGATATAGTGACAAAAGAGATGTACACCTTCCTCGACAAGGGGGGCAGGAGCATGACTCTGCGTCCCGAGGGGACGGCGGGTGTGGCGCGCGCTTTCATCGAGAACGGGCTTGCGCAGCAGCCTCTGCCCATGAAGGCGTATTATCTCGCGTCCGTGTTCCGCTACGAGCGTCCGCAGAATGGCAGACTGAGGGAACATCATCAGTTCGGCGTGGAGCTTTACGGCAGCTCTCTCCCCGAGGCGGATGCCGAGGTCATCGCCCTCGCGCACACCTTCCTCACATCGGTGGGGCTGACATCCCTTTCCCTCAACATCAACAGCATAGGGTGCAAAGAGTGCAGGAAGGCATACAACGCCGCGCTCAAAGAGTACATCGGCGCGAATCTTTCCGACATGTGTGCCACCTGCCGCGACCGCTTTGAACGCAACCCTTTGCGCATCCTGGACTGCAAAGAGGAGAAGTGCCGCAGGATCACCGCAGGCGCGCCGCGCATCACTGACTTCCTCTGCGAGGACTGCAAGGCGCATTTTGCCGAGCTTCGGAAGTTGTTGGAAAAGCAGGGCATACCTTTCACTGTCAATCCCTCCATCGTGCGCGGGCTGGACTATTACACCCGCACGGTGTTCGAGTTCGTCTCCGACGCCATCGGCGCGCAGGGTACGGTGTGCGGCGGCGGAAGATATGACCGTCTCGTTGAGGAGGTGGGGGGCAAACCCACTCCCGCCGTCGGGTTCGGTCTGGGGCTGGAGAGGCTGATCATGGTGTTGGAAAACACAGATGCGATGCACGCGCAGCCGGAGAGGACGGATGTCTATCTCGTGCCCCTCGGCGACGCTGCGAAGGAGAACATCGCATCCGTGGTCGCTGGTTTGCGTGCCGCGGGCGTGAGCGCGGAGTCCGACCTCATGGGCAGGAGCTTCAAGGCGCAGATGAAATACGCCGACAAGTGCGGCGCGCGTTATCTTGCCGTGATAGGTGATGAGGAGCTGGCAAAGGGCGTGGTCTCTTTGAAGGATATGGCGGGCGGCGCGAGCAGGGAAGTCCCGCTTGACGACCTCGCGCGGACGGTGAAGCAAGCATGACCGAGCAGGGAGTGGTCACCAAGGTAAAGGGCGGTCGCGCCACGGTGGAGTTCGACAGAAAAAGTGCGTGCGACAGCTGTCATATGTGCGCCGTCACCAAGGACGGGATGAAGGTGAAGATCGTCATCGAGAACTCCCTCAACGCCTGCGTCGGCGACGTCGTGAACGTGAGCATGGGGGAGCGGTTTGTGTTGACAGCCGCCCTCATCGTGTATATAATACCCCTTGTACTCGTCGGCATCGGAGTGGGCGTCGGATCGCTGCTCACGGAGCTTGCACAAGTGCTCCTCGCGGTGGGCGGGCTGATAGTCGGGTTCGTCATCGCCTTTCTTTTGGACAGATTCGTCATCAGGAAGAAGAAGGGTTTTGCGCCCCGCATGACAGAGATATGCGCTCCCGCCGCTGTCCGCACCGGCGAGAGTGCGAAAGACATCGACAAGTAATACTTGCGGCGCGAGCCGAAAGGAGAATGTTATGAGTAATAATTGTTTGACCATCACGAGCAACGATTTCGACACTGTCATACGTGAAAACGATGTCGTTATGGTGGATTTCTGGGCAAGCTGGTGCGGCCCCTGCAAGATGCTCGGCCCCGTCATCGAGTCCGTTGCGGACGACTATGTGGGCAAAGCCGTCGTCGGCAAAGTCAACGTGGACGATTGCCCCGATCTTGCCGAGAAGTTCGGCATCATGACCATCCCCGCGGTCTTTGTTTTCAAGGCGGGCGCAGTGGTCGAAAAGATGATCGGTCTGCGTCAGAAACCGCAGTTCGCCGCCGTGCTGGACAAATATCTGCTCGGCTGAACGCCGCGTCCCGCCGCAAGCGGGACGTTTTTACGGAGAATTCGGAGAATTTATGGTAGATCTCAAAAGCATAAAGGCGGTGGATCCCGAACTTTACGAGTCCATGGTGGAGGAGCTTCGCCGTCAGCAGCACAATCTCGAACTCATCGCCAGCGAGAACATCGTCTCGCCCGCAGTCATGGCTGCGGCGGGCAGTTTCTACACCAATAAGTATGCGGAGGGCTATCCCCGCAAGCGTTATTACGGCGGCTGCCAATTCGTGGACCGCGCGGAGGAGCTTGCCATAGAGCGTGCGAAGGAGCTTTTCGGCGTCAAATTCGCCAACGTACAGGCGCACAGCGGCTCAAACGCCAATTTCGCGGTGTATTATGCCGTGCTCAAACCGGGTGACACCGTGCTTGGCATGTCCCTCTCCGAGGGCGGACACCTCACCCACGGCTCTCCCGTCAACCTCAGCGGCAAACTTTTCAACTTCGTCTCTTACGGGCTGGATCCCGCAACGGGCAGGATAGACTTTGCGGACGTCAGGAAAAAGGCTCTCGAATGCAAGCCCAAACTCATCGTCGCGGGTGCTTCCGCCTATGCCAGGACCATCGAGTTCGATAAGTTCCGTGCCATTGCGGACGAGGTGGGCGCATATTTCATGGTGGACATCGCGCACATCGCGGGTTTGGTCGCGGCGGGACTGCATCCCTCTCCCGTGTCGTATGCGGATTTCGTGACTTCCACCACCCACAAGACGCTACGCGGACCGAGAGGCGGTCTCATCATGACCAACAACGAGGAGCTTGCTAAGCTCATCGACAAGACCATCTTCCCCGGCTCGCAGGGCGGCCCGCTCATGCACATCATCGCGGCGAAGGCGGTTGCGTTCAAGGAGGCTCTCTCTCCCGAATTCAAAGAGTATCAGAAGCAGGTGGTCGCCAACGCCAAGGCTCTTGCTGAGACGTTGCTTTCCGAGGGCATCAACCTCGTCAGCGGCGGCACGGACAACCACCTCATGCTCCTCAATCTCGTCGGGACGGGCGTCACGGGCAAACAGCTTGAGAAATGGCTGGACGAGGCGCACATCACCGTCAACAAGAACGCCGTCCCCAACGATCCCGAAAAACCCTTCGTCACCAGCGGCGTCAGGATAGGCACCCCCGCCGTCACCACCCGCGGCATGAAGGAGGAGGATATGAAGGTTATCGGTAAGTGCATCGCGGACATCATCAGAAATGGTGAGGAAGCGATCCCCGCCGTCACCGAGAAAGTGTTGGCACTCTGCGCCGCACATCCCCTCTATGAGGAGGACGTCCTCTTCTGAGAAGGCAAGCAACACACCGAGCCGCCCTTTGAAGGGCGGCTTTTTATATCCGTTCTCATTTAATGGCAGGGCGCGCCTTTCACCGCCGCTTTGGGCATGTGCCGCGGTGCTGCCGTTTCCGCGTCTGCGACGGAACATGCGGCGCGTCGATGCTCAGCCTCTGCTGCGCACCCTCCACAGCGTCTCCATAAATGAGCGCACTTCGCTCCCCGCAAAGCCTATCTCCCCGAAGGGCGTCTCCGCATAGTCGCGCGCCCTTGCGGGGGAGTCCGTCTCTTTTGCGGGAGTTTCGCGGACGGGGGAGTCCGCGCCTTTTTGTCCCCCGCCCAGCATGTTCATCAGCAAGGGCAGCATACCGCTCGCGCCGCCGTTTTCCGCGCCGCCTCGCGCAGTCATCATGCTCAGCAGCAAGGGGAGCATATTCGCGCCCGCGCCGTTCGTCCCCGATCCCGCGGAGGAGGTGTCCTGCCGTCCTCCCGCGCCGTTGAGCATCGCCATCAGCGTCATGATCGTGTTCATATCCGTCATATCCTCACCTCACCACTCAATATATGCCGACATATTATGATCGTGACGGAGGGCGTATGGACGGAAGGGAAAGCATGGAGAGAAAGATGGCGGAGTATTCCGCGATGAGCAGGGAGGCTCTGGACCGGGAGCTTGAAAGGGAAGCCGCTGCTCTCAAAGCGAAAGGGATGCTGGACATCCCGCGGTTGGAGGAGTTCCTGCGCACCGCCTCTCCCTATATGAGTGCGGAACAGGTCGCGCGCATGCGTGAGCTGATCGACGCGTTGAGGCGGCTGTGAGCAAGCTGGACGAGGGGCTGGTGCGCGCTCTTGCCGAGGACGGGAGCGCGTGTGCCGTTGTGCGCGTCCGAAACTCTTTGCATCTCGGTCTCATCTCGCGGCATTTCGATGTCGCGGCAAAGTTCCCATTCATCAACGCTCTCGGAGTGCGCTGCGATCGTCGTGACGCCGCACGGCTCGCCGCCATGCAGGAAGTGGTATCGGTCACCTCGCAATGCCGTGTGCGCGCTCTGGACGCGCGGGAAGGCGATGTGGCGGGTGCGGAGACGGTGGAGGCTTTGGGCGTTGCGGGGCTTACGGGAAGGGGTACCGTGCTTGCCGTGCTGGACACGGGGGTGGCTCCACACCTGGATGTCAGCGTGCCGAGGGAGAGGATAGCGGAATTCCGCGATTTTGTAGGTGACGGCGAGCATCCTTACGACGACAACGGACACGGGACTTTCGTTGCGGGCGTCGCTGCGGGCGGCGGTGTGCTTTCGGGCGGGCGCATACGCGGCGTCGCTCCCGATGCGGACATCGTGGCGGTCAAGGTCATCGGAGAGTCGGGGGAGACGGGCGCGTTCACCATACTCGCAGGGATGCAGTGGCTGTTCGACAATTGCGTTAGGCTGGGCGTCAAAGTGGCGTGCATGAGCTTCGGCGCGGATCCTCTGCCTTCCGCCGATCCTTTGAAACTCGGTGCGGAGATGCTGTCGCGGCGGGGGATCACGGTGGTGTGTGCGGCGGGCAACAGCGGCGCGGGCAAACTCAAATCGCCGGGGATAAGCCCGGAGGTCATCACGGTGGGCGCGGTGGACGGGGATATGCGAGTCGCCGAGTTCAGCTCATCGGGGATGTATCAGGGCGTCTATCGTCCCGACGTGTGCGCGCCGGGAGTGGCGGTGAAAGGTCCGGATGCGGGCGGTACATACGCACTCATGACGGGGACGTCCGTCTCCGCACCCTATGTCGCGGGCGCGTGCTGTCTGTTGCACGAACGCTACAAGCGGCTCACTCCGCGGGATGCGAAGCGTATGATCGTGGCTTCCGCGCGGGTGCTGGACGGGGCGAGAGTGTTCAGGCTGTGATGTCCCCGCACCCGTCGTGCGAGTTGTGCATGCGATAGAGCGCGGAAAGGGCGTCAACGCCTCTTTGCGGCGAGGATCTCCTCCAGCGCGGCGACGAAGTGATAGATGTCCTTTTCCGTGTTGTCCACGCCTATGCTCGCCCTCACCGCGCCGCGGGAGAGCGTGCCGAGGGCTTTGTGCGCAAGAGGCGCGCAGTGCAGCCCGCCGCGCACCGCGATCTCCCTTTCCGCAAGCGCGTTGGCGACGAATGAGGAATCCCTGCCTTTGAGGTTGAAGGAGATGACGCCGAGAGTGGGATCGGCGGTGTAGATCTCGGCGTCCAGCCCTTTGAGATAGGCTATGAGTTCTTCTCCCAGCCTTTTCACCGCGGGGGCATATCTGTCCCTTTCCGCAAAACTCCATTTCGCGCCCGCGTGCAGAGCGGCTATCCCGCCCGCAAACAACGTTCCCGCTTCCAGACCTTCGGGAGGTTGGTCGGGCTGATATACGCTGTCCGACGCCGTCCCCGTCCCGCCCATGAGCAGGGGTTGGAGATGCAGATCCTTTTTGAAGATGAGCGCGCCCGTCCCCTGAGGTCCGTGTAAACCCTTGTGACCGGGCAGCGCGAGCATATCGAAACCGAGTTTGGACATCTCGATGCGCACGGAGGGGACGGCTTGCGCGCCGTCTATGAGCGTCACCGTCCCGTATTTGCGCGCCGAGGCGGAAAGCGCGGGAAGATCCGCCCTCGCTCCCGTCACGTTGGATGCCGCCGACACCGCGCAGAAATCCGCGTTTTGAAGGGCATTATCCAGGTGCGCGGGCAGGATGCGTCCGCTCTCGTCCGGCGAGACCACCATGAGTTCTATCTTTCCCCGCTTTTCAAGCTCGAAGAGAGGGCGCAGCACGGAATTATGCTCATATGCCGTCGTCACCACGCGCATCCCCGTCCTAAGGAACCCGAATATGCCGAGGTTGAGAGCTTCGGTGCAGTTCTTGGTGAACGCGAGGGAATATTCTCCGTCCTTCGCCCCCACGGCGGAGAGCAGAAAACGCCTGCAATCCTCTATCTTCATCGCAGCGTCCAGCGCGTCGCGGTGTCCGCTCCTGCCGCTGTTGGCGGAGTGGGTGAGATCGTACATCAGAGCATCTGCGACGCCCTTGGGCTTGAAACGCGATGTTGCGGCATTGTCAAGATATATCATGATTTCCTCCTCCCCATGATATGCGCGCTCCCGTCCGCATGACACGCCGCGGGGAGTGTCAAAAGAAATGCCCGCGCAATATCGTATAACAGCGGACGGATACATAAACTATCCGGAGGGAACTATGAGGGAATTTTTCGTTGCGTTCCGTTCGCGCTCGGATGCCGTGCGGTTTTACGAAGAGGTGATCACCTACCGTCTGCCCGCGCGCGTCGTCAATACACCGTCGTCCGCGGGAGCGGGCTGCGGGCTGTCCGTCAAGATGCTCATGAAAAATCTGGGACAGGCGAGGGCGGTGCTGGAAAGGATGCGGACGGATTCCGTGATCGGCTTTTTCGGCATCGGAGCAAACGGGGCGGTGAGACGGCTGTGACGCCGTCCCGCCCCGTTTATTGCTCCTTACGCGGCGTCGGCGAGTGGTGCTTTTGCTGAGGCAGCCGCCCGCAGGATCGCGTCATCTAATGCGTCAGGGGCGGGGAGGGTGCGGAAAGGCGAGCAAATAACTTCGGAAAATGCACGGAAGAGTAGGGTGCGGGCGCAAATTTATTGCAAATGGCGAAGAAGTGTGCGATAATATCCGCATGAATGCCGCAAACGAAAAGATATTCGAGCTTCTTGACAAGATGCACGGCAATGCCGACTGCGAGTTGCACTTCGGCACGCCTTTTCAGTTGCTCATTGCGGTCATACTCTCCGCGCAATGCACGGACAAGCGCGTCAACATGATCACCCCGGAGCTTTTCCGTCACGCGTCGACGCCGGAGGAGTTCGTCGCCATGCCCACGGAGGAGCTGGAAAAACTCATTTTTTCCTGCGGGTTCTATCACAACAAAGCCAAAGCCATCAAGGAAGCCTCCGCATCCATCCTGGAGATGGGCGGGATGCCGACGGACAGAGAGGGGCTGATGAAACTGCGCGGGGTGGGACGCAAGACGGCGAATGTCGTCTATGCCGTCGCCTACGGCGGCAACGCCATCGCCGTGGACACCCACGTTTTCAGAGTGTCCAACCGTCTGGGCATCGCCGACGCCAAGACGCCGGAGGAGACGGAGAGGCAGCTCACGGAGGGTTTTGACGAAAAACTCTGGAGCAGGCTACACCATCTGCTCATCTTTCACGGCAGATACGTCTGTCACTCCCAAAAGCCGAATTGCGCGGAGTGTCTGCTGAAAGAAAGGTGTAAGTATTATCAAAATCAGCAAAAAGTATAATACATTTCGCCGAAATCGAGAATACTTTTCGGGTTCGGCGGGTGTGACGAGAGAAAGCGGGCGTTGCCCGCGCGCACGCAGGAGCGTGCGCCGGAGGAGGATATGGAGAGATTCGAGTTGGTCTCCAAGAGAAAACTCGCGGACCGCGTGAACGAGTATGTCGTCTACGCGCCCGAAGTGGCAAGACATTGCAAGGCGGGGCAGTTCGTCATCCTGCGCGTGGACGAGGAAGGCGAGAGAGTGCCTTTTACCGTGTGCGACTATTCCCGCGAAGAGGGGACGGTGTGCATCCTCGTGCAGGAGGTGGGCTACACCACCGCTTTGCTCGCCCGTCTCGAAAAGGGGGACAGACTTGCCGACTTTGTCGGACCTCTCGGCAATCCCACCGATCTTTCCGCCTACAAGCGCATCCTTCTCGTGGGCGGCGGCATAGGCAGTGCGGTCATCTATCCGCAGGCGAAACAGCTTGCCGCGGAGGGCAGAGCCGCCGACGTCGTGGTCGGTGCGCGCAATGAGGGACTTCTCATCTATCAGGACGAGTTCCGCCGTTATGCAAAAGACTTCTATCCCGTCACCGACGACGGCTCCAACGGCAGAAAGGGGTTTGTCACCGACGTGGTGCGCGAGCTTATCGAGAGCGGGGAGAGGTATGACGTGGTTTTCGCGGTGGGACCTCTGCCCATGATGCGCGCGGTGTGCAAGCTCACGGAGGAGTATTCCCTCCCCACCGTCGTGAGCATGAATCCCATCATGGTGGACGGCACTGGCATGTGCGGCTGCTGCCGCATCACTGTGGGTGGCGAGGTGAAATACGCCTGCATAGACGGTCCGGAATTCGACGGACACAAGGTGGATTTCGAGGAAGCGATGCAAAGGCTTCGCACCTACAAGGCGCAGGAAGAGGAACATATGTGCAGGTTGAGAGGTGAGAGAAGATGAAGGGAGATCTTTTGCGCCACAAGATGCCGGCTCAGCCGCCGGAGGAAAGGATAAACAATTTCCGCGAAGTCGCCCTGGGGTATACGCCCGAACTCGCGCTCGCGGAAGCGGAGAGATGTCTCAATTGCAAAGATCCGCTTTGCATGAAGGGGTGTCCCGTGGGAGTGCACATCCCGCGCTTTATCGCGCACATCCGTGCGGGAGAGCTTGACGACGCCGCAAAAACCGTGCTTTCGGACAACAATCTTCCCGCCGTCTGCGGCAGGGTGTGTCCGCAGGAGAACCAGTGCGAGAAATATTGCATACGCCGCGAGAAACTCGGCGGTTCGGTGGCGATAGGCGCGTTGGAACGCTATGTGGCGGATCATGCCGCCGCGGCGGGGATAAAGCCCGTCGCCGTCCCCGCAAAGGGCGCGAAAGCCGCCGTTGTAGGCACAGGTCCCGCCTCGCTCTCCTGCGCGGCGGATCTTGCCAAAGCGGGCGTTGCGGTCACCATGTACGAGGCGTTGCACAAGGCGGGCGGCGTGCTTGTGTACGGCATACCGGAATTCAGGCTACCCAAGGACATCGTGGCGCGCGAGGTGGAGAACCTGAGAGCCATGGGCGTTACCGTGCTCACCGACATGGTGGTGGGCAAGACCGTGATGCTCGACGAACTGCTTGCGGAATATGACTGCGTTTTTGTGGGTACGGGCGCGGGCTTGCCCTCGTTTTTGCACGTCAAGGGCGAGAATCTCTCCGGGGTGTCCTCGGCAAACGAGTTCCTCACCCGCGTCAATCTGATGAAGGCTTACGAGAAGAGTTCCGCCACCCCTGTACAGCGCGGCAAGAAAGTCGCCGTCGTGGGTGCGGGCAACGTGGCTATGGATGCGGCGCGCACCGCAAGAAGGCTGGGCGCGGAGGTCACGCTGGTATACCGCCGCAGCAGGGCGGAGATGCCCGCGCGTGCGGAAGAGGTGGGACACGCCGAGGAGGAGGGCATCCGCTTCGAGCTGCTCACCAATCCGGTGGAGATCCTGGGAGAGAACGGAGCGGTCACGGGGATGCGCTGTGTGCGCATGCAGCTCGGCGAACCCGATGCTAGTGGCCGTCGTCGTCCCGTCCCCGTCGAGGGCAGTGAGTTCGACATCGCTTGCGATGAGGTCATCGTGGCACTCGGCACCACTCCCAATCCCATCATAAAGCGCAGTTTCCCTGCGCTTGCCACCACTCCGAAGGGCACCATAGTCGCGGACGAGAACGGCAAGACGTCGGTGGAGAGGCTGTATGCGGGCGGAGACGCTATGACGGGCGCAGCCACCGTAATACTTGCCATGGGCGCGGGCAAGCGCAGTGCGCGGGCAATGATAGAGGAATTGAAAGCCTGCGGCAAACTGTGACGCGCTCCGCCGCAGTCTGCGGCGCGAAAACGGAGAGGACGATATGTTTCTGGATTACGTCAAGATATTCATAAAAGCGGGGGACGGCGGCAACGGCGCGGTCTCCTTCCACAGGGAAAAGTATGTCCCCAACGGCGGACCGGACGGCGGGGACGGCGGCAACGGCGGCAGCGTCGTTTTCGTCGCGGACAAAAACCTCAACAACCTTGTGGAATTCAAGTTCAAAAAGCACTTCCGCGCCGAGAACGGCGCGAACGGAGCGGGACGCAACTGCACGGGCAAGAGCGGTGATGACCTCGTAATCAAAGTCCCCGCCGGGACTGTCATCAAGGACACCCGTTCGGATGCCGTGGTGGCGGATCTTTTCGAGGACGGCGAACGTTTCGTCGCGCTCGTCGGCGGCAGAGGGGGGAAGGGCAACGCGCGTTTCACCCACGCACAGCGTCAGGCTCCCGGATTCTCGCAGCTGGGCGAAAAGACGGAGGAGAGGCAGGTCACGCTGGAGCTTAAAACCATCGCGGATGTGGGGCTTGTCGGTTTCCCAAATGTCGGCAAATCCACGCTGCTTTCCGTGCTGACTTCCGCAAAACCCAAGATCGCCAACTATCACTTCACCACCATCAATCCCAATCTCGGTGTGGTGCAGATGTTTGACGACAGCTTTGTCATCGCGGACATACCGGGGCTTATCGAAGGCGCGAGCGAGGGCGCGGGGCTGGGGCATTACTTCCTCCGCCACATCGAAAGAGTGCGCCTCATCGTCCATGTGGTGGATGTCTCCGGCAGCGAGGGCAGAGACGCCTATGACGACTATCTCAAGATCCGGGCGGAACTCGCCGCTCACAGCGAGAAACTCGCCGAGACGCCGGAGATCGTCGTCGCGTCCAAGATAGACCTCATCCCCGACACCGCCGAGGAAGCGGTGGAAAAACTGCGCAAAGAGACGGGCAAAGAGGTGTATGCCGTGAGTTCCGTCACGCACGTGGGGCTGGATGAACTGCTCAAAGTCATGAAAGCCAAGGTGGACGAGCTGCCTCCTCCCGCCCGCACCGAGATAGACGAGACCGCGGCTCTCGAGGAGCGGTCGGACCAAAAGTTCACCGTCACCCGCCTCCCCGACGGCACCTTCCTCGTGGACGGCGGACTCGTGGACTTCCTCATCCAGAACGTCACCATCTCCTCCCGCGACTCCTTCGCCTTCTTCCAAAAAGTGCTCAAAGACCGCGGCGTCATTGACGAACTGAAAAAGAAGGGTATGAAAGAGGGGGATGTGGTGTCGATAGGTGACCTGGAATTCGAATGGATAGACTAAACCGCGCTATTTTGCGTGATACTGCGTCAGACGCCCAGCCGCGATTGCTCACGTACGGAAAGTACGCCACGCACCCGCGACAGGGCATCTTCCTTGTCTGACGCAAAAATATCGCGGTTTAGCAAGCTGACGGCACTATTTGGCGAATTGCTGCGTCAAAGCCCCCGTCGTGGATGCTCACGTACGTCTCAGTACGCTCCGGCGTCGCAATTCGCGCTAAACTGCAAGAAAGCCGCTTGAAAGAGCGGCTTTCCGTTTGCTTGCGCGCGATTGCTCCTTTTCCCCACAAAGCGTGCTCGTTTTGACCCCACCGAAAATTTTTTCGGCGGGGATCCCACACTGCGCCGCTTTGCGGGGACCCCAATTGAGGGGTGCTTTCGCGTTCTGCATCCAAATGGCGGCGTTTAGCAAATGAGCGTTTGTGCGAGTGTCTTTGACCGCGCCGAGCACTCTTTCAAAGACGGAATAACGAACAGCATGAGCGTGACGCCCTCAGACCCGACGTTATCTCTTTCTGAGTGTCTTTGAGTACGATGTGCCCATTTTCGGAGGCGGTCTCACGCGCTGTCCGTCGGCAGCGTGTCTTGTGGAGTGTTGTCGGCGTCGGTGGCGGTGAGGGTGTTGAGGATGTTTTCGCCGCCGAAGGGACCTTTGCCCAAGGGGGTGAGGGTGAGAAGTGCCATTATGAGGGAGATGCTGCCGAAGATGAGGTAGTAGATGCGGAGGGGCGTGAGGAAGGCGACGGCGACCAGGATGAAGCCCGAAAAGAGATAGTTTTTGAGATTGGATCTGCGGAATGCCGCCTCAAAGAACGCGGCGGGGGAGAATTTCGGCTTTATGCGTTTGAGGTCGGGCAGGGCGTCGTGCTTTTTGAGCCAGCGGTAGACGGTGCGGAGCTTGACGGGCGAGAGCCTGATCTCACGATACTGCATGACGCGGTAGGCGCGTCTGTCCACGGCGCGCGCGATGAAGTAGACGCGTTTGCGGGAGAGCCGTTCCGCTTTTTCCGCGAGGGAGTTGAGGTCGCTCATGCCGAGAGTGCCGAGTTTCGCGGAGGCGAATATGACAGCGTCGGGAGTGAGGATGTGGTCGTCGCCGAAGGTGAGATCGCGCGCGGTAGACGCGGAGCGCAGCAGGGAAATGAGGTAGGAAGGCGGGCGCAGCGCGCATTCCAGCGAGAAACGCTCGCAGGAACAGTGTTTGCCGGAGCCGCGGCGTATGTAGACGACGGTGACCGCGCTCATCAGCGCGACCGCCG
Organism: uncultured Clostridia bacterium; assembly: GCA_944358385.1. GTDB lineage: Bacteria > Bacillota > Clostridia > Christensenellales > CAG-917 > Limadaptatus. The sequence continues at coordinate 60,394 of CALVQW010000006.1, forward strand.
CAGACACCGCGAACACCGCCGCCCACGAGGTCAGGACGGCGGTCGTCCACACGAATGTGAGGAGGAAGGTGATGACGGTGACAGCCGCCGTATCCACTATGTGCGCCATGCCGAAATGATGTCCTTTTGCCGCGCGCTTTATTCTCTCTGCGCCAAAGAGGGCGGAAAATGTCCGTTCCGTCTTGAAATTTTGCGTCGGGATGGTATAATTCAAGTATGCACACGGTGATCTACGGCGGAGCGTTCGATCCGCCTCACTCCGAACACGTAAAAGCTCTCAAATGTGCCGTCGAGACTTTCGGCGCAAAGAGGGCGGTCATTCTGCCCACCTATCTTCCTCCGCACAAAAGCAGAGGTTTTTTGGATTTCGACACGAGGGCGGAGCTTGCGCGTGCGGCATTTGACGGAGTGGCGGACGAGGTCATCGTGGATGATGCGGAAAAGGTGAGGGGAAAGGACAACTTCTCCTATCTCCTCCTGCCCGAAATGAAGAAAAAGTACGGCGACATCGTCTACCTCATAGGCGGCGACAGCCTGCGCGACATCGGAGGATGGAGACACCCAGAGCGCGTGCTTGCGGAGTGTACCGTGGCTGTCGCGCCCCGCAAGGGCTGCGGAGATGCGGAAGGCGAGATGCGGGACGCCATTGAGAAGTACGGCGGCAACATAGTCGTGCTGGACTTTATGGGCGGGGACGTATCCTCCGGGAGAGTGAAAGCGAGCCTGCTTTTGGGCGAGAAGTGCGAGGACATCCCTCCGCGGGTTGCCGAGATCATCGCGCGGCGCGGGCTGTACCGTGACTATGCCGAGGACGTGGAAAAGCTGCGCGGCATGGAGACGGAGGAACTTTTTGCGCACACGGAGGCAGCGGTGATGCGCGCGGTGGACCTCAACTCCCGCCACAACCTCAAACAGGATTTCAGGCGGGTGTTTGTGGCGGCACTCCTGCACGACAATGCCAAACAGCGTCCCTCTCTCGACGGGCTGGACGTGCCGAAGGACAGTGTGGGCACTCCCGTCCTGCACCAATTCCTGGGAGCGGAGAAAGCGAGAAGGGATTTCGGCGTGACGGACGGGGGAGTGCTGGACGCCATACGCTACCACACTACGGCGAAGCCCGACATGACGGTGCTGGAAAAGCTGATCTACACCGCGGACAGCACCTCATATGACAGGGATTACGCTCCCATACCCGAATTGCGCGCCGAGGTGGACGCGGACTTCGAGGGAGGGTTCCTCGCCGTGCTGGGATACACCTACCGCAAACTGAAAGCCAAGGGCGGAGCGGTCTATCCGTTGACGGAGAGTGCCGTGAAGTTCTATCTGCCGGAACTTGCCGCCGAATACGGCGAATGACGAAAGAAAAATGCGCGAATGCGCAGGATAAGGAGAATATATGAGTCCCGAAGAGATCAAAAACGCGATATGCAAAGAGCTTGATGAGAGGAAGGCGGTGGACATCACCGTGCTGAATGTGGAACATCTCACCGTCATTGCCGACTACTTCGTCATATGCACGGCGCGCAGCAACAAGCAAGTGAAAGCTCTTGCCGAGTATGTGGAGGAGAAGATGGAGGAACTCGGCGTCCCCGTCCTTCGCAGCGACGGTGTGCGCGAGGGCAAATGGGCGGTGCTGGATTTCGGCAGCGTCATCGTCCACGTGTTCAACGACGACACCCGCATGTTCTATTGCCTGGAAAAGCTGTGGTCGGACGGAAACAATGTGGAGTTTTACGCAGGGCAGAAATGAAATGATCCGCCTCGGAGCAAGCTTCGGCACTTCCGCATAGCCGGATCTGCCGACAAGCAAACGCCGAGAAGTGAGATCGTGAAGTTGAAAACGAGAGAGGCGCGCGGTTTTTCCGCGCGCCTCTTTTTCCCGATCGCGCGTTCGGACGGTCGGGAGAGTGGTCGGGAGGTGACTTCCGCGCGACGCACATGCGCCGAGAGTGCGTCGGAAAGTGCCGATAAGTGCCGCCGAATGAGTCCTCAAAGTGTGCCCGGTGCCGATGTCGGACGACAACAGGCGGGCATCCCACAGGAGACTTCTCGCGCGGTTTTGCCCGAAAGTATTCTCGAAAAAGCCCAAAAGTATAATACAAAAGGGCGATTTTGAGAACACTTCCGCAACTTAATTTAATTTTTCTTGCGGTTTGAGTTTTCTCACGACGGGTGTTTGCATGCGTTTGGTTACGCCGTACGACATCGCCGTTGAGTCACAGCCCTAGTTTTTTGAGTATTAAGTCCTGCACCTCCGCGCTCATATCGCGGGAGATGCGGCGGTAGATTTCCAGGTCGAATGTGACGGTGACGGGAGTCCCCGCCGCTTCACTCGCTGCCGCGGTGAGCAGTTCTTTAAGTGCCGCACGGTCGCTGGCAAGATAGATGGGTTCGGTGAGTACCGCAAGCACGGTGATCCCCTTCCTTTCAAACGCGCGGGCGGCAAGCACGAGAGGGTTGGAGAGGGCGGCGTATTCCGCACCGCGCGCTCCTTCCTCCGCTTTCGCCTGTTCGGCAACGTATGCAGGGGGTTCGTGAGAGCCGAAGATCATGTCCATACACCCTTTGTCTCCAAAAAGCGGATTTATTATTCTCTTTGCACAGAGAGCATTCCCGTTTTTCTGCGCAGAGTGCATTCCCTATTTCGCAGGCGGGGCGTTGTTTTTTTGCAGTGCGCGGGTGTGTTCAGTGGTCGTCATCGTCTTGCTTTCGGCAGTACGACGCGAGAAGTATCTTAGGTGTCGCGGAGCGGGGAGTGTTTTCGTCGGCGCGGTATTTTTCGGCGGTGTGTATGTGCGTTTTGTTTGAGTGTTTTGTGTTCGCCATAGTTGCATTTGCCGCAAAACGCGCCTTTTTCAGGTTTTCGCCCGTGAAAATCCCGCAAATTTTTTCATTTTGTTGACATCGGGGGAGGGGCGGTTATATGATGATATCGCTTCGGGGCGAGGTGAAATCCCTCACCGGCGGTATAGTCCGCGAACTTGCTTTGCAAGCCGATCGGGTGAAATTCCCGAACCGACGGTCACAGTCCGGATGGAAGAAGTGCAGAATATTACTTTTCTGTGCCCCTTGGAGTAATAAACACTTCGAGGTTTTTTTATGGGAAGCAAAAGGAAGATCGGTCGCAAACCGAGCAAGATCAGCACGTCGCAGCTTTGCGGCATGGGTGTTTTGTGCGCGTTGGCGGTGATATTCGCCTGTTTTGCGCGCGGTGCATGGCCTGCTGCGACATTTTTGGAGTATTCCCCCGCGGATGTCCCCATACTCATCGGCACTTTTATGTACGGTCCCGTCGCGGGCATACTCATGTCGTTGATCGTGGCGGTGTTGCAGGGCGTCACCGTCAGCGCGTCGAGCGGCATAATCGGCATCGTGATGAATTTTGTCTCAATGTTCGCGTTCGTTTTTGTGGCGGGCTTGATCTACAAGAAGTGGCACACATTAAAAGGCGCGCTCCTTTCTCTGGGTGTGGGTGCTTTGACGGGCGTCATAGTGATGATTTTGTGGAACATCATCCTCACCCCGCTCTATATGGACGTTTCCCGCGAGGTCGTGATCGGGATGCTCCCGACGGTGTTCTTGCCCTTCAACCTCGTGCGTTATGCTGCCAATGCGGTCATGACCTTCATCCTCTACAAGGCGACGCGCAAATTTTTCGGTTTCCTTTTCAAGAATCTGCCGGATATCAAGCTGAACAACAAACTTTCCGGGGAGTATGAGAGCGGCTCGGAGGAGGAGACTTTCGAGCTTGCAAAGCGCGTTGCGGACACTTTGGAGGGCGGCGAGACCATAGTGCTGGAAGGGGACCTCGGCGCGGGCAAGACCACCTTCACCAAAGGGCTTGCCAAGGCTCTCGGCGTGACGGAAGATGTGACCAGCCCCACTTTCACCCTCATGAACGTCTACGAGGACGGCAGACTGCCTCTGTGCCATCTGGACATGTACCGTCTGGAAGGGGAGGACGACGCGGAGGAGCTGGGGCTGCTGGACACCGCGCCCGAAAATGCCGTGAAAGTCATCGAATGGAACAAGTTTGCCGACTTGACAGGGCGAGTGATAGATGTCAAAATAGCTCTTAACGGAGAAAATGAAAGGACGTTTACGCTCTCGGACAGCGCGGATGCGGCAAAGCACGGCGTCTCGGCGCACAGGAAAGGGAATTCCGCGGCGGCGTGAGCGTCTCGGACGCACATGAACATTCTTTATCTCGACACATCCCAGAACATCCTCACCGCAGGCGTATTGAAGGGCGGGGAGAACTTCTCCCGCACCGTTGACGCAGGCACGAGCGGACACACCCGCATACTTCTCGGCGAGATCGACGCGACACTTGCCGCGGCGGGGCTGGACATCACGGACATCGACGCGGTGGCGGCGGTGGTCGGTCCCGGCTCTTTCACGGGGATACGCATAGGCGCGGCGACGGCTGCCGCACTCTCCCGCGGTACGGGCGCGAAAAAGATCGCCGTGACGGAATTCGAACTTATCGCATACGATAGAGGGAAGATCACGGCGGCTGTCGAGGCGGGGAGAGGCAACCTCTACTGCGCCGAGTGCGAGGACGGCAGGGTGAAGGACACGTTCTTCCTTCCCGCGGAGGAGAGGGAAGGTGCGGGAGAGAGGGAGTTTGTTTTCGAGCCTCTCCCGAAGAGGGGCGAGGCGTTCGCGGCGGTGGCGTCCTCAAAGGCGGCACGCGGCGAGTTCGCGGACGTGTTCGAGCCGTTTTATATGAGAAAATCGCAGGCGGAGAGGACGAAGGATGAGATTTGAGCCTCTGCGCTACGAGCATCTGCGCCAGATGGCGGAGATAGAAAAGGAAGCGTTCGACATGCCTTGGACGGAGACCATGTTCATTCCCGAAGTGGGCAGCGAGAACGCGACGTACGTCGTCGGAACACGCGGCGAGGAAGTGATATGCTACGGCGGCTTCCACAGCGTGCTTGACGAGGCGCACATCACCAACATCGCGGTGAAAAGCACGGAAAGGGGGAAGGGCATAGGCAGATTCCTGCTCGCCACCCTGATAGGCAAAGCGCGCGAAAAGGGCGCGTCCACGGTGTCACTGGAGGTCAAGACCACCAACAAACCCGCGATCTCTCTCTACGAGAGTTTCGGTTTTAAGGTGGCGGGGGTGCGAAAGAGGTACTACAACAATCTCTTCGACGCCTACGTCATGTGGCTCGACCTGGAGGGACGTGAACAGCCTGATCCTCGGTGAGAACGAACGCTATACGGTGATATTCCTGCACGGCTGGGGCGGTGACGCCTCCGCCTTTTATTTTTGCGCGGAAAGGCTGAAAGGGGAGTTTTGCTGCGTGCTGCCCGACCTTGCGGGTTTCGGCAAGAGCGCGGAACCCGACTCTCCCCGCACCGTCGCGGACTACGCCGCAGACGTCCTCGCGCTCGCGGACGAACGCGGGTGGGAGAAATTCGCCCTCGTCGGACACAGTTTCGGGGGCAGGGTGGCTCTGGACATCGCAGCCAGCCGCCCCGAAAGGGTGACCGCACTCGCGCTGGTGGACGCGGCGGGACTGAGACCGCGCAGGAAACCTTCGTATTATCTCCGCGTCGCCGCACACAAAGTGCTGAAAAGGCTGGTCGGGAAGGGGCTGAAAGGATCCTCGGACTACCGCTCGCTCTCTCCCGTGATGAAGGCGACCTTCGTCAATGTCGTAAATTACGACCAAACACATCTCCTTCCCTTCGTCTCCTGTCCCACGGCGGTGTTTTGGGGAAAGGACGACCGCGACACCCCGCCGTATATGGCGAAAAGGTTTGTCCGCGGCATAAAGGACTCCGTGCTTTTCCCGCTTGAAGGCGACCATTTCGCTTACCTCACCGATCCTTCATTCTTTCCCGTCCTCCGCGCCTTTCTTCTCGGCGTGAAGTGACCGCGCTCTCTCGCCCGACGCCCGCCTTTCCCGCGGCACGATTTTGCGGGGAGCGGCATATCATATGCGTATGGTGCTGGCAAGGGGAGACTGGTATTTCACGGTGTGCGCGCTAATTGTGGGAGCGTTCATGTCCGTGCCTTACGTTTACGCGGTGCAGCAGGACAATTACCGCGTCGCGGAGGTGTGGAAGAGCAGGCGGGTGCGGGGAGCGTATCTTGCCGACCTTTTGTGCATCCTGGTGTTCGGCGGAGCATGGGCGGGGTGCTGGTTCCTCTCCTCGCGGATGTTTTGGGGATTTCTCGCCTCCCTCTTTTTCTGTATAGCGGAAGTCGCGCTGTACATCGTGGACGAAGCTCCCAAGCGCAAGAAACCGCTGCGTTACACCCGCCGTGCGGTGCGGGTTATGGCGGCGGTCTCGCTCGTCTCCGGAGCGGCGGTGACGGCGGCGATCGCGTTCATCAACGCCCATGTCGAGGACGAGTATCTGCGTTATCCCGTCTTTTTCGCGCTGTCCGCGCTCTATCCTCTCATATTTTCGGGGACGCTGGCATTCGTCAACATTTTCGAGAGGATGAACAACCGCCGCTACGAACGGCGCACCCGCCGCGCGCTCTCTGCGGAGAGGGATCTGGTGAGGATAGGCATCACGGGGAGCTACGGCAAGACGACTGTGAAAAACGCGCTTGCCGCCATGCTTTCGGTGCGGTTCAACGTCCTTGCCACTCCCGCAAGCTACAACACGCCGATGGGGATCGCGCGGGCAGTGAGAGTACTCAACTCCTCGCACGACTTTTTCATTGCGGAGATGGGCGCGAGAAGAAGGGGAGATATCGCGCGGCTCATGCGCATCGTGCGCCCCTCCCACACCATACTCACGGGCATCAACGATCAGCATCTGGAAACTTTCGGGAGCAGGGAGGGGATCGTGCGCGAGAAGCTGAAGATCCTCGACGTGAGGGCGGAGGACGGCGCGTGCATAGTGAATGACAGGCTGGCAGCCCTGCCCGCCGTCGCCGAGAACAGGCGGGACAACATCGTGCTTGCGGGCGGGGACGAACACTCCCGCGTGCATTACTCGGATGTGACGGTGTGCGCGGACGGCAGTGCGTTCACGCTGTGGTTCTACGGCACTCCCGTGCAGTGCGTGACGCGGCTCTTGGGCGTCCACAACGTGGAGGACATCACGCTTGCCGCGGCGATGGCGTTCCGTTTCGGCATATCGCCGGAGGAGATAAGGGACGCGGTGGCGGAACTCGCGCCCGTCCCCCACCGTTTGCAGCTCATAGAGGGCAACGGGATAAGCATCATAGACGACACATTCAACACCAATCCCGACGGCGCGAAACGCGCTCTCGAAGTGCTCGCGCTCTTTCCGGGAAGGAAGGTCGCGCTCACACCGGGGATGGTGGAACTCGGAGCGGAGGAGAACGCCGCCAACAAGGAACTCGGACGTATGCTCGCGTCCGTGGCGGATGTGGTGCTGCTGGTGGGCGGCAGGAGGGCGCGCACGGTCGCCGCCGGGTTGAAGGAGGGCGGCTTTGAGGGTGAAACGAGGGTGTATGCCACTCTCGCGGACGCACAGGCGGATTTCAAACGGGTGCTGCACGTGGGCGATGTGCTTCTCCTGCTCAACGATCTGCCCGACTGTTACGACGATTAGGGCGCGCGACCGCGCGGGGAGGGAAAAATGAAAAAGAAGATCGCGCTTATCTTCGGCGGAAGATCCTTGGAGAGCGACATCTCCGTCATCACCGCGCTGCAAACGCTCGCGGCACTCGGGGAGACGGACTACGACGTCGCGCCCGTCTATCTCACGGAAGGCGGGTTTTTCATGAAAGGGCTTGACGACATCTCGGCGTTCACGCCTTTTCGTCCCGATGCGCACACGCGCGTCACGCTGGCGGACGGGGTGTTCTGTTCCCTCAGAAAGAACAGGCTGAAAAGAGAGTTTCGTCCCGATGCGGCACTCATATGCTGCCACGGCGGAGAGGGGGAGAACGGGGTGTTGCAGGGGCTTTTGGACTTCAACGGCGTGAGCTACGCATCGTCGGGGGTGTGCGGCTCCGCACTCACGATGGACAAGGCGGCGTCCAAGTGCGCCTTCGAGCATATGCTCCTCAACGTGGTGCAATATCACACTCTCTTTTCCCGCGATGTGCGGCGGGATATGGTCGGAGCGGCGGAGGAGTGCGAGGGGGTGTTGAGATACCCCATGATCGTCAAGCCCGCGTCCCAGGGGAGCAGCATAGGCATAGCGGCGGCGCATGACAGAGAGGAGCTGACCGCCGCGCTGGCGGCTGCCGCGGAGTTCGACCGCAAGATCATCGTGGAGGAGAAGTTGGAAAATTTCCGTGAAGTGAATTGTGCGGCTTATTCCGACGGGGAGAGCATAGTCGTCTCGGAGACGGAGACGCCGATCTCGGCAGGGGAACTGCTCACCTTCGAGGACAAATATCTCGGCGGCGCGAAGGCGGGAGAGGGGCGCGTCACGCCCGCGGACGTGGGAGAGGAGCTGAACGCCCTCATCAAGTCGCTCACGGAAAGGATATACCGCGCGTTGGAACTGCGCGGCGTGGTGAGGACGGATTTTCTGGTGGATACGGAGAGAGGGAAAGTGTACGTCAACGAGGTGAACACCGTGCCGGGTTCGCTGGCGTTCTATCTTTTCGCGCCCCTCGGCATAACATTCCCCGAAATGCTCACCGCCGTAATAGAGGACGCTCTCGCGGGAGGGCGGGAGAGAGCTGCGAGACGCGCGTTCCCTTCCCGCGTGCTGGAATTCTACGGCAAAGGCGGCGGCAAGACCGCGAAGTGACGCCGTTCCTTCCGCCCTATTTTCCGACAAACTTTACAGTTGGGGACGGGGCAAATTTGTAAAGAAACTTTACAAAAAAGAACCGTCCCCAAGTGTAAAGGCGGGGGTGTTCGGTGCGGGAAGGGCGGGGCGCGGCGTGCGGCGAGGCGGCGGAGCGGAGAACAGTTGCAAAAGAGAGCGCGATGTGCTATCATATCCGCATTGCGAGGTGAACAATGGATAAGATCAGAATGACTACCCCCCTCGTCGAAATGGACGGGGACGAAATGACACGCGTGCTTTGGCAGTGGGTGAAGGACATCCTCATCACGCCGTACGTCGATCTCAAAACGGAATACTATGACCTCTCTTTGGAGAACCGCGACGCCACCGACGACAAGGTGACCGCAGACGCGGCTGCCGCCTGTCTCAGGCTGGGAGTGGGCGTGAAATGCGCCACCATCACCCCCAACGCCCAGAGGGTGGAGGAGTTCGGGCTGAAAAAGATGTGGGCAAGCCCCAATGCGACCATCCGCGCCATGATGGACGGCACGGTGTTCCGCGCGCCCGTCATCGTCCGCGGCATCACCCCTCTCGTCCCCGGCTGGAAGAAGCCCATCACCATCGCCCGTCACGCATACGGCGACGTGTATAAGGGAGTGGAGATGAAGGCGCAGGGCGGCAAAGCCACGCTCTCCTGCGACGGCAACACCCTCACCGTATTCGACTTCGGCGGCAAGGAGGGCATCCTGCAAGCCATACACAACACCAAGGCGAGCATAGAGAGCTTTGCGAGGAGCTGCTTCAATTACGCCCTCGACACGGGGACGGACCTGTGGTTCTCCACCAAGGACACCATTTCCAAGACCTATGACCACACCTTCAAGGACATCTTTGCCGAGATATACGAGGCGGAATATAAGGAGAAATTTGAGGCGGCGGGGATAGAGTATTTCTACACCCTCATCGACGACGCGGTCGCGCGCGTGATGCGTTCGGAAGGCGGCTTCATCTGGGCACTCAAAAACTATGACGGCGACGTGATGAGCGACATGGTAGCCACCGCGTTCGGTTCTCTTGCGATGATGACTTCCGTCCTCGTCTCTCCCACCGGGGCGTACGAGTTCGAGGCGGCGCACGGCACCGTCACCCGCCACTTCCGCAAATATCAGAAGGGGGAGGAGACTTCCACCAACTCTGTGGCGACGCTGTTCGCGTGGACGGGCGCACTCAAAAAGCGCGGCGACCTGGACGGCAACAAGGAGCTTTCCGATTTCGCGGAAAGGCTGGAAAAGGCGACCATCGACACCATCGAGAGCGGCGAGATGACCAAGGATCTTGCGGGCATGTTCAAGCTTGACGGCGTGACCGTAAAGGCGTTGAACAGCAGGGAGTTCCTCGAAGCGGTCGCAAAGAGGCTGTGACAGAAGAGCCGCAGCGTAAAAACAAAGACACGAAAAAAGAAAGCCCGGACGTTTCGTTCGGGCTTTTTATATCTTTTGCGGCGTCGCCGCGCCATCCGTCATTCAATCCTTGGCGTAGATGACGCGCTGAGCGCAGTTGATCTCGATACTGTCGCGGTAGAAGGCGGGGATGGTGATCATCACCTGCTCTTCTATGCGGTTGGGCTGGAAGCAGAGGTCGAGCATGACATCGAGAGGGGAATCGTGCGCAGGCTCTTCGGTGCGCAGCACGTTGACTTCGTAAAGATCCTGCCCGTGCATCTCCCTGGAAATGTTGTACTCGTCAGGATAGAGGTTGTAGCAGGCGACGGTCACCATGGTCGCATCCGCGTCATACCTCACCACGATCTTCCTGTCCTCGGCGTCGATGTTGATCGCCGTCACTTCGTTGGGGCTGAACTTCCCGCGGATGGGTTCGCTCTCCGCATACCAGCCGTGGGAAGTCATATAGTCGCTGCGCGCGTCCACCCACTTGTCCGCATCCAGACTGCCCATTGCGGCGGACGCGATGACAAAGACGACGGCAAGCAGCAAAAGGGCATAGCCGACATTCTGGAAGGTGAAGTGCTTGGGCTTGAAGATGACGGAGGAACTCTTTTTCTCCTTCCCTGCGGGGGCGGCAGCGTTCTCGGTGACTGTTTCGCTGCGCACCGGCACGGTGTCGTCATCCTCTCCGCGCACAAAGAATTTCGCACCGGGGGCGTCCGGCCAGCGGTCGTACCACACCTTGCGCATATAGGAGAGGAACCCGTGCAAGGAGATGGGCAACAGTCCCGCCCCTATAAAGGAGAGTCCGAAGAGGGTGAGGAACGCCATTGCCGAGTTCCATGCGATGTAGACGCCGATCGCGTAGCTCAACGCCACCGCCCAGAGTGCCGCCATTGCGAGAACGAGCAGCACCAGCCCGGCGATGGGGAGCGCGAGCAGGAATTTCTGTGTTCTTTCGGATCTTTCTTTTTTCATATGCCGTGAACTTCCGTTTGGTGGCTTTCATTATAGTCAAACGCTTTCGCGCAAGTCAAGCGAACCGCCCTTTCCCGCGGCATTAAAGTTCTAGCCTTTTTGCTTGCGGCATAGACTTTGTTGGGCGGAGAAGGGAAAACGACGCATTTCGACATTCTTCGGCAAAATCTGTTATCCCCCGACCGTCGGAATTATTTTATGATGAGGTGAACGGTGTTTGTCGTCCTGAAAAAGCGGAATATCATGCTGGCGGCGGCGTGCGTGCTGCTTGTTGCCGTACTCACCGCGGCGGTGGGCGCGTCGGGGAGCGCGGGAGTGTTCTTCGGCGTGAGTTCGAGGAAGATCCCCGTCTACTGCGTGGAGAGGGGAGAGGACGAAGAAAAGGTGGTGGCACTCACCTTCGACGCGGCGTGGGGAGCGGACAAGACGCAGGGCATAATGGATCTGCTCACCGAGTACGACGCGGGCGGCACCTTCTTCCTCGTCGGGTTCTGGCTGGACAAATACCCCGATATGGCGAGAAAGATCGCGGAGGCGGGGTTTGAGATCGGCAACCACTCCGCCAACCACCTCAACATGCCCAAGCTCAACGACGAGACCATGCGGGCGGAGATAAGCTCTGTCAATGCGAGGATAGAAGAGCTTGCGGGCGTGCGCCCCACCTACTTCCGCGCGCCTTACGGAGACTATTCGGACAGGCTGATGACGGCGGTGGAGAAGGAGGGCATGGTGGGCGTGCAGTGGAGCATAGACACGCTGGATTGGAAGGGGCTTTCGGCGGCTGAGATCGCCGAGCGCGTGGTGCCGAAGGCGGAGAGCGGAGACATCATACTCTTCCACAACAACTCCGACCACGTGCTGGACGCGCTGCCCCTCGTGCTGTTGGGGCTGAAAAACAGAGGCTTTAAGTTCGTGGGGCTTTCCGAGCTGGTGGCGACGGAGGATTTCACCGTGGACCACACGGGCAGACAACACAAAAACGCATAAAACACCTCCCGCGCACAGCGGGAAAGAGAGGAATCATGGGATACGAACAAATGCAGAACAACAGAGCGTACGTCGCGGGGACAGTGACGTCGGAGCCGGTATTCTCGCACGAAGTGTTGGGAGAGAGGTTCTACGATCTGACGCTGGACGTCAAGAGGCTTTCGGACAGGTCGGACACCCTTCCCGTCACGGTCTCGGACAGACTGCTGGGCGACTTCCGCCCGGAGATAGGGGACAGACTCGGCGTATCCGGACAGCTGCGCAGCTACAACAAGCAGTGCGAGGGCAGGAGCAAACTCATCATCCGCGTCTTCGCAAGAGAGCTTGACGACGGCGAGGGAGGAGTGCCCAACCGCATAGAACTTGAAGGCTATGTGTGCAAACCGCCCGTCTACCGCGTCACTCCCTTCGGCAGGGAGATATGCGATATGCTGCTCGCCGTCAACCGCGCGTACAACAAGTCCGACTACATCCCCGCCATAGTGTGGGGGAGAAATGCCAAGTACGCGGGAGAATTCGCTGTGGGGGACAGAGTGTCGGTGACGGGCAGGCTGCAATCCCGCATCTATCAAAAGACTCTCCCCGACGGCAGCACGGAGGAGAGAGTGGCTTATGAAGTCTCCGTCTCGCAGATATGCGCGGCGGGGGAGAGGGCGGGAGACTTCTGACTCCTTGCCGCCGAGTAGCCAAGTCCTTCATGCCGAGCCGTCAAGTCCTTCCCGCTAAGATGCGGTGAAGGGAGCGGCTCGCGTGCGCCCCGCGACCGGGCGGCGGGAGCGGCGGAGCATGTCGGGAAGGCGGGAGCGGAAACGGAGAGATCGGGGCGGCGGCGGGACAGCGAAGCCGCGGACGGCGCGTTTGCGCCGTTTTTTGTTTACAAAAACGCGCGTCTATTGTATAATCTTTTAAAGGTGAAATCATGAAAAAGATGAAACTCGAAGATTTTGCTCTGCGCATAACCTACATCGTCGACGGCAGCGAAGTCGTGGTGGGAGAGGGAGACGCCAATGTCTCGGTGACCAAGCTCCTGGACAACGACAGACTGGTCGTCACGCTGAATGCGGCAAAGAAGGTGCGTCTGGTCTCGGCGAGGCTGGTGCAGTCCCGCGCACTCGGCGACAATGAACGCTTTTTCGGTGGCGGTTATCAGTCCTGGACGCTGACGAGGGAGTACTCTCCGCGTGACAGACAGGTGGGGCTTAGGAATCTTTCCAACCTTCCCGTCGTCCGCACATTCGCGGCGGCGCATGGGGATTACGATTTCGTGCGTTACGGCAAAGGTCTTTACCATTCCCACGGCTACACCTACATCCGCGAGGGCAGAGAGCTGGAATTTTTCGGCTCGCTGGACGAAAGTTTCGCCTTCACCGTGTTTTATCTGGACGCGAAGGAAAAGGTGTTCGCCATCGTCAAGGACGTGGAAGGCGCGGATGTGGAAGGAGAGGTCAGACTCTTCGACATCGTGCGCTTTGACGGCGACTACGACTCCGTGTTCGACCGCTACTTCAAGCTCTATCCCATCCGCCCCGCGAAGAGGGAGATAGACAGACTTGCGGGCTATACTTCGTGGTATAATTATTATCAGAACGTCACCGCCGACATCGTGCTGAGAGACCTCGAAGGCATGAGCGTCGCGGCGGGGAAAGCCGCCAACATCTTCCAGATCGACGACGGTTATGAGGAGAAAGTGGGGGATTGGCTCAGAGTGGACAAAGCCAAGTTCCCCGACGGCATGCGCCCGATGTCCGACGCCATACACGCCAAAGGCTATCTCGCGGGGATATGGGTGGCACCCTTTGCCGCGGAGTTCAAGGCGGCGGTCGTGAAGGAGCATTCGGATTGGCTGCTCCGCGACGAGAAGGGCAAGCTCGTCATCGGCGGCTTTGCGTGGAACGGGTTTTACGTCCTCGACCACGAGAAGGCGGAAGTCAGAGAGTATGTGAAAAAGGTGTTCGACACCGCGATAGACGAGTGGAACTATGATATGTTCAAGCTGGATTTCCTTTATGCGGCGTGCATAATCCCGCGCGGAGGCAAGTCCAGAGGCAGACTCATGCACGAGGCGATGACATTCCTGCGCGAGTGTGTGAGGGATAAGCTCCTTCTCGGCTGCGGCGTCCCCATGACATCCTCCTTCGGCTTTGTGGACGCGTGCAGGACGGGCTGTGATGCGGAACTTTCCTTTGCGGACAAGTTCTATGTGAAATGCACCAACAACGAGATCATCTCCACCAAGCATTCCATCATCGACACCGTGTTCCGCCGTCACCTCAACGGCAGGATATTCCTCTCCGATCCCGACGTGTTCTTCCTGAGAGACGACGGGATGAAACGCACGGATTACACGCAGTCTCAAAAGGAACTGCTCGCCAAAGTGAACAAGATGTGCGGCAGCGTCCTCTTTGTCTCGGACAATGCGGGGGACTATGACGCGAAGCGCAGGGCGATGCTCCTCGACGCGTTCGCGCCCCTCGACGGCAGGATCACCGAGGCGGAGATGGATGGGAGCAAGATCCACATCGGTTTTTGCGAAAAAGGCGTGGAAAAAAGCTTTGACTTCGATCTTTCCACGGGGGACTATACCGTCCGGGCGTTGAAGTAATGGTGTACGTCGATCATTTGCGGCAAGTGCGCGAAGCCGTGGCGGAGTGCGGGCGGGAAGTCGCCGTCGTCGCCGCCGTCAAGATGCAGACCAAGGAGACCGTTCGGGAACTCATGTGTCTTGCGCCCGATCTCATACTCGGCGAGAACCGCGTGCAGGAACTGACCGCCAAGTACGATCCCGCCTATCGCTGGCACTTCATAGGGCAGTTGCAGACCAACAAGGTCAAGTACATCATCGACAAAGTGGAGCTGATCCACTCCCTGGACAGGGCGGAACTCGCGCGGGAGATAGAGAAACAGGCGGCTAAGCACGACAAGGTGCAGGACTGTCTGGTGGAAGTCAATATGGGCAGCGAGATCTCAAAAGGCGGCGTCGCCCCCGATGATGTGACGGAGTTTCTGAAAACGCTGTCGGACTATCCGCACATCAGAGTGCGCGGGCTTATGAGCGTGCTGCCCAACCTCGGCGACACCCCGGAGCTGCGCGCCCTCTACGCCTCTTTGCAGGAGCTTTTCGAAGGCACGAAAGGGCTTTCTCTCCCCGGCTATTCCGCGGACATCCTCTCTGCGGGGATGTCGGGAGACTACCGCATCGCGCTGGAATACGGCTCGAATATGATCAGGCTCGGACGCACTCTCTTCGGAGAAAGGATATATCCCGCTGCCGCCGTCGGCGACGGCAACAGGTGAGGTGACTATGAACGAACGCGACTTTTACGGACAGGATACGCGCCGTCCCGGAGGAGACTTCGGCGACGGGAGATATGAGCAGGGAAGGAGCAGGTTCTCCCGCATCTTCGGCGGGGATCCGCGTCCCGCCGCGCCCGCGGGAGGAGACGGCGGCAGATCGGGCGGTACGGTCATCTATTCCCCCTCCACCTACGAGGATGTGCAGCTGCTCATCGACCACCTCAAAATGAGGGAGCAGGTCATCGTGGATTTCTCGGACATCAACCAGACTTCCGTGTGCCGCATACTCGACTTTATGAGCGGCGCGATCTACGCCCTCAACGGCTCCATACGTCAGATCAACAAAAATATATTCCTCTTTGCACCCAGCGGAGTGACCATCACGGTACCCCCTCACATCGGCAGGAAATGATGCAGGAAAATCAACCAAAGAAACTCACTAAGAAGGACATAAAGGAGCGCGTCGTCGGAGGATGGCGCGCTTTCGCCCGCTTTTTCAAGGAATTCAAGTGGGACAAGGCGCACGTCTCCGTGCTCATCAAGTACGCCGTCGAGATCCTCCTCTTTGCCTTCATCATCACCTTCGACCTCTGCATGAAGGACTTTCTCTATGAGTTCGTGGAGGTGAAGAACGGCGGAAATATCACCGTCATAGACGGATTTTTGGACCTCACTTACTCCGAGAACACCGGCATGGGATTCGGGCTGGGGCAGGACAGCACCCTCGGCATCACGATCATGACCGCAATACTCATAGTGGCGATCCTGGGCTATCTCATCTTCTTCAAGAAGGAGAAGGCTTACATCCGCATCCCCCTCATCATGGTGGCGGCGGGCGGCATCGGCAACCTCGTGGACAGGACGCAGCTGGGGTATGTCAGAGACTTCTTCGAGTTCACCTTCATGGACTTTGCCATCTTCAACATCGCGGACGTGTTCGTGACGGTGGGCGCGATAGTGCTCATACTCGGACTCATTATCACCCTCGTGTTCCCCTCCAAGGACAAGCGCATACCCGATGACGAAGAGGAGAGCGGAGACGTGCAGGGAGAGCAAGGAGAGACCGCGCGAGAGGAGAGCATGCAGGCGGAGACCGCGAGTGAGGAGGGCGCGCGGGAGGAGAGCGACGTTTACGTGACGCGCCCCGCAGAGGAAGGGACGGAAGGCGCGGAGCGCGCCTCGTTCACCGTGGAAGTGACGCGGGAGGATAAAAAGCCCTTCACGATATCCGAAGTCAAAGAGGACGGCACCGATGAAAGCGAAGGTGAGTGACGCCGACGCCGGCATCAGGCTGGACGTTTTCATAGCGCGGGAGAGCGGTTTGACGCGCTCCGCGGTCAAGATTGCTGTGGAAAAGGCGGGTGCGCTGGTCAACGGGAGCACGCGTTTCAAGAGCGGATGCGAGCTAAAAGCGGGGGATGAGGTGGAGTTCGAGCCTCCCGCGCCGGAGCCTTTGCGGGCGGAGGCAGCGGATATCCCGCTGGACATAGTGTACGAGGACGGCAATTTCGCCGTCATCAACAAGCCGCGCGGCATGGTGGTGCATCAGGCGGCGAGCTACCGCGCGAGCGACACCCTCGTCAACGCCCTTCTTTTCAGATTGAAAGACCTCAGTTCCGTCAACGGAGTGATACGTCCCGGCATAGTCCACCGTCTGGACAAGGACACTACGGGGCTTATCGTGGTGGCGAAGAACGACGAGGCGCACCGTGCATTGCAGGAGCAGATCGCGTCCAAACGGGCGAGACGGGTGTATGTCGCGCTCACGGACGGCAATTTCAAAGAGGACGAGGGCGTGATCGACGCGCCCATAGGCAGGAGCAGACGCGACCGCAAGAAGATGGCGGTGGCAGAGGGCGGACGCCGCGCCGTCACGCACTATAAGGTGCTGGAAAGATTCAGTCGCTACACCCTCGTGCGCTTCGAGCTTGAGACGGGCAGGACGCACCAGATCAGAGTGCATTCCGCTCACATCGGACATCCCGTGACGGGGGACGGGACTTACGGCGGCTCCACCGCGCTTTTCAAGGGAGGACAGCTCCTGCACGCCGAGCGGCTGGAACTCGACGATCCCGCAACGGGGGAGAGAAAGGTGTTCGCCTGCCCCCTTCCCGAGGATTTCGCCCAAGTGCTCGAAAAGTTGAGAAAAGCCGCCAAACAGGGGCTTTGAGGGGAAAACTATTCTCGGAATCGGAAAAATGCAGAATACTTTTGCGCCGGCTAGTCAGTCGGCGTTTCTTCTGCCTTTCAGCAGTTCTGAGTGCGCGTCGGGGCGCGCCACCGTGGTCTTGAAGTCGGTGTAGATCACTTGTCCGGGGTGTCCAGAGGGACGGCGTTTGACATAGCGGCGCAGGGTGTAGTCCACCTCCGCGTTCGCTCCCGCGCTCGCCGCCGCTATCTCCGCCGCGATCTTTATCACGCTCTCGGGGACGGGCGCGCCCTTTGCCAGCACCACCACGTGCGCGCCGTGACGGTTTTTCAGGTGCAGCCAAAGGTCGGACGAGGACGCGACTCGGAAGGTGAGTTCGTCGTTTTGCAGGTTGTTTTTCCCCGCAAGCACCGTGAACCCCTCGATCTCGTACTCATAGGGCGGCTCCGCTTTCTCGCGGCGCACTTTGCCCTTGCTCTTTTTTCTGAACGCGCCCAGCCTCTCCAATTCCTCTTCGATCGCCGTCGCGGGCGAGTCGTAGGGGAGGGATGCGATCTCCGCTTCCAACGATCCGATGTAATCCAGCAGCAGAAGGTCGGCGGCGAGTTTCTTTTCCGTGAACTCCTTGGTGCGTTTGAGCTTGTTGTAGCGGTTGTAGTAAGCAGCCGAGTTGCCGGAGGGCGTCAGTCTCTCGTCAAGGGGGATCTCCCTCTCATCGCCCGTGTAATAGTCCAGGCATCTGAGGACGGTGTCTCCCTTTTTCACGCGGTAGATGTTGGCGACGATGAGTTCCCCCATCATCCGCCATTTGTCCATATTTTCGCACTCGGCGAGCCTTTCGCGGTCTATTGCGATGTTCTTTTCCGTGCGACTGCGCAGGTGCTTGACCGCCGTAGTCAAGGCTTTCAGCCTTGCCTTGTTCCTGAGTTCGCGGTCGGCGGCGGTGTAGAGGGCGTCGTATGCCGAAATGATGTCCGCAAAGTCCCGTCTTTCCCCCTTTGCCGCGGCGTAGGGGAAGGGATATACGTCTTTCCCCGCGAGACAGGGTGCGTAAAAGGGGGCGTGCGTCACGTCGTCGAGCTGCGTCACAAGGGAGAGCAGCCTCTCTTTTTCCGAGTCCGAAAGGGGGCGGGGGATGTCCGCGTCAAGCCCCGCTCGCCGCAGGATCTCGGACACCGTCGCGCCCGAAAACCCCGATGTCTTGTCCAGCATCCACCTGTGCAGATCTCCTCCCGGGAACGCGCCTATCGCGCGCTTTCCTTCCTCCGTGCGGTAGTTGGGTTTGGGCTGATCGGGCGGGGAGTATCTCACGCCGCGCAGCACGACATGTCCCCCTCCGTCATCGAATCCGAGATGTTTCACCGCGTCGAGGATGACGAGGTCGGCATCCGTGAAAACTATGTTGGAGTAGCGGTTCATTATCTCTATAAAGAGATAAAACGTCGCATTGTCCCGCATTTCCGTGCGGGCATTGAAGCGCAGGGCGATGATCCTGTCCTCCCGCCACATGCTCACTTCTTCCAGCGCGCTGACGGAAAGATATTTGCGCAGCAACATACAGAAATTGGGGGCGGTGACGGGGTTCTGCTTGCGTTCCGCGGTGAGATGCAGGCGGGGTGCGCCCGCGTTGCAGGACGCCACCAGACATTCCGTCCTTCCGCCCGCACGCAAAAAGAGGCGGATCTCGTCCGCTTCCGGTTGTACGATCTTGTCCATGCGTGCGCCGGCGAGCTTCGCGTTCAGTTCGTCCGCGAGCGCGCTCAGAGCGAGAAAGTCGCTGCCCATGGCTCTATTATACACCATTTGCCCGCAAGCGCAATATGTCCGATGCCGAAGCGTGTTCGTATTGTTCATGTCAGGCACACGCGGCTCAAAAATGATGAAGTGCAGGCTCCGAGCGGTTCTTTTCGGTGCGTTTCCGCAGCCGTGGGTTGAGGATGACGGATCATCCCTTCCGCATTTCGCAGTTCCGCCTAGCGCATTTATCGGACATTCTTGTCGGGCAAGAACAAAAAATCATTGCCTTTCGCGTGCAGTTATGATATACTTCCTTTTACTTACGATAAAATCGGTACATTTATTGCGGCGTAAAGCGGCATAAACGGAGGACAAATGAGTTACACAGTTGAAAAGTTGGAAAAGAGCCGCGTCAAATTCACCTTTGACGTGGATGCGGAAAGGTTCGGTAAAGCGGTCGTCGCCGCTTACAACAAGACCAAACACAAATATTCCGTTCCCGGTTTCAGAAAGGGACACGTCCCCATGAAAGTCATCGAAGGGATGTACGGCAAAGAGGTATTTTTCGAGGACGCGATGGATATCGTAATCCCGGAGGTATATTCCGAGGCACTCGACAAAGAGCATGACATCGAGCCTGTCGCTCAGCCGGAACTCGAATCTTTCGATTTCAAAGAGGACGGCGGTGTGACCTTCGTGCTCACCACCGCGGTGCGCCCCGAGGTCAAGCTTGGAAAGTATAAGGGACTTTCCGTCGAGAGAAAGGTGGAGAAAGTCACCGCCAAGCAGGTGGACGAAGAGGTGGAGAACGCCCGCGAGAAACAGGCGCGCATCCTCGACACCGACGAAGCCGCGAAGGACGGCGACATCGTCAACATCGACTTTGTGGGTTCCGTGGACGGCGTCAAGTTCGACGGCGGCAGTGCGGAAGGATATGATCTCACTCTCGGCAGCGGCAGTTTCATCCCCGGTTTCGAGGAGCAGCTGGTCGGCGCGAAGAAGGGCGACAAGGTGGACGTCAAGGTCACCTTCCCCGAGGACTATCATGCGGCGGAACTCAAAGGCAAGGAAGCGGTGTTCGAATGCACCGTCAACGCCGTGAAGAAGAAGGAGCTGCCCGCTTTGGACGACGATTTCGCAAAGGAGATCTCGGAGTTCGACACCCTGGCGGAATACAAAGCCGACGTCAAGGCGAGGCTCGCCAAGGACGCCGAGGCGCGCGCGGACAGGCAGTATGAGGACGCCCTCGTGCAAGCCGTCGTGGACGGAGCGGAGGTCGAGATCCCGCAGGCGATGATAGATCAGGAAGCCGAGGATATGGCAAAAGAGTTCGAGTACCGCCTCTCCTATCAGGGCATTAAGCTCGCGGATTATCTCGGCTACATCAACATGACGCGAGAACAGCTCCTCGACGAGTACAAGGAGCAGGCGGCGAAGTCCGTCAAGGTGCGTCTCGTCATGGAGGAGATCGTCAAGCGCGAGGAGATGAAGTTTGAGCAAGCAGAGCTTGACGAGAAACTCGCGGAGATGGCGGCAAGAGCAGGTCAGGATGTCGAGACCTTCAAGAAGGGACTCGGCAGAGAGCATTACGACTATCTCGCCAATCAGATCCTCTCCGACAAGCTCATGGCGATGCTGAGGAGCGAGAACGCTCCCGCCGCGAAGAAGGCGGCAAAGAAAGCCGAGAGCGCGGAGGAGGGTGTCGCAGAGGAGAAGAAACCCGCAGCCAAGAAACCCGCAGCCAAGAAACCCGCTGCGAAAAAAGCCGCGGACGGCGAGGCTAAACCCGCGAAGAAGTCCGCCAAAAAGACGGATGTTCCCGCGGAGTGATCCGGAAAGAGAGGAAAGTTATGGACATCAGAAATCAACTCATCCCCATGGTCATCGAACAGACGGGACGCGGAGAGCGTTCCTACGACATCTACTCCCGTCTGCTTGAGGACAGAGTCATCTTTCTCACGGGCGAGGTCAACGACCTGTCGGCGGATCTCATCGTGGCACAGCTGCTTTTTTTGGAAGGGAAGGATCCTTCCAAGGACATCAGCCTGTACATCAACAGCCCCGGCGGCTCGGTATCGGCGGGATTTGCCATCTATGACACGATGAACTATATTCGTTGCGACGTCTCCACCATCTGCGTGGGCATGGCGGCGAGCATGGGCGCGTTTTTGCTCTCGTCCGGTGCGAAGGGCAAGAGGTTCGCGCTGCCCAACTCCAAGATCATGATCCACCAGCCCCTCGGCGGCGCGCAGGGACAGGCGAGCGACATCGCCATCCAGGCGGAGGAGATCCTCCGCACCAAAAAGAGACTCAACGAGATCCTTGCCAAAAATACGGGGCAGGATCTTGCGAAGATCGAGTTCGACACCGACCGCGACTTCTATATGACTGCGGAAGAGGCGGAAAAATACGGTCTCGTGGACAAGATCTTCTATTCCAGAAAGTAGCGGAATATCGTGCGGCATCCCCGCACATTGTGAGGTAGTATGGACGGTTTTCAGAAGGAACTGCATTGCAGTTTCTGCGGAAAGAGCGACAGCGAGGTGGAAAAGATCATCGTTGGCCCCAACCGCATGACCATATGCAACGAGTGCATTGAACAGTGCGCGCATCTGCTCGCCAAGGAAAACGCGGGCGGCAGCACGGGTATATCGCTCTATACTCCGCAAGAGATCAAAGCTAAACTCGATGAGTACATCATCGGTCAGGAGAGCGCGAAAAAAGTGCTCAGTGTCGCCGTATACAACCACTACAAGCGCATAGGCAGACTTGCGGGCGCGGATGACGGCGTCGTGCTTGAAAAGAGCAACGTGCTTTTGCTCGGTCCTACGGGTTCGGGCAAGACTTTGCTTGCAAAGACTTTGGCGCAGATCCTCAACGTGCCTTTTGCCGTTGCGGACGCCACCACGCTCACCGAGGCGGGCTATGTCGGTGAGGACGTCGAGAACATCCTTTTGAAGCTCATCCAGGCGGCAGACGGCGACATCCGCAAGGCGCAGATGGGCATCATCTACATCGACGAGATAGACAAGATCGCGCGTAAGGGCGAGAATGTCTCCATCACCCGCGACGTCAGCGGCGAGGGCGTCCAGCAGGCACTCCTCAAGATCATCGAGGGGACGATGGCGTCCGTGCCTCCGCAGGGGGGCAGGAAACACCCCAATCAGGAGTGCTATCAGATCGACACCACCAACATCCTCTTTCTGTGCGGCGGTGCGTTCGTGGATCTGGATAAGATCGTGGACAAGCGCAAGGACGGCTCCAAGCTCGGTTTCGGCGCGTCCGTCAAGGGCGACAAGAAGTATGACTACGACGCCCTCATCTCCGAGCTGCAGCCCGAGGACCTCATCAAATACGGTCTCATCCCCGAGTTCGTGGGCAGAGTCCCCATCGTGGTCGGGCTTAACGCGCTGGACGAGGACGCCCTTGTCAAGATCCTCTCCGAGCCGAAAAACGCCCTTGTCAAGCAATATCAGGTGCAGTTCAAGCTGGACGGCGCGGAGCTGGAGTTCGAGCCTAACGCCCTCAGAGCCATAGCGGAGAAAGCCATCAAGCTCAACACCGGCGCACGCGGTCTGCGCGCCATAGTGGAGGGCATACTCCTCGACCTCATGTACGAGCTGCCTTCGGACAAGAGCATCGCAAAAGTGGTGGTCACCCCGGAGTGCGTGACGGAAAAAGCCCGCCCCCGCATCCTGCGCAAGAGCGAGTCCGCAGCCCCCGCCATGCCCTCGGCAAGCTGACCGCTCACCCTACAACCCCAAAACCCCGAAAACGCGCGTACACACGCGCGTTTTTCATATATTAAGTTTTGCACACGAAAAGTCAATGCGAATGTGCAAATTTTGCACATCGAAGTGTGCCGCAATGTGCAAAAATTGCACATATTTTTCGGCAGTGGGGTGGGAAGAACGCCGGTTTAAGCACGCCCAAAAGGTTTTGGACACTTGGGGACGTGCTTGATTTGTCCAAAAATCAGACACTTGGGGACGGGCTTGTTTTGTCCAATTTTGGACAAAACAAGCCCGTCCCCATTTGTCTAAAAATGTGAGTTTTCTCAACAAGAAGGGCGGTGGGTGTCGGCGGGATGATGTGAAGAGCGATCGGGTGAGGATCGAGAGGCGATGCGGTGAGAGAGTAAAATGGCGGGGCGAGGGGTGAAAGGCGGGTGAGCAAGAGTGAGGGGTTGCGGGGCAAGGTGGTTGTGCGGCGGCTTTCATCCTGAAAATCGGGGCGGGATGTTTCATGAAACGGTGCGGACCGCTTGCGGAAAGGGGCGGTTTGCGGTTACAATAAAAGCGCGAATGACGGAGCGTCCCGCGCAGACCTCGGCGGGCGGCGACGGAATGCCGTGCGAGCCGTGAGCGGTTCCCGAATGCAACGCACATCATCCCTCAGGCATTGCGTGTGAAGTGCGGGATCATGCGGCGGCAGAGCCTCCGCGGACGGACTGCAAGCCCGCATCTGCGGTGTTTGACGCAGAGAGACAAAGGACGCGCGGGAGCAAAAGCGCGTGCAAGCCGCAAAAGGCGCGTCATGCAAGCGGTTTTGCGGGGCGCGCGGAAGGAGGACGGTATGATCATCAAAAATGCGGAGTTTCTGACATCGGTGGCGGATCCCGGCAAATTGCCCGATCTCGGCGTGCCGGAGATCGCGTTTGCGGGCAAGTCCAACGTGGGCAAGTCCTCCTTCATCAATTTCCTCACCGGCAACGGCAAGCTGGCGCGCACCTCGGGAGACCCGGGGCGCACCCGCTTGGTCAACTACTTCGGAGTGAACGGCAAGTCCCTCGTCTTTGTGGATCTGCCGGGATACGGCTTTGCCAAAGTCGCCAAGAGCGAGAAAGCCAAGTGGGGGAGCATGATCGAGGGCTACCTCACGGGGAGCAAAAACCTTGTCAACGTCTTTGTGCTGTTGGACGTACGCCACGAGCCGACCTCGGACGACAAGATGCTGCTCAACTTCCTCTATCACTACAACATCCCTTTCACCGTCATCGCCACCAAGTGCGACAAGCTCTCCCGCGCGCAGCTCACGAAACGTCGTGCGGAGATCGCCAACGCCATCGGCGTGGGCGTTGGCAACGTCTTTCTCATCTCCTCTCTCAAAAAGACGGGGAAGGAGGACATCCTCGCCCGCATCGACACTCTCACCGAGGCATGGAATGCCGCAAATGCGGGTGACGGCGGCGAGGACTGACGCTCTCCGCCTTGGGCTTTTCGGTTTATGTATTACGATCCGGCATGACCGCCTGCGGGCGGTTTTTGCTTTCCGTTTTTAAGCGACAGACATTGCACTTCTTTGTCCTCATACCGCGCTGTGTTTATCTCTCGCAAGCCCGCAAATTTTAGCGGACGCCGGTTGCACTTTTTTGTCCTAATGTTGCGCCGGATCGCTCCCTTGAAAAGCTGCAAAGTATTCTCGAAAATGGCGAAAAGTATTATACTTTACGCCGATAGTGAGAATACTTTGCCGCTTTCACCTGTCTATCGACAGGTGCGTGCGATGTGGCGCGAAAAGTGTGTTCGGGCAAAAATGCTCAATGACATAGGACAAAAACACACGCGATTTGACGATGCATTGCCCGTCCGGCGATGGGAAAACGCCTGCCGTGCGCGGCGACAAAATGCGGAACGCCTGCAACAAAAAACGCCGCCGGGCGATGCTCGGCGGCGTGGGGATGTAGTGCGGTCAGAAGATCTCCACCAAAGTGTTGTTGACCAAGTCGCAGGAAGTGAGGTAATAGGGGATGCCGTTCTTGTAAACTACGGGGGTGGCACGGGCGTTTTTGCCGTGCAGGTGACCGTAAGTGACTGCGTTTACGCCGTGTTTTTCCAAAAGGGCGGTGACTTCGCTGTCATTGCGCTTTGCGTCGAAAGGGGGATAGTGCAGCATGGCTATGAGTGTGTCGCCCTCTGTGCGCATGCGTTCCGCGCAGGCGAGGGAAAGCTCCAGACGTATGAGTTCCCTGGCATAAACTTTCAGGTCGCGTTCGTCCGCGGCGTCGCAGGGCATCGTCCAGCCCCTTGTCCCCGCAACGAGGTAGCTGCCGAAACGCAGGCAGTTGTTTTGCACGAACTCAAACTCCGGAAAGGCGGCGCGCATCCTGCTTATCGCGCTCCAATAGAGGTCGTGGTTGCCTTTCACCACCGCTTTTTTGCCGGGGAGGGCGGCGATGGCGGCGTAATCGGGTGCCGCCTCTTCGAGGCGCATCCCCCACGAGAGGTCTCCGCCGAGCAAAACGAGATCCTCCTCTCCGACCTTTGCGCGCCAATCCGCGCTCACTTTGTCGAAGTGGTCTGTCCAGCCGTCGCCGAAGATGTCCATCGGTTTTTCCACGGCGTGGGAGAGATGAAGATCGCTGATGGCAAAAACTTTCACGCCGTCATTTTACCACAAATCCGTGATTTTGCAACGCCGAAGATCAAAATGCGGAAATCAAACGCTTTCAACGCCTCTCCGAGCGTCTGTGAGGCATTCTGCGGCGTTTTGCGCGCGTCGCCGATGTCGGCGGCGTCGAAAGGGTAAGTCCACACAAAATCGCGCAGGGGCGTCTGTGCGCGCTCTCGCGCGATCCCGCATTATGCGTGCGTGCGCAAGCGGACTGCCGCAGATCTACACAACAATGTCTGTCCCTGCTGCCCGAATTATGCGTGCGTGCGCAAGCGGACTGTGTTCCCGATGAGCGTGAGTGGCTCTTGGGGCGGCTTTTGAGTGCGGACGAAAAGACGGAAATAGAGCGAAAGAGTGCCGCCGATGCGGCACTCTTTCGTGAGTGTGTTCGGGCTGTCCTGCGGCGCGCACTTTGTGCGCCGTGCGCCCTTTTGCTCCGCTCCCGTCATCCGGGGAAGAGTGGCAGGTCGAACACCCCTTGGCACACTTCCTGCGAGAACTCCGTGCAGGGCGGGATCTTGCAATAGCCGTAGGACGGCACGAGCAGATCCACGTCCGCAAGCACTTTCATCACCACGGTCGTGCAAGCCGTGATGGAGAAGGTGGAGCCGCTGACGTACACCCCGTTGGGGCTTGCCATGTTGACGGTGGCGGCGAGTTCCGCAGGGAAAACGCTGCCCGTGGGCACGCACATCACGATGTCCTCGGTGAGCGACACCGTCCCCGTACCGGAGCCTTCGACGCCATTGGCGTCGGTGTAGTTGATCCTGACTGGGATGGATACCGTGGCAAGCACCCTCGACAGCCCCGGTCTGTCCACGAGGGGAGTGACCGTGAGCGCGGTTATGGTCCCCCTCGACGAGGTGGACGTGCCGCTGACGAAGGTGAGCGGTTCTGCGGGAGAAGCCGGCGTGAGGTCGGTGAGGGTGACGGAGAGTGTCTCCAACGTGTTTTGTGAGATGCACGCGTCGAACACCTTTCTGACCTGGATGCAGACCTTCTCGCAAAGTCCGTTCATCGGATTGCCGCTTATGTTCCCGGGACACTTGTCGGCGGATCGAGAATTGCAAAAAGACATCTTTTTACCTCCTTTTTTGCTTTTGCTGTAATATATGCCGCCGTCCGCCCCGTGGTGATTTTCTCTCCGCCGGGCGGTGAATAAAGTTCACTTGTAAACCGAAATGATAAACTTATGAACGATTGAAAAGGCGAAAATTGAAGGGCAGCAGGAGGGTGTGAGAGGGAAGTGTTATTTATCGTTACGGGAAAAACGCCACTAAATAGTGGATTTTTCGGAAATACTAAAATTTTTTAAGAAAATTTAGGCAAACCTGTTGACGGGTGGTCAAGAATGGTTTAGAATGCAGACAAGGAGTTGTGAGATGGCTAAGTTCCTGCTCGGCAACGTTCGTCATCAGCTTGACGACAAAGGCAGAATGCGAATCCCCGCCAAGTACCGCGAGGCACTGGGCGGCTCTTGTTGCATTCTCCCCGGCAGAGCGGGCTGCCTCTTCATCGTCCCGGAGGATAAGCTCATCGAGACGTTGGAGGCGGTGCGGGCGGAAAACGCCTTTGCCAACAGTGAGGAAAACGAGCTGTCCACTTCCATCACCGCCAATGCGGACTATCTTGAGGAAGATCCGCAGGGCAGAGTGCGTCTCCCCGCAGGGCTTGCAAAGCTGGTGGGCATAGGCAAAGAGATCGTGTTCGTCGGCAAGATGACCTATCTCGAAGTGTGGCCCGCCGAGACGTGGGACGCAAGGTACAGTGTGCTCAACCCCGACAATCTCTCCCGCATGTTGGAGAGGCTGAGAAACTTGGGGGTGTAAGTTGGAATATGCTCACAAGCCCGTCATGCTCCGCGAGTGTATCGACGCGCTCAACATCCTGCCCGACGGCATCTACCTCGACGGCACGATGGGTGGCGGCGGACACTCGGCGGAGATAGCGCGGCGGCTGACCGAGGGCGGCAGGCTGATCGCGGTGGACCGCGACGCGGACGCCCACAAAGCCGCAAGAGAGCGGCTGAAAGAGTACATTGACAGAGTGACGTTCCTCCGCGACGACTTCAAAAACGCGTGCGCGGATCTGGACGAAATGGGCATAGGCAGGCTCAACGGCGTGCTGCTCGACCTCGGAGTGTCCAGCTGGCAGCTTGACTCCGCCGAGCGCGGGTTCAGCTATATGAAGGACGCGCCCCTGGATATGCGCATGGACAGAGACGCACGTCTCACCGCATACGACGTCGTCAACGGCTATGACGAGAGCGAGCTTCAACGCATCTTCCGCGAATACGGCGAGGAGAAACTTGCGGGGAAGATAGCGGCGAAGATAGTGCGTGAGCGCGAGAAAGCTCCCATAGAGACGACTTTGCGGCTTGCGGAGCTGGTGGCGGGGTGTTACCCGCCCGCGACGAGGCACAAGTTCGGGCATCCGGCAAAGAGAGTGTTCCAGGCGGTGCGCATAGAGGTGAACGGCGAGCTTAACGGTCTTGCCGACGCGGTGACGGAGCTGGCTTTGAGGCTCGCGCCCGAGGGCAGGATGGCGGTGATCACCTTCCATTCGTTGGAGGACAGGATCGTCAAAAACGCCTTCAAACAGCTCACTCTCTCCTGCACCTGTCCCCCGGATTTCCCGGTGTGCGTGTGCGGGAAGGTGAAAGAGGCCGAACTCGTCAACACCAAACCCATCACGGCGTCCGCCGCCGAGCTTGAGGAGAATCCGAGAGCGGAAAGCGCGAAACTCAGAGTCATCAGACGGCTCGATAACGAAAGGCACAAGTGAGGTGAATATTATGGCTATCACGTTGGATGAACTGCTCGGACGCGGAAGGGGAGAGTCTCCTCAGGATGCCGCCGTGGACAGGTTCCCCTCCTACGGCGAGTTTACCGCCCGTCGCACCGCCCGTGACGACGCGGCGTCTTACGACACCGCAGGTTACGGCTATGATTACGACCTCGACCGCCGCGCTCCCGCGGCGATGCCTCCCCGCACTGCGGAAGCGGCGAGAGAATACGAAGCCTCCCGTCCCTACCGTGCGCCGAGAGAGGAGGAGTACCGTGCGGACTACTCCGTCCGCGAGAGGTCGCTGCCTTCAGACGCCGGATATGACCGAGAGAGAGGTCGTGCGGGAGAGAGCGGACTTTACGAATTCACCAGAAACGACGCGGAACGCGCCTCCGGCGAGGAGCTTTATGAGAGGCTTTCCTCCACGGGCAGCGTGCAGAACTCCGCAAGATACGAACAGGCGGCGAGAGCGAGCTATCTCTCGGAGGACTACGCCGCCAAGTACCGCGCCGAGAACGGCGGCAAGAAAAAGAGACGTTTCGGCTTGAAGGCGAAACTTCTCATCGCGGCATACGTCATCGTGCTGGCTGTGGTGGGCGTGCTCATCATCGTCAATGCCGTCCCCCTCAACGAGGGTACCGCGGCTGTCCCCGCGAGCGGCATCGTCTCCGTGCTGTGAGACATAATCCGCCGCATGCCCGAATAGGATTCGGGTATGAGACGGCAACAAAAAGACCATAATCAATCCCCAATAATTCATAATCCGAGGAAAAGGCTGCTTGCGGTTCTGCTGCTGGCGGCTTTTTCCTTTGCCGCGATCCTGGGAAAGATGGGTGCGGTGATGATAGGAGGGGGAGAGGAATTGCAGGCAAAAGCCGTGACTCAATGGATGCGGGATGTCCCCACCGAAGCCCCGCGGGGACGCATCCTCGACCGCAACGGCGTCGTGCTTGCGGACACGCTGACGAGATACAACATCTACGTCCGCCCCAACGCCGTGACGGACAAACCCGCCGTGGCGAGCCTTCTTGCCGAGCTTTTCGGCTACACTTACGAGGACGCTCTGGAAAAGATCTCCGCCCGCGTCTCAGAGGTGACGGTGGCGAGGGGAGCGGAAAAAGAGCAGCTCAACGCCGTCATCGCGTCCGGGCTTTCCGGGATATATTACGGCGAGGACAATCTCAGGAGCTATCCTTTCGGGAACATGCTGACGCAGGTGTTGGGATTCACCGGCTTCGACGGCGACGGGCAGACGGGGTTGGAGGCATATTACGACAAGTATCTCAAAGGCAGGGACGGGGCGATACTCACGGACACCGACCTCGTGGGACGGGAGATAGAGGGGGGAGGCAGCACCTATCTTCCCGCCGTGCGCGGCATGGACGTCGTGACCACGCTGGATTCCGCTGTACAGCGCATCGCCGAGGGCGCGCTCAGGAACGTGGCGGCGAAGTTCTCTCCCAAGTCCGCGTCCTGCATAGTCATGGATTACACCACGGGGGAGATAGTCGCGCTCGCGGAATATCCCTCCTTCGATCTCAACGACGTCCCCCGCGACGATCTCACATACCTTTTCGACACATCAAAGTGCAAGTCCGTCTCCACGGTGTACGAGCCGGGTTCCACATTCAAGATCCTCACCGCCGCGGCGGCTCTCGACACGGGGAGCGTCAAGGTGACGGACACATTTTACTGTGCGGGTTCGCGCATGGTGGACGGGCAGAAGATCCGTTGCTGGAAGGCGAAGGGACACGGTTCGGTGAGCTTCGCCGAAGGGGTGGAGCAGAGCTGCAACTGCGTGTTCATGGACAGCGCGCTGAGGATGGGGACGGCGACTTTTTACGACTATCTTCTGGACGCTTTCGGTCTCAAAAGCAAGACGGGCGTGGACGTGACGGGGGAGACCGCGGGCATCTTCATCGCCGAGGAGAGCGTGAAGAGCGTGGACCTTGCGAGGATAGGCTTCGGTCAGGCGGTCGCGGTGACTCCGATAGGGTTGCTTGCGGCGGCGTCCTCCGTCGTCAACGGCGGCATATCCGTCACTCCCCACCTCTTGAAAGAGGTGCGGGACACCTATTCCGGCATCACGATGGCGGGAGAGGTCTCGGAAGGCAGACGCACCGTCAAAGAGGAGACTTCCGCCGTCATGCGCACCCTGCTGGAAAACGTGGTCAAGAACGGGAGCGGCAAGAGCGCGTATGTGGCGGGTTACAGCATAGGCGGCAAGACGGGGACGGCGCAGAAATACGAGAACGGACACATCGCGCAGGGGAAATACATCTCCTCCTTCCTCGGATTCTCCTTCGAGGAGGACGCGCCCTATGCCGTGCTTCTCACGGTGGACGAACCGCAGGGGTATATGTACTACGGCTCTCTCGTCGCGGCACCCGCGGTGGGAGAGATCTTCGGGAGCATATTCGCCTATCTCGGCGTGGAGGCGGAGTTCACGGGAGAGGAGGCGGAAGTGATCGGAGAGCCTTTCGCCCTTCCCGACCTTGCGGGCATGAGCGTGCAGCAGGCAAGGGCGAAGCTTGCAAAACTCGGACTGCACGTCGAGACGGACGGGGAGGGAAATTCGGTGACGGGGCAGCTGCCCGCCGCGGGGACGAAGGTGGACGGAAGGAATACCGTGCTGCTCTTTACGGGGTAGCGCGCCGCCCCTTCCGGGCGGACGCGGACCGTGCGCCTTTTAGCTTTGAGAGAAGAAATTTTCCGTCCTTGTCTAATTTTACCGCGCCGTTGACCGCCGCATTTTTTATACCTAACATAAGCGTATAACTTATGCGGGAGGTAGTCTATGAGACTTAACGAACTGCTCGCCGACGTGGAAACGGAAAGATTGTGCGCGGACGGCGATGCGGAAGTGCGATCGCTGAAAATACACTCCGCCGAGGTGGAGGACGGGGACGTCTTTTTCGCCATGAAGGGCGGGCGCGACGACGGAAACAGGCACATCGGGGAGATAAAGGCAAAGTGCATCGTCGTCACGGAACAAACGCCGGAGACGGAGTGCGCATATGTCCTCGTGCGCGACGTGCGCAAGGCTTACGCGCTGATGTCGGCGGCGTTTTGGGGACACCCCGCACGGGATATGAAGTTCGTCGCCGTGGTGGGCACCAACGGCAAGACTTCCACCGCGCATTACACCGCGTCTCTGCTTTCCGCGGCGGGATTCTCCACGGGGATAATAGGCACGGAAGGGCATTTCATAAACGGCGAGAAGGTGGGGGCGAGCCTCACCACGCCCGACAGCTTCGAACTCAACCGACTCCTCTTCGAGATGAGGGCGAGAGGGGTGGATGCGGTGGTGGCGGAAGTCTCCGCGCACGCCATCGCACTGAAAAAGACGGCGGGTATCACTGCGGACATCGCCGTTTTCACCAACCTCACGAGGGATCATCTGGACTATTTCCGCACTTTTGAGGAGTATAAAGAGGCGAAGATGTCCTATTTTTCGCACGACAACGTGAAAAAGGCGGTGGTGAACTCCGACGACGCCTGCGGCAGAGAGCTGCTTTCCCGGCTGGAAGGCGAGGGGATCCCGGCGGTGAGCTACGGGCTTTACTCTCCCGCGGATTCCTTTGCGGTCAATGTCGTCGAGGATATGGACGGAGTGCGTTTTGTCGCCAATCTCTCCGACGACATCGTGGAAGTGCGTTCCCGCCTGATGGGGGAGTTCAACGTCTACAATCTGCTCGCGGCTATGACTGCGGCAAGGGAACTCGGCGTGAGTGCGGAGACGCTCAGCCGCGTCGCATCCGGAGTGCGTGGGGTGCGGGGAAGGTTCAGCATCCTGAAAAACGACAGGGGGAGCATAGTCATCGACTATGCGCACACCCCGGACGGGCTGGAAAATCTGCTGCGCACCGCGCGTTCCCTCACCAAATCCCGCCTCATCGCAGTGTTCGGCTGCGGGGGAGAGAGGGACAGAGGCAAGCGCGCCATGATGGGCGCGGTGGCGGCGAAGTATGCCGACCTCACGGTGGTCACGTCCGATAATCCCAGGTTCGAAGATCCGCAAAAGATCATCTCCGACATCACGGCGGGGATGAAGGGCGGGGAGTTCAGGACATTCCCCGACCGCACGGAGGCGGTGGCTTTCGCCCTCTCGGAAATGGCGGAGGGGGACACCGTGGTCATCGCGGGCAAGGGCAGCGAGGACTATCTGGACATCTGCGGCAAAAAAGTGCCGTACAGCGATTTCGACGTGGCGAGAAGGTGGGGACAGGCAAGATGAGCGGCGAATTGCGGCTGCTCCTCTATTTTGCGGGATCGGCGGCGTGCGCTCTCGCCGTCGCCCCTTTCGCGGTGCGCGCCCTGAAAAGGCTGAAAGCGGGGCAGACGGTGCTGGGATACGTCACCCAGCACGAGCACAAGTCCGGCACTCCCACCATGGGCGGCATCATCTTTCTGCTCCCCGTCGTTATAGTGGCGGCGGTGGAGACGACGGCATTTTCCCTCGTCGCGCTCGCGGTGACGCTGGGTTTTGCCGCGTTGGGGTTTCTGGACGATTTCATCAAGATAAAGTTCCGCCGCAATCTCGGTCTCAAAGCCTATCAGAAGATAGTGGGACAGCTCGGCATTTCGGCTATCGCGGCTTATTTCTGCTACGCATCCCCTTCAATAGGCACGAGCATCCTCCTGCCCTTCGGCGGGGGAGAGGGGGAGATGGGCTTCCTGCTCATACCCTTCGTCATACTCGTCTATGTCGCCACCACCAATTCCGTCAATCTCACCGACGGGCTGGACGGACTTGCCGCCACCACTTCGGCGGGCTATTTTCTCACATTTGCCGTGTTCACCTATCTCGCATTTTCGCAGGCGTCCGCGGACGGAGACGGTGAGGGAGCGCGGCAGCTCTTTTCCCTTTCCGCATTCTCGGTCGCTGTGCTGGGCGGGTTGCTCGGCTATCTGGTGTTCAACGCCAATCCCGCGGCGGTGATGATGGGGGACACAGGCTCGCTGGGGCTGGGCGCGGCGGCGGCGACGGTGGCGGTATTTTCGCGCGCGGAACTGCTTCTTCCCCTCGCGGGCATAATGTTCGTATGGTCGAGCATATCCGTAATAATGCAGGTGCTCGCGTTCAAACTCACGAAAAAACGCATATTCCTGATGTCGCCCTTCCACCACCATCTGGAGATGAAAGGCTGGTCCGAGCCGAGGATATGCGCGCTGTACTTCGTGTTGACGGCGATCGCGGGCGCACTCACTCTGACGATTGCGAGGGGAGTATGAATCTTACGGGCAGGACGGTCGTCGTCTACGGCGCGGGCGTGAGCGGGATCTCCGCGGCGCAGCTCGTGCGCGACCTTGGCGGACGGGCGATCATCTATGACGACAATCCGACAAAGAGTCATTCCACATCGGACACATCCGTGTTCCGCAACTGCGATATGGTGGTGGTAAGCCCCGGCGTTTCTCCCGCTAATCCGCACCTTCTGGACGCCAAACTCGGCGGCAAACAGGTGTTGGGGGAGCTGGAATTCGCCTCCGTGCTCTGCGCGGCGGAGCAGATCGCCGTGACGGGCACCAACGGCAAGACCACCACGACATTGCTCATAGACCACATCCTCAAAAGCGCGCAGATACCTTCTCATGCGGTGGGCAACATAGGCGCGGCGTTTTCCGCCATAGCGGACAAGCTGGACGGCATGGAGACAGTGGTGATAGAGGCGTCCAGCTTCCAGCTGGAAGGCATGAGATATTTCGCGCCCGACATCGCCGTCATGCTCAACATCACTCCCGACCACCTGGACAGACACGGCAGCATGGAAAGATACATAGGCGCGAAAGCGAACGTATTTTTGCGTCAGGCGGCGAGCGATGTCGCGGTGTACAACGCGGATGATGCCAACGTCATGTCTCTCGAACCCGTCATCAGGGCGAAAAAAGTGCCTTTCAGCCTCACTCATCCCGTGGACGGGGCTTATCTGTCCTCCGGATTCGTGTGCTTCCGCGGCATGCCCGTGGTAGGCGCGGAAGAGCTTGACTTTGCGGGAAGGGAGCTTGAGGACGTCCTCGCCGCCGTCGCCGTTGCCGCCGAAAAAGGGGTGAGCCTTTACACCGTCGCGTCCGCGCTCTCCTCCTTCCGCCGTCCCGAATACAGAAGGGAGGAATGCGGCAAAGTGGCGGGGGTGCGGATGTTCAACGACAGCAAAGCCACCAACGTCTTTTCCACGCTGTCCGCCGCAGAGGGGATGCAGGGGGACACTGTCCTCATCCTTGGCGGCGCGGACAGGGGAGAGGACTTCGAGGAACTCTTTTCCTCGCTGCCCGCAGGGGTGAAGGGCGCGGTGGTCACGGGCGAGAACGCAGGGAAGATAGTCGCCGGTGCGCGGGAGTGCGGGTTCGCTCCCGTCCGCGAAAGTCCGGACATCTTCGACGCGTGTGCGGATGCGGTGGATCTCGCGCAGGAACTCGGCTGTGACAACGTCCTCTTTTCTCCCTCATCGAAGAGCTATGACAGATATGCGAGCTTTTCGGAGCGCGGGCGCGCTTTCGACGCCGCCGTCGCAAAGCTTGCGCGCGAAAAGGGCGAGAAATGAGAAAACGGGACCTCGCTTTCGACAAGCCTCTCGCGTTCTCGGCGATCGCGCTCTCCGGGATAGGGCTGGTGTTCATCTACTCGGCGTCCGCCTATTCCGCGGAACTGCAATTCGGCGATGCCTTCCGATACGTCGAGGTGCAGGCGGTCGCGCTCGTTTTGGGCATAGCGGCGATGTTTTTCATCTCCCGCATCCCCGTGGACGCATTCAAAAAGGCGGCATTGCCTCTCTTTGCCGCGGGGCTTCTCCTTCTCGGTGCGGTGTTCCTGCCCGGTCTCGGAGTGGAGAGCTACGGCGCGAAAAGATGGCTTGATCTCGGCTTTTTCACCGTTCAGCCCTCCGAATACGCCAAATACGCCCTCGTCGTGTTCCTCGCCGCCTTTGCGGCAAAGCGGGGAGTGGGCACGCTGCCTCGCGCCCTCATCTTTCTCGGTGCGGCGGGGATAGTCTGCCTGCTGTTGCTGCTGGAACCCAATATGTCCGTCACCGTGTGCGTGGGAGCGGCGGCGTTCGCACTGCTTTTCGCCGCGGGGGCAAAGCCCTCCCACCTCATCCTCATCCTCGTTCCCGTCCTCGCCTGCGGAGTCGCGCTGGTGGTCGCAGAGCCTTACCGCATGCGCAGACTTCTCGCCTTTCTCGATCCGTGGTCGTCCCCTCTGGACGAGGGCTATCAGCTCATACAGTCCTACTACGCGCTGGGTTCGGGAGGGCTGTTCGGCGTGGGGCTTTTCGCGTCGCGGCAGAAATATCTCTTTCTTCCCTTCGCGGAGAGCGATTTCATACTTTCCGTCATAGGAGAGGAGACGGGATTTTTCGGAGTGATGGGGGTGCTTGCCCTCTTTGCGGTGATAGCGGTGAGGGGCGCACTGATAGCCGTGCGCGCCAAAAACGCCTTTTCATGCTACCTTTCCGCAGGCGTGACCGCGATGATGACGGTGCAGGCGTTGATGAACGCGGCGGTGGTGTGCGGAGCGGTGCCGCCCACGGGACTTCCCCTTCCCTTCGTCAGTGCGGGAGGGAGTTCGTTGGTGTGCGCCTTTGCCGCGGTGGGGGTGCTCATGGCGGTGTCAAGGCAGAACGGCGGGCGGTTTTTGTCCCTCGAAAGGGAGACACCGTCCGCATTCGGAAGGAGAGCGAAAGGAGGGATACCCGCATGAAAGGTGATGTGTTCGTGATAGAGGGAGGGAGATCCCTTTTCGGCAGAGCGGAACTGCACGGAGCAAAAAATGCCGTGCTTCCAATGCTTGCGGCGAGCGTGCTTACCGCAGCCCCCGTCACCGTGGGTGACTGTCCGCTCATCAGCGACGTGGAGGACATGATCGCGGTGCTTCGCGCGCTCGGCGTCGATGTGGCTAAAAAGGGGAGGGAAGTGACGGTGTCGGGCGCACCGTCCGTGACCGAGATCCCCGCGCACCTCGCCTGCGCGATGCGCTCCTCCGTGTTCATGCTGGGCGCGCTGCTCGCATCGTGCGGTGAGGTGTGCCTCTATTCCCCCGGCGGTTGCAGGATAGGGGCGCGCCCTCTCGACATACATCTCGACGGGCTTGCCGCCCTGGGTGCGAAGATAGAATTCGGCGAGGATTTCGTGAGATGCACGGCGGGAAAGCTGCGCGGCACGGACATCTTCCTGCGCTATCCCAGCGTGGGCGCGACGGAGAATCTCCTCATGGCGGCGGTCAAAGCCGAGGGGACGACGCGTCTCATAGGTGCGGCGCGCGAGCCGGAGATCCTCTCCCTCGTCCGTCTGCTCGTGAAGATGGGGGCGGACATATCGGGAGAAGGCACGCCCGTCCTCACGGTGAGGGGAGTGCGCGAACTCGACGGCGCGTCCGTCCTGCCCGTCAAGGACAGGATAGTTGCGGGGACGGTGATGGCTGCCACCGCGGTCTGCGGGGGCAGGGTGGAGCTTTCGGGCGCGGATTCCTCCGTCATGGGCGCGGTCATCTCGCCATTTCTCGGCGCGCACACTTTCCTTGTGGAACACGGCGGCGCGATCACCTTTGAGAGCGACGGACTTTTGTCCCCCACCGATGTCACCACCGGTCCGTACCCCCTCTTTCCCACGGATATGCAGGCACCTTTCATGGCGGCGCAATGCTACGCCTCCGGGATGAGTACCATGCGGGAGACGGTGTTCGAGGACAGGTTCGCCCACGTAGCGGAACTCGGCAAGATGGGCGCGAAGATAGCCCTTGTAGGAGGGACAGCCTACATCGACGGCAGCGCGGGGATGCACGGTGCGGAGCTTTCCGCCTGCGACCTCAGAGGCGGTGCTGGGCTTGTCGTCGCGGCTCTCGGCGCGAAAGGGCGGAGCAGCATTTCCGGGACGGTGTACATCGACCGCGGCTATGAGGACATAGAAGGGCTTTTCTCCTCCCTCGGCGCGGACATCACCCGCAGGAGGGGAGGCTGATCGCCGCCCACATCCGCCCCGGACGGAAAAATTAACGCAATATTTTTCAATTTTCTCATTTTTTGACGAAAAGTTCTTGACAGCGCGTTCTTATATTATATAATAAAACTAGAAATATTATATCGCGCGCTCGCATATATGCGCGTGGACGGGGCAATATGTGCGCATTGTTCAACAAAGACATAGTCGTCCTCGACGTCACTTCCTCCCGCGTGACCGCGCTCGTCGGCTGCAAAAAAGCGCAGTCCGTCTATGACATCAAAGCCAGAAGGGAAGGGGTGTACGACGGCTACTCCGACGGAGCGTTTTTCGACGAGGAGCAGTTCTCCTCCGTCGTCGCCGAAGTGCTTTCCGAGGCGGTGGCGCAGACGGGCGCGCCCGCAAAGCGCGTCTACGTGGGCGTCCCCGGCGAGTTTGTCCTGCTCATCAACCGTCCCGTCAGCGTGACCTTGGACAGGGTGCGCAGAGTGGTGGATGCCGACATCGACTATCTCATCGTCAAAGGCGGCAAGTTCGATCAGCCCGACTACGCCCTCATCGGCGCGTCCGCTATGTACTACTCGGTGGACACTTCCGACAAATGTTTCTTCGACGTGCGCGGCATGAACGCGGGTAGAGTGTCCGCCACCGTCTCCTATATGCTTGCGCAATGCGACTATATGAGCCTCGTCGAAGCCGCCGCGAAAAAGGCGGGCTTCAAAGACGTGCGCTTCATCGCGTCTCCCTGGGCGGAGTGCATGACCATGTTCGAGAAAGAGCAGCGCGACGTCCCTTATGTCGTCGTCGACGCGGGCTACCTCTCCACATCCGTAGCGGTGGGCAACGGGGACGGACTTAAAGAACTCAAATCCTTCTCCATGGGCGGGGGACACGTCGCCGCGGACATCTATGAAGTGCTGGGCGTCCCCTTCTCCCTTGCGGAAGAGGCTAAGGAACTCATCGACCTTAACCTCTCCTATGCGGAGGATGCGGTGTTGGTCGCCGACAACGAACATGTCATCCACGCCGCCGAAGCCTGCGACATAGTGCGCGCTCGGCTGGAATATTTCGCCGAGGTGGTGGACGGCGTCATCAAGGGGGCGGACACCCCCGGCTATCTCCCCGTATATCTCACGGGGGAGGGCTTTGCGTCCATACGCGGCGCGCGTGCCGTGATTGGCGCGGGGCTGGGACGCACGGTGGAACTTTGTGCATCCAAAGTGCCCGGTTTCACCCGTCCCGACGACAGCTCGGCGATCTCGCTTTTCACCGTCGCCGAACGTCTCAACAAATCGGACAACAACATACTGAAACGTGTTTTCAACGGAGGTAAAAAATGATAGATTTCGAAAAATTCGGTTATTCCGCCGGTTCGCAGCCCGAAGAGGAAGAGACCAAGACCAATGAGTACGGCTATGCCACCGACGACGCCGAAGAGGAGGATTATTACGTCCCCGCTCCCCGCAAAGAGCCGGGCAAAGCCAACATCGTGGTCGTGGGCGTGGGCGGCGGCGGCAACAATGCCGTCAACAATATGATCCGTGCGGGCATCAAGAGCGCGAGTTTCCTTGTCATGAACACGGATATGCAAGCCCTCAATATGTCCCTCGTCCCCGAAGAGTGCAAGATCCAGATCGGCGCGGGCAAGACGGGCGGTCTCGGTGCGGGTTCCAACCCCGAGATCGGCAAGCTCGCGGCAGAGGAGTCGCGTGACGACATCAAAAAAGCCCTCGAAGGCATCGACCTTCTCTTCATCACCGCCGGCATGGGCGGCGGCACGGGTACGGGAGCAGCACCCGTCGTCGCGGAAGTGGCTAAATCCATGGGCATCCTCACCGTCGCCGTTGTCACCAAACCCTTCTATTTCGAGGGCGAACAGCGCATGAGAAATGCCGAGATCGGCATCCGCAACCTCAAAAACTTCGTTGACACGTTGCTCATCATCCCCAACCAGAAACTCATAGAGGTGCTGGACAAGAACGTAGGTTTCAAGCGCGCGTTCGAGATCGCGGACGACGTCCTGCGTCAGGGTGTGCAGGGCGTCAGCGACGTCATTGCCAATCCGGAACTCATCAATCTCGACTTCGCGGATGTCCGCACCATCCTCAAAAAGCGCGGTCTCGCCCACATGGGCATAGGCTACGGCAAAGGGGAGAAACGCGTGATCGAGGCGGTTAGAAACGCGGTTTTCAGCCCTCTGCTTGAGACGGACATCGAAGGCGCGACAGGCATCATCGTCAACATCAGCGGTGGCGAGGATATGATGCTCAGCGAGGTCACCGAGGCTTGCGAGATCATCCGCCAGGTGGTCGATCCCGCCGCGAACATCATCTTCGGCACGGACTTCCGCCCCGACAAAAAGGACATCGAGATCACCATCATTGCCACGGGCTTTGTGGACAAACACAATGCGCCCGCACGTTCGGTGGGTTCCGCCCCCGTCAGCGGCGCACGTTCCCTCGAATCCGTGGTCTCCGACTACGCAGATAAAGCAAAATCCAAGGAAAAGGACGAGGAGACCGTCGAATCCGACAAGAGCGAGTATAACCGCGACATCTTCGCAGGTCGTCCCGTGTTCCCCTCCCGCACCGCAGCTCCCGCCGAG
The DNA here is from genome assembly GCA_944358385.1 of uncultured Clostridia bacterium. Taxonomy (GTDB): domain Bacteria; phylum Bacillota; class Clostridia; order Christensenellales; family CAG-917; genus Limadaptatus. Next base: position 100,397 of record CALVQW010000006.1, read on the forward strand.
GCTCCCGCTCCCGAAGCGGAACCCGCGCGTCCCGCCGCACCCGAACCTCCCGTCACCCCCGCCGCTCCTGCCGCCCCCTCCGGGCGCATCGATCTCGGCAACAACGGGAAGAGTGTGCCGCCTTTCCTGCGTCACCTTCGCCGCTCCCGCGACTGAGGGCACTATTCGGCGAATAACTGCGTCAAAATCCCCGTCGTGGATGCTCACGTACGTCTCAGTACGCTCCGCCTCCCGACGGGGCTTTTTCCTTGTTCTTCATCCGAATATTGCCCTCAGACAACGAACAGCAAATGCGTTGTGTCCCGGACACGTTGTCTCTCTTTCGGAGACGGTCTAACGCACACTTTGCGCGAGCGTCCCCGAACACGACGAACACTTTGAGTGAGCGTCTTTGAGTACGATGTCTCATTTTCTGAGACAAATCACACGTGTGATAGAGCATTGGCTTTTGCGTGATTTTGCATACGTTATTTTCATATCTCCAATAAATGTTTACTTTCGGAAATCGTGATGTTATAATTTTTCCGGAGGAAGTTATGAGCGTTCCGAAATATGAAGAATACATGTATCCCGTTTTGAAAATATTGTCAAATAGCGGCGCTTTACCCAAAAAAGAGATATGCAAACTCGTTGCAGAACATATGAATTTGACCGATGAGCAAAAAAGCGCGATACTGCCGTCGCAGACGATGCCTACTTACATCAATCGTATCGGTTGGGCTTTGTCATACCTGAAGTTCGCCGGGTTGTTGATGTCGCCACGGCGCGGGATATACAAATTGACGGAGGAAGGAGTTTCGGTCATAGGTAGCGGAATAACTCACATCGACAACGATTTTTTACTCCGCTACGATTCCTTCAAAGAATTTTTCAAGAGGTCAAAAGATTCGCTTTATCATAGAAAGGGTGTTTTGGCAAGGGGTGCAGAGTCGGAAGCCGGCGGCGTTGAATCTCCCGATGAAGCTATACTCTCAAATTATAAGATAATCAAAACCGAAGTGTGCAATGATCTTTTGAATTACATATTGGAGCAGTCTCCGTATGTGTTTGAAAGCCTTGTTTTAAGGTTGCTTGAAGCAATGGGATACGGCACCGGCACGAATACACCGAAAAGTCGGGACGGCGGTATAGACGGAATAATAAATGAAGATCGGCTCGGACTCGGAAAGATTTATTTGCAAGCTAAAAGGTACGGTAAGGAGAATAAGGTCGGTTCAAGGGCGATACAAGAATTTATAGGTGCGTTGCACACGGAAGGAGCAAAGAAAGGAGTGTTTATCACCACATCGGAGTTCACTTCCGACGCCAAAAGTGTGGTGGCGAAGTCAAAAGATATGGGGATAGTCACCATAGACGGAATGCAGTTGGTCGAATTGATGTTTGAATATAACGTCGGAATGTCTGTTGAAAAGACATATGAGATCAAAAAAATAGACTATGACTTTTTGGACGCGTTGAACATATAGAATTTTGGCATTTTAAACCGTTTTACGAAAAGGTGCGGCGGATCTCGTTTATGAGATATCTCGCCGTGCTATTCTTTTGGTGCGGTTGTTAAAAGGCGGGGCGGATTTTCTTGCTCGGCGGAAAGATTTTGCGCGGGAAGGGGCGTATCATCGCGGGTGTGAAGGTGTACATCGAGGTGGTGATCGTCAACAATCTCGCGGTGGATGCGCTCATCGTCTATGCGGTGCTGCTTTTGCGCAGGCGCAAGGTGATGCCGCTGCGGTTCATCGCGGCGGTGTTGGCGGGGGCGGCTGCGGCGACGGCTTATCCGCTGTTGCCGGAGTGGGGGCGGCTGCTCGTACGAGTCGCGCTCGCGCCGTTGATGACCGCCGTGTTCTTGAAACACAGTGGGATAAAAGATTACATAGTGTCGCTGGCGTTGTTTTTAGTGGTCACATTCGCACTCGGCGGTACGGTGACGGGGGCGAGCCATCTTGCAGGATTCGATCTCGGCGGCTATCTCGTGCTGGGGGTGGTCGCCGCCGCGGCACTCGCGCTTTTGGTCGCCGTACGCTGCATATTGAGTGTGCGAGCCAAGACGTCGAGGCGGGTGTGTCCCGCCAAGATCGCTGTGGGCGGAGAGGAATTCTCCGTGGACGCGCTCCTCGACACCGGGAACACTCTGACGGACTCGGTGAGCGGATTGCCCGTCATCATCGTGTCGGAGCGGTTCGCGGCGGGTGTGGACGGCTGGCACGGCAGGGAACGCGCGGCAAACATAGAGGGCTTTGTGGAACTCGGCACTGTGGGCGGGAACACCAGCCTGCCCATAGTGAAAGTGGACGGGGTGAGCGTGGGCGGAAGGGTGACGGCGGCGTACGCCGCACTCTCGGAGCGCAATTTCGAGGGATATGAGGTCATATTGCAGAACACGATGTTTTAGTGGCAAACACGATGTTCCGGCGGCAAAATGCGATGTTTCTGCCATAAGACGCTGTGTATCGCCAACGGTGCGGGAAGTGACCGCAGCCTCTGCGGAAAGGTAAGGAGAGAGATGAAAAACAAATTGAGAGAACTGATAAGCAGGATCTTGCGCTTTTTGGGCATAGCCGCGCCTTGCGAGGTGGATTATATATCGAGCGGGGAGACTCTGCCTTCCCCGATGACGCCTGAGGAAGAGGCGCGCGCCCTCAAAGAGTACGCGGAAGGGAGCGAGGAAGCCCGCCTAAAACTCATCGAGCGCAATCTCCGCCTTGTAGTCTACATAGCAAAACGCTTCGACAACACGGGCGTAGACCTTGAGGACCTCATCTCGATAGGCACTATCGGGCTGATCAAAGCGGTGAGCAGTTTCAAACCGGACAAGAACATAAAACTCGCCACATTCGCTTCACGGTGCATAGAGAACGAGATCCTAATGCATTTGAGAAAGACCTCGCGCCTGAAAACAGAGGTGAGTCTGGACGAGCCTCTCAACGTGGATTGGGAGGGCAATGTGCTCTTGCTCTCCGACGTGCTGGGCACCGAACCCGACGCCATCTACCGCGATGTGGAGCGTTCGGCGGAGCGGGAGATGCTCAGGGAGAGCTTCTCGCGCCTGCCCGAAAGGGAGCGCAAGATAGTCGAGCTGCGCTTCGGGCTTGGCGGGAAAGAGGAGATGACGCAAAAGGAGATCGCCGAGATGATGGGCATCTCGCAGTCCTACATCTCCCGGCTGGAAAAGAAGATCGTCTCCTCCCTGAAAAGGGAGATCGCAAAGCTGGGATGACGCCGTGCAAAGCCCGGAATAAAAGGCGCGAAACAGCTCAAACTATTCTGAAATAAGGCGAAAAGTATAATACATTTCGGCGTTTTTGAGAATACTTTTGCTCAAAACCCGCCATTTCGTCCTCCTACATAACCTTGTGCAGGAGGTCTTTTTTATGCGCAAAGTCACGATATGCGGGATGGATACGTCTTCTCTTCCCAAGCTCTCTGCCGCCGAGAGCGAGGAGCTTTTGAGAAGGATAGGTGAAGGCGACGAGGAGGCGAAGGAGAGATTCCTCAACGCCAATATGCGCCTGGTGCTGTCGGTGGTGGGTAGATTTTCCGCCTCACGCGAGAGTGCGGACGACCTTTTTCAGGCGGGGATGGTGGGTATGATGAAGGCACTCAACAACTTCGACCGCAGCCTGGGGATGCGCTTTTCCACCTATGCAGTCCCCATGATCATAGGGGAGATACGCCGTACACTCCGCGACAGAACGGGGGTGAAAGTGCCGCGTTCCTTGCGCGATCTTGCCTACAAAGCCCTGAAAGCGCGGGAGAAGATAGTGGAAACGGATATGAGAGATCCCGCTCTCACGGAGATAGCGGAGGAGATCGGCGTGACCATGCGCGACGTGGCGTGCGCGCTGGACGCGGTGAGTGAGCCGGTATCCTTTTTCGATCCCGCTTTTTCCGACGAGGAGGATGGGATGCAGATCATGGACAAACTCTCCGACGACAGGGAGAATGCGGATGTCTGGTCCGAGCGGATCTCCCTCGCCGAAGCCTTGAAAGAGGTGCCCGAAAGGGAGCTTTCGGTGCTTAAAATGCGCTATTTCGACGGTAAAACGCAGAATGAGATAAGCGAGATGATAGGGGTGAGCCAGGCACAGGTGAGCAGGCTGGAAAAGTCCGCCGTGTCGCGGCTGAAAAAACTCATGCAGTGAGAGTGTGTTCACTCTACGCCCATGCTTTGCTCCCGCGCCGTCCTCGGCGGGACGGAGCGCGGTGGTCACGGAGCGAAAAAAGCCGCGGTCACGGTGAGGGCAGAGTGTCGCGGTCAGGAGTGCGGACAAGCAGAGCAAGCGAGAAAAGAGCGTCAAAAGAGCATTTTGAAGCGGATGCGCGCCCAAAGGGCGCGGATGCTCACGGCGGCTTTTGCCAAACCGAGCATTAAAGGGGATGCGGCATGGCTTTTATCCGCGGTGCGCGTCGGATCCGCAGTGCGCGGTGACACTCCGTCGTGCGGTCTCGTTGCCCGGAATGCCGCAGTTTTTTCCGCCGACGGCAGGGCGTCATTTGGGCATATAATCTTCGCCATCGTCCTCTCCCTCCTTGCACACCGAGACTCCGCCCACCATTTCGACCAGGATCACGTCGCCGCCTATCTTCACGATATTGTTCCACGGCACAAAGAGATTGTCCGAGGATGTGAAGCTCTTGAAAAAGCTCTTTTTGCCGGGGACCACCAGCCCCAATATCCTGCCGTAGGCGGTGAACACCATGTCGCAGGTGTGACCTAGCTGTCTGCCGTCCGCGACGTTGACCACCTGTTTTTCGGCGAGTTCGGCGAAAGTGTACTGCTTGACGTTCATACAAAACCTTACGCACTCCCTTCGCGCTTTATGCCGAAAATTGCGTTATTATCCGTTCCGCGCCCTTCAAAAAGGATTTTTTGTCAGATTCTTTACATCGCGGCGGTTTTATTGTATAATTTATACAATACCGGACGGAACGGAGCGACCTTTCCGTCGTGATTGCGAGGGACGATCATGAAATGCATCTACTGCGGCTGCATGGACAGCAAAGTCATCGACAGCAGACAGAACGAAGAGGGGACTTCAATCCGCCGCCGCCGCGAGTGTGAGAATTGCGGCAAGCGTTTCACCACCTACGAGACGGTGGAGAGCACTCCCATCCTCGTCATAAAAAAGGACGGCAGCCGTCAGACTTTCGATCCTGCAAAGGTCAAGCGGGGCATAATGAAGGCGTGCGAGAAGCGTCCCATTTCCATGACCGCCATAGACAAGATGGTGGCGGACATCCAGCGCAAGATACTCAATTCGCTGGAACAGGAGGTCTCCTCCAAATATATCGGCGAGCTGGTCATGGAGCAGCTGAGGGACATCGACGAAGTGGCTTATGTGCGCTACGCGTCCGTACATCGTCAGTTCAAGGACATCAACACCCTGCTCAATGAGATAGAGGAGCTTGTCAAACTCAAAGACCACCTCTCCGACAAAAAATAAGCGGCGGAGAAAAAGAGTGAAAATTGTGGATGAAACGGAGCTTTGCTCCGTTTTTTCGTTGTGTTTTTGCATATTGGCAAGATGTTTTCACGCAATCAGCCACAAAGAGTGTTCTCGTCCGTAGTGTATCAAAAAGGTAAATGCCGAGCGGAAAGGGAGGAGAGGGCGACCGGGGGCAAGAGATTTTCGAGGGATTTTTTGAGGAAGGGACGCAGGCAATAGTATACATATTGGCAAGGAGCTTCCTCGGAAAAGCACCACAAAGAGTGTTCTCGTCCGTAGTGTATCAAAAAGGTAAATGCCGAGCGGAAAGGGTGGAGAGGGCGACCGGGGGCAAGAGATTTTCGAGGGATTTTTTGAGGAAGGGACGCAGGCAATAGTATACATATTGGCAAGGAGCTTCCTCGGAAAAGCACCACAAAGAGTGTTCTCGTCCGTAGTGTATCAAAAAGGTAAATGCCGAGCGGAAAGGGTGGAGAGGGCGACCGGGGGCAAGAGATTTTCGGGGGATTTTTTGAGGAAGGGACGCAGGCAATAGTATACATATTGGC
>CALVQW010000007.1 GCA_944358385.1 uncultured Clostridia bacterium
ACTTCCGCGCCCGAACGGCGCGCGCCGAAGGATCTCGGCGCGGTTTCCGCGGGCAGGAGCGTGCTTTCCGCAGTCTGGTTCGGGGTGTGCTGCGCTTTCGCCGTCGTGCTGCTCGGCACCGGCATGAACAAACTCGCCATCCCCGCGGTCGGGCTTGCCGCCCTCACGGCAGTGTTCTTCGCCGCGCTCTCCATTGCGGGACGCAAGGTCAACGTGTGGCTGTGGGCGTCCTACGGCGCGGTATTCCTGAGCCTCTTCCTCTACTCTCTCATATGGGGCGCGGACTCTTTCGGCTACCGCGTGTGGTGGCATCTGGTGCTTCTCACCGCCCCCGCCGCACTCGCCGCAGTGTTCCTGCTCCTCGGCAAAGTCTTTCGCGGCAACGCGCTGAAAGCCGCGGCGGCAGCCGTCGCCGTCCTTATGATAGGCGCGTGCGCGATGTATGCGGTGCTGATGAGCCTGCGCGTCCGCCCGACGGTGGACAGGATGTGGGAAGGACACGACGCGTATCTCGGCTCGCTCTCCTCCTCTTCGGCGAAACGGAACAGCCCCAACGTGCTCGTCATACTCATGGACGACATGGGATATGCCGACGTTTCCGCATACAGCAGCCGTCTGACGGACGGAAAGCCGCAGATCTACACCCCCAACATCGACTCCCTCGCCGAAAACGGCGTGATAATGGAGAACTTCTACGCCGCATCCCCCGTGTGCTCGCCCTCGCGGTTTTCCATGCTCACAGGCAGATACAACTCCCGCGGATGGCTGGACAACGTGGTATTCCCCACCGTCAACAGCCCCTCGGACGGCACTCCGTGGTCACCCACGCACTTCATCAACGCCTACGACTTCCTAAACAACGTCGACGGCATGCTCGGCGACGAGATCACCTTTGCCGAAGTGCTGAACGCGATAGGATACGACACCTACGCCGTCGGCAAATGGAACCTCGGCGACTACGGCGAATATCTCCCCACCGCGCAGGGCTTCGACTACTTCTACGGCAGCTACTACGTCAACGACATGACGCCTTACACATGGGTGGAGGACTGCGCCGGCGGCGGCACGGGCGGCGTCGTACGCACGCACGGCGAGAACCTCGACCAGTCCATGAGCACCTCTCTCTTCACCGACAAGGTAGTCGAAAAGATGTCCGAATCCGCGGAGAGCGGATCGTCCTTCCTCATGTACTACGCCTCTCCGTGGCCGCACGCGCCTATTTACTCCGACAACGGCGGAGGCGGCAAGGGAGATACTTCCGACGATACCTACCGCGACTGCATAGAGGAGTTCGACCGCGGACTCGGCAGAATCCTCGATTACCTTAAAACCACGTCCGACGAAAAGAACGGCGGCTCGCTCTACGACAACACGCTCATAGTGTTCACCTCCGACAACGGTCCCGGCAACCTGGGCGCCGCGGGCTATCTGCGCGGCAGAAAGGGTACCCCCTTCGACGGCGGCATGAAAGTGCCCTGCATAGTCAGCTGGTCGGCGGGCGACGTGGGCTCGCTTCATGCGAACGGCGAAACCGCGGAGATACAAATACACGGCAACTACACCGAAGAAGTGACGGACACGGTGACCGCTTCCGTCGTTTCCGCACGGGCAATGAATTTCGACATCTTCACCACCCTGCTTTCGGCATGCGGCGTGACCGCCCTCCCGTCGGACAGAGTCATTGACGGAGTCGATCTGCTTCCCGTGCTCACGGGAGAGACGGCGGAAGACTCCGTACTGCATGACGTGCTCATTTTCCTCAAAGGCGGCACGGCGTGGGCGGCGGCGGTGCCCGTGACCTTCTCAGGCGGCAAGGCGTACGTCGGCGCGGGCACGGACGGCGAAGGCATCGCGCTCTCCTCAGCATATCCCGACTCGTACGAGGGCGCTACTTTCACTTTCAAGTTCTTTGACGAAGTGCCTACGGAAAACTCCGCCTACTTCGGCGCGGAGTACCGCAATCTGCTCGTCAATCTCGACGTCGATCCGGCGGAGTCGTACAGCCTGTACAACACCTACCCGGAGATCGGCGAAGCAATACGCGCCGTGCTGGAAGATTTCCGCGCGGAGATGAAGAGCAACCGCAGGGGGATACGCTGATGCCCGCGATCTCCGTCATGCTCAAACCCGCCTCCTCGCTTTGCAACATGCGGTGCGAGTATTGTTTCTATCATTCTCTCGCCAGTCAGCGTTCCGCGCCCTCGCACGGCATGATGAGCGGCGACACGCTGAAAAATGTCATCGAAAAGGCGTTCGCATACGCGGACGGCGCGCCCGTCTCCCTCTCATTTCAGGGCGGCGAGCCTCTGCTTGCGGGCAAGGACTTCTTCCGTCTTGCGGAGGAACTCCTGCGCACGCTCAACCGCAAACGTTCGCGTGTGAGCGTGGGCGTGCAGACCAACGGCACCCTGCTCGACGACGAATGGTGCGATATGTTCACCCGTTTCGGCTGGCTGGTGGGGCTGTCGCTGGACGGCGACCGCAACCACAACGCCATGCGCGTCTTTGAGGACGGCACACCGTCCTTCGATGCGGCGTATTCCGCGGCGAAATTGATGGAAAAGCACCGCACTCCCTTCAACATCCTCACCGTGCTCACCCGTCCCGTAGCGGAGAACATCGAGCGCGTCTACGCGTTTTTCAGGCGCAACAAGTTCCGTCACTTGCAGTTCATCCCCGTGCTGCGTCCCCTCCGTCGCGCCGGTGAAGATGCGGCAACGGAAGAGGCGGACGAGGACATCTACCTCACCCCCGCCGCCTATCTCAATTTCCTGAAAAAAGCCTTCTCCCTCTACATGAAGGACATGATAGACGGGCGATACACCTCGATAAGGCAGTTCGACAACTTCGTGCTGCTCGCGGGCTTCAAGCGCGCGGAACAGTGCGGCATGAACGGGGAATGCACGAGGCAGTTCGTGGTGGAAGGCGACGGCGCGGTGTACCCCTGCGACTTCTATTGCCTGGACGAGTATCTTGCGGGCAACATCAACGAAAGCAGCTTCGAGGAGCTTGCCGAGTCGCCCGTGGCGGTGAAATTTCTGGAAGAAGGCTCTGTCCTTCCCGAAAAGTGCGATGGGTGCAAATATCTCAGGATGTGCAACGGAGGATGCAAGCGCGAGCGCATCGACATCGACAAGTGCGAGGCGTACACGGAGTTTTTCGACTACGCCCTCCCGCACCTGAAAAGAATGAGCTGAACCCATGCCTGCGCGACGACTCACGTTGCGGCACGGGATTTCCGAAAGGGGAAAGAATATGAATGTTATAGTTCCGAAAGGTTTTATCGTAGGCGCGGCGGAGGACGAATTCACGGGCGTGACCGTGCTGCTCTCTCCCAAGGGCGCGACGGGCGGCGCGGATTGCAGAGGCGGCGCGCCCGGCACGCGGGAGACCGATCTCCTGCGCCCCGAAAAGATGATGGACAAGGTGAATGCCGTCGTACTTTCGGGAGGTTCCGCATACGGACTCGCCTCCATGACGGGAGTCATGGACTGGCTCTCCCGCAAAGGGTGCGGCTACCGCTCAATGGGCAAGATAGTTCCCATCGTGACGGGTGCGGTGCTTTATGACCTCAACCACAAGAAATTGCACTATCCCGACGCAAATATGGGGTTTAAAGCGTGCGAAAATGCAGGTAAAGTGCCGTTTGTGGGACAACACGGCGCGGGCAAGGGCGCGACGGTAGGCAAGATCCGCGGGCTTAGATATGCCTCCGTGGCAGGAGTCGGCGCGCATTCCGTCAAGGTGGCGGGCGTGACGGTCACGGCGATCGTTGCGGTCAACGCGCTGGGTGACGTGTTCGATCCCGAGGCGGGGAAGATAGTCTCCGGCGCGAAGGCTAACGACGGGAGTTTCCTCGACACCGAACGCCACATCGTGAACGGCGGACTCCTCAAACTTTTCATGGGAACGAACACGACGATAGGCTGCATACTCACGGATGCGAAGGTGGACAAGACGGGCGCGAACAAGCTGGCATCCGCGTCGCATGACGGGCTGGCGAGAGCGATACGCCCCGTGCATACGGACTTTGACGGCGACACGATGTTCTGTCTGGCTTCCGGGCATCGCCCCGTGCTCAACCTGCTGCTCTTGCAGACGGCGGCGGCGTATGCCGCGGAGCGCGCCTGCGTGAACGCGGTGTCCGACACTGCGGGACTCACCGTCATTTACGACGAGACGGACGAAGCGACGGACACATGGCAGTGCGAATGACTGCCCCTCGATGCCCGATGCGGAAACGCGCGGCATCCGGACAACTGAGAAGAATATGGAAATTGCGATAATACTCAACTCCGGCGTCCCCGTCACGAGAGAGATCACCGCGGATAAGGTGATCTGCGCGGACGGGGGATATCTGCTCTCCCCCGTGACTCCCGACTATCTCGTGGGCGACCTCGACTCGCTCGGCACCGCCCCGGAGGGCGTCCCTCTCCTCAAACACGACTCCCACAAGAACTTCACTGACGGCGAATCCGCCGTCTATTTCGCAAAAGAGCTGGGGGCGGATCTCGTCACCCTGTACGGTGTGACGGGAGGCAGATGCGACCATTTCCTGGGCAACCTCGCGGTGATGGCACTTGCGATGAAACTCGGCATGAAAGTGCGCTCCTTTGACGACGACGCCGAGATATACGGCGTCTCCGCGAGCCTTGAACCGCACTTCTCATTCTCCATCAATAAGGGCGAGACATTCTCTATCATCCCGCACGGCGGTCCCGCCACCGTGACGGACTCGGAAGGCACGGAGTACCCCCTCCGTAGCCTCACCCTCACCCCCACGGACACCCGCGGAGTGTCCAATCTCGCCACCGCAGACGCCGTCTCATTCACGGTGACTAAGGGCTGCGTGTTCTTCATCCGCGACCTCTACTTCCGCTGAACGCTGTCATTTAGCGCACAACTTTGTCAGCGCCCCCGCCGTGAGATGGGGGTTTCGTTTTAAAATTTACTAAAAACAAACTGTACGTCTCGCGGGGGAGTTAGAATCCCCCTCCTTCCCTTCGGGCTTTCCTCCCCCGTGCCGATTAGACTTCTCTCCTCGCATCTTGCGGGACTGACTTCACATCTCTACAAAAGTTTATTTCTCGCACTCACATAACCAAGCGGATGACTGCACTCACTGAATACCCGGCACGGGCGGAGGAATTCGGCACTCGGGCACGAGTTCTACCACTACTTAGTTGTACATTAGCCCTCGGCACTCAAATAGTCGCCGCCCTGCGGCTCCGGTTTCGTCTCCGAATGAGAGAACGTCGTGCTCAAAGACGCTCTGTCAAAGTATACGTCGCAAGTGTAATCCCCCCTGCCGCCCCGTGGCGGCACCGCTTGAAACAAGCCGGAGTTATACCTCGCATTTATTTTGTCAAGGAGTTGCGCCGAAAAATTTTGCCTACTATGCAGGCGAAATTTTTCGCGCCCTTGACAACGACGTCAAGTTAAAATCAAAACACGCGCGGAGCGGTCTCCCGCCCCGCGCCTTAATTACTTTATAACCCGCCGAACACCGTTCGGAGGACTATTTCCCCGCCTACACCTCGGCGGGGTGCCGCTCTTTTGTTCAAGCGCGCCCGCTCTAAACTTATTCACTGAACGCCGCCATTTTGCGTCAGACAAGGAAGATGCCCTGCCGCGGGTGCGTGGCGTACTTTCCGTACGTGAGCAATCGCGGCAGGGCGTCTGACGCAGTATCACACAAAATGGCGACGTTCAGGTATGCAAAAGCGGGAGCTAAACTCCCGCTTTTGCAAAAAGGAAGGAAGGCGTATGCCGTGATGAGGTCAGACTGTCTCGTCCTCGTCGGAGAAGTCGTCCTCCACGCCTTTGGCGGGCTGGACGGCGATGTCCATCTGCCTGCGGAAGGCGCGGGAGAGGAAGAGAAGGATGCCCGCCGCAAGGTCGATGGCGAGGTCCACCATGGTGAAGGAGTTGTACGCCGCACTGTAAGCGAAGAAAGAGCTTGCGGTGTCGGGAGCATCCGCACCGAAGGCAAACGTACCCGAGCAGATGTGGCAGGCGTAGCGCAGCACGACGGCGATGATGGCACCGACGATGAACGCCGCGAGCTTATTCTTCCTGATGGGCGTGCGCTCGAAGAAGATGCCGCTTGCCGAGATCATACCGAATGCGAGCGGATAGTCCAGCAGGAATTGCAGCGGATGGATGATGTAGGTGTCTTGAAGTGCTTGCAGGAAGCCGTAGATGAGGCAGACCACCACACCCCTGCGTGTGCCGAACATCGCGCAGTAGATCATGAGGGGCAGGAGGCTTGCGAAAGTGACGCTGCCGCCCTGGGGGAGTTTGATGAAACGCGCATAGGAGAGTGCGAAGGACATCGCGATGGCGATCGCGCCGTACACTATGGCTCTGGTGTTGTTGACTTCCCTCTTTTTGCCCAGGATGAAGATGCCGATCATGATGAGGACGCCGATGACGACGGACACGATGAGTCCCGTCTGCGACATATCGGCGGAATACCACTCCGACCAGCTGCTCTCGAAGTTGCGGCTCATGAGGACCATGGCGGCTATGAACGCCGCGAGCAGTCCCGCACCCGTGATGACCGCCGCCACTTTGACGGCGAACTTGTTGAAGAAGGACGCGATGCCCATAAGGCAGCCGCCGCCTATCGCTATGCACACGAAAGCGAGGATGGGATTGAAGGTGGCATCGGGCGCGCCGCCCTCGTAGTTATTGATCTGATAGAACTCCACAGTCGCCATAAAGACCGTCGCCATAATGGCAAGCCCCGCGACCACGCCGAACGCGACTTTGGCGTAATCTTTGAGCCTGTCACGCTTGAAACGGTACATCAAAAGGGCTACCGCAAGTCCGAGGACGGCAAGTGCCACCACGGTGTAAAGGATGGCGAAACCGAGCTGGGAACTCAATCCGTCGAAAAGAGTCTCGATCGCTTCCGAGATCTTCTCGTCCACCGCGCCCTGCACGGCTTCACCGGCACCCGCGATGATCTCGTCCGGCGTAGGCCCTTCCGCCGACGCCAACAAAAGGTTGATCATTGTTGTATCCTCCGTAAAAGAATTTTCGTCTTGCGCGGGGAATGAAAAACCCCGAACGTATGCTCGGGGCGTTCAACAAAAGGAATAAGGCTCGTTTGCTTCCTTACGCGAGGATTATCTCACAAGTTGAAGGGTATGATCTCAGCCTTTCGGCACCCCTAGCGCATTCATCGTATCACCGCTCTCCCCTTCTGTCAAGCGGGAAAAGCGCGGTTTTCGACTTAAATTTCTCCGAGACCGCGGACACCCTCTCCCCGCCCGCGGACGGTGCGCGCGAGAAAGTGCATAAAACGCTTGCATATGCGCGCGCGATATACTATAATGCAACAGCCTTGTACGCACGCGTATGCGTCGGGGCGCGGATAAGGGAAATGAGAAATACAACTGAGGAAGATATCCGAATGAAAAAGATCAAAATGCCCAAGATCTTCACCGAATTCAAGGAATTCATCACCCGCGGCAACGTCATGGGGCTTGCAGTAGGCATGATAATCGGCGCGGCTTTCACCGCCATCGTGAACGCGCTGGTCAACAGCATCCTCAAACCCCTCATCAACGCCATCCCCATCGGAGACGGACTCAGCGGACTCATCACCATGCTCGTGCCCCGCGACGCCGAAGGCGCAGAGATGGCGATGAGCGTTTTCCAAGCCGATCCCACCCTTGCGGACCTCACCAAGTCCGTCTACATCGACTGGGGTGCCTTCATCATGGCGATCATCACCTTCCTTCTCACCGCGCTGGTGCTCTTCTTCATCCTGAAAGCCATCGCCACCGCACAGAAAGGGTTCGGCGGTCTCAAGGGCGATATAGAACTGCTCTCCTCCGAGGAAGCGGAACAGCTCCGCAAAGAGGGCAAGAGCCGCAAGGAGATCAAAGTCATCCTCGAGCAGCGTGCAGCCGAGAAGAAGGCGGCGGAGGAAGCCGCAGCAGCGGCAGCCGCTCCCGAGACCACGGACGATCTGCTCCGCGAGATCCGCGACCTTCTGCGCGCACAGGCGGCAGCCGCAGCCGAAAAGAAGGACGCCGCGGCGGAATAATCCCCCTACAACAAGCGATAAAGAGTCCGCATCTCTACGCACCGGCACACGCGCAAGCGTCCCGCCGCGCCGAGGTGCGGACTTAGCTTAGAATCCTCAAATCTCGTACAATCGTTGTACAAGTCGCGTAAATATGTTAGAATGAGGCGGAACGGGAGAGGATCCATAATATGATACCTGCTGATCCTGCCGTTGTGGCGGAGAAACCTCAACGGCGCAAATTTAATTGGAAGCCTTCCACCATGCAGATCCTCGTGCTGGGGTATCTTGGCATAATTTTGGTGGGGACGTTTTTCCTTTGTCTGCCCATCTCGGCAAAGAACGGCGGCTGGACCGCCTTCATCGACTCCCTGCTCGTCGCCACATCCGCCACCTGCGTGACGGGGCTGATCACGGTGGACACCTTCCTTCATTGGACCACTTTCGGGCAGGTGGTGATCATCCTGCTCATACAGATAGGCGGCTTGGGTTTCATGACATTCGTCACCCTGTTCTCCTTCGCTCTGGGGAGAAGGATAGGGCTTTTCGAACGCACTCTGCTCGCGCAGTCCGCGGGCGCGTTCACCAAAGGCGGCATACTCAGGCTCGTCAAACGCATCCTCATCTTCACCTTCTCGGTGGAAGTGGTGGGAGCGTGCGTGCTGATGACGCGTTTCGTGCCGGACTACGGCGGACAGGGGGTATGGTTCGCCTTCTTCCACTCCATCTCGGCATTCTGCAACGCGGGCTTCGACCTCATGGGCGTCAACGGCACACCATTTGCCTCCCTCACCTCTTACAGCGGCGATTGGGTGGTCAATCTCACCATCTGCGCCCTCATCCTCGTGGGCGGCATGGGCTATGTGGTGTGGAGCGACATCTGGGACAAACGCTTCCGTTACAGGCAATACCGCCTGCACACCCGCATAGTGCTTTGGGCGACTCTCATACTCGTCTTTCTTCCCGCACTTCTCATCTTCGCCTTCGAACAGGGCGGGACGGTGCTGGAAGGAAAGAGCGCGGGAGAGAGCTTCCTCATCTGCCTCTTCCAGGCGGTCACTCCGAGGACGGCGGGCTTCAACACCGTCAACATAGCCGAGATGTCGGACAGCAGCGTGCTGCTCATACAGATCCTGATGTTCATAGGCGGCAACAGCGGTTCGACGGCGGGCGGCGTGAAGGTCACCACCATGGTGGTCATACTCTTCGGGCTTTATTCCTCCGTGCGCGGGCACAAGGACATCGTCATCGGCAAACGCTCCCTCGACCTCTCGCTCGCAAAACAAGCCATGTCCCTCTTCACCATCTATCTCATATTCGTGATGACCGCGACGCTCATCATCTGCGCCATCGAGCCGCCGGATGTCACCCTCAGGGACGTCTCCTTCGAGTGCGTCTCCGCGATAGCGACGGTGGGACTCACCACGGGCATAACGCCGGGGTTGCATGCTGCCTCCAAATTCATCGTCACTCTGCTCATGTTCGCGGGAAGGCTGGGAGTGCTCACTCTCGCCTCCGCCATGATGACGAGCAAGGTGCAGCCCAACATCAAACGCCCGACGGAAAAAATATTGATAGGCTAACGCCCGCCGCAAAAGTCATGCGGCAAAGGAGATAATATGAAATCCATTCTGGTCATAGGCATGGGACGCTTCGGCACCTACCTCGCCCTCAAACTCACCGAACTCGGCAATCAGGTCATGATCGCCGACAAGAACGAGGAGACCGTCAACCGCCTCGCCCACCACTTCACGGACGCCGTCATCGGCGATTGCAGCCGCGAGGAAGTGCTGGCGGAGATCGGCGTCAACAACTTCGACATCTGTTTCGTCACCATGGGCGAGAGCTTCCAATCCTCTTTGGAGGTCACTTCCCTTCTGAAAGATATGGGCGCGAAACACGTCGTCTCCAAGTCCGGCAGCGAGATCCAGAGCAAATTCCTGCTCCGCAACGGCGCGGACGAGGTGGTCTATCCCGAAAAGGACCTCGCCTTCAAGACGGCGGTGAGATACAACGCCGACAACATCTTCGACTTCATACAGCTGGGCGCGGATTACGGCGTGTTCGAGATCAAAGTCCCCCGCGAATGGGCGGGCAAAAACCTCGTGGACGCCAACGTGCGCAAGGAATACGGTCTCAACGTCCTCGCCGTCAAACACGGCAATTCCGTCGCCCTCGCCGCCAGTGACTATGTGTTCCGCGAGGACGATCACGTCATTGTGGCGGGTGCCTTCCGCAACGTCGACCGCCTGAAACACTGACCTTCCGCGCAGCATCCGTCTCAACTCTTGATGACCGTTCAAAGCCACCGGCACCACCGGTGGCTTTTCTTGCGGGATAACTGCCTTTTAGCCGTTGTCATAAACAGGCAAAAACCCGCTCGAAAGCGGGTTCCCGTCCGTTTGGCGATGTGAACTCATGCATTGGACACAAAATTATATGTCTTCCGCAACGGCGAATTTTGCCGTACCGTGAAGCCGTCGGGCAAGAGTATACTGCGGCGGTCGGAGCGCGGCATATAACCGTTGAAGTAAAAACTCGCCTTTTCCAGGTTGAAGTCCTTGTCGATGATGTACACCTCATAGACATCTATTATATGAGGCTGATGTATGTCCGAAACGGAATAGCGGCGCATCGAACCGTACGGCATGCTTGTATTGCACTTTCTCGCCACGACGACTTCTCCGTCAAGACCGACAAGCCCCGGGATGATCTCCAACGCCGCCCCTGCATACAAAAACGCATCCTTCGAGGGCAAGAATCCCATAGGATCCTCCGCGCAAAATCCTCTCCCCGTGCGATCGGCGGCGGAGCAAGGCTCGTCATCGAGTTTCGATATCATATACCGGATGAAATCGCCGTATGGCATATTCAGATCAAGGGCTTCGGTGTTGAGTCCCTTCATAAAATGGTAGACGCTGCGCGTCGTTTTACCCATATACGCATAAACCGTGCCGAGCAAGATATTGAACTCGCCGTATTCGCGCAGCCATTCTATCCATCTCTCATCCGCCGTAAACGGATATAACGGCATTTTGCCGCTGAGTTTGTAAATGCCGAAATGACAGCACTGTTCCGCCTTCGCAAGGTCCTTCTCAAAGCCGAACGAACCGAAAATATAAGCAAAAATCGACCGCTTGAATTCCGTATAATTCATCTCCTCCGCATCTTTGCGCGGAATCGGAAGCCTTTCCGCCGTCAGCGCAAACCACGGATCGCGCTCCATCATTATCGCAAAGATATCCTCATCCATCTCCATCCCGAACGGGCTTACATACTTTCTCATGCCTTCTCCTCCCGAACTTTTTTCTTTGTCTGCCTCATATTTCTTCCGCATGAAATATTTGAACTGCTCGACCGCTTCCGCCAAACCGAGATCTTCCGGCTTAGGTTCCTTCATATCCTCCCTCCTTAAAATCGATCCCGTGCTCCGTTCCGATGCTTTTGTGCAGGATCCGGCGGTGGAGCTGCGTCTTTGTTTGATGTGCCGTTTTATTAGATCTGTCACGCGGGATGTCCGCTTTGACGGCGATCGCGCTGTTTGCCGTTGCCTTTGGTGACTTTCACAAGGTTTGACCTGTCGTTCCGATGAAGGCTGCATAAACTGCTCGGCGGCATTCTCGAAGATCACGTCACTATTCGTCTGTGTCGAGAGAGGATTTCCAGTCCGAGCCTATGTCGGAGCCGACACGCGCAGAACACATCACTTCGTCCAATGCCACACGGTACATCTGGCTGACGCCACGCCGGCTTGGGGCGAAATTCGCCGCATATTTTGCCGAGATGCCGAGCTTGCCCGCCTCGGAAACGGCGTCCATGTTCGCACCGAGGAAAACGAACTGCCAGGAATACTTCTGCTGCTGATGCTCGACCATCTCGCGCACTTGTTTCGCGGTGTATTCGCAGCTGGCGTTTTCCATCCCATCCGTCGTGATCACAAATACGACGTGCGCAGGTCTTTCCTCCTCGGGCATGGCTGCAAGACGCGCGCCTACGGTGTTTATCGTCCTGCCGACGGCATCGAGGAGCGCGGTGCTGCCTCGCGCGAAATATTCCCTGTCAGTCAGCGGAGCCACATCTTTCAGCGCGACATGATCATGCAACACCTCATACTCATGGTCGAACAGCACGGTGGTGACATAAGCGTCGCCCTCAAGTTTCTTCTGCTTTTCGATGAGTTCGTTGAAGCCTCCGATAGTGTCGGCGGTAAGGCTTATCATTGAACCGCTGCGATCAAGCACAAATACCATTTCCGTCAGATTTTCTCTCATAAAACATCCTCCTTTTGTCGCATTTGCGGCAATATTTATCCGCATAGCAATGCGTTTCATTCATAAGTGCGGTAAAGACGGTTGAGGACGGGACGGAGGCGGTCGGCGAGGGCGGCACGCTCCTCCGGCGACATTTCCGCGGGAAGCTCCTCGCCGCGGACGGCTGCAAGCACATACTTTATCTCATCGCTGTCGAACTTCCTGCCCGAAAGATAACACCCGCGCGTGGTCTTGACGATGGGATAGCCCATGCCGATGAGGGCGTTGATATTGCGCCCCACCGTCTTTCTGTCGCAAGGCAGGGCGGACGCGATGACGGAAGTCAGCTCCGTCTGCGTCATCGGATGCCTCTCATCCGTCTCCGTTTCGAGTATCTTCAGCACATAAAGTATCAATGATTTTTTCCCGCTCATTTTACCCTCCTACTCTAATTATAACAGAGCGATGTCCCAAAAATCGCCCGCTGTGATTTTGCCGGACTCCCGCCCGAAAACGCGCCGAAGTCCTCAACCATATGCGATTTGAATTATATTAATTTCCGCGGTTTAGTTTTTTTGATGTCGCTCGTCTCTTTGTCCCATCGCGCGCTCTGCCGGCCCCGCACAAAACGGCACGCAAATGTGTCGATTTCCATTGTAAGGGCATATATGGCTGCGTGCAACCATATGCGAAAGAAAAAATATAATAATATAAGTTTGGTACAAAATTGGTACAAAGGGGTGCGGCGATGAACACCGTGGCAAAGGCATTGAGGCTGCGCATCGAGGAATTGCTCAAAGAAAAGGGGATGTCGCGTTATCGGCTGGCGATGAATTGCGGCATCACCCATTCCACCCTGAAAAACATCATGAACGAGACGGTGGCGGACAGCCTTCTCTCCACCGTCATACTCATCGCCTACGGCTTCGGCATGAGCGTGAGCGAGTTTCTGGACAGCCCGCTCTTTGCAGAGGACAGGCTGGACATCTAAAAAGCGAACGGGACAAAGCAACGCCGCACCCGATGGTGCGGCGTTTTCGTTTCGGGACATACTCCCGTTCTCAACATTGTTTGCCGGAAAGTGAATGAACTCTCCGCACGCTCAGCCGCTTACCGCCGCGATGTCACAGGAATTTCCCTGCCTCGGTGTCGTAAAGTCCGGTGTCCAGCAACCTCATGCGGGGGATGACGGGCAGCGCGACGAAGGAGAGCGTGGTGAAGGCGTCCACACCGGGATTAACGCCCATCGCGTGCGCGACGCGTTCCATCTCCTCTATGCGACGAGAGACCTCCTCCGCTCCGCCCGTCGCCATAAGCCCGAAGGCAGGCATGGGAAGCTCCGCCGCGACCTTTCCGCCCGCCGCGATGACATATCCGCCGCCTATCTCTTTGAGCCTGCGCAGAGCAAGGGCCATATCCGCCCCGTTGTCTCCCGCGCACACGGCATTGTGGGAATCGTGGGAAATGGATGTCGCCACCGCTCCACCCTTCACACCGTAGCCTTTGAGATAGCAAACGGCGAGGTTTCCGTTCCTGCCGTGACGCTCCGCCGTGGCGAGGATGTTGAGCCTCTCCTCTCCCTCGCCCACCCGGACGAGTTCGGTGAGAAGCTGCCCGTCCACCAACCCGATGGCGACGTCTTTCAGCCTTTCGGAGACGGTGAAATCCTCCGCCGAGAAGTCTCTCAGATGCACGGTATTTTCAAAAACGGCGGGTTTATCTTCGCCTTTTGTATGTTTTAAGATGAGTTTATGATCTTTGGCGACGAGTTCACCGTCCTTTAAAACATAGCGGACGTGTCTTGCGTCATCGCTCGTCACCACGATGTCCGCCCTCATGCCCGCGCGCATGTTGCCGCGGTCGGACAGCCCGTAGTAGAGGCAGGGATCGTACGAGGACATCCTTGCGATCTCCCCCCAGCCGAAGCCCTTTTCCCTCGCCAAAGCCGCGATGTAAGAGATGTGTCCCTCCCTCGCTATGGTGGCGAGGTGCTTGTCGTCCGTGCAGAATGCGAAACGCCCGATGTCAAGCCCTCTCTCCTTCACGCCGTCCAAGAGGTCGGAGGCGTTGCGCGCCGCACTCCCCTCTCGGATGTAGATGTTCATCCCCCTGTCGTAGCGGGCGAACATCCCCTCCTTGGACGCGCACTCGTGGTCGTTGCACACTCCCGCCGCCACATAGGCGTCCAGCATGCTTTCGGGCATACCCGATGTGTGTCCGTCCACCGTCCTGCCCTTGAACAGGGCGAGTTTTTCCGCCATCTCTGGCGTGCCTTCCGCCGCATCGCGGAAACTCATCACCTCACCAAGCCCCACCACGCGGCTGTCGGCAAGGAAAGGTCTCATATCTTCGGCCAGGAACTTGCCCGCCCCGTTGGTGTCCAAAGGAGTCGCCGGCACGCAGGAAGGCAGACAAACGAACACATCCGTGCGGGACTTTCCGCACTCCCGCAGGAATACTTCGAGTCCCGCCGCTCCCGCCACGTTGACCACCTCGTGAGGATCGGCAATGACCGCCGTGGTGCCGAAGGGCAGGACTGCATCCCCGAACGCTTCGGGAAGCACCATGCCCGACTCTATGTGTACGTGCGCGTCCACATATCCAGCGACGGTCACCAGCCCCGTACAGTCCAGCACCTGCGCGCCTTCCGCGGAAAGATCCTCCCCTACGGCGGCTATCTTCCCTCCATCGACGAGAACGTCGAGGCGGCGCACTGTCATATCCTCGCCGTCGGCGACCATGCCTCCCTTCAAAAGCAACTTCATATTCCTCTCCTTAAAACAAGTTCGGCTCGCGCCAAACTTGTTCTCGCAATGTCATATTTGCATAATACGCGTTGTCAAACTGCAAAAATGATTGCATCAACACCGTGTTCGGTCATTTCAGGTTCTCGTCTATGAGCGCGTCAAGGTACTTCTCTATCTCCTTGTCCCTGAGCATCGCCGGGTTGTCCAACAGCCATATGAGCAGGCTCACCAGCGCGCCGGCATAACACATCGCCGTCATCTGCACGGGTACGGCGGAGGGGTGGGACGCCCTGAATTTGCCCAGCTGATAGCGGATGGACTGCGCGAGGGAATCCGTCAGAGTGTGCACCACCTTCTCGTTGCGGTTGTGTTCCACTATGCGGGCAACGTGGTTGTGCTTGTCCGAAAGATACTCCACCGCCATGATGAGCAGTTTGCGGAACAATTCCTTGGGAGACGCCGCGGGGACTTCCTTGGTGAAGTTCTCGTAAATGGAATCCTTCAACTCCTCGAGAGCGAAGGACAGCAGATGATATTTGTCCTCGAAATGCGCGTAAAACGTCGCGCGGTTGACCATTGCTCTCTTGCACAGGTCTATGACGCTGATCTTCTCGATGGAACTCTCCTCCATCATGTCGAGCAGCGTCGCGCTGAGCAGCTTTCTGGTGCGGATAATGCGCAGATCTTCCTTATACTCCATATCTCTTCCCCGATCCAGGATTTGTACCATTATCCCACACTCCCGCTCTTTTGTCAAGATAGGATACACGCGATATGTTATAATACACGGATTTTGTTTGCCCCCGCCACGCTCCCCTTCCCGCGCTCCGTTGAAAAAATAAAATGAGCGGATATTCCTTGATAAACCGCAAAATATCTGTTATAGTAAATGATATCAATCGCAAAACACGGGCATTACGCGCGCGGTTTGCATATCATGGACGGAGATTATGAGGGTTTCCAAGGAGATCCGCGATAAAGCGGTCGACTACAGTTTCGATTCCATCA
The DNA here is from genome assembly GCA_944358385.1 of uncultured Clostridia bacterium. Taxonomy (GTDB): domain Bacteria; phylum Bacillota; class Clostridia; order Christensenellales; family CAG-917; genus Limadaptatus. Next base: position 16,044 of record CALVQW010000007.1, read on the forward strand.
AGTACATCTGCGAAGAGATAGGACCGAGAGAGTCAGGCATGCCCAACGAACGCAAGGCGCAGGAGTGGCTGAAAGATCAGCTCCTCGACAACGGTTGGGCGGACGAGGCGGCGATAGAGCCTTTCACCGTCTCCCGTCACGGGCTGGTGGGCTTCACCAAGATCGTGTCCGTCATGCTCGCCGTCGCGGCGGCGGTGCAGTTCGCGGCATATTTCGCGGGCGGCGCGGCGAATCTCGCCGCCAACATCGTGACCATCCTGCTCGGCGTCATCGCCCTCACCATCACGGTCGCGGAATTTCTGATGTACAAGCCTTTCATCGATCCTCTCCTTCCCAAGACGGAGTCCGGCAACGTCTACGCCAAGTATCATTCGAGCGGCGAGACCAAACGGCGCATAGTCTTTTCGGGACACTGCGACTCCGCTTATGAGTGGACTTTGATGAAGATCAAGCCCGCATTCATGATCACGGTCATCGTGATGTGCGTCGTGGGTGTGCTGGCGACATTCGCCCTCTGCATCACCAACCTCGTGCGCGGCAACACCGCCGTATGGAGCCTTGCGGTCACTTCCGCATTCCTCCCCTTCTACATCATGCTGTGGTTCTTCTGCACCTTCAAGGTGGTGGTCCCCGGCGCGAACGACAATCTTACCGGCGTGCTCGCTTCCGTCGCCGTCCTCAAATGCCTGAAAGAGAGCGGCATCCGCTTTGAACACACCGAGGTCGCCGTCCTGCTCACCGGCTCGGAAGAGGCGGGACTCAGAGGCGCGTTCGCGTGGGCGAAAAAGCATAAGCAGGAGATCTTGTCCGACGGCACCGAGACGGTGTTCGTGGGCTTGGAGACTCTGAGAGACTGGGATCACCTCAACATCTACAACCGCGACCTCACGGGTACGGTCGCTCACGACGCCGGCGCGGTCAAGCTCCTCGACAAAGCCTCCGCCGCCTGCGGCAGACCTCTGAAACATTTTTCGGTGTTCTTCGGCGCGTCCGACGCTGCCGCGGTCACCAAGGAAGGACTCCGCGCGACCTGTCTTGCGGGCATGGATCCCACCCCCGCCGACTACTACCACAACGTCAAGGACACCGCGGACAATATGGACAGAAAAACATTTGCTCTCGGTCTGGACATCGCCATAGAAGCTGCCGAGATCTTCGACAGAGACGGCGCGCCCGAATGAGCAAAGGAGTGTTATATGAAAAACTTTAAAAAATTGATCTGCATCCTGATCACCGCCGCGCTTGCGGTCACCTTCGCGTTCGCGCTCGTCGCGTGCAACAAGGATCCCAAGCCCACGGAAATGACGCAAGCGGACTTCGACGAACTCGAAGGCTACCGCCTCGCCACGATGGGTTACAGCACCTACCGCACCAACATCACCACCGAGACCACCACGGACGATGGCGTGCAGGTGGAGGAAAAGTCCGTCGGCTTCTATTACAACAGTCTGGGCGGACACACCATCACCATCGACACCGTGCTCAAAGACGAGTCGGGCAAAACGGTCTCCCGCACCTATTATCTCGCAAGCGACAGCAGCACGCAGAAGAAGACGGAGGCGGAAGCCGTCTATGAGGGTGACTCGACCACTCCCACTTCCAGCGAATTCAACGAAAGTGCATCCGATGTCACCATCGGCGAGATCCTTCCCGCCAGCGGTGCGCATGATGCGGTCAACGAGGTCCTCAATGCCAAACCCGACAAAGTAGACATCGTCTCCGCAAAAGTGACCAAGTACAGCGACGACCACAAGGCGTATGTCATCGAATATACGGATGATGGCGACACCGAAAAGACCACCATTTCCGTCACCGTCAAGGGCGGCACCTTCTCCTCCGTCACCGTGACAAGCGGCAATGTCTCTTACACCACGACTTACGAGTTCAACATCGGCATACTCTCCATGACCGAAGCAGAGTGGTATGCTCAGCATCCTCGCGCCTGATGTAAAATGCGAGATTAGCTTATCAAGCCGCGCTGAAAGGCGCGGCTTTGTTTTTATGACGATCTCTCCGGACGGTGCGGTATGCACCGCCGCTCTGTCCCGGCGCGTGATCTCCGATGATGCCATGCGGCGGAGAGCGACAACGCCAAAGAGACGGGGCGGGACCACGACAAGGAGGCAGAAAGTGGCCACGGCAAGAGGCTGCGAGTGATCACGGCAAGACGGGACGACCAGGGCGGAGCGAGCGTGCTTTTCATACGCATCCCGCATTTCACCCTCTTATTGACACAGTATCGCATATCCGTCAGAAAACTTCCTCTTGCATTCCCGCGCGCACGGGTGTATCATCATGGTGACGACAGGGCGATGGCCGCATGAAGAGCGACAACAAGAAGTCCTGCCCCACAGCCACTTGCGCCGAGGTCGGGCGCACTCCGCGCGCGGCGGAACAATTACCGACAGACGCAAGTGACCACGATGTATCACCCGTCCGACAAGGACGGGTTTTCTGTTGCGTCCGCTCTCCCGAACGCCCTGCGTCCCTCTTGGCTCATCCCCCGTACTGCACCGTCACTCCCCTTCCGGCAGCCCCGAACATTTCATCTCCCTCTCCGCGACACATGCTCAAGCCGATGCCGTGCGCGATCCCCTGCCGCATGTATCTTCTTTGTCCGCGATCTCGCGGTAATGCCGCACACCGTCATTGTCCGCCGTCACCGCAGTAATGTTGACAAAATAATATAAATAAGCTAAACTGTAAAAAAACGGGGAGGTCACATCATGTTTTGCAGCAACTGTGGAAAAGAAGTAGATGATGCGGCGGTGAAATGCCCTTATTGCGGAGAGTCCATTTCCGACGCGGCGGACACCGTCACCGAGCCTGCCGCGGAAACGCCCGCGGTTGAGGACATCGCGCCCGAGACGAACGCGGCGGCGGATGCCACCGATGCAGGCAGCACCGCATCCGACGGCGGACAACAGGCGCAGGGACAATATCAGGGACAATACCAGGGACAATACGGACAGGGCTACGGTCAGTACGGTCAGGGTTACGGTCAATACGGGCAGGGCTACGGTCAGTACGGTCAAGGCTACAACCCGTACGGACAGGGCTACAATCAATATCAATACCAGCCGCCTCAAAAGAAGGGCGAAAACGGTATGGCGATAGCGGGACTCGTGCTTGCCTTCTTCTTCCCGCTGGTGGGACTGATCCTGAGCTGTCTGGGACTCAAACAGTCCAAGACCATGGACGACGAAGGCAAAGGGATAAGCATCGCAGGCATAGTCATCTCATCCCTCGGACTTGTCGTATATTTAGCCCTCATCATATACGCGATCATAGCGGTAGCAATGGCCGCCACCTTAGCGGGTACGCTTTCGGACCCCAACACCTATATGAATGTGGTCGCAATGGTGGGCGCATTTGTCTGAAACGCCGTTTAAATCCCTAAAAAACGCATGATAAAACCCCGTCAAAGTCATTGACGGGGTTTTTGTTTTTGCAAAATGCCGTGCATTCCGCGCAGCGGTTTCAGCCTAAGAAGCGGTAGCGCGCAAGATCCACAGTGAAGTCCTCGCGCACTTCCACGCCTTCTTTTTTCAGCAGCTCCGCCTGCACTTCTCTGCCGCCGAAGGCGAATGCTGGCGCGAGTTTCCCCTCACGGTTGACCACCCTGTGACAAGGGATGACGCCGGGACGCGGGTTGCAATGCAAGGCGTAACCTACGGCGCGCGACGCGTGCGGCGAGCCGCACATCAACGCGATCTGCCCATATGTCGCCACTTTGCCTTTCGGGACGGTCATCACCGCCTCGTACACTCGGTCGTAGAAACTCATTTTTTTCTCCTTTGCGAGGGTGTTGCACCCTCGCGCTCCCATACTATTTACGGAACGTGTGTTAACGGCTGCCGGGCGAGACAAGAGCAACAGTCAGCCGTCCGCTCAGGACCCTCACGCTCCCTGTGGGGGAATTATTCCCCCACGCCCCCACACTAATGCGGGACGTAAATAAAATGCTGTTGCGCGTGAAGTGACACCACAGCCAGCCGTGCGCTAGCACCCCACACCCCCACACTATTGCGGGACGTAAATAAAATGCTGTTGCGCGTTAAGTGACACCACAGCCAGCCGTCCGCTCAGCACCCGAGGAGTTTTTCGGCTGCGCCGTGCAGTATGCTCTCCTTCTCCTCGTCCGTGAAGTCGCAGTGCCTGATCATCTCCGCCGCCTCCGCGGTGTCGCTCCACGGGGAATCGGAGGCAAAGAGGATCCGTTCCGCGCCGTGTTTTTTGACGATGAACTCGAAAAGATCCTTGGGGCAATACTTTGTCGCCATGGAGGTATCCATATAGACGTTCTTGCCGGCGAGGAACTCTGCCGTCTCCACCCACTGTTCCTGCCCGCCGAGGTGCGCGACCACCATTTTCGCGCCGTCGAACCTGTCCGCAAGGGCGGCGAAACGGCGGGGATTGCTCCTGTAAGGCGGCGTACCGACGGGATCGTAACCCGCGTGCCAAAGGATGATGAGTCCCTTGGAAAACGCGTATTCGTAGAAGGGGAACATCCTCTCGTCGTCCACGGTGAAATCCTGATATTCGGGGTGGAGCTTGATGCCCTTGAACCCTCTCGCCACGACATCGTCGATGTCCGCCCGCCAGCTCTCCGCCATGGGATAGACCGCGCCAAAGGGGATGAGCCTGTCGCTTGCGATTGAGGACGCCCACGCATTGATCTTTGCCGTCTGCGAAGGCTTGGTGGCTATGGAAAGCACAACGCTCCTGTCTATGCCGTGCGCGTCCATATAGCCGAGCAACCCCGCGCGCGTCATATCCGTGCAATGCCGATACGCGCCGTGGGAATTTTTGATGAGTGCCGCCCGCGCCTTGGGCGCAAGCTCGTCATTGAAGATGTGAGTGTGAAAATCTATTACCATACCGTAAAATTCTACTCTTTCGGCGGCGAAATGTAAAGCGCGCGGGAACAGTCTCCCCCGCCGTTTTCGCCGTTTTCGTCATGGGCGGCGGCGCGAATGCGGCGTGAACGCCGCGACACGCATGCAACGAGAGTGCAGCGGGATGCCGCAACAGAACATGAGCGGCGCGGGAGCGCGACGATACCCTTCCGTCACACCGCCGTCAAAGCAGATCCTTCACCGCCTTGTAGCTGTAATTCTTTTTGAGCACGCGGTAGAAGGTGGGGATGGAGTTGAACCCGCTCTCCAACGCGGCTTCGGACGCGGTGCAGCCCGTGTTCTTCATCAGATCGAGCGCGTGCATGAGCCTGACCGCCGAGACGTAATCCGTGATGGAAGTGCCTAGCGCGAGGTTGAACATCCGCGAGAAGTAGTAGCGGCTGTAACCGAAATGCTCCGCCATGCTCTCCAACGTGATCTCCTCGGCGTAATGCTCCCCGATGTAGGCGATGAGCGCGTCCACAAATGTCTGTCTGCTCCTCGCGCCCTCCTCCCAGCCGAGCTTGTCCGCGATGCTGCCGAGCAACATATCGCAATGCGCTTGCAGGAGGAGCTTGTTGTCCGCGCCATCGACGATCGCGCGGATGTCCGGGAGCAGCGAGCGGCAGAACTCCCCGTCCCGTATGATGCACCCCTTCATCAACTTGTCGCCAAAGACGGCGTAATAGTCGTGCAACATGTGGTTGGGAAAGACGATGACGGTCTGCCTACCCCCTTCGCTCTCCTCATAGCCGTGCATCTCGTAGCTGTTGGCGAAATAGATCTGATCGGGAGAGAGGGTAACGTCCTTGCCCGCCGCGCATATCTTCTTCTCCCCGGAAAGGACGTACATCACCTCCACCTTGCGGTGGAAATGTATTGGACACACGTTGTCACACTCGGAGGCGATGAAGATGTTTTCGTCACGTTCACGGTTGATCTCATATTGCGCCAGCATGGTCACTCCTTTTGCGAAAAATCACATTTCCCGCATCACGATAGCAATAAGTGAGAATATTATAACCAAATTTTTAATGCGCGTCCAGCGAATGGAGAATACAATGTCGGCGAAAAATAAATATGCGCCCGCATATTGCGGGACAAAAGGAGGTTTTGCATGAAAACGAACGTCAGGACAAACACGCACGTCAAATCGAACGGCATTGCCAAACGCATCGGCGAAGCCCTCTTCTGGGCAACGAGACGCTGACGGACCATATCCGTTTTAGACACTTGGGGACGGGCTTGTTTTGTCCAAAATTTGGACAAAACAAGCCCGTCCCCGAATGTCCAAATTCCGGTTTCGGCACATTAGGGCGAGATATACAGCTCCCGATAACAGTGTATTTTGAAGCAAACCCCGTCTCTCAACGGGGCTTTGACAAAGCAGGTCGCAAAAACTCAACAATGCTGCACAAAGCCCGAGGGCGATATTTGGATGCAGAACGCGAAAGCACCCCCTTTTCGGCGAGGCGCGTACTTAGGCGTACGTAACGAGCCGGAAAGGGGGTGCTGACAAAGTTGTGCGCCAAATAGCACCCTCGGTAACTTAGGGTTTTAACTGTTCTTCGAGCTTCGCCGCGTACAGGGTGAGATAGACCTTGATGACACTCATCACCTTGTCATAGTCCTCCTGCGATTTGTAGAGGAAGGGATCGGGGATGGGGGTGTATTTCCCTTCGGCGGCTTCGGAGAGAGTGAGGAACTTTTTGCGGTAGCGGCAGGGGGTGAGCCACTTGTGCATCTTGGACATGCCGATGATGACGTCCGCATCGCGGAACTTTTCCTTTGCCGTCCACTTGAACGAGGGTTTGAATGCCGCGATCTCCGCATCCGAAAACCCTTCCCTCCTGAGACTTACGGCAGCCTTGGGGAAGATGACTTTGCTGCGGTTGAACACGGCGGAGGAACTCACCTCCACACCCGCCGCGGACAGCACGGGGCTGCTGCTCACCATACGGCGGAACACGAACTCCGCATAAGGGCTGCGGCACACGTTGCTGGAACACACAAACAATATCTTCATATCAAATCCTCCGCGGGATCGTGCGGCATGACGATCTCCGCATCGCTTTCGGGATAGGTGCAGCAGGGGTGGAATATGCCCGCGGCTTTATCCTCCTCCGTCCTTCTGTCATGGGCGGCGTCGGCGGTGAGAGAGCCGGAAAGCACCCTGCTCCTGCAAAAGCCGCACTCGCCCACTCTGCATTGCGAGAGGGCTGCAAGCCCCGCTCGCTCCGCAGCCACCATGACCGTCTCCGAAGCGCGGGCGGGGATGAGGAAAGTCTTTCCCGCAAGATGCACGGTGAGGGAGAACACCCTCCCCTCCTCATCCTCACGGTCGGTGACGGAGTTGGCGGAAAACTTCATATTGCGCACAAGTGCGTCTCCCGCAAGTTCGCGCGTGACGTGCGCATAGAGCGCGTCCCCGCCGCACGCAAAGAGAGTGCACTCCTCGCCGACATAACGATGCAACAGTTCGCGGGTGAAAACGCCCGTTTCCATCCCTTTGCCCGCACCGTTCTCCGCGACGTAGACCACTCTCACCCTGTCTCCGGGCAGAGCGTCCAGCACCTCTTTGAAGAGGAACTCATACGCATTCTGCACGCAGAAAAAGAGTGTCATGCGGAAAGGCTCGCTGCCCTCCGCCGCCGCCTTCGCCATGGAGAGCAGAGAGGTGATGCCCGCGCCGCCCGCAACGCCGACAACGTGCGCGCAGTCTCTCTCCGCGTCGTATACAAAATTCCCGGCAGGTCTGCTCGCTTCGATGACATCTCCCGCCTTCACCTCGTCCACGAGGTGGGAGGAGAGGATGCCCGCCTTCTTCACGGTGGAGATGTACACACCCCCCTCCGCCTCTTTGGGAGAGGACGCAAGGGTGTAAGCGCGCGTGACTCTGCTCTCCCCCACCTTCGCGGTGAGAGCGATATAGTTGCCTGCGCGCTGGGGCGCGAGTCTCTTTGTCCTCACGCCGTCCGCCTCAAAGACGAACGTGCTGAGACCGGGGAAATGCTCTACGATCTCCCTCACTCTCAAAAACTGTTTGCCGCCGTCCGCGGGGGCTTTGGATGCGTTGAATACGGTCTTTGTCATGATACGCTCCGCTCCGGATCAGTCCATCGCAAGGATCATTCTGTTGTAGAGGATCTCGCTCCAAATGTCATAAAGGAAGATGACCGGCCACAGCACGAAGTTGAACACGGCGGTGATGAGAGTGCCCGGACGCCATGACTCGAAATAGCGCATAAAACGCAAAAGCCAGGGCATTATGAAACAAAACATGAAGATCAAGATGACTTTCAGCAATTTGGGCAGTTGCTCGAAACGCTGAGTCGGAGTGGTCTCGTCGGGGAGTTCCGGGATGCTGACCGTGAACACTGAGCCTTTACCTTTCCTTGAGCGCACCTTGATCTCGCCGCCGTGGCGGTGCGCTATCTGCTGCGCGACGTAAAGCCCCAGCCCGGAATTCCTGGAATCCGTGCGGGAGGATTCCTCCATAAAAAACTTGTCAAAGACGTAAGGCAGGTTCTTCTTCTCTATGCCCTTGCCGGTGTCGCGGATCTTGACAAGAAAGAATTTCCCGTTGTGACCGAAGGAGACGACGATCTTCCCGCCCTCCTCGGTGTACTTAACGGCATTGGAGACGAGGTTCTGAAAGACGCGTTCCAGCTCGCGCCTGTCGGCGTAGATCTCGGCGGAGGGGATGTGCCGCACCTTGTAGGAGATGTTCTTTCCCTTGGCGAGAGCCTCGTATTTCCCCAGCACCGCACCCAGAAAAGCGCGGGTGTTCACCTTCTCTTTGAGGGTGTCGATCTCGTCTATCTCGTGTTTTGAAGTCTCCACGAGTTTGAGGACAAGCCCGTTGAGCTGCTCCGTTTTTTCCGTGATGAGCGCGAGATAGTCCTTGTCGTCCATGCCGTCCTGCAAACACTCCGCATAGCCCGAGATGAGGGCGAGCGGAGTTTTGACGTCATGCGCGACGCTGGCTATGGCGAGCTTGTTCTGTTCTATGGCGCGGGCGTGAGCGATCTGCTGTTCCAGCACGGTGACTCTGAGCTTTTCCAGCCCCCGCATGATCTTGCGCTGAGAGGCGGAGCCTTTGGGTTCTATGGGCGTGGAAAGATCGCCGGCGTTCAACGCGTCGACGGCAGCCTGCACATAGTTCTTGCGACCTCTCAATCCTGCCATTTATAGCCCAGCCCCCAGACGGTGACCACGTTCTCGATGCCGTATTTGGCAAGTTTTTCTCTCAATCTCGCCACCGTGACGGCGACGGTGTTCTCGTCGATGTAGTCGTCATAGCCCCACACCACGTCGATGAGCTTCTGTTTGCTGAAGATCTGATTGGCATTCTTGGTGAGGAAGTCGAGCAGGTTGAACTCTTTGAGGGTGAGAGGGACGCTCTCCCCGTTCACCTTGACCTCGTGGCGGGTGGAGGAGATCTTCATATCCCCGTACACTCTCTCGCTCCTCTCCTGGGTGTTCAGCTCATAGTAACGTCTGAGCTGCGCATTCACCCTGCCCACCATCTCCTTGAAGGAAAAGGGCTTGGTCATATAGTCGTCCGCGCCAAGCTCGAACATCCTGAGTTTCTCGTCCTCGCCGACGATGGCGGAGACCACGATGACGGGGATGCTGTACTCGCGGCGAAGAGACTTGCACACTTCATATCCGTCGATGACGGGCATCATGATGTCCAGAAGCACGAGATCGGGCTGCATGCTGCGTGCATACTCCAACGCCTGCGCACCGTTGAACGCCTGATAGACGGTGTGTCCCGCCTTCAGGAGATAGTTGCGCATCATGTCATTGAGTTCCGTGTTATCCTCTGCGATAAGTATCTTCCTCATATGCTCTCCTTCACTTCAAGTCAATGCCGTGTTCGCGGAAATATCTGACATAGGAGCCTCTCCAATAGGCACACACGTCCTTTTTGGTGAGACCTTCGCGGGGGGCGTCCAGCCTGTACGCGCCGTTCACCCTCCACCCGTTGAGGACGCCGATGGAGATCGCGTCCGCGGGACAGTTGAAGGAACACGCCGTGCAGCCTATGCACTCTTTGCCGAACACGGGCAGCCCATCCTTCATGACGATGTTGCCCATGGGACACAGTTTCTCGCATCTGCCGCAGGAGACGCACTTGTCCTTCTTCACCTTGAAGAGCCTGCCCAGATACGGCATAGCCTTATGTTCCACCGCCACGACGCAGCGGGTGAGCTTTGCGAAAGGACTCGCTTTCAGCGCACGCTCCTTCCCCTCGAAAACGTCGTCCGCGTCCGCGGGAGCGGTGTTGCGCGCCGCCTGCCACATCAGTGCCGCCATGTCGTCCGAATGACGGAAGATCATGTTGTACGGCATGACGTAGTGGAACTCCCCTCTCTTGCTGTACCCCTTCTTTGCCAGGATGCGGTCGAGGATGCGGGAGGACGCGTCGTTGACGTGCAGCGGCTCTCCGCTGGTCTTTATAATATAATAAACTTTATTTTCACATTCTGGCAAGCCCTTTGCAAAATCCAGCACATTTTGAGGTGCGTTGAACCCGTGGACGGGATAGCCTATGACGAGGGTGTCCGCACCCGCGACGTCGGGAGCCTTCATATCCGTGCGTATGCGCACAGTCTCACACTCCGCTCCCCTCTCTTTGAGCCTCTCCGCGAAAAGCCGGCACACTCTCGCCGTATTGCCGCTTGCCGAAAACACCGTGAACAGCACTTTCATTTCAATATCTCCTGTACATCGCTTTGCCGCCGCTGAAGAAATACTCCGTGTTCTCCTCCCTTGCGTGGGTGTCATACCACACCTGCGCATAGAAGGGCATGAACTTTGCGAGCCTGTCATAGTCCCAGGGTTCGGGCTGACAGCACACGGGACACCAATGCCCCGCTTTCAGGACGGTGTAGGGGGACGCCTTGAAGGTATGCCCGTCGTGGCACTCCCATTCGAGCTTGGTGTAAAGGTCGCCCTTCACCATGCTCTCGCTCAGGCACTTGCCGCCGCGGTAAGCCGCCGCGGACCGCATATCTTCGATGTCCAGCTCGCTGTCCGACTTGCTCTCGTCATAGCCGTGATTGAGGAGGAACCCGTACTTCCTGATGTTCTCCTCCTTGCGTATGGCGTCGTAATCTATGTTGCCGTCCGCCACCTCGCCCTTGGCAAGCACGGGAAAATCCTTCCAGCTCTTCGCCATGCATTTGATGTTCTCCTCGCTGCCGAAAAATGCACGAATGCGACCTTTATCTCCGTTTTTCACCCATTCAAGTGGCGAATTCTCCGTTCCGAGCAATCTCTTGAACCCCACCGCGGAGATGAGACCGGAGGGAACGGCGGCTGCTGCCTTGTAGATGGGGAACTTGCTCACGATGGCGTTGCAGAACTCGTCTATGGTCTGGTGCTGGTAGTCAAAAAGATCGTTCAAGACATGCCCGTCCGCAAACCACAGCCCGTGGAAATTACGGATGGAGTTCCACCCCGGACTCATCACCTTCTCGATGTCGCTGCCTATGGTGGTGAGCAGTTTCGCATAGGTGTCATAGCCCGTCACGCGGTTAGCCGCGCCGCCGCCGAGGTTGTAGCACTTCTTCCAGAAGCAGTCCACTTCCCCCTTAATGTCGCGCTCCACTATGCGCTTGATCAGAAGCCCGCTGTCGGGAGCGGTGGACCACTCCAAAGGGACGTTGATGACGGTGTGGAACATCAAGCCGTCGCTCATATTGTCCTTCATCATATTGTAGTGGAGCATGGCGGTCTGACGTATGATCGCCCAATTTCTGAGCGAGCTGTCCAGCACATACCTCTCCCCTTTCAGCTTATACTCCGCATAGACGTCGTACATGCTGGGGAGCAGAGGATCGCCCACCCTTCCCCAGGGGTGCAGATAGTTGCGGTGACCGTACACCGCCACCGTGGAGATATGCACGAACTTGGGCTGTTTTTCGCCCAGCTTCTCCACCTCGTCCACCATGTTGCGGGTGCCGACATAGTTGGCGAGTTTGGTGCCTTCGGGATCGTGATCGGACGCGGGCGGGATGATCGCCCCCACATGAAAGACGTAATCCGTGTCCGCGACAAGCTCCTTGCAGGACTTTGCGTCCGCAAGGTCTCCCCACACCGCTTCTGCGCGCTTGCCGAACATTCTGCGCGCGGCGGCTGCAAACTGCTTGTCCCTGCCATTGCGGCGGACGAGGAACTTGACCTTCTCCACCTCATCGAGTTCGAGGAGCTGCCTCAGGCACTCCTTCCCCATATTTCCGCTTGCTCCGGTGAGAGCGACGATGACCGACATAAAAGCCTCCTTACACTTTTCTACGCTCTCATTCTACCCCGCCACTCTTACCACGTCTTGACGAAAACCTTACATTTTTCTTACATCTGCCTTAATACGCGGATACGCTCACAGGGACGCGTGCGCTCCTCTTGGCACCTGTCGCCAAGGGCGGAGGCGCGGCGGAGCTAAGACCTGCCGTGCCGGACACGGTTTTATCATTTCTACACGAAACGGAACATAAAAAAGACCTCCCGTCGGGAGGTCTTTCTTCTAGGACGCAAGAACGCCCTTCCCGCCTCAAACGGGGGCGTTGAAGATGAATGTGGTGTCGCCGTAAACGACGTATAGGATGAGATGACGGGTGCCGTCCTGCTCTTCCACCCTGCCGCAGGTGCCAGCCGACTTTTCACCGTCGAAGGTGTACTCTATCATGCTGGCGGACATCGCATCTCCGCTCCGTTTCCAAGTGCCGTAGACGTCGCTGCCGTCCGCAAAGCCGAGGATGACCTCCTTGCTTGTGAAATCCACGGTGACGGTGGAGGAGTCGAGGGGCATGCCCTCATATTTCAGCCACTTGCTTTTGTCATCGGGATGTTTCGCCTTCAGCTGCTCGGCAAGGGCGACGGAATAGGTGGTGGTGCCGCGCTCGCTCTCCACGACGATGCTCTCCAACACCCACGCATCACTGTCCGTGGGCAGGGGGTAGGCAGACTTGCCGTCACACGCCGACAGCACTCCGCACAGCGCGGCGCACAGCAGCATGACGCAGAGGATGATCGCAAATTTCGATGTTTTTGTCCTGAAAATGTTCATATAAACTCCGTTTTATGCGTTCTCTCCCCTTTCCCTTCCTTTTCCTTCTCCCCTCAGTCGGCGCGGGAAATCATCTCTCCCGCAAACTTCTGCGCTGCGGCAAGGCACTCTCTCCCGGAGCGCGCAAGCTCGCACGCGAGCGCGCCCGCATGCACACCGTTGATGCCCGTGCAGGTGAAGATCTCGTGTCTGACGCACGCCGCTTCCAGCTCCTCTTTCAGCGTTTCGGACTCCGCTTTCAGCCTGTCCGCCGAAGATGCGACGATGAAGGTCGGCGGGAAATCGTGATCCGCATAGGCATCCGCGGCAGACGGCAGCGCGCTCTCGCGCGAACTGTAACTCACCAGCTCCTGCTTGGATTTGCCGAGAAACGCTCTCACGAAAAGTTCTATGGACGGGAAACGCGTGCCTATGGAACGCACGGGATCGAAAAGCCCGCTGAGCAACACCAGCGCGGACACCTTGAAGGGATCGCGCGGCTTGAACTCTATGCCCAGCTCGTCATAGAGCGCGGGATGAGATGCTACGGCTCCGACGAGAGCGGCAAGATAAGCCCCCGCACTGTCCCCCGCCACGACAACGCGCGAGGTGTCGATGCTGAACTCCTCCGCACGCTCCAGCACGAACTCTATCCCTTTGAATATCTCGCGTATGTGCGCGGGATGCTCCGCATCGAGGGCGTAATCGTAGCCGATGTTGGCGGCGACATACCCCTTCTCCACCCAATTATAGCAATAGAATCTGCGGTTGGGGCGCAGACCGGAGACGAAACCGCCGCCATGTATGTACACAAAAAGAGGCAGTTTGCCCTGTTGTCCTTCGGGCGAGAACACATCCAGAGCCGTGCGCTTGCCGTCCGCATAGCGCAGCCCCATGCGTTTCACTATGCCGCGGTGCGCGCGTGCGAAAGGAATGTAAAGCAACACTTCTCCGAGATTGAGATAAGCCTTGGAGAAGTTGACGGCGAATCTGTCACCCGCGGTCAGTCCCATAATGCCCCCTATTGTCAAAATCTGAGAAAATAGACAAAGTTGCCGTGCCCCCTGATGAGAGCGACCAGCTCGTCCGCATCCAGCCACACCGTAGCCGTGTTGTCGCAGGGATGCACGCCTATGACGCCGCCCCTGAACTCGGCGTCGATGACGAACTTAACCTTCTTGCCCGTGTCATTGATGTAGCCGAGCGGAGTCACCGAGCCTTTGGACAGACCGAGCAGCGCGTCAAGCTCCTCCTCCGAGGCAAAGGAGAGTTTTCTGGAACCCATCTTCTCCTGCGCCTCTTTGAGAGAGACGTGCCTGTCCTGCCTCACCGTGAGGACGTAGTAGTTGAGTTTTTTGTCGTCTCTCACAAAAAGGTTTTTGGCGATGCGCTCCCCGTCGGGCAGCCCAAGTGCGATCACATCGTCTATGGTGTCCGCGTGCGCGTGTTCCGCCATCTTGTATGCCACTCCCGCCGCGTCCAACGCGGCAAGACACTTCGCTATCTTCTCGTTCACTTTTTCTCCCTTGACATCCGCATATGCCCGTTGCGGCAATGCTCCCGCTCATCATAGCACGCATCGTGTTTTACACCCGCGTCACCCGTAGAGTATAAAACACGATGCGTGTTCATTTTCTTCCCGCGCTCCTTTGCGACATCCTCCGCGCGCCCTGTGTGCGGCGGGAAATGCCGAGGTACGCTCCGTCCGCGGAGGCATGACGTCGCCGCGGACGGACACGAAACGTGTTATCTTACGGTCACAGTTTCTCTGCAACCTCCCAAGCTTTCCACACCACGGTGCGGAGGTTGCCCACCTTCTCGGCGTCGCCCACGATGTGGACGTGCGCGCTCTTTTCCGCCACGGGGGCGGGGACATAGCCCACCGAGACAATGACGCTGTCCGCCTTGATGTCTTTGGTCTTGCCGTCCGCGCCCTCAACGGTGACGGAGCCTTCCGAGATCTTCTTCACCTTGCTTTCCAGCAACACCGGCACTTTCTTCCACGCGAAGTAGTCCCTGAGATAGGAGGAATTTGCAAGGCAGAGTCCCGGAGTGGTGATAATGTCGTTCTGCGCCTCGACGATGACGGGGTGTTTGCCTTTGAGGAAGAGGTCGTAGGCTATCTCGCAGCCCGTGAGACCTCCGCCTATGATGACGACATTCTCGCCGACCGCCGCGCCGTTAAGATAGTCGATCGCCTCGATGCTCTTTTCGATGCCGGGGATGCCGAGCTTTCTGGGCTTCGCGCCCGTCGCCACCACCACTTCGTCCGCGCCGAGAGATGCGATGTCCTTCACTTCGGTGTTGAACTTCACATCGATGCCGAGTTTCGCTATCTGTCTGCGGTACCACTCGATGAGCGCGCGGTCCTTCTCCTTAAAGGAAGGTGCGGCAGCGGGGATGAACACGCCGCCCAGCCTGTCGCTCTTTTCGTATATGGTGACCTTGTGTCCGCGCAGAGTGGCTATCCTCGCCACTTCCATGCCGCCCACGCCGCCGCCGATGACCGCGACATTCTTCTTTTTCTTTGCGGGGACGACGGTATACTTGCCGTTCTGCATGGTGAGGGGGTTCAAGGCACATCTCGCCATATGCTGCGCGTCCGAGATGGGCGCGTCGTTGCCCGTACCCTTGTGCTTTGACATGGTGAAGCAGCCGTTGTGGCAGCAGATGCAGGGCTGGATGTCCTCGATCCTGTCCTCCATGAGCTTGGTCACCCATTCGCCGTCGGTGAGGAACTGTCTTGCCACGCCCATGGCGTCTATCCTGCCTTCCGCGATGGCTTCCGCGGCGACTTCCGGCTCCATACGTCCCGCACACACCACGGGGATGTCCACGAACTTCCTGATGTGCGCCACGTCGTCGAGGTTGCAGTTGACGGGCATATAGGCAGGCGGATGCGCCCAATACCACGCATCGTAAGTGCCGTTGTCGGAGTTGAGCATATCATAGCCCGCATCCTGCAGATATTTCGCGGCTTTCTCGCTCTCCTCCATATCTCTGCCCACTTCGACGTAATCCTCGCCGGGCACCGCACCCTTGCAGAACCCCTTGGTCTTGCTGACGACGGAATATCTCAGCGAGACGGGATAGTCCTCGCCGCACTGCTTCTTGATCTCCTTCACCACGGCGACGGGGAAGCGGTATCTGTTCTCAAAGCTGCCGCCGTACTCGTCCGTGCGCTTGTTGGTGTATTTCAAAGTGAACTGGTCAAGGAGATAACCCTCATGCACCGCGTGCACCTCGACGCCGTCCACGCCCGCTTCCTTGCACATCTTTGCGGTCTGACCGTAGGCGTAGATGATGTCCTCAATCTCCTTTTTGGTGAGAGCGCGGCAGGTGACGTCCTCCGTCCACCTGGACGGCAGTTCGCTCGGAGACGCGCTGATGTAGGAAGGATCGAGGATGGGTTTCATGAGCGCGCCCACCACCTTGTTCTTGATGGGGAGCGCGAGCAGCTCGCTCAGCGCGAAGGAACGCCCGAACCCCGCCGTGAGCTGCACAAAGAGTTTCGCTCCCGTCTTGTGGATCTCCTCCATATAGGGTTTGAGCTTTCTGAACGCGCCCTTTGCTTTATACAGCCACTGTCCGCCGATGAGGTTTTTCAAAGGCGCGATGCCGGGGATGATGAGACCGACGTTGTTTTTCGCGCGTTCGAGAAAGAAATCCGCCGCATCCTTGTCGAGGTGATGAGGCTCCATCCAGCCGAACAGCGATGTCCCGCCCATGGGACAAAGCACGATGCGGTTCTTGATCTCGACATTGCCTATCTTCCACGGGGTGAACAAAGGTTCGTAAATTTTGTTCATAACCGACTTTCCTCCTTATCGTTGTCGTCGGATACAGTATAGTCTAATAAATACTAAAAGTAAATAGCCTTTTCCCGCAAAATGCCGTTTAATGCGCGGCAACGCGTCCTGCAAATACGCATTTCACCGATACGCTCAAACAAATCATCCGCGCAATATGCCGGACCGGCATAAAAAAAGGAGCCTCGGAAGAGGCTCCTCTCGTTTTCTCGGTACGGCTTATTTGCCGAACTTTTTGTCGAACTTTTCAAGGCACTTCACGCTGATGGCATAGCAGTCCGCAAGGCAGTCCTTGTCGAGGTTGGTGTAGGTGTCCTTCAGGGTGTGGTAGTAGTCCTCAAGGACGTGGTTCAGAGCCGTGATGCCCGTCACCTTATAGCCGCCCTGCGCAAATGCCGCGGAATCCGTCGCGCCGCCGAAGGGAGGCACCCAAGTCTTGTTGCAGTGTATGCCGAGTTCCTTCGCGCTCTCCATAAAGGTGTCGCTGACTTCCTTGTCCGCCTTGACTGTGCCGTTGAGGTCGCGGTAGTTGACGCCGAGGAACTTGCTGGCGTGTATGGTGTCGTAGGAATAGATCCACGTAGGCACGTCGTCAAACTCGCCCTTGTGCTGTTCCACCCACGCTTTCGCGCCGCGGAGTCCCGCTTCTTCGGAGCCGGAGAGGATGACGCCCACTTCGGTGTGTTCAAGCTCGATGCCCGCATCCTTCATGGCTTTGAGGATGGCGATGCCCATATAGCAGCCGGTGAGGTTGTCGTTCGCGCCGTCCACCGTCGTCTTGGGATCCCACATAAAGTACATGCCGATGAGTCCGGGGACAAAGACGAGCTGGGCGATGCCGCACCAGAACAGCGCGTCACCGTAAACGGCGGTGTATGCGTCAAGGCTGAACTCGCTCATGTACGCAATGCCCTGAGAGCCGAGCACCGCGGTGGCGACTATCGCAAGCACGAGAGCGATGAACGCGCCGAGGAAGCTGGAGCCGATGTGCAGCTCGTAAACCGCGCCGCCGAACTTGTTGTTGACGGGCCAGTTCCACGCCGCGTCGGGGTGACCGTTGAAGAAGATGCGCGCCTTCACTTCGCCCGTGCATTTCTTGATGGCGGTGACATTGTGTCCCGTCTCTTCGGGGAAGAGGAAGTCAAACGTCTTTTTGTACAGCACGAATTGGCAAATCATGATCAGGAACCCGACCGCGATGAGTGCCACTCCGAGTGCCGGCAGGAAGAAGAAACACAACATGCCCAGAAGTGCGCATGTGATGGTGTAGTTCAGCCAGCCGAGGAAGGAATGGGGATGTTCCTTGAAGGACTCCACATCCGCTCTCTCACAGCCGCACTCGTTTTTGAGAACGTCCGCCATATACTCGCAGGACTTTTTCTCGCCTTCGCTGCCGGGACCGCGCTTGCCGCACTTCTTGATGACGTCGGTGATGCCGTCGATCATGTACTGCGCGCTCTCCGCCTTGTTGTCTATGAGCTTTTTGAAATCAGCCATAGTACATCGTCTCCTTGTTTTTTAGAATGGTTAAATTGTAACACAATTCATTTCCTCTTTCAATAGCCTTTCCGTATCTTTCACACTTTTTTAACATTTGTAGCCTTTCCGACACACCCGCCCCCTTGCAAGAACATTGCACGGTCGCGTTCTCTGCGCGCATTGGACATTCCCCACACCCCGCGCCGTTGCATTTCCCGTCACCTGTTTTGTCGGGGAACAGACACCCGTAGGCAAGCTTATTTTGTTGGACACTTGGGGACGGGCTTATTTTGTCCAAAAACCGGACACTCGGGGACGGGCTTATTTTGTCCGGAAATCAGACAGATCAAGCCCGCCCCCAAGTGTCTATACGAGTGATAGCCTCGCCCGCGATAAACGATAAACTAAAACGCACGCACGTATGTGCAGCGGCAGGTCTCCGTCTCCACACAGCCCAGAACGCCGCCAAGGTACACTCCCGTGTCGAGGTGTACCTTGCAACAGTCCGCGGCTCGCCCGCTCCCCCGCACGCCGTCCGCCCGCGGATAGAACAATATCTCATCCCTGCCCGTAAGATAGCGCGTGGGAGTGTGACCATACAGCACACACTTCCCCTCCCTCGGCAGAACGTCTGCGTCCTTGAAACGACGGTCATACACCAGCTGCTCCCGCGCAGCCTCCCGCAAAGGCAGGATGCGTCCGTCCGCGAGCGGAACGCCCGCATGCACGAGGATAAGCTCCTCCGTCTCGATGTAATAAGGCAGGGAATCGAACCCTTCCACAGTCTCCGCGTCCAATAAATGCCCGTCCTCGAAATCGCCGCGCAGCCCGTCCAACGCCCGCTCGAAGTCCCCCGTCTGCTCCGTCAACGCGCGAAACCGCTTCAACATGTCGTACTCGTGATTGCCCGCGATGCAAAAGACGCCGGGCAGCGAAAACAAGAGCTTCGCCAAACGTATGCTCTCCCTTCCCTTCCCCACGATGTCGCCGAGCACATACATCCTGTCCCCGCCGCCGAATTTCAGCCTGTCCAGCAAACGGCAGAATAACTCATAATGCCCGTGTATGTCCGAAATGCAATACACCATACCCCGATGATACCACACTTCTCCCCCAAAACACAGCCCCCACGAAATAAAAAAGGATATTTGTCGTGTTCAAGCACGCCCTATCAAGCTATTTAAACCCGAAGGCGGGAACGAAAACTACCCCCCTCTTACCGAGTCCGAGGGCGATATTCGGATGCAGAACGCGAAAGCACCCCTTTTTCGGCGAGGCGCGTACTTGATCGTACGTAACGAGCCGAAAAAGGGGTGCTGACAAAGTTCTGCGCCGAATAGCGCCCTCGGAAACCAGGGGCGGGGTTTATATTAAGGTAGAGTGTATCACGTAGTCGGCAGTGGCTTTATTCGTCGCAATGGGTATGTCATACACCACGGCTATCCTGAGCAATGCTTTGACATCGGGATCGTGGGGCTGGGCTTGGAGAGGATCCCAGAAAAAGATGACGAGGTCGATCTGCCCTTCCGCTATCTTCGCGCCGATCTGCTGGTCGCCGCCGAGAGGTCCGGAGAGGTAGCGATGCACGTCAAGACCGGTGGCTTCCGCAACGAGTTTGGATGTCGTACCGGTGCCGCAAAGCTCAAAGCGCGCGAGGGTATCGCGGTTCTTCATAGCCCAGCTCACCATTTCGGCTTTCTTATTGTCGTGCGCGATGAGCGCGATGCATTTGACTTCTTTCATGGTTCGTCGTCCTTTATGTGTTGAGAGCATTATACCACAACGCTCCCCTCTTTTCAAGCGGGATGAGCCAAACATTTCAACCGCCTCACGGCGCGGACGCACACGAAACGCCGATCGCAGGATCGGCGTTTCACATTGCGATTTTGACGGTTAAAACCCGTTATTCCGCGATTTCGTAGGGTTTGCAGACGTCTGTCCATCCCTTCGCGCGGGAAAACTTTTCCAGCTCGTCTATGCCGAGTTCGATGGCACTGGACGCACTGCCGCAGGCGGGGAACACCGTGACAAATCTTTTCAGGGACTCGTCCAGCCACACCTCCGCACCTTCCGCCACCGCAAAGGGACACACCCCGCCCGCGGCGTGTCCGGTGAGGCATTCGGTATCCTCACGGGCGAGCATCTTCGCCTTGCCGCCGAAGAAGTCCTTATACTTGCGGTTGTCCACTTTGACGTCTCCCGCCGCCACGATGAGGATAACCCTTTCCCCCAACATGAAGGAGAGCGTCTTGGCGATGCGCGCCTCCTCGCAACCGAGGGCTTTTGCCGCAAGCTCCACCGTCGCGCTGGACACGTCGAACTCTCTCACTCTTTCCGCCGCGCCGAATGCGGCGAGATACTCTTTCACTTTGGCTACGGACATAGCTCCTCCTTCCGCCGCGTTTTGCGGCGGGAACGTGCCGATTATACCACATTTTCCTCTCCCGCGACAGAGAAAAGGCGCACTTTATACGCAATTAAAGTTTATTATTTTAATTTATATGTGTTTCGCGCGGAAAACTATTGACATACCCCGCCGTTTAATTCAAAATGTATACATAAATGCGCTCCGGGGGGAGATATATGTCCGACACCGAAAAGGATGCCGCCATCAACGCGGCGGAAGAGATCACCGAAAACACCGTGAACGAAGCGGAAGAGACCGCTGCGGAAACAGCCGACGGGACGGCTGCCGCCGAGGGCGAAACCGCGACGACGAGCGGCATGAAAGGCAAAGCCACCGCCGCCTTCCACAAGGGCAAGGCATTCATGACTCGCCACGGCAACATCTGGCAGATCGTCAAATTCACACTCATCAGCCTTATCGCATTTCTTGCCGAATTCGCCACCATGTATGCCCTGCAATACGGACTTGCTGATGTGTGCGGACAAGATTTTCATTGGTTCGTCTTTAACTACGATGCAAGCCAAGGCGGACAAGCGACATTCATCGCGATGCTCGGCTCCAAGTGCGTGGCGGAGATCATCTCCTTCACCATCAACCGCAAAAAGACCTTCAAAGCCAACAATAACGTGGTGTTCAGCGTGATCATGTACGTCATCACCGTCGTCGCGCTCATCATCTTCAGCACCTGGCTCGCCGGCCCGATCGGCAACGCAATGGGCGCTCATAACATTGACGAAGGCTTGAGTTCGACCGTCAGCAAGATGGTTGGCTCCATCATCAGCTTCGTGGTCATCTTCCTCATGGACAAATTCGTCATCATGCGCAATGTGAAAGGCAAGGGCGAGGAGACCTCCGCAGACGAGGAAACGGCAGCGGACGGCGAAGCCGCCGAAGCACTTGCCGCCGACACCGCAGACGGCATGAACGTCACCTACGACAGCACGGACGCCGAGGAAAACGAAGCCGAGACGGAGATCTCCTCCGGCGACCGGGAATAAGTACGCTTATCAACGGACTGCACACGCACGCCGCGGCATGACGCCGCGGCGTTTTGCGTGCGCCGAACACGGCAGCTCTGCCAGGCGGCACTGCCCTGCCGGTCCTCTCTGCGACGCATATCTCCCGGCAGCCGGACGCACACCTGCGCGGCTTACAGAGCATGACAAAAGAGAGCGCGCCGCGCTCTCTTTTGACGTATTGTCCGATTTTCATGCCGCATACTGCCCAAACCTCCGCGCATCGCAGCGGAGCGGCGCAAGCCGTCATGCAGGCGGCGCGAGGGCCCGTTACGCCTTGGGCACTACGATCTCCATGTCCGAATCGGGATAAGTGCAGCAGGGGTGGATGTAGCCGAACTTCCCGTCCGCGAGTCTGCGCTTGTCAGCGCCGGCGATGGAGAATTTGCCGGCAACGAGCCTGCTGTGGCAGAAACCGCAGCCGCCCGCGCGGCACTTGGACGGCACTTTCAGCCCCGCCCTTTCCATGGCGACGAGCAAGGTTTCACCTGCGTCCGCCTTCACTTTGAACGTATCGAAGCCGATATGCACGGTGAGGTCGTACGCCGCGGGCGCGGCGTCGCGCACTCCCACGCAGTTCGCCTCTTTCTTGACGCGTTTCAGCGGCAGACCGAGGGGCACGAGCTCCTTGTCCTGGAAGGCGTACATCGCGGAAGGTCCGCACATCATCACGGTGAAATCGCCGTCAACGTACTTCTTCACGAGAGCGAGATTCACAAATCCGTGCTCACAGCCTTCTTCCTCCTTCTCGGTCACGTACACGACCTTGAACTTGCCGGGCATTTGCGCCGCAAGGGCGTCGAGCCTGCTCCTGAATGCGAGATCGGCAGCCGTCTTTGCCCCGTAGAACAGCGTGAGCGAATAGTCGTCGGTGCCGTCCGCAAGCGCCTGCGCCATGCTGTAGAAGGGAGTGATGCCGCTGCCGCCCGCGATCGCAACGATCTGCTTCGCGTCCTTGATCGGCTCGTAGCAGAAATCACCGGACGGATCGCCTATGACAAACTTGTCGCCCGGCTTCGCGTTGTCGAAGAGCCATTCGCTGAAAAATCCCGCTTTCTTGACGGTGAACGCGGCTTTTTTCGCAAGCGCTTCACGGGGCGAGGACGAGAAGGCGTAGGGGCGGGACACTTCGCTCCCGCCCGCGTTGCAGCCGAGAGTGGCGTACTGACCGGCGCGGAAGTAGAAAGGCTTCTCCGTTTCGAAGACGTACGTCTTCATGTCCGCGGTTTCGAGCCTGACTTCGATGAGAGTCGCGGACTGGTAGCCGGGGTGGAGGATCTTCGCCGTTTCGTTCACCTTATAGGTCGCGGGCAGCGGAGTCGCCGGCGCTTCCGCCATTATCTTTCTGCGCTTCGGCACCATTTTCTTGAAGCGCAGGAGGTCCATAAATCCGAAAATCTGTTTCTTGAATACGAATGCCATAAGTTCAGCCCTCCCTCTTGATGTCGCCGACGGTCTGCCTGCCGGAGATGTCGCCCGCGAAATACGCGCTGGAATAGCCGGACAATCTCATCGCGTAAGCACTGCCGAAACGCAGTCCGCGCACGCGGTGGTCCTCCGCCATCATCTGGAGCCTGGGCATGAGCCCGTCCCAATACTGCGATTCGTAGCCGTAGATCACGCCCTGCGGATGTCCGCAGTAACGCGCATACGTCATCGGCGTCGCGACCGAGATCTCCTCTATACTGTCGCGGATCTTCGCGCCGGTATCGTGCTCGAAGCGCGAGATCATCTTGTCCGCGACGTAATTCTTGGTCTTGTAATAGTTTTCGGGAGTCACCTTCGCCCAGTCGTCGGACATGTAGAGCGTGGTGAAGTACATCATGCAGGTGCCCTCCGGCGAGCAGTCGGGAAGCGCGCGGTTAAGGCATACCGTCGCCTGCACGCTGTTGTCCTTTATCGTCCGCATCCTGTCGTACTGCGCGACGGAATCCATCGTGTCGTAAAGGAAATAGTTGTGGTTCTCGATGCCGAGTTCGTCGGCGGATTTGTTGAGTCCCAGGAACATGGTGAAGCCTCTTCCCGCGAATTTGCGCGAATTAGACGCACGCACCTCCGACTCCGGCACCTTGTCCATCATCCTGCCGAACACGACGTGCGGCGAGCAGTTCGCCACGACGTGGCGCGTCTCGATCTCCGTCCCGTCGTCCAGCACGACGGCGCGCACTCCGCCGTCCTTCGGATCGGTGAGTATCTTCACCGCTTCGGTGTTGAACAGGACGTCGCCGCCGAGTTCGAGTATGCGTTCGGTCAGCGCGAGAGAGATCTCGTGCGAACGGGACTTCGGCATGCTCGCGCCGCGCAGGATGTAGCGGTTGACCATGGACGCGTAATGCACAAAGCTCAGGTCGTCGCAATGCGCGCCCAGGTAGCACCAGTACGCCGTGAGGATGTCGACGGCTTTCTTCGGCATTTTGAGCGCCTTGAGCACTTCGTTCACGGAGTAGGAACCGCACCTCACGAAGTTGCCGTAATCGCGCACCATCACCTTGGGATCAGCATTGCCGTTGACCGACGCGGTGTAAGCCTGTCCGAGCCTGATCTCCTCCGCCAGCTCGAAAAATTCCGTGACGGATTTGCGGCTGCCGGGCACATAGCTCTCCATCTTGTCGATGAAGGCTTTCACGCCGAAAGGCATCGTCGCGTCGAGCTTTTCCGCCTGCGAGATCACGCGGTACGCCTCCGGGATCTGCAACCACTCGATCTTGTCCGTCACTCCGAGTTCGTCGAAGAGCACGCGGACGTCGCCCGCGTTGTCGGCGGTACCGAAATCGTTGAGCTCGTGCAAAGACGCCTCGAACTCGAACCGCCCCCTTCTGAAGCTGGTCGCGAAGCCGCCGGGAATGTTGTGCTTTTCCACAAGCAGCACCCGCGCTCCGCCCTGCAGCAGCCTGATCGCTGCGGTAAGTCCGCCGTTACCCGCACCGATAACGACGGCGTCGTATTTTCTCATTGCAACCTCCTGTTTCCGTGCCCGGCACTCGGCCGCGCCTCATAATTCCATAAGATTCAGTCCCGTGCGCTCGTCGTAGAACCTCGGCACACGGCCGTAAACGGTGTGCAGGACCAGTTCGCACGTCGCGCTGATGACGGCGCGTTTGAGATGTCCGCCGACGGCGGTCCCGTCCCTCCTGCACGCTGCGGCGTGGATGTGGACGTAAGGCGCGCCGTTCATCTCGGTCACCGTGCCCGAAAGCGACGTGATCTCCAGCGGCTCGCGGAACGTGTTGTCGAAATACACCTTCGCCTTCACGTCGTAGACGGACACGTCGAATTCGTCCGCCGCGCCTATCCCGCTCACCTCGGCGAACGTCACGCCCTCGCGCTCCGCGATGTCGGAAAGGGAGGCGATGACCTCTTCGCCCACTTCCAGCCTTGCGACGATGTCTTCACCGAACCGCTTATATTTCATACCACACCTCCGTGCCGCCTTGCTCTTACACACCGCGCGACCGTTCGCTACCCTTCTATTTTACCACGCCCTGCATGAAAATCAATTTGGATCATCCATCTTTTTCTTAAATTTGCATTGCGGATAATTAGCACACCCGTAAAATTTTCCATATGGTCCATCACGCAAGATCAACTTCCCCTTGCACCTCGGGCAGATACCGGATGATACTTCATCACGAATCTTATTCACAGAAGCGACGTGTTCCTCCGACAAACATTCATCTTCATTTGCGGTCAATATTGCATTTATCTCTTCGATTTGTTCCTCCGAGATACGAACTCCGTTAGCCGAATGACATACCGCCATTCGTACTGCATAAAGTGGCATGGTATATGTTGATCGGACATTTCTGATATCTCCCATCGCAAAAACAACGAAATTATAAATCGGGATCTCGACAGGTAAAAGTTTTTTAAGACAACATAAGTGTGAAAAATTTTGCTTGACGGGATTATAAAATCTGTGTTCTTCGCCGTTTGGCATTCGTTGTATCCATTCATGCCAATCGTCATTA
This sequence comes from uncultured Clostridia bacterium, assembly GCA_944358385.1. Lineage (GTDB taxonomy): Bacteria > Bacillota > Clostridia > Christensenellales > CAG-917 > Limadaptatus. The sequence goes on from CALVQW010000007.1 coordinate 41,677, forward strand.
CCTATTATTTTCCCGCCATATGCTTTGACCTCTATAACAAAAACCCCATTACGATTGATACAGATTTGATCTATCTCGCGTGTCTTATCTTTCTCTCTAACAATGTAATTGCTAAAGATATATTGTGGTGTCATCCCGCTCTGTTTAAGCTCTGCATACACCAAGTCCTCTCCGAACTCTCCCTTGCTACTACGACCAAGTGGAAAATTATCGGAATTGCGCATTGCGAACAAAACAATATTAATGATCACCGAAACGAACAAGAGCACCGATAATATCCCGATGGCAATCCCCATATCAAATCTCCTTTTTCGCTTTTTCCAGCACGGCGAGCGTCTCGACGTGCATTGTCTGGGGAAAGAGGTCGTAGGGGCGGAGGGATGTGATGGTGTAGCCGCGGTCTGTGAGGAATTTTAAGTCGCGGGCGAGAGTCGCGGGGTTGCAGGAGATGTAGACAATGTGTTCGAACCCCGCCTTGACCGCCGCGTCCAGCACGCTCTCGTCGCACCCTTTGCGGGGAGGATCGACGAGGAGAGCGCGGGGAACGATACTGCCCGCGAGGGAGCGCATATACTCCGCCGCATCCCCGCAGATCTCCGTCACTCTCTCCGAAAGTCCGAGGGAGCGCATGAGTTTCTCCGCATCCTTCACCGCCTCGGGGACGATCTCCACCGCGGTGATGTGCGCGTCTTTGAGGCGCAAAGCAAGTTCCGCCGTGAGCAGTCCCACGCCGGAGTAAAGCTCCGTGACGTCGCCGTCAAATCCCGCGAGCGCGGCGCACGCATCGGCGTACAGCCTGTCCCGCATCTCGTCATTGACCTGCAAAAAGCTGAGCGGCGAGACGACGGCGGAGAAGGAACCCAACTTTTGAGGGCGTTCTCTGCCCTTTACGAGGCGGGCGTCCTCACCGAAGATGACGTTGGTGTTCGCCTTATTGGAGGAGAGGTAGAGCGCGACATCGTCAAACCGCGCGGTAAGCTTTGCATACAGCCTGTCCGCGTGCGGGATGCTGTCACCATTGAGCACTATGACGACGGAGAGCGTGGTGATATATCTCGCCACGACGTGCCGCAAAAGCCCTTTGCCCGTCCTCTCGTCGTAGACGGAAAGCCCGCACTCGTTCGCCCATTCCGTGACGGCGGAGACCACCTTCGCCGCCCACTCGCCGTGCAAGGGACAGTCCTTGAGGGGGACAACGCGGTGAGACCTTTTCTCAAAAAATCCCAGCACGATCTTCCCTTCCCTGCCCATCCTGCCGAAGGGAAGAGCGAGCTTGTTGCGGTAAGCCCACGCACCGCCGCAGACGACGGGCGGCACTTGCGCGCGCACCCCGGCTTTTGACAGCGTGCGCTCCACAAACACCCTCTTCACCTCCTCCTGTACGGAGTGGGAAAGGTGTTGCAGATCACACCCACCGCACCTGCCAAAATGACGGCAACGGGGTTTTACTCTGTCATTTGAAGGGGATAAAACCTCGATAAGTTCACCGAAGGCATAATCTTTCTTGGCATGTACGACGCGGAGACGCACCCTCTCGCCCACAGCGGCAAAGGGCACAAAAATCGGATAGGCACCGTCTTTGACGATGCCTTCTCCGCTCATTCCGAAGTCCGTTACGACTCCTTCGAATTCGTCTCCCGTGCGAAATCTGCCCATATCACTTCTTGGCGTAGATCTTTTTCAGTTTCGCAAACCGCGGCAGTCCCTTCTCCTCCGGCACTTTGACATCGCCCTGGATGAGAGGCATGGCGTATTTCACGAATTCCTCGCTGATGCCCGTGCCGCCGTCCACTATCCATTCAAGAGGCACTTTCCTTTCCGCATTGGCGGCGTGTTCCAAGGATACAAGTGCGGGGTTGCACACATAGGTGTCCGCGCCGTAATCGCGCTCGAAGATGACCATCTTGTCCGTCTCTCCCGCCACAGCCGCGCGCACCGCGTAAGAACCCGCGCGGAACGCCTCGTCCACGTCGATGGCGGAGGCGAGATGTGCGGCGCAGCGTTGCATGAGGCTAAGCTCTATGGGTCGCACCTTGACGCCGAGACGTTCCCTGATGATGCCGCCGAGGATGGCGGCAAGCCCGCCGAGGGCGGCGTGTCCGAAGTGATCGTGCGCGCCCGCCTTGAAGTCGCCGACATACTTGCCGTTCTCGTCCTTCAAGCCTTCCGCGACGACGGCGATGCACTTGCCCTCGTTGCGTTCGCAGACATTGAACACGTCCTGCACGAATTTCTCCACGCTGAAAGGCACTTCGGGGAGATAGATGAGGTCCGCACCCAAGCCCGTCTGATCGGCAAGGGCGGCGGAGGCTGCCAGCCAACCCGCGTTCCTGCCCATGACCTCGATGATGCACACCAGACCGAAGTTGTACACTTTGGCGTCGAGGTTGCACTCCATGACGGTGGTGGCGATATACTTCGCGGCACTCGCGTAGCCGGGGCAATGGTCGGTGCCGAAGAGGTCGTTGTCAATGGTCTTGGGGACGCCGATGACGTTGCAGTCGTAGTCCTGCTCTTCCATGAACTTGCTGATCTTGTTGCAAGTGTCCATGCTGTCGTTGCCGCCGTTGTAGAAGAAGAAGCGGATGTCGTACTTCTTGAACACTTCCAGCAAACGCATATAGTCCGTGTCGTCCTCGGCGTAGTCCTTGAGCTTATATCTCGATGAGCCGAGAGCGGAGGACGGGGTGTGACGGAGCAATTTCAACTCGTCTATGTCCTCTTTGGAGATGTCGTAGAATTTCTCCTGCAAAATGCCGAGCACACCGTGCTCCGCGCCGTAAACTGCCGTGATGTTCTCCTGTTTGAGTGCTTCGAGAAAAACTCCCGCCGCACTGCTGTTGATGACAGCGGTGGGGCCGCCGCTCTGGCAGAACATACACGCCCCTTTCAATCCCTTCATAAATTCTCCTTTATCATGCGCCTCCCCGTAGGCGGGCTGCACGCCTTCCCCGCGGGAAAGTACGGCGTAATGTAAAATCATTATACTACCCATCCGAATATATTTCAACACCTAATTGCGCGACTTGCGCCGCAGCCGCCCGCGTGCTAGAATGAAGGTATGAAAAAGATAGCAAGTTTCACGATAGATCACCTTGAGCTGCTCCCCGGGCTGTACCTCAGCCGCCGCGACGAGAAGGACGGCGTCGCCGTCACCACCTTCGACCTGCGTTTCACCGCGCCCAACCGCGAGCCTGCCATGGACATCGCCGCACTGCATACGGTGGAACATCTCTTCGCCACCCGCCTCAGAAACTCATCCGCCGCGGATGACGTGGTCTATTTCGGACCGATGGGTTGCAGGACGGGGTGCTACCTCCTGCTCTTCGGCGAAAAGACTCCCGAGGACGCCCTCCCGCTCGTGCTGGACGCGTGCGATTTCACCCTGAACTTTGAGGGCGACATCCCCGGCGCGCAAGCGGCGGAGTGCGGCAACTACCTCGAACACAACCTCACCCTCGCCAAATACTACACCGCCCGCTATAAAGCGGAACTTCTCACCCACCGCCGCTTCACCTACCCGGAAAAATAGAGGGAAAAGCCCTCCTTTCAATCTTTCAAGCGGCAAAATTTAGCCTTTCTTTGGGAAGCGAAACAGCCAAAAGCACCGGCTTTAAATTTTCAAGCGGCGGGGAATGCAGCCTTCCTTTTGTACGCAAAAGGAAGCGAAAACGGCAAGGGGCTGTTTTCCGAACGGGGTCCCCGCCGAAAAAAGTTTCGGCGGGGTATTTCCGCCCCTGCACCCGAAAACTCCTCATACCCCCACAAGGAACATATTAAGCTATAAGCACCGTTCGCCCCCTTGTCTAAGGGGGCCGTCAGCAAGAGGATAAATTAGATAATCGGGGACGAGAGCATACAAAAGAGCTAGTATTGACAAAAGATACGGCAAAACGCGCAAGTGCAAAGGGAGAATCATTTTGTAATTAAGGCGGACGGCAAGAAGTGCCGTCCGCAGTTTTTATATTTTAACTTGACGGCGTTGTCAAGGGCGCGAAAAATTTTGCCGGCTCTGCCGTGCAAATTTTTTCGACGCAACTCCTTGACAAAAAGAGGGTTGAAGTGCAACTTCTGCCGGTGTAGAGCTGTCCCTTATTGGGTGGGCGGGCGGGGTGCACTAGTGACGTACACCCTGACAGAGCGTATTCGAGTACGACGCACACTCATTCGGAGACAATTTAATGCACACTCATTCGGAGATATTTAACGTACACTTTGATAGAGTGTGCTTGAACACAACGTCTCTTTTTCGGAGACGGAACTACGCGCCGCAAAGCCAAACTTTCACCGCGGGCGTTTTGCGCCCGCGCTTGAAAGTCGCGGCGCGAAACTGCGACCTCGCAAGCTAGACGGAAAATTAAGTAGAGACGTTGCTCGTGCGCGTCGAGTCGCCCTCCTCGCCCCACGAGCGACGCTCACTCAATACCGGCATCCGCTTAGTTATGTGAGTGCGATTACCAAAATTTTGGTAAAGTACAATAGTTAGTACCGCATTTTAGGAGGAGGGAACTCTATTCCGAGTGGGGGAGGAGTCCCGTAGGGGAGGTGGGGGACAATAACTCCCCTGTCAGAGGACGTCAGCCCGTTTTACACTCTCCGAGCACGACGTACCCACCGAGCGAGCGTCCCCGAACACGACCTACACTCCCCCGCGAGACGCACAGCCGGTTTTAATAAAGCAAAGCCACCGTCCGACGGTGGCTTTGACAAAGTTTTGCGCCGAATGACGCCTTTATTTGCTTATTGTGGTGGCAAGGGCGAACAGATTATCATCAAAATTCTTCTTCGCTTTCAGGGCTTCGATGACGTTGACGTCGATGATGTCGCTGCCCTTGACGCCGACCACTCTGCCGCTCTGACCGCACTCGATGAGTTCGACGGCGCGGGCTGCGAGACGGCTGGCGAGGACACGGTCGAACATGGAAGGCGTGCCGCCGCGCTGGATGTAGCTGAGTGCGACGTGGTTGACCGTCCTGCCCGTGGAGGCTTTCACCTTCTCTCTGAGTTCGTCTTTGAGGTCGTTCCTGCCCTCGGCGAGGACGATGATGGTGGAAGTCTTGCCCTTGTCAAAGCCCTTCTTGACGCTTGCGGCTATGGCGTCCACGTCGGTGGGAGCTTCGGGAAGGATGACATATTCCGCACCGCCGGCGAGAGCGGTCTTTAACGCGATGTCGCCGCAATGTCTGCCCATGACTTCGAGGATCATGATCCTGTCATGAGAGGTGATGGTGTCGCGGAGCTTGAGCATGGCGTCCAGCACGGTGTTGCACGCAGTGTCGAAGCCGATGGTGTAGTCGGTGTAACCCATGTCGTTGTCGATGGTGCCGGGGATGCCGATGACGTTGATGTCGGTGAGCTGATGCAGGTCGGAGACGCCGTGGAAAGAGCCGTCGCCGCCTATGACGATGAGGTTGTTGATGCCGCGTTTCAGAAGGTTCTGCGCCGCGGCCTGCACGACCTCGGGCTTTTTGAACTCGTCCGTCCTGCCCGTGCGGAGGATGGTGCCGCCGGTGTGGACGCAGTTGGAGACGGAGCCGTAAGGCATCTCGATGATGTCGTCCTCGATCATGCCGACATAGCCGTGACGCACGCCGTACACTTCATATCCCTTGTTGAGCGCGTAGCGGACAGCCGTCCTGATGCACGCATTCATGCCGGACGAGTCGCCGCCGCTGGTGAGGATCGCCAATTTTTTACTCTGTTTGCTAGCGTTCTTTGCCATATTTACCTCCGGGGGGGCGGAGTCCCCGATAAATCCGCTTTTGTATCCTTTTGTGCGTATATGCGCAATGCGCGCATACCTTGTTTATTATACCCGCAAAAAGTTGAATTGTAAAGCATTTTCAAGGGATGCGCCCGTAGAATTCCGCTTCCCGCTCCGCGCATCTAAAAAGAGCGGGCGCACCCGCTCTTTCGCTGCCTTGAGCACTCTCCCCTCTCTCACTTGGGAAGGGTGTAACGCACGCTCTCGTCTCCGACGAGGTTGGCGAGTCGGCGAAGAAGCTCCTCATCCGGGACCACCTTCTGCTTGAACTCCCTTAGGCACATCCTGCCGTCCTTTCCTTTCATCTGTGCGCGCACGGGGACGGTGCCGGGGAACATGGCGAGCAGCCCCGTGACTATCTTGGTGACGGCGGGATCCTCCACCAACACATAGATGACGCCCGACCGCGTGACATCCGTCTTTTTGCGCGCGCCGTTCTCCCAGATCTCCACCTTCTCGACGGAGACCTTCGGCTCGCTCTCGTCTCTGAGATCGAGCTTGCCGTAGACCTTGACGGGGACATCCGCGTCGAGGAGCGCGCCGTACTGCTCGTATGCGCGGGGATACATCGAGAAGGGGATGCTCCCCTCTCTGTCCTCTAATCTCCCCACGGCGAACCTCTGCTGTTTGCCCGTGAGCTTGCGCTCGTAGGATTCCACTATACACCCCATGCACACCGTCCTGCCCGTAAGCTCGCGGTTGAGCACCGAGACCTCCTCTCCCTCCTCGTCATACTCTTTGAGGAAGAGCATGGAAGTGTCGAAGTTGAACTCCCTGCGCGTGTCGGCATAATCGTCGAGGGGGTGTCCGCTGATGTACATCCCCAGCACCTCTTTCTCGCCCGCGAGGATGTGCATGAGGTCGTACTCCGCAAGTTCGGTATATTTCACCGTCACGTCCTCGATGAGGGAATCGAAAAGCGAGAGCTGCCCTTCCAGCTGGTTTTTCCTGTCCGTGGCGACCGCGTCCATGATGCGCTCGTAGGACGCCATGAGCGTGGCGCGCGTCTTGCCGAAGGAGTCGAATGCGCCGCCCTTGATGAGGCTCTCAATCATGCGCTTGTTCACCTGTCCCGCGCAGCGTTCCAGGAAATCCCTGAGGTCGGTGAACTTCCCCCCTCTCTCCCTCTCGCCGAGGACGTACTCCATCGCCTGTTCGCCGACGTTCTTTATGCCCATCAAGCCGTAACGCACGTTGCCGTCTTCGATGGAAAACACCTTCTTGGAGCGGTTGATGTCGGGGGCTAAGATCTTCACCCCCGTGCGGCGGAGATAGTTGATGTAGTGCTTCACCTCGTCCGCGTTGGTGATGCGGTTGTTGATGACCGCGGTGATGAAGTGAGTGGGATAGTAACATTTCAGCCACGCCGTCTGATAGGACACCACGGAGTAAGCCGCCGCGTGCGATTTGTTGAATGCGTAGCTTGCGAATTTCAGGATCTGCTCGAAAAGTTCCTCCGCGATCTCGCGGCTCACGCCGTTCTTCACCGCGCCGGGGATCTGTTTTTTGGTGGTGTCGTCCGCGAGGACGCCGCCGTTGATGAAGATCTCCTTCTGCTGCATGAGGACGTCCAGCTTCTTTTTGGCGATGCTTCGTCTCATTATGTCCGCGCCGCCGAAGGAATATCCCGCGATCTTCTGCGCGATCTGCATGACCTGCTCCTGATAGACGATGCAGCCGTAAGTGTTTTCGAGGACGGATTTCAGCAGCGGATGCGAGTAATGCACCGAAGAAGGATCGCGCTTGCCCTGTATGAAAAGGTCGAGGAACTGCATGGGACCGGGGCGGTACATGGAGATGCCCGCCATGACGTCCTCCAGATTGGTGGGCTGCAGCTGCATCATAAACTTTTTCATGCCGCCGCCTTCCAGCTGAAAGACCGCCTCGCAGTCCCCGCCCGCGATGAGCGCGTAGACATTGGGATCTTCATACCCCAACTTGTTGAAATCCACGTCCACGCCCTTGTCCTCTTTGATGTATTTGAGGGCTTCGCTGATGTCCGTGAGAGTTTTCAGACCAAGGAAGTCCATTTTGAGGAGTCCCTGCGCCTCCACCATATTCTTGTCGAACTGCGTGGTGATGTCGTTGCCGTTGCGGGAAAGGGGGACGTGTTCCACGATGGGATCGCCGCATATGACGACGCCCGCCGCGTGCATCGAGGTCTGACGGGGCATGCCTTCGAGCTGGATGGCGGTGTCGATGACCTTTCTCGCCGTGGGATTGTTGCGGTAAAGAGAGGCAAATTCCTCCGAATACAGACTGCTGCCGGGAGTCAGACACTGCCGCAACAGCACCTTGCCCGTCGGGATGTCCTTCACCCACGTGTTCGCATCCGTGTACGGGACGTCGTACACCCTCGCCACGTCCTTGACCACCGCCTTCGCGGTCATGGTGGAATAGGCTATGATCTGCGCCACGTTGGGCGCGCCGTACTTCTCCACCACATACTCGATGACTTCGGGACGGCGCACGAAACAGAAGTCGATGTCGAAGTCGGGCATGGACACCCTCTCCTCGGAAAGGAATCTTTCAAAGAGCAGACTGTACCGCAAGGGATCCACATCCGTGATGCCGATGGCGTAGGCAACCAGGCTGCCGACGCCGCTGCCTCTGCCCGGTCCCACGGGGATGCCCCTCTCCTTTGCCGCGTTCACGAAGTCCCAGACGATGAGGAAGTAGTCGTTGAAGCCGCACCTGTCTATGACGCCGAGTTCGTAATCCAGCCTCTCCTTTATCTCCGGCGTGATGACGTCGAAACGGCGGTGTATCCTCTCCCACGCGAGGTCGTGGAGATACTCCTTGGAGTCCCTCCCGTTCATATCGTCGTTCTCGTAGTGCGGGATGAAGGTCTTTTTGTACTTCACGACGAAGTAGTCGCCGTCCACCTTGTCCGCGATCTCCTTCGTGCTTTCGATCGCCTCCGGGATCCAGTCAAACAGCTTCTCCATCTCCTCACCGCTTTTGAGGTAGAATTCGTTGTTCTCGAAACGCACGCCCACGGGATCCGTCTTTTTGCATTGCAGGGTGATGCACATCATGGTGTCCTGCGTGTCCGCGTCCTCACGGGTGAGATAGTGCGCGTCGTTGGTGGCGACCACCTTGACGCCTATCTCCCTTGCCAACGCAACAAGAGGTTTAAGTATGCGTTTCTGTTCCTCAAGCCCGTGATCCTGCAACTCGATGTAGAAGTCCCCTTCCTCGAACATCCCTTTGAGGCGCAGCGCGTATTCCTTCGCGCCGTCGTGATCGTTCTTCAGAAGCAGCTGCGGGATGCGCCCCGCAAGACACGCCGAACAGCAGATAAGTCCCTCGGAATATTTACTCAAAGTGTCGAGGTCTATCCTCGGCTTGACGTAAAAGCCGTCCACGAAAGAGATGGTGGAAAGCTTCATCAGATTCTTATATCCCGTGGCGTTCTTGGCAAGAAGGATGAGGTGATCCCTGCGGTGCATGGTCTCGGGCGTCTTGACGTGAAGGTCGTCCGCGACGTAAAACTCGCTGCCGATGATGGGCTTCAGCCCCGCCTTGCGCATGGCGGTGACAAAGGTATGCACCCCGTAAAGGTTGCCGTGATCGGTGATGGCACACGCCGTCATCCCCATCCCTTTCAATGCCTCGGTCAGCGGGGAGACGTGTTCCACCTTGTCCTGCTCCTTGTCGGAGAGGACCTGCTGGTCCAGCCTTATCGCGCCGTCGAGCAGACTGTATTCGCTGTGAACGTGCAGATGTACGAAATCGCTCATATCTTCCTCGTTGGTTTCTCCTTCTCTCTCATTCTTCCGCGTCAAATCCGTTTTCCCGCGCGATCTCGGCGAGCTTGCGCAGACGGTGGTTGAGACAGCTCTTGCTCACACCCAGGATCTCGGCGAGTTCGCTCAGACTCGCCTGCGGATATTCCAGCCGCGCATTCGCCGTGTCACGCAGTGCGGGGGTGAGACTGTCCAGCCCCACGCTCTCCTCTATGGCTCCGATCTCCATCAGCTTGCGCGACGCCGCGGCATATGTTTTGTCAAGGTTCGCCGCCTCGCAGATGGTCACGCGGTTGATGCTGTTGGCGGTCTCCCTCTCGTCGATGATGCTTTTGAGTTTCAGCACGCTCTCGGAAAGTCCGAGCGCGGCGAGCGCGGAAAGGATCTCCTCCTTGTCCTTGATGTAGACGAGGGTGAGCGCGCCTCTCTCGCTGAGTTTGGCTTGCACGCCCAGGGCGGCGAGCAGTTCCGCCACTTCGGCGGCATATTCCCCGCCGTCGAGGGCGAACTCGAAATGATAGCCCTCCCTCTTTTCGGCATCTCCCTCCGTGGACGGGACATAAACGCTCCCGCACACGAGGAAAAGCCCTTTAAGATAGCTCTCCGCGGCGGTGCGGCTCCTCTTCACAAACCCCGGCACTCCGCCCTCCGCCAGGCAAAGATCCTCCACCGCCTGCGCCGCATATCCCGTGGGGACGGCGACGGAAAATTCCGTATTCCCCTTCTTCGACCCCGTCTTGATGCGGGAGGCGGAGATCTCGAACTCGGAGGGATAGAGGACGCGCAGCAGCCTCACCACGGCGAGGCACTCCTCATACGAGGACAGCCCGAAAACGAGGTTCCTGCGCCTGCCCACCATGTGGAGATAGCCGCCCTGTTTCGCCGCCGCGGAAAGGAACGCCCGCACTTCTTCCCCGCTTTCGGGGAGGGCGGTGAGCAATTCTTTTTCGGCGTTGTCTTTGAAAGATGCCATGTTCACTCCGTCATTTCGTATGCTTAAAACCCTTTTTATCGTGAAACACCGGTTTCCTGCCGATGCCGCATATCCTGTTTTCCGCTATGCCGTGCCTGCGTATGAACGCGGCAACGGCGTCAAATCTTCCCACCTTGTCCGTGGAGTGCGCGTCCGAGCCTAGGATGAACTCGACGCCGGATGCAAGCACTTCCTCGACGCATCCTTCGAGGGCGTCGATGTGCTTCTCGTTGAGTTCCACATACACCCCTCTCTCGGCGGCGGCACGGCACACAGCTCCAGCGTCGACGAGCGCGCGGTGTCCGATGTGGCACAGCACGTCCACGGGATAACGCTCCAGGACGGCGAGCCATGCGCGCGTGTTGAAGGCGACAAGCTTCTCTCTCGCCCTCTCCCCTCCCCAGCCGTTCACCAGAAGGAAACGGGGGGACGCAAGGATAAAGCGGGGTTGCAGGAAGCGGTGGAACCCTACCGTCAGCACGTCGCACTTTGCGATGACGGAGTCAGGGACATCCGTCTCGCCCTCCTCCCCCGTGATGCTCGCCTCTATGCCGGACAGCACCCGCACGCCGCACTCGCTTGCGGCAGCGGCTATCTCCCGCTGTTGGGCGGCAAACTTTTTCTCCGTCTGATGAAAGAGAAAGCTGCCGCAGCCGTGGTCTGCGATGGCGATCTCCTCAAGCCCCAGCGCGGCGGCGGCTCTCGCTTTGTCGAGCACGCCTCCTCTGCCGTCGCTTGCGGAAGTGTGGATGTGATAGTCGCCCGTGATCTTCATTCTCGCATCCCGCGGGATGGCACGGATAAGATAGCATGTGCCGCGTCCCGTTTTCATCCCATCACCCGCGGACCGTCGTGACGCGCGGAGCGTGCGGACGCGCTCGCGCAGGCGATGATAAATCATTATATCATAGGTTTGCCCGGAATGGCAGACCGTCTTTGAGAATTTCGAATTCTTTTTCGAGCGACACTCCGAAAAGCTCCCTCACTCTCTCCGCCGCAAGCTCCGCCAGCCCGAAAAGATCGGCAGCGGACGCCCCGCCCGTGTTGACGATGAAATTGCCGTGCAAGCGGGAGATCTCCGCCCCGCCAAGGCGCATCCCTTTCATACCCGCCCGCTCTATCAACTCGCCCGCGAACGCCTCTCCCGCATTGCGGAACACGCTCCCGCAGGAAGGCAGCGCGGGCTGCCGCGCCCTCCGAGCGGCGATATATCCCAGCCGTCTCCTCTCCCTCTCCTCCGCGCTCATAACGGGAAAAGCAAAGGTGACCGCAAGCACGAATCCCCTCTCTCCCCTGCGGTAGCCGAAGTCCGTCTCGCTCCCCCGCTTTTTGACGATCTCACCCGAAACAGGGTTTAAAATCTCTGTTTCGTACACATGATCGGCGGTTTGCTCGCCGAACGCTCCCGCGTTCATGCGCACCATCCCGCCCACGGACGCGCGCACTCCCGCCATGAATTCAAGCCCGCCGCACCCCGCCTCGGCGCATACGGCAAGGACATCGGCGACGCGCGCGCCGCTCTCCGCCCTCACCAGCACCCGCCCCTCGTCAAAGCCCGCGACTTCCACCCTGCGCATATTCGCCGTGGAAAGCACGGGGAGAGAGATGCTGCCGTCCGCCATCACCGTCTTGCTCCCTCCGCCCATCACAAAGAGCCGCTCTCCCCTCGCCGCACATTCCGCCGCAAACTCCGCCGCCCTCTCCGCCCCGCAAGGGAGGTACACCCGCTCGGCGCACCCGCCCCCGCGATAAGTGGTGAGCAAAGAGGCAGACACTCCCCGCCTCACTTCCACTCCCAGCCTCTCGGCAACACCGTCGCACACCCTCTCACCCATACGACAGTATATGCACCCCGCCCGAAGTGTACATCGCGTACGGGTGAATTAACGCACAGCCTGTACGTGTGAGTTTGAACACGACGGATTCGGGAAAATTAACGTGCACTGTGATAGTGCGTGCCTGAACCCGACGTGTACTCTTTCGGAGACGGTCTAACGCACACTCCGAGCGAGCGTATTTGAGCACGACGTCTCTCTTTCGGAGAAATTTAACGTACACTTCGAGCGAGGGTTGCTTGAACACGACGTCTCTCTTTCGGAGACGGATTCGGAGCCGCAGGGCGGCGACTATCTGAGTGCCGAGCGCAGACGTATACCTAAGTAGTGGTAGCACTCGTGCGCGAACCGAAGGTCCAGCGATTGCTGCGCCTTGCGCCAATCGCGTCGTGCCGAATTCCTCCGCCCGTGCCGGGTTTTCAGTGAGTGCAGTTATCCGCTTAGTTATGTGAGTGCGCGAAATAAACTTTTGTGGAGATGTACAGTCAGTCCCGCAAGATGCGAGGAGTGGACTTCAATCGGCACGGGGGAGGAAAGCCCGAAGGGAAGGAGGGGGTATCTAACTCCCCTGTCAGAGGACGTCACCCGTTCTACACTCTCCGAGTACGACGCACACTCTGTGCGGGTGCATTTGAGAACGATGTCTCTCTTTCGGAGACGGTCTAACGCACACTCTGTGCGGGCGTATTTGAGCACGATGTCCCTCTTTCGGAGACGGAACCACGCGCCGCAAAGCCAAACTTTCACCGCGGGCGTCTTGCGCCCGCGCTTGAAAGTCGCGGCGCGAATCTGCGACCTCGCAAGCTGGACGGGAAATTAAGTAGAGACGTCGCTTGTGCGCGTCGAGTCGCCCTCCTCGCCCCACGAGCGACGCTCAACCGGTACCGGTATCCGCTTAGTTATGTGAGTGCGATTACCAAAATTTTTGGTAAAATTCAAAAGTTAGTCCCGCATTTTGGGAGGAGGGTACTCTATTCCGAGTGGGGGAGGAGTCCCGTAGGGGAGGTGGGGGACAATAACTCCCCTGTCAGAGGACGTTGGCTTATTTTACACTCTCCGAGTACGACGCACACTCCGAGCGTGCGTGTTAAAAACGAAAAGCCTCTGCCGAGAGGCGGAGCGTACACAGACGTACGTGAGCATCTACGGCAGGGGCTTTGACGCAGTTGTTCGCTCAACGCTAAGCAAGTTCGCTGAACGCCGCCATTTGGATGAGCTGCGCGAAAAAGCCCCTTCCGCAAAAGGGAGCGTACTTTCTCGTACGTGACCGCATTGCGGAATGGGGCTTTGACAAAGCAGATCGCCAAATGGCGACGTTCAGTCGAAGTCGGTGTCTTCCGGCCGATTCTTCTCCATCAACCTCGACGACAACTCATCAAGGGCGTCCCTGCCCATGGAACGCAGACGGAAATTGCGGGAGGCGGCTTCGATGACGACGGCGAGATTGCGGCCGGCGGAGACGGGGACGACGATGCGCTGGAACTTGACGCCGAGGATGTCGTAGGTGAGGTCCTCATTGCCGAGGCGGTCGTAGCTTTTGTTGTCGTCCCACTGCTCCATCTCGATGACAAGGTGGATGCGCTTTTGGTTGAGGACGCCGCCCACGCCGTACATCGCCTCGACGTCGATGAGACCGACGCCGCGCACTTCCAAAAGATTTGCGATGCGCTTGGGGGGATAGCCGTAGATCTTGTTTTTGATTCGCTTGACCTCTACAAGGTCGTCGGCGACGAGCATATGCCCGCGGTGGACGAGTTCGAGAGCGGTCTCGGATTTGCCGATGCCGCTGTCGCCGATGAGCAGGACGCCTATGCCGCTTATGTCGAGCAGTTCGCCGTGGATGGTGTCACTTGCGGCGAGCGCGGTGGTGAGATAGTGCACCACATCGCTCTCTATGGCGGAAGTGGACTCATTGCTGACAAAGAGCGGGGTGGCATATCTCTCCGCCACTCTCTCCATATCCTCCGTCACGGGATGCTTGTGGGTGACGATGACGCAGGGCACGCCCTTGGAGAACAGCCTTTCCAGCTGGGAGAGCCTCTTTGTTTTGTCCAGCGATTCCAGATAAGCCATCTCGGCGTTGCCTAGGATCTGTATCCTATGCTCCGGGAAATACTCGTCGAAGCCCGCAAAGAGCAAACCGGGACGGTTGGTAGCCGTTGAGCGGAACACGATCTCCCCCGCGGGCGCGCACACCACTTCCAGATCGAGATCGGCGGCGAACTTTTCCGTCCCGATGGCGACTTCACTTTTTCTCACGATATCCTTGACCATATATCCTCCCGGGACGCCCACGCGCCCCTCATTCCTTGTCCTTCTCATCATTCTCCGATGTCCCGCCATCCGACGAAACATCGGTTTTATCCGTCGTTTTCGGCACGTCAACGCCGCTTTCCTGCGCATTGAGAGCTGCGAGCAGTTTGCGCGCGGAGCTTAGCGAGAAGCCTTCCAACGCGGCTATCCGCTCCTCTCCCGCGTGGCGCACGTTCTCCGCCGAGCCGAACTCTTTTATCAGCCGAGCCGCCCTCTCCCTGCCTATGCCGGGGACTTTCATCAGCGCGGTCTCGGACATATGTTTGCCTCTCAAAGTGCGGTGGTAGGTGATGGCAAAGCGGTGCGCTTCGTCACGGACGCGCTGCAACATCTGTAAAGCCACGCTGTCCCTCGGCAGGAGTATGGACTGCTTGGGGGAGCTGCCGAGGAACACTTCCTCCTCCCTTTTTGCGAGGGAGAGGATCTCCAAGTCCTCCTCGCCGCACTCCTTCAACGCCTCCAATGCGTAAGCGAGTTGTCCTTTGCCGCCGTCTATGAGGATGAGGTCGGGCGGAGTGGCGAAGCTCTCGTCCTCCCCTTCTTTCAGACGCATGAGCCGTCTGGTCAGAGCCTCTTTCATGCACGCGAAATCGTTGTTGCCCTCCACCGTCTTTATGCGGAATTTGCGGTAGTGCGCCTTCTTGGGTTCACCTCCCTCGAACACCGCCATGCTCGCCACCTTGTCCGTCCCGGAGATGTGGGAGATGTCGTAAGCCTCTATGCGGTTGGGAAGGGTGTGCAGCCCGAGAAGCTCGCCCAGCTGTTTCACCGCGCCCTCTGTGCGCAGCACCCTGCGCTCCTCCCTGCTGCCGAACTTTTCCAACGCGTCTCGGGCATTGGAATGAGAGAGATCGAGGAGCTGACGGCGCACTCCCTGTTTGGGTTCTATCACCCGCACGGTGTGTCCGGCAAGGGAATTGACGGCGGTCTCCAACGCCTCCGCATCCCCCGCGCAATCCGTGACTATCTCGTTGCACACGGGAGGAGCGGCGAGATAAAACTGATAGATGTACGACGAGATGTCCTCGTCCGCCGCCGCGAAAACGCGGTTGTCCCCGCCCACCAGCTTGCCCGCGCGCACGACAAGCATATTCACCGCGCCCATGACGCCGTTGCTCTCATAGGCGAAGATGTCGAGGTCGAGGTCCTTCGGGAGCGCGCTCACCTGCTTGCGGACGAGGTTGTCCAACACTTTCAGCTTGTGTTTGTAGCTCAGCGCGACCTCGAAATTCTCCCCGTCGGCGAACTGCATCATACGCTCGGTAAGGATACGTTCCACTTCCCTGTCGTTGCCCTTCAAAAAGGAGATGACCTTCTTCACTTCCTCCTTATACTCCTCGCTGCTCACCTTGCCAGAACAGGGCGCGAGACATTTGCCCAGGTGGAAGTTGAGGCAGGGACGGGAGGGCTTGGTGAGATCGCGCGAACAGTCCCGCACCTTGAACGCGGTGTGGATGAGATCGGTGATGTCGCGTATGTTCACGGACTGCATATACGGCCCGAAATATTGCGCGCCGTCGCTTTTCAGCCGCCGCACCAGCCGCACTCCGGGGAAATCCTCGTGCATGTCTATGCGCAGGAAAGGATATGACTTGTCGTCTTTGAGCAGGATGTTGTACTTGGGGGTGTACTTTTTGATGAGGTTGTTCTCGGTGACGAGAGCGTCCACCTCGCTCGGACATATGATGTAGCGGAAATCGGCGACATGGGCGAGCATCGCCATCACCTTCGCCGTCTTGTTGCCGGACTGATAAAAATATTGCCTGAGACGGGCTTTCAACCGCTTGGCTTTACCGACGTAGATGATCTCCCCGTCCTTGTCCAGCATCATATATACGCCGGGATCCTCCGGCACGTCTTTGAGCTTCGCCTTAAAGTCCACGGAGACATTATACCCCACCGCGCGCTTTTAGTAAAGAGGAGAGCGTGTCCCTGCGGATACGCTCTTTTTACCTGTTCGTTCTTATGCGCGGATGAATGGGGAAGGATGATGGCAGAGACGCATCACGCGTCCTTGCGCCGACGGCGGTTTCCTTCGTGCGGCGTAGCTTTAACGGCAACCGTCCGCGCCCGCGGAGGATCCCTCCTCCGAGTCGGCGTCGCGGGGGACGAGCGTCGGTCCCGCCACCGTGAGCGCGAAAAGCACGGAGAGCATGACGGCGGTCTCCGTCGAGGACACCTTGCCGTCCGACGCGAACACCGCCATCACTATGAGCAGGAACAAAAACCAATTTTCGTCGAATCCCATATCCCTCTCCTGCCCCAATCTATGCCGCATACCGCCCAAAGGTGCAAAAAATGCGGGAAAACGCCCGCCGAGGGCGAAAGGCGGAAGATCAAGCGCGAAAAAAACGGCGATGCCGTGCGAGACGCACGGCACCACCGCTGTTGGAATATGTCTCAGGGACGTGGAAGTCCCTTCATCGGCTGAGATGCGGGACTTCCCCTGCCCGCTTGCCCCGCGTCTGCGCGGCTAAGACCGATTTGATGATTTAAATACTACACACGCACGCGCGAATTGTCAACACGTTTGTGCCTATCCTTAACATTGTTTTGGCATTAAGCCCGCACTTTTGCACAGCTCTCCCGTGCCGCCTACGACGGCGCGCCGCTTAACACTAGTTGCCCAAAATCAATGCTACAACACGATTTCGTGTAAAGTCAATATGTTTTCAAGAAATTGTGTAAACCTTGTCTTGTGATGAAGAATGACAAAAACCGTTTAGCCGATAATCTGAAAGCCATGCGCGTCGCGCGCGGGCTGACTCAGCACGAGCTTTCCGAAAAGACGGGCATCTCCCAGCAAAATCTGTCCCGCTGGGAACTGGGCATACACGTCCCAAACATCGACGACTGCATCACTTTGGCGGATTTCTACGGCGTATCGCTGGACGAACTCGCGGACAGAGAGCCGTAAAACGCACCCCTTCTCCCCCGCAGCGCAAAAGATCACGGAAACTGCGCCGACGATTTTCCCACGCGCGGCACAATGCGAAAACGGCGTAAAGACAAAAATCGTGCAAGGGCGGCAAATGCCGCCCTTTTCCGAGCGCGGAAAGGAATTACAATGCGGGCATGGAGACTCTTTTGGACGAAAACACCGTCGCGCTCATCCGCGATTACGTTCCGCGCAACGCCACCCTGCATATGCTCTCGGAGTTTTTCGGGGCATGCGCGGATGCGACGCGCACCAAGATCATCTGCGCCCTCTCCATCTCCGAGATGTGCGTGGGAGACCTCGCGCGGGTGCTGAAACTCAACCAAACGACGTGTTCGCACCAGCTGCGCCTGCTGCGCGCGGCGGACATTGTGTCCGCCCGCCGAGACGGGAAAATCGTCTACTACTCTCTTAAAAACCGCCGCATAGAGGACGTGATGTTCGCAGGCGTACGATTTTTGGGATTATAACGCCAACCGCCCGCCATAAGGCAGAGCTAAACGCACTCTCCCGGAACGCGCCGGACTAATGTACAACGAAAACCAAATTATATTTTAAGCGGCGAGGAATGCAGCCTTCCTTTTGTACGCAAAAGGAAGCGAAAACGCCCAGGGGGAATTTTCCGAGTATCCCCCTGGGAACCCCAAAACTCCTCATACCCCCACAAGCAATATATAAAGCAAAAAGAGCCGTTCGCCCCCTTATCTAAGGGGGCAAAAAGGGAAACGTTAGCAAGAGGATAAATGAGATGATCGGAGACAAGCACATACGAAAAGTCAGAGTAAGTATTTACAAAAGATCAGACAAAGCGTGTAAACGTGCAAAAGAGAGTGTGTTGTGGAGAGTATTTTTGTAATTAAGGCGGACGGCAAAAAGTGCCGTCCGCGGTTTTAAATTTTAACTTGTCATTGTTGTCAATGGCGCGAAAAATTTTGCCGGCTCTGCCGTGTAAATTTTTTCGACGCAACTCCTTGACAAAAAGAGTGTAATACCGCAACTCCTGCCGTTGCAGAGATGTTCCCTTATAGGGCGGGTGGGTGGGGTACACTAGTAACGCACACTTATTCGAAGCGTCTTTGAGTACGACGTCTATCTTTCGGAGACGGTCTAACGCGCACTTTGAGCGGGCGAACCTGAGCACGATGTCTCTCTTTCGGAGACGGAACTACGCGCCGCAAAGCCAAACTTTCACCGCGGGTGCTTTGCGCCCGCGCTTGAAAGTCGCGGCGCGAATCTGCGACCTCGCAAGCTAGACGAGAAATTAAGTAGAGACGTCGCTCGTGCGCGTCGAGTCGCCCTCCTCGCCCCACGAGCGACGCTCAGCGAGTGCTGTTCGCCGCTTGAATAAGTGAGTGCGAGAGTCAAACTATTTTCAAGAGGTGTTTTCATAAAGACGCAGATTGCGCCTTTATGAAAAAGTTAGTACCGCATTTTAGGAGGAGAGAACTCTATTCCGAGTGGGGGAGGAGTCCCGTAGGGGAGGAGGGGGACAATAACTCCCCTGTCAGAGGACGCCAGCCTGTTTTATATTCTCCGAGTACGACGCGAACTTTGAGCGTGCGCACCTGAACCCGACGTACACTCCGAGCGAGCGTATTAAAAACAAAACCCCCGTCGCGTGACGAGGGCTTTGACCGGACTCAGTCATCAAACTCGTCAAACGGACTTTTGTTTTCCTCATCCTCCTGCGCGATCTCCTCCTCCGTCACTTCGGAGGTGTGCTTGTCGCGGAGGACTTTGGCGAGGACGTGGCGCAGGGTGCGGTAGACGTAAACGGTGAAAAGATCGACTATGAGCAGGGCTACCGTGCCGAGGATGGCGATCGCCCAATAGTCGAAATAGCCGATGATGTCGGGGGCGAGGACTTCAAGCCCTTGAAGGGCGAAGTACAGCACGGCGAGCGCGGCATTGATGTAAACTATCTTGACGGGATAGGAGATGAACCACTTGACTTTTTTCTCCCACATCACGGCGGAGATGAGAGCCATGGGACCGAAATAGACGGCGTAGCCCGCCACCGCGGTCACGTCGCCCACCAAAAATCCCAGCCCTGCCGAGACGATGTAGGCAAAGACGGCGGAGAGGTAATAACGCTTGGAGAGGGGTATGCTCACCGCGATCCCCGCCGCCGCGAACATCGCAACGGTGACATAGCGCACCACCACTCCCAGCCAGACAAACAAAAGCGCGAGCGCGGCGGAGATGCCCGCCAACGCCAGCGCATATGCAGTCTTTCTTGCCGAGAAGCGGCGTTTGTGTTTCATCAGCAGCAGCGGATGAGGTCGCCGCCCATGCACTCGCAGCAGCAATCCGCGCACAGTGCGCACTGACACGCCGTGCAGCATCCGTCCGCCGCCGAAGGCTGAGCCTGCTGCTGATAGCTGCGCTGCGTCGCGTAGCCGGTGCCTTCGTCCGTGGTGTAATACTGCCCGCCCTGCTGCGCCTGCCCGCGAGGCTCCTGTTTGAACGCGCCGGTGCCGTCGATCTTCTTTTTCATATTCTCGAGCGCGCGCTTATACTTCTCGTTCTCAGGCTCGAGATCCACGGCGAGTTCGAGCTGTTTTTTGCTCTCGTTCAGCCAATTTTTCTCGTAGAAAATGATGGCTTGATAGTAGTGCCACTCGCCGCCGCGGTAGTACATATCGTCCAAAAGCGTCTGCGCCTTGGCAAAATCCCTTGCCGAGACCGCGGCTTTGACGTCCTGATAGCGGCTCTGTTCGCTGTCCGGATCGCCGCTCACCTGCGCAGCCTCGTGGGTGCGGCTCATCGCCTCCTGATAGGCGTTGTCCAGCACTTCGAGCATGCGTGCGGCATCCGCGCCCGCCTCTCCTTCGTCAAAGACGTGCTCCTGATAGTAGGCGCGTTTCTTCTTGTACGCGTCGAGGATCTCGCTCTGCGACGCGCCCTGTTTAACACCGAGGATCACAAACGGGTCACTTGGCATTTATCGTCTCCTTTGAGCAACCTTTCCATCTGCATATAAAGTCCGAGATAGACGGTGTTGGAGAGGACACCCTCGCTCACCACTATATGCATGGCATTGTATGCTCCGACCAGCTTATTATAAGTCGAGCGCAGCAAAAAGTCGAGTTCCTGCGCGTTTTTCTCCAAAAATTCCGCCTTGGTGTCGCACTTCCCGTAGGCGGCGAGGAGAGGATTGTATCTCCCCTTCTTCGCGTCCTTCTCCACATCGTCCACCGCGTCGAAGAGATAGACCAGCCTGCCGAGATTGTACATAAAGGTGTCCGTGTTCTCGTCCACGGGGATGAGAGCGCGCGTCACGTCCCGCATGAGGGATGCGAAACAATCCGCCACCATGTCGATGTCCGCCGAGTCCCGCTTTTCCAGCACGGAGAGCTTTCTGAAACTCTCCCGCATGAGCGCGTCCACATCGGGCATACGCCTCGCCGCGGCGCGTTTTCTCGCCGCCAGCACCCCGACCACCGCCGCACGCGAACGCTTGCCGTCATGCACGTCGTCGAGGGCGTTGTAGTAGACCAAGAGTACGGAAAGATCCGCAACCTTGCGGGTGAGTTCGTCCGTGGCGATGACCGTCTTTTTCTTGCCGTTGATGAGGCAGAGCCTGCGCTCGAACTTCACCTCCGTGTCCGTGAGAGAGTGCAGGAGCGCGTTGTAGAAGGTGGTGTCATAGTTGGTGCACAGCCGCGAGAGTTGGCTGCCCGAACGCGACAGTGCCTTGCACAGACCGCAATAGTACGCCTGAAAGACGTTGAAGTCCTTGACGTACATATTGTTCTTGTCCGGGATCACATAGCCAAACATTCGTCCCTTCTCACTCCACTCTGCCCGCACAAGTTGAAACGGGCATTAAAACCTCACTTATCAAAGGAGACCAGCCCCACCTTACGTTTGACCTTGGCGAGGGTGCGCGCGGCGATCCTCGCCGCCTTCTCCGCGCCCGCTTTTGCGACCTCGGCGATGTACGCCTTGTCCGCGAGATAGCGCGCATATTCCTCCCTGATGGGCTTGAACTTAGCCGCCACCGCCTCGCCGACCGCGGTCTTGAAGGTGCCGTAGCCGCACCCCGCGAATTCCCTCTCCGCCTCCTCGACGGTCTTGCCCGTCATGACGGAATAGATGACGAGCAGGTTGGTGATGCCGGGCTTGTCCTCGCGGGCGACTATCTCGTTGCCGCTGTCCGTGACCGCGCGTTTAAACTTCTTCATTATGGAACTTTCGTCCTCGATGACGGACACCCAGCCGTTGGGATCGGGATCGGACTTGGACATCTTCGCCGTCGGATCCTGCAAGGAACACACCTTCGCACCCGTCTTGGGGATGTAGCCTTCCGGGACGACGAACGTGTCGCCGTAACGGTTGTTGAAACGGATGGCGATGTCGCGGGCGAGTTCCAGATGCTGTTTCTGATCTATGCCCACGGGGACGAGATCGGAGCGGAAAAGCAAGATGTCCGCCGCCATGAGCACGGGATAGTCCATCAGCCCCATATTGATATTGTCCGCGTGTTTCGCGCTCTTATCCTTGAACTGCGTCATCCTGGACGCCTCGCCCACATAAGTGTTGCAGTTGAGGATCCACGCAAGCTCGGAGTGCGCGGGAACGTGGGACTGGAAGTACAGCACGGACTTTTCGGGATCTATGCCGCAGGCGAGGAGCTGCGCGAAGAAACTCATGCACATCTGCCTGAGTTCGGCAGGCTCTCTCCTCACGGTGAGGGCGTGCAAGTCCGCGATGAAGAAGAGGGAGTCATAGTCGTCCTGCATCTTCCCCCAGTTGGACACCGCACCCACATAGTTGCCGAGCGTGATGGTACCCGTCGGCTGGATGCCGGAAAGCACCACCTTTTTGCGCTCGTTTTGCACTTTATCGTTGATTTCTGTCATATAAACACCTTTTTCGGTCATGTGCGCTCCGTTCGGGCGCGGACTCATTCTCCCGCCACGAAGTCAAAGACCGCCTTCTTCACGTCCTCGCGCTCTATCACCGTCGTGTGCCGCACGGGAAGGGAGTCAAGCTCCGCTATGGCGGAGGGACACTCCGCCGCGGTGAAGAGTTGCAGCTTGGTCACCGCCTTATCGGGATCTTTCTCATGCGCTCCCGCGATGGCGTTGTAGACGTCGCAGGCGAATTTATACGGGCTTGCCGTGGACACGATGACGGTGGGAGTCTCGTCGTCCGTCTCCAAAGAGTACTCGTTGTACACGCTGACCGCCACCGCCGTGTGTGGATCGAGGACATAGCCCTCCTCGTCCAGATCGAAGAAGGTGGCGATGGTCTCCTTGGTCTCCTCCTCGCTCGCCCAGCCCGCCTCGAACACGGAAAGATCCAGCTCGGAAAGATCAAGCTCGAACCTGCCCGTCTCGGCAAGCTCGGCATATATCTCGCGTATTTTCACGCTGTCCCTGCCCATCACCTCGAAAAGCAGCCTTTCGAGATTGGATGACACCAAAATGTCCATGGAGGGGGACATGGTCTTGTAGAACTCTCTCTCCACGTCGTAACTGCCCGTCGAGAAGAAGTCCGTGAGGATGTTGTTGGCGTTGCTTGCCACGATGAGTTTGTGGACAGGCAGCCCCATACGGTAGGCGTAATAGCCCGCGAGTATGTTGCCGAAGTTGCCCGTCGGCACGACGAAGTTGATGCGCTCGCCCTGCTCTATCTCCCCCGCGTTCACGAGGTCGCAGTACGCCGAGACGTAGTAGGCTATCTGCGGCGCGAGCCTGCCCCAGTTTATGGAGTTGGCGGAGGACATCTCTATGCCGCGGGCTTTGAGCCGCGCCACGGCATCGGGATCGGTGAACACCTTTTTGACCGCGGTCTGCGCGTCGTCGAAATTGCCTTTGATGCCCGCGACATGCACGTTTTTCCCGCGCTGGGTGATCATCTGCCTCTTCTGCATCGCGCTCACCCCGTCCACGGGATAGAACACTATGATCTCGGTGCCTTCCACGTCGCGGAAGCCTTCCAGAGCCGCCTTGCCCGTGTCGCCGCTGGTGGCAACGAGGATGAGGGTGCGGCAGTCGTCGCCCAGCTTCCTCTTGGACGCCACCATAAGGTGGGGGAGCAGGGTGAGTGCCATATCCTTGAAGGCGCAGGTGGGACCGTGCCACAATTCCAGCATATACAGCCCGTCGTCCACCTTGACCACGGGACAGGGATCGCCGTCAAAGCGGGAATATGCCTTGTTGGCGTAGCCCAGCAGCTCCTCAAAGGAGAAGTCGTCGAGATAGTCGGCGAGGATGCTCGCCACCCTCTCCGGGTAGTCCATGCCGAGGAGCGCGTCGAATTTTGCCTCGTTCAAAACGGGGAAAGACGACGGAACGATGAGTCCGCCGTCATCCGAGATGCCTTTTACTATGGCTTCCGCAGCGGTGTACGTCCGCATGCGGTCGCGTGTGCTTACATATTTCATTCTTCCGCCTGATACTTTTTCAGAAATTCCGGGAAATTCTCCTCATTCTCGCTGACGGTGAGGATGAATCTCGTATCGGTGTTTTTTGCTATGGCGTAGATGTCGGTGAAGAAGTCCTCCATTTCCGCCACGGGACGGGCGAGCATGCGGTGCGCGCCGTCGATGTAGAAGCTCTCTATGTCGTGATTGCCGGCGAGGATGCCCCTGATGAAACCGATGAGTTCCCTCTCGTCCACCGCGGACTGCCCCGCCCTTTTCAGCGACTCGGTGTTGATGACTCTGATCTGATACCTCAGCGAATACATATATCTGTCCGTATCCGTGAGAAAGACGATGTCGCCTTTGGCTGTCTCGACGTTGTCGTTCGCCATGTTGATGATGATCTTGGTTTTGCCGGTGCCTTTGGAGCCGGTGATGAGTTTTATCATAGTCACCTCCACTTTTCATTTTACAGGAAAATCCCGTCAAATACAAGAGCGGATTTTCCCTTGCGGGTATTTAATTTCCCTTTCACGTTCACGCGAATTTTTCAAACTCGGCGTGCCGTGCGGGATCCAGCTCGCGGAACATGGCGTCCAGCTCGCCGTCGCTTATCACGGTGGTCCTGCCTTCGGCGTACTGCTCGTCCACTCTCTCCTTCATTTTGAGGATGAGATCGTCGCGCTTGTCGATGTGCATCTCGGCGGGGACGGAGTAGAAGGAGTTGATCCAGAACGCGATGCCCGCCACTCCGCTGAAAGAGTCCACCACGACGCGCGCGGGACGATGAAGGATCTTCTCGGTGTCGAAGATGTTGTAGATCTCCTGATCTTTGAGCATGCCGTCCGCGTGTATGCCCGCCTTGGTGACATTGAAATTCTTGCCCACGAAGGGGGTGCGCTCCGGGATGTCGAAGCCCATCTCGTGCTCGAAGTAGTCCGCGATCTCCGTGATGACGGAAAGGTCCATCCCGCCCGTGCCGCCGCGCAGGGAGGCATACTCTATCGCCATGGCTTCGAGAGGGGTGTTGCCCGTGCGCTCGCCTATGCCGAGCAAAGTGGTGTTGACGGCGGAACAGCCGTACAGCCATGCCGTCGCGGAGTTGGTGACCGCCTTGTAAAAGTCGTTGTGGCCGTGCCATTCCAGCTGTTCGGAGGGGATCTCCGCGTAATAGCGGAAACCGTAGATGATGCCCTGCACGCTGCGCGGCAGCGAGGTGCCGGGATAGGTCACGCCGTAGCCCATGGTGTCGCAGGCGCGGATCTTGATGGGGATGCCGCTCTCCTCGGAGAGTTTCATCAGCTCGATGGCGAAGGGGACGACAAATCCGAAATAATCCGCGCGAGTGATGTCCTCGAAGTGACACCTTGGCACTATGCCGCGCTCCAACGCCTTCTTCACGATGGTGAGATATTTCTCCATCGCCTGCCCGCGGGTGAGGTTCATCTTCTTGAAGATGTGGTAGTCCGAGCAGCTCACGAGGATGCCCGTCTCCTTGATGCCGAACTGCTTGACCAGCTCAAAATCCTTCTCGTTGGCGCGGATCCACGACGTCACCTGCGGGAATTCGTAGCCGAGTTCCAGACACTTCTCCACCGCCTCGCGGTCCTTCTCGCTGTAAAGGAAGAACTCGCTCTGTCTGACGATGCCGTTGGGGCCTCCCAGCCTGTGCAGCATCTTGTAAAGAGCCACGATGTCCTTGACGGCGAAGGGCTTGGTCGCCTGCTGACCGTCGCGGAAGGTGGTGTCCGTGATGTAGATGTCTTTGGGACACTCCATCGGGACGTGGCGCATGTTGAACGCGATCTTCGGGATCTCACCGTAAGTGAATATCTTGCGGTGGAGATTGGGGTGCGGCACGTCCTGCAGATTGGGCTTGTAGGCGTGTTCCTCGATGACGTGATGATTCTTGTTGTAACGTATGATCATATCCTCTCCCCTCACTCGAAATTTTCGAGCAATTTGTTCTGCAATGCGAGTTTGAGCGCGGCGATCATCTCGTCCAGCTCTCCCAGCATGAAGCGATCCAGCGTGTAGAGCGTCAGCCCGATGCGGTGATCCGTCACCCTCCCCTGCGGGAAATTGTAGGTGCGGATGCGCTCGCTGCGGTCACCCGTGCCGATCTGCGCCCTGCGCGCCGCGCTGTATTCCTTGTCCGCCTGAGCGCGATAATGCTCAAAGAGCCTGCTTTTGAGCACCTTCATCGCCTTCTCGCGGTTTTTGATCTGACTGCGCTCATCCTGACACTCCACCACAATGCCCGTGGGGATGTGGGTGATGCGGATGGCGGATTCCGTCTTGTTGACGTGCTGTCCGCCCGCGCCGCCGCTGCGGTAGGTGTCTATCTTGAGGTCGTTCTCGTTGACGTTCACTTCCACGTCCTTGGCTTCTGGCAGCACCGCCACCGTCACCGTGGAAGTGTGGATCCTCCCCTGCGACTCCGTCTCCGGCACACGCTGTACGCGGTGGACGCCGCTCTCGAATTTGAGGTCTCCCCACGCGCCCTTCCCCGCGATCATGAAAGTGAGTTCCTTCGCGCCGCCGAGTTCGGTGTAATTCATGTTGATCTCCTCCACCTTCCAACGCATCCTGTCGGCGTAGTGGCGGTACATCTTCATAAGTTCGGTGCCGAAGAGCGCGGCTTCGTCGCCGCCCGCCCCCGCACGGATCTCCATGATGACGTTGTTGTCCTCGTCGGGATCTTTGGGGAGCAGCGCGATCCTGAGCGCGTCCGCATCCTCGTCCAGCTTGCCTCGGAGAGCCTCCGTCTCCTCCTTCAACATCTCGCGCATGTCGCGGTCGGTCTCCGCGGAAAGCATCTCCTCGCACTCCGCGAGTTCCCTTGCGTGCGCGAGATACTCCTCATATCTCTCCGCCGCGGGTTGGATGTCCGAATGCTCCTTGGAAAGAGTCCTGTACGCGTTTTGGTCGGACACCACGTCGGGACGCGCGAGCAGTTCGCCAAGCTCGACATATCTCTCTTTGAGTTTTCCGAGCCGCTCAAGCAGCCTCTCGCTCATCTTCATCCCACGCTCTCCTTCTTAACCGCGCGCAACATCCTCTCCACGCCCTGCATGTCGCGGTACACCTCGACGTCCCAGCCCGCGAAAAGCTCCTTCAAAGCCTCCGCCTGCCCCACGCCGAATTCCAGCCACAACACGCCGTCCGGAGAGAGATGTCCCGCCGCCTCGCGTGCGATGATGCGGTAGTAGTCCAGCCCGTCCTCGCCGCCTTTGAGTGCTAAGAGAGGCTCGAACTCCCTCACCTTCTCCTCCAACTCCGCGATGTCTGCGTCCGGGATGTAGGGAGGGTTGGACACTATGACATCAAAGGTCTCTCCCTCGACGGGGGCGAACATATCCCCCTCCTTCACCTTCACGGTCACACCGCGCGCCGCGGCGTTGTTGCGTGCGACGGCGCAGGCTGCGGGAGAGATGTCCGTGGCGGTCACCCGAGCGGAAGTGTGTTTTGCGACGACGACGGCGATCGCGCCGCTCCCCGTGCAAAGGTCCAGCACCCTGCCGCCCCCTCTCGCTTTCACTTCGGCGATGACTTTCTCCGCAAGCTCCTCCGTCTCGGGACGTGGGATAAGCACGGACTCATCCACATGCAGCACGATGCCGAAAAATTCCGTGTTGCCGAGCGCGTACTGCAAGGGCGCGCCCTTGCTCATCTTTTCCGCTATCTTCCGCGCGGTCTCGAACTGTTGTTTGGTGAGAGTTTTGAGAGCGGGAAGCTCCCCTCTCTTTTTGCCCGTAGCCTCGACGAGCATCCAATCTATGTCGCTCTCCTCCGCGGAGGGTGCGGTCTCTTTCAGCTTCTCTCTCGCCTTTGCCGCGGACACGCCCGTGTCGAACTTGCTCTCGGGCAAAGAGTCGTCTTCGTCCATCGCAAGCACCGTCTTGAACGCGGTGATGCTCACCTCCAACATGTCGTCCGTGGGCTGCTTGGTGGTCAGCTTCTGCATGAGCATTCCGGGCGCGCGCAGCACCCTGAACAGCAGGCAGTCCGACCGTGCGAGCAGTTTGAGCAGTTCATAGGAAATGCCCGCCACCACGGGCAGGAAAAGCAGTTTGACCGCGAGCCTCACCAGCGCGTTCACCACGCTGTCGAAACGCGTCCAACCTATCTCCTGCAACATCCAGTTGACGAGGGCGAACACGATGATGCTCACCGCCACCACGAAGAAGATGAACGTCGTCCCGCAGCGGCTGTGTTCCGTGCGCATCGTCCGCGCATTCTCCACCGTGAGATCCAGCCCGTGTTCGTAGCAGCTGATCACCTTATGCTCCGCGCCGTGGTACATGAACACCCTGCGGATGTCCTTCATCAGCGTGATGGAAAGGATGTAGCCTATGAAGATGACCAGCATTATCGCCGCCTCGCAAAGGCTGAGGAGCGCGGGATGATCGTTGGTGCCGGGGATCTCGAAAATGAGGCCGGTGAG
Organism: uncultured Clostridia bacterium; assembly: GCA_944358385.1. Lineage (GTDB taxonomy): Bacteria > Bacillota > Clostridia > Christensenellales > CAG-917 > Limadaptatus. Next base: position 70,069 of record CALVQW010000007.1, read on the forward strand.
GAAGTTGGGCAAAAAGACGAAAAGTCCCACCGCGAGCGCAAGCCCCAGGACGAGGGAGACCGCGGTGAGGATGTGCATGGGGTTCACCTTGAACTTCTCCCCCACCCACTTGTCGAATTTTGTCGGCTCCGCGCTGTCGCCGAACACTTCGGCGGAACGCATCAGCACGCCCACGCCCATGAAAAGCTGCGTGACGAGATTGACCACCCCTCTCACGAAGGGCAGCCGGAAAAAGATGTTGCGGCGGGAAGCGTCGGGGATATACTTCGCCTCAACGGTGATGTCCCCCGCCTCGGTGCGCACGGCGGTAGCCAGCGAACGGCGTCCCTTCATCATGACGCCTTCCAGCACCGCCTGCCCGCCTATCGACGTCCTGCGGACGATCTTGCCGGGCTTTTCTTTATGCTCTTTCGCGCTGTTCACGCAGTCGGAATGTGACAAAATTTCTCCCTTGCCGTGAGCCGGGCGCGCGGCGCGACGCCGTATGAGCGTGCGCGCCCGCTTTCCGCGCGCTCACGCGCGCAATAATGAAAATGCAGACCGCGTGAGCCTGCATCTCCGTCTTGTCAGTCGAGATTGTATCTCTTCTTGAACTTGTCGACGCGGCCGCCGGTGTCAACGAGTTTCTGCTTGCCGGTGAAGTAGGGATGGCACTTGGAGCAGATCTCGACCTTGATGACGTCCGTCTTCTTGGTGGTGCCGGTCAGGAACGTATTGCCGCAAGCGCATTGCACGGTCGCGGTGTGATATTCCGGATGGATGCCTTCTTTCATTGTTCACTCCTGTTTTTTGTATTTTTACGCCCACACGCGCCAATGTATCCCTTAGAGGCTCTGCCTCAAAAGGGCAGGAGCTACGCGCATATGACATAAAGTTTCTTTATTATATCCACCCCGCAAGCCGCTGTCAAGCGATTTGAATGCGGTGTCTCCCGTCTCATTCCTGAGCGAGCAAGGAGAATATCCTTGCCCTTTCGGCTGCGATGTCGGGGGAGCCAAGCTCCCTCTCCCCTCTCGGCACTCCCGGTCTGCCCTCCGCGGCGACGCGTGCGGGAGAACCCGCGAGCACCGTCCACGAGTCTGCGGCGAGTACGCATTCGTCCACGTCGTGCGTGACGTAGATCACCGTGCGCGGAGAGGATGCGAGCAGCCCTTCCAGGGCGCGGATGAGACGGAATTTCAGCCCGATGTCAAGTGCCCTGAAAGGCTCGTCCATCAAAAGGACCGAGGAGGGGAAGAGGAACGCCCGCGCCATCGCAACGCGCAGGCTCTCGCCTCCCGACAGCTCTGCGGGGAGCTTCTCCGCCTTGTCGCCGATCTCCAACCTTTCCAGCATATCGGCGATGCGCGCTCTCCGCTCCGCCTTGTCGCGGATGACGCCGCGAAGCACCAGATCAAGGTTTTTATGCACACTGATCGACGGTATCAACCTGTCTTTTTGAAAAATGTAGGAGATCCCGCCCTCCGGTCTTTCGATGTCGCCTTCGCAAGGCACCAGCCCCGCGATCGCATTGAGCAGGGTGCTTTTGCCCACGCCGGAGCCGCCCATGACGATGCTGATCTCCCCTGCGGGAAAGGCGATGTCAAAGCCGTCGAACACCCGCTTTTCGCCGTAAGCTACGGCAAGCCCTTTCACGGTCACGCCGCGTCCTTTGACTGCGTTCTCTTTGTCAGCCGGCACAGCTCTCTCCTCCTTTCCCAAAGTTTTTTGAGGGCGACCGCCACGCCCTCGAATGCGAAACTCATCACGATGGCGATCACCGTCCACGCCATCAGCCGAGCCATTTCGTAGACCACGCTCGCACGCTGCATCTCTATGCCTATGCTCCCCGCCGTCTGCGCAAGCACCTCGGCGGCGATGACGACTTTTACGCAAAGGGACACCGCGCTCCTCCCGCCGTCAAAGACCGCGGGCAGCACGGAAGGGAGATATATCCCCGTCAGCTTATCCAAGGGGCGGATGCGATAGACTTCCGCCATTTGCAAAAGTTCCGCATCCACACCCGCGATGGCGGTGTGCATGGCGTTGTATAAGAGGGGGAAGCAGATAAGAAAGCCGATGAGCAACGGCACTTCGCCTCTTTCCAGCCACACCGCAACAACGAGGATGACCGCCATGGTGGGCGCGGCTTGCAGCACGGTGACGATCGGCGAAAGAAAGCGGTGCAACGGCTTGAACACCGTGCCGAGCGCGGCAAGCACTGCGGCAAAGAGGAAGGAGAGGGCGAAACTCCCCGCCACTCTGCCCGCCGTGAGACCTATCGCCCGCCATGTTTCCCCGCGGGAAAGCACCCGCCCAAGCTCGGTGAAGATATCATCGAGCCCGGGGACGAGCAAGGGCAGGTCCTTTGCGGCGGAGACGACAGCCCACACCGCAAGCACGACGCCGAGGGCGGCGACGGGATAAAGCACGTTGCCGACCGCGGCGGGTATCTTTTTTCTGCCCGTTTCTTTTTTCACATTAAGCCTGTGCGAAGAACTCCGTCATGTCCTTGACGGCAGCCTTCACGTCGTCGCCCGTGTACACCCCGACGTTGCAACGGGGGATGCTGGCGGGAGGATAGGCGGAAGTGCTGCCCGCGCCCTTCATGAGCGCGGTCATATTCTTTGCGTTCTCCGCATCGGAAATAAACTCCACATTCTCCTCCAGCACCGCGAAGAGCGCGTCCATGAAGGTCTTGTCGGAAGCGAGCTCGTTCGTCACAAAGGTGGAGGACATTGGGAAGCCGCTCTCACTGTCCGTCGCGGCGTTGAACTCCGCCTGGATGTCCATGACGGTGAAGAACCCCTTGGACGCGCCTGCGGTCGCCGCGGGCTCGCCAACGATGCCGAAGTCTATCGTCCCGGCGGTGAGTGCGGACTGCACTCCCGCGCCGTCCGCGAAGAACTGCACTTCGACGGAGTCCGCAAGCCCGTTCGCCTCAAGAACGGTCATGAGCGCGTATTCCGGCACAGCGCCCTGCCCTATGCACCCGACTTTCTTGCCGGTAAGGTCGGCGGGCTTCACCGCGCCTTCCGTCCGCGAGATCATATAAAGGATGCCGCGGGTGTTGGAACACACGAACTTATATTCCGCACCCTTCATGATGAGGTTGACGCCGGCGTTGGCGGGCATGATGACGATGTCTCCGTCCCCCTTCGCCATATGCGCGCCGATCTGATTCGCGGGCACGATGTTGACCTCGATCTTATATCCCGCGACGGTGAGGGTATCCTTTTCCGCAATGAATTTTGCCACCGCGAGTGCGGGCGCGCCATCGGGGACATAGAGCTCGAGTGTGCCGCTGCCGCCGCCCTTTTCGTTGCAGGCGGCGAGTCCCACCGCGAACGCCGCTATGAGCGCGGCGACCATAAGCACAGCCACCAAAGTTTTGAGTGTTTTTTTCATAATATGCCTCTTTAAGTTTTATTTTGTTGTCTTAAACCGTCGTTTCCGTCGGAAAACGCGATCCTCATTCCGTCACTTCAAAAGCCGTCAGCGCGGATTTCACCGCGATCTCCGGGAACTTCCCCAGCCTGCCCGTGAGCGCGGAGACACGCTCGGGCGAGCCTTCAACGATGAGGGCGATGGCGTTGGCTTCCTTCCTCGGCACGCCCATCCTGCCCACGATGATGTCCGCGAAATCCGACAGCACGTTCTGCATCTCCATCACGGTCTCGCGGTTGCCTTTGAGCACTATGCCCACAACACCTATCCTTTTCATATACACTCCTTTTTTTTAGCCCCAGCCGAAAATCACGGATTTCGCCCGGGGACCCCGAGTTTAGCCCCAGCCGAAAATCACGGATTTCGCCCGGGGACCCCGTTTTGCGCGCGAGTGCGAGGATCTCACCCGCGGGCTTGGTTTTTGCCGTTTGCCGCTCACCGTCCCGCCGCCATTCCCGCCTTCGGGAGACGAAAAAGCCGACGCCCGGAGAGCGTCGGCAAATGCGCGCGTGAAACGCGCCGAAGTCACACATATTGCCGTCTTACACTCCGAGGACTCATCGTTTGGGACGATTCGATTATACCATTGCGGCGGGATTTGTCAACCGCCCGTTCATTTCTGCATGAAGAAAAAGGCGAACACCATGAATATCGGGTTGCTCTGCACTTCCTCCGCCAGCTTTGTCGCCTCGGCGGAATCCGCATCCGTGATGTATCCCACGCTAGCCGCCGCGCGCAGTTCGTCGATACGGGCGTAAGAGGCATCGATGTATTCCCCTATCACCGCCGTGGCTTTGTCGGCGAGAGCCTCGCCGTCCGTGCCTCCCGCATTCCGGATCGTCTCCTCGCGTATCCGCATCACTTCGGCATACCACTCCGAGTCATACGGACCGCTCGACGACACGTTGATGTCCACCTGTACGCCGCCCGCGTTCAGCTCGTTGACCGACTCCGCGAAACTTATCACCAGCCCGGAGACTATGCGCAGCCTGTTCTCGTACTTTTCGGGGAAGAGGACGTATTTGCGCCACGTCTCGTCCATGAGCGAGCCGAACACTTCCGTGAGCAGCACGGAGACCATGGAGACGAGATCGGGCGTGACCTCGACGTCGCCATCGCTCTCCGCCTGTGCCGCCATAAGCGCGAATGCGTAGATGAGCGCGGACTTCAAGCCCGTCCCTTCCTTAGCCATATCCCTGATCCAGCCCTTCAATTCCGCCGCATCGTGTCTCTCGGCAAAGGAGAGGAACAGTTCCGCCCCCAGCGCGTAGGTGTTGACGGTGCGCAGCTCCTCGTCCTCCTCTTCCGCGAGCAGGCGCAGCTTGTGCACGAAATCGTAGGTGTAAGTGTCTTCCGCGTTTCTCTCGTATATGACGTTGCACGCGGAGAGGGCGTAACTCACTATGGTAGGGATCTCGTCAGCGAAACTCTCCGCCACTCTCAGCCACTCCATCGCGTCGCCGACGGCTGCAACGGGCTGCGCGAACCCTTGGAAACACTCGCGCACGCTCTTCAAAGCGGCTTTGACGCTCGCCGTCTTTTCCTCGGTCATGCTCGCGCCGAACTCGCGCAATCCGCTCACCATGCCGTCCAGCCAGGTCAGCATCTCGCCGTCGGACACGCCTGCCAACGCGCCGCTCCCGCCCGCCGCACTGCCGAGGACGGAGCTTAGCCCTTCGCCGCTCTCACCCGTGCCGAATATCCTTTCCGCATCATATGCAAAGGCGAACAAAGTGCCGATGCCTTCCTTCGCCTCGTCGAGCGCGGCAACGGTGTCCGCGATGCTCTCCTCCGCCTTATCCTCGTCACCGAAGGACGCCACCACTCTCTCGGCGCGCTCCGTCGCCGCCGCGATGTCTGCCTGACCGTCGCCGACGACGCTCCCCCTCAAAGCTTCCAGCTCCTCCGCAAGACCGACATAAAGCTCTCTCACATCCGTGACCACGGCGCGGAGCAGCTCGAAGCCCACCTCGCTCACGTCCCCTGACGTGAACCCGACCGCGGAGACGAACCCCAACACCGCATCGGCGTTGTTGGCTGCATCGGAAAGCAGGCGTTTGCCGTCCTCGGATGCCGCAAAATCCGCGATGAGACTTATCTTCGCCGTCTGCAATCCGGAGCGGGAAAGCACTCCCGCCACCAGAGACACCCACCGCCGCGCTTCGAGATAACTCGCGCAGTCGGGCATGCGGATGAGCGTCTCACGCGGGACATCGGGAGTCCAGTCCTCGCCGAGCGCGGCAAGCGTGTTAGTCTCCAATCTCGTCACCGCATCCGCCCTCTCCTTTGCGGGATCGGGTTCGTTCTTATTGCACGCGGCGAGCGCGCAAAGGGATGCGAGCAGCAGCACGACCAGCACCGCGGCGAGCAGGACGCGGAACGCATCCGCACCTTTCTTTGTCCCGAAAACAGCTTTCATTCAGCGTCTCCTCATATCATATCCGCGCGCGAACCCGAACACTACGGGGACGAGCGCGAACGCGGCTGCAACGACCAGCCCCGCGGCAAGCGCGGCAACGACGTTGTACATAAATTCAAAATACAGCCCGAACAAGCCGAGTGCGTTCACCAGACACTGCACGGCAAGCGCGCTCACGGGCAGAGCGAGCAGGAAGGCACTCGCCGCGGCGAGCGCGTGTTCTGTGAGTTCCGCACCAAGCAGCCCGCGCTTGGAAAGTCCCGCGCAAAGCAGGGTGCTTCTCGTCCTCTCGGAGTACGCCCTGCCCACCGTCACTCCCGCCACAGCCACCGCAAACGCGAGCGCGGTGAGCATGAACGCGAGGGCGGCTATGAGATCAAACACGTTCTCCAAAGAGCGTGTGTCCCATTCGTAGGCTTCGAGGGCGGGAAGGGCGTAATAGTTCCTGTCCGCGAACACCGATCTCACCCTCTCCGCGGTCTTAGCCGCGTCATCGGATGCGATCAGCACCACGGTGTCCGGCGCAAGCCCGTACTCCCCTTCCAGCGTCTCCTCCGAGACGATGACATACGCGCCGTTGAAGAGGTTGTGCCTGACCAGCGCGCCCACTTCAAGCTCCCTCGCCGCACCGTCGATGTCCACGGTGACGACGCTGCCGACGTCGATGCCGTACAGCTCGCGCATGGAGGAATCCAGCACTATCTTCCCCGCCGCGAGCGCGTTCTCCACGTCCTCGCGCGAGGTGAGACAGGCAAAGTCCGCAAGTCCCAGCGCGTCCGCGCTGCCCAGGATGTTGACGGAGCGTCCCTCCACCCCATCCGCGGAAAGCTCCGCCTGCCGCCACACCATGAGGTGGGCGGAATCCACACCGTCAAGCTCCGTGAACTCGGATGTATCCACCGCGGAGGAGACGTTGGTGACCAGGATCATCCTCTCGAACTCCGCCGTGAAGTCCGAGAATATCGAGGTGGTGAGCGACCATGCGGTGAACAGCAGCATGGATACCGTCATGCCAACGGCGAGGATCTGCGCCGAACCCGCCGTCTTGCGCTCTCTCGCCGCGGAATAGCCCGCCGCTATCGCCGAGGGACGGGAAGTGCGTGCGAGCATCCTGCCCGCAAACCGCGCGATATAGGGCGCGGCAGCGGCGGCACACGCCACCGAGAGCAGAAGGTTTATGACAGACAACGCCCCTTTCGCGCCGGGGACGAGATTTTCGACGAGCAGACAGGTCAGCGTGACTACGAGCAGCACCGCGAGCAGCACTATCCCCGCGCGTCCCCTTTCGGGTGCGCCGACAAGGTTCTCCCTCGCTGTCGCGCGGAACACCTTGCCCAACGGATAGAGTGAGGCGAGGAACGCCGCTCCTCCGCCCGCGGCGAGCGAGGCTATGAGCAAGCCCGCATTCACCGAGAAAGTCATCGCCGACGAGAGGACGATGCGCAGCATGAGGGCGAACACCCCCGCGGCAAGTGCCGCTCCCACCGCCGCCCCGACAAGAGCGACTGCTGCACTTTCCAGACAGAATACCGCAAAGACGCGCTTTTTGGTCGCGCCCACCAGCGTGAGTTTCGCAGCATAGGCGCGCCTGTCGCGTATGCCGGACGTAAACACAAGCGCGACGCCCGCCACCGAGAGCAACGCCACCGCCGCCCCCGCTATGGTGACGGGGGACGCAAGATTGCGCGCACGGGTGGAGATGTAGTTGCCGTCCAGACACTCCGACACGGTGAGAGAGGCGTATTCCGGCAAAGCGGCGACGCGCTCTCTGACCTCGGCGATGTCCGCGCCCTCCTCCACGCCGATGAATATCTCGTTGTACACCGTCCCGCCCGCAAGCAACAGCGAGCCGACGGTGGAGGCGTGTCCCAGCACGTTGTAGGGCGAGTCGGCGGCAAAAGCCCCTCTGTTTTCGGCAATGCCTCTCACAAAGAGACTGACGGGCTTTGTCCCCGCCACCATGCCGCGCACGGTGAAATAGTCCCCCGCGCGCAATCCGAACGCCTCTGCCATCGCCTCGGAGACGATCACATCATCCTGCCGCAAAGAGAGGTCGCCCGCAACGAGCCGCACCTCGCCGAGGCTGTCCACCGCGCCGTTGTCGAACCCTCTGAGCCGCACATACTCCTCCCTCTCGCCCGCGCTCGCAAGCGCGTAGACTGAGACGGTGGGGGTGACGCTTTCCACACCCTCCACGCCGTAAAGCGGCTGCACCAACGCGATCCTGTCCCCGCCGCTTTTGGCGGCGATCATCAGGTCGCTATCGCCGAAATCCGCGGTTTCAACCGCGAAAACGTATTCATAAACCGCGCCTTCGAAGGAAAACATGCAGAAAAACATCGCCACGGCAACGGCGATCGCAAGCACGGACGCCAATGTGCGCAGCGGTTTCGCTTTCAGGTTTTTCAGCGCGAGCCAAAGTGTCATCTTACCACCGTTCCGTCCGCTATCTCCACCTGACGGGACGCGTATGCCGCGTGCGTTGCGGAGTGCGTGACCATGATGAGGGCGACTCCCTTTTCACGGTTGATCCTGCCCAGCAGCTCCATGACCTGCCGTCCTCTCTCGCGGTCCAGACTGCCCGTAGGCTCGTCCAGGAAAATGATCTTGGGGGATGTGGCGAGCGCGCGGGCGAGCGCGACTCGCTGCTGTTCGCCGCCCGAAAGCTGTGCGGGCAGATTCCCCAGCCTCTCTTCTATGCCGAGAAAACGGCACGCCTCGGCTACGGACTCGGCGTAATCCTTCTCCTTTTTGCCGTCCAGCCTCAGCGGAAGCACGATGTTCTCGTAAGCGGTGAGGTGAGGGACGAGGTTGTCGAACTGATAGACGAAGGAGACCTCGCGTCTGCGCATTGCGGCAAGCTCCTCATCCGAGACGGAAGCGAGATCCCGCCCTATGAGCGTGACGCTGCCCTCGGTGGGCTTGTCGATGCCCGCGAGGATGTAAAGAAGGGTGGATTTGCCGCTGCCGGACTCACCCAACACGGCGACGAACTCCCCTTCTTCGACGGAAAGATCCACGCCCTTCAACACTTCGGCGGTGATGTCGCCGACGGTGTAGGACTTTCTTACGCCTTTAGCTTCGAGAACACAAGCACCCATTTTCACCTCTGCGCCCTGTCATGCCCGACCGCGCGGATCGCGGCGGCAGTTGTGGTATAGTGTACACTATACACTGATATGATACCATACGCGCGCGCGTAACTCAACCCAAACTTTATCATGCCCCTCTTGATAAAAGGAATGCGTCGGGTTGCTCGCTCGAAAACGGCGGGCAACCGCCCTCGGCATTGCGGGCGAAACAGTAGCCCCCCTCTTTCCTCCGACGGCTCACAAGCGGAAGGCTAAGCGGCTCGCAAGCGGGCGTGTGCGCTTCGTGAACGGCACGCAACGCGGTTTGCAAACAGAATGCAAAGAGGTTTGCAAACGGGCGGCGAAGTGGTATGATATAGCCATGAAAGAGAGACGTTTCGGGTGCGACATCGACCGCGAGATCGTGCGGCATGAGGAAGGCGGAGGGAAACTCCGTCTGCTCCTGCACGTCTGCTGCGGTCCGTGTGCCGCGGGCGTCCTGCCGCGCATCGCACCGCATTTTGACGTCACCCTCTTTTACTACAACCCAAATATTTTACCGAAAGAGGAGTTCATCAAGCGTCTTGACACGTTAAAGTGCCTTCTTGCGCATTTCCCCGATGTCAAACTCATCGTCCCGAAACAGGATGCGGCGGAGTTCCTTGCCGTCGCAGCGGGCATGGAGACTCTCAGGGAAGGGGGCGGGAGATGCGCAGCGTGTTTCGGTCTGCGTCTCGGCAAGACGGCGGGATATGCCGCCCTGCACGGCGGGGAATACGACGCATTCGCCACCACCCTCACGGTCAGTCCGCACAAGAACGCTCCCCTCATCAACGACATCGGCACGCGCGCGGCGGAGAGGGCGGGAGTGCGCTATCTCACCTCGGATTTCAAAAAACACGACGGTTGGCTCACCTCGGTGCGCCTCTGTCGGGAATGGGGACTCTACCGCCAGCACTATTGCGGATGCGGGTTCCCCGATGCCGTAGAAAATGACGCGGGGCATCGGGACACAGATCGGGAATGAATGCAAAAACCCTTGACGGATGTCAAGGGTTTTTCAATGCCGAGATGCCGCCGTCCGCCGCTATCGGGCTTTGGCGCGGGAAACGGCAGCGATGCCCTGCCGCATCCCTTCATGCGGCGTTCATTTGAAATACTTGTTCTCTATGTCGGCGACCATGTCCAGACGGCGTTGATGTCTGCCGCCCTCATATTCCGCCTCAAACCACGCCTTCACGATGTCCTTTGCCTCGTCAGGAGTGACCACTCTGCCGCCCAAAGCGATGATGTTGGCATTGTTGTGACGCTTGGTCATCTCCGCCATGAAAGTGTTGGTGGTGACGGCTGCGCGAATGCCCTTGACCTTATTGGCGGAGATGGAGATGCCGATGCCCGTGCCGCACATGAGCACGCCCGCGTCGCACTCGCCGGAAGCGACAGCCTCCGCGACCTTCAGCCCGTAGACGGGATAATCCACCGACTCCTCGGTGAAAGTGCCGAAATCGACGACTTCCGCGCCGAGGGCTTCGAGCGTCTCTTTGACGGCGGGTTTGAGGACGATGCCGCCATGATCACATCCGATTGCGATTTTCATAACACACCCCTTTTGGTTGATAAGTTAATTATACTCCACTCTCCCCCGCCGCGCAAGAGGGAATTTCCCGCCCCGCGCCTTGATCACAAAACACTCGCTCAAAGTTCGCGTCATGTTCGGAGACGCTCGCTCAAAGTTCACGGCGTACTCGGAGAATATAAAACAGGCTGACGTCCTCTGACAGGCTAGTTAGAACCCCCCTCCTTCCCTTCGGGCTTTCCTCCCCCGTGCCGATTGGAGTTCGCTCCTCGCATCTTGCGGGACTGACTGTACATCTCTACAAAACTTTATATCTCGCACTCACATAACTAAGCGGATGACTGCACTCACTGAATACCCGGCACGGGAGGAGGAATTCGGCACTCGCGCACGAGTGCTACCACTGCTTAGTTGTACATCTGCGCTCGGCACTCAGATAGTCGCCGCCCTGCGGCTCCGGTTCCGTCTCCGAAAGAGAGACGTCGTACTCAAAGACGCCCGCTCCGGCTGCTTGTTACTAAACCGCGCCATTTGGATGCAGAACGCGAAAGCACCCCCTTTTCGGTGAGGCGCGTACTTGGTCGTACGTAACGAGCCGAAAAGGGGGTGCTGACAAAGTTCTGCGCCAAATGATGGCGTTGGCATGAAACTAAACCGCGATATTTTGCGTCAGACCTTATTCAAAGAACGAGACCCGTTGAGGGCAATATTTGGATGAAGAGCAAGGAAAAGCCCCCGTCGGGAGGCGGAGCGTACACGAACGTACGTGAGCATCCACGACGGGGGCTTTGACGCAGTTATTCGCCAAATAGTACCCTCAACGTATTCCGATGATGGGCGGCTGCTTATGCTTACTCACCGCCGCAGGCGCGTCATAGGTGACGGGCGCGATGTCCGCTGCCGGGATGATGACGGGAGCGGGGGCTGCGGGGGCGGGAGCGGGAGCGGGAGCAGGCGCGGGCATGATGGAATCGATGGGAGCAACCTCGACGGGCACGGAGTCGGGAGCGCGGTGCAGTTTGACGAGCACTGCGATGAGGACTGCCAATGCGAACACGAGGACGAGAGCCGCCGCCGCGAGGAGCAGGATCCACCAATCGAAGCCGGGGGTGCCGGTGCCTACAAAGACGAGGTTGGAGATATACTCCGTGGTGTAGGTGATGGTATTGCCGCTGACGGTATAGTCGGTGCCTGCCTCCATGAGGGCGAGCTTGCCGTCCTCGGTGACGCGGTAGACGGAGTAGGAGCTGCCGACCGTATCGGGGATGCGAGCGGTGATCACGACGCCGCCGGGGATGTTGGTGACGATGCCGTTCGCGCCCTTGACCTCGATGCGGAGGATGCCGTCGGTGGTGAGGATCTCATCCTCGCCCGCGAGAGCCTGAACGTTGCCGTCCACGGTCTTCCAATAGTTGCTGCCGGAGGCGACTGCCGTATCGGTGACGGTGTAGCCGACCGTGACGGGAGCCGGGAACTTGACCGTGACGTAGGAGACATCATCCTTGACGAAGGAGACCTCGCTGATGGTGACGGTGAGGCTGCCCGTACCGCCATCTCTCACCGTATAGTTGGAGTTGAGGGGGAGGATGGTGTAGGTGTAGACGCCGGGCGTGGTGACGGAGTCGACCACTCTGCCCCTGCTGTCGCGGTAGACCACCTTGAAGTCGGAGGTGGCGAAGCCTTGCACCGAGAAGTCGATGGTGACAGGCTCGGTCGCACCGCCCGTGACATCCTGCGTCTTGCTCGCCTCGGTGACGGAGACGGTGACGGGCGCGGCAGCGACCGTGATCTTGAGGGTGCTCTCGGTGACGTTGTAGTTGGCTGCATACTCCGCGCCGACGGTAATCTCAAGGACATAAGTGCCGGCATTCTCCATGCTCTCCAAGCTCTCGCCGTTGAGGTTGTACATGACGCCGAGCACGTTGATGAATCCCTCGATGACCTGATTGTTCTGCTTATCCGTGGCTCTGAGCGCGAGTGCGGGATCGATCTGATGCTTCTGTCCGTCATAGACGAAGGAGGGCTTCTCAATGAACGCGATGTTGACGTCGCGTTTGGTGATCTCGAACACGCCGCTCCGCGAGTAGGTGTCATTGCCGCCATGCCCGTAGAAGTAGCCGTGAGTGCCGCCCACGGGACGTTGGACGGTGATGACGAACTCATACTCACCCGCCGCGGAAGGTGCGCGATCGAGCGCGACACTGTCCTTATACCAAGTGATGGTGACCACGTCGCCCTGACGGATGCCGCCAAGGACATCGTTCACGGTGAGCGCGACGGGGTTGCTCTCCGCGTCAAGGCTGTACGTCTTTTTGAGGACGGTCTTGAGGGAGAACCAACTTTCGTCGAGCGCGGGGACGGTGACGGTGAGCGTATGCGTCGTCTCGTTGCCGTCCGCACCCACCACGATGACATTATAGTTGCCCTTATAGCTGCCGGTGACATCCGCATCAAGGGTGTAGACGCCCGTGATGTCGAGGTCGGTGTCGGTGATCACTTTGCCCTCCGCGTCCACGAAGGAGGCACGGATGCTCTTCAACACCGCCGCCGCATCGTCCACGGTGACGCCGGTGGCGTCTTTGTCGAACCACGCGAAGGTCGCACCGGGCAGTTTGCCGATGTAGTACTGGGTGGTGAAGCCGTTGCCGCCGGACGGAGTGACGGTGACCTTGATCTCGGCGGGCGAGACGATCACTTGCGTGACGTTGCCCTGAGTCGCCTTGTTGACATTGAAGCTATCCGCCGCGACGGTGACATTGACATCATTGTAAGTGCCTGCCGCTATGGAGACGCGACCTTTGTCATTGACGAAAGCTTTGCCGTCCGCGGTGGTGAGAGCCGCCGCCCCGATCTTGCCCGTGAGCCTGACATAAGTGCCTTCGGCGTCGAGCACATACTCGCCCTCGGTCAAATTATAGCGTCTGCCGTTGACCTCATCGAGGGACTCATAGCCGAACGCTGCGAGCCATTCATCGGTGGTGAGATAGGCATTGCCATCCGCATCAACGGTGAGCGGCTTACCGTTCAGGGTGTAAGTGAGCTGATAGCCGAACGCCTCTCCGCCGTAGACCGCTTGGATGGCTTCGTTCTGCCCGCCCTCCTCGGTGTAGAGGCTGACGGTAATGTTGGCTTTTGTGATCTCACCCCTGCCCTTCGCGACGAAGGAGTTATCCTTGCCGTTGAACACGAAGTTGCCGCCGAGGGAAGTGCCGCTGACGGTGAAGATGACATCGCGCACGCCGACCGCCGCCGAGTCGAAGGTGACGGTGAAGTTGTTGCCGCTGAGTTCGCTGCTGTCAAAGAAGCCGCCCGGCACCTCGACGGTGTAGTCCGTGCCGTACTCGGGCGCGCTCTTGAAGCCCGCGGTGTCGTCAAATCCCTTCTTGAACGCCGTGGAGTTGACGATGGTGACGGAGAATGAGACTTCCGCGGGGTTGATGACGCCCGTTGCCTCAAAGCTGTTGAGAGCGACTTTCTCCCTCTCCTCCAAGCCGGCGATGCCTTCCTCGGGGATGTCGGACGCCTTGACGAGATAGAACGTCTCGCCGCCGCTCGTATACTGCGCGGTGATGAGTTTTGCCGCCTCCGCGGTCAGCTCGTCCGCGGTGAGGGCGAACACCGCATACTCCACGGTGTCGCTGCTCGCGCCCTTGATGACGTAGTTGACGGCGGGGGATGCCGTGCCGCCCGAAGTGACGATCAGCTCATATCCGAGGACGAACCCCTGCGCAGTCTCGGATGCATCGGTCGAAGAATAGTAGACCGCACGGACGCGCATCTGATAGTTGGTGAAGGCGGTCTCGCCGTCCACATACCAGTTCGTTCTGCCGGAGCCTTCGGGAGCGGAGAGGCTGACTTCGAGATCCGCCGCGCTTTCTCTCGCGCCCAAGGGATAGATGCCGTTCACGCCGATGCCGCCGAATCCGGTGCCGTCATACACCTTGTCGGGGAGGCGGAAGGAGACTTCCACTTCCACGGGATTGATGATGCCGTTGACGGTGGTCGAGACTTGGGACGTGATGTTGTAGCTCAGCGCGACATGGTCAAATCCTTCCTTCGCGGTGAGCGTAAGCCCGCTTATGCTCACTTTCCTGTTGGTGCCGGCATTCGCGCTGTCGTAGGTCGCGGTGTAGGAGAATACGAGGTTGTCAAAGTCCTCGCCGATGAACGCATCGGTCGCAGTCGTACCCGCCTCCGCGCCCGTGGTGAACGCTTTGGTGAAATCGATGTTGCCCGCAGGCACCGCATTGGTGGCGTCGTACGTCTTTGCGGAGACCTTGACCTCGGAGAGGTTGATCTCGACATCTCTGGGGTTGAGGATGGCAGCCCCTTCGCGGAACACGGTGAATTCGTTGTCCTTGCCATCGACCTTGTTCAACCCTTCGAGGGTGTAGTTGTTCCAGTCAAATCCGTTGTCCGTACTGACGGTGATTGTGATGAGGACATCGTGATAGTAGTTGCCGCTCGCCTCATCGAAACGCTCCGCCTGCACGTAGACAAACGTCTCGTATCCGCCTTCCGCCGTCGCTCTCGCATACGTGTAGGTGGAGGCGGTGATGTTGAGGTCCTCGCCCTTGATGACGCCGTAAATGGTGGCGGGAGTGGTGGCGGAAAGAGTCTCCAAGCCCGCATACACATTGACACCCTCAAACGCGACGTCGAAGGTGAGCGTCTTAGGCGTGATGGAGAAAGGCTTGCCGCCCGTAGTGCCGTTGATCATGCCCTCTATGGTGGCGTAATCCTTGCCGGTAGCCGTGCCGCCATCGCCCACATCGTTGCCGTCGAGCGTACTGCCGAGGCGGAAGTTGGTGTCGTCATCGATGCTGACACCCATGATCTTCATTGCATGGTTGCCAACTTTCTTTTCCGTCTCGCCCGCGAACACCAGCCCGATGGAGCCGAAGTCAAAGCCCTCGACCAACAAGCCCTTGATGGTGTCGTTGAACTCAAACAGCACATCGAACACGCCGTTGCCGTCATACACCTTAGTCCTGCTGTCCGCAGGCTCGAACTTGAAGTTGATGTGATCGGAGCTGAGCGTGAACTGCCCTATCTCGCCGGTGACGTTGCCCGTGACCACGATGTAGACGCCCTTTTCTCCCTCGCCGTTGACGGGAGTAAGGGCAAGCCCTTCGGGCATGATGTAGTAGGCTTCGATGGGGTATCCGGAAACCGTCAGGTTGGGATACACCACCTCGGGACACAGGATCTTGAATGTGACGAGTATGCCCGTGCCGGCATTCGCGCTGTCGAACTTGCCTTCCACCAGCGACCAGTCGTTTCCGAACGCCTCAAAGCCCGTGCCCGGATTAAACGCGATGTTGCCCTGCTCCATGCCCGTGCCGCCGTCGAAGGTCTTGGAGACGGAGAAGAAAGTTGTCAGGAAGGTGACTGCCTCGGGCGAGATGCCGAAGCCTTCCCCGTCCGTACCCTTATAGTCGAAGTAGAAGCCGTAGCCCTCCTCTTCGTCCGCGATGACGAGGGTGTAATTGTTCACGCCCGCGCCCGTGAGGACGATGTTCGCAAAGCGGACGGCGTAGCCGGAGCCGACCTCCGCGACATAGCCTGTGCCGTTCCAATAATTGGCATCGTATCCGAGTGCGACCTCGCCCGCAACGACGATGGTGTCGCCGGACGCGAAGGAGAGGGACGCGCCTTCCGCGGTGGTGTCGCCGTTATAGTCTTTGTCCGCGGCGGTCACGAGGATGCCGCCGCTCTCGACGAGCGCGTTGAAGTTAAGCACTTTGGGCTTGATCTCGAACTTCACATCCTCGATGCCCGCGATCTCAAAACGAATGTCCCCGGACGCGATGTCTCCCGCACTCGTATAGAAGGTGCAGTTGCTCCAATTGTAATCATACAAGCCGACGGACGCAGTCCTGTTCCAGGTCGTGCCGATGCCGCGGACGGAGATCTCGCCGCCGTTATTCTCAATGAACGTGTCGAGCAGCTCCTGATGCGCCTTGCTCGTGAAAGCGAACCCGAACGCAGCGGGATCGATGTTGGGATCGTTCTTGCCGTACTCTTTGCTGAGCGGGGTGACCTCGCTGACCGTCACGGTCGCCTGCAAGGTCTCGACGGTGACATACGCCGGCAGAGCGCCGTCCACGGTCTTGTACGCATAGGTGTAGAACACGCCCTCAGCCGCACCTTGCGCCTCCGCGCTCACGGTGAGGTTGTAGTTGCCCGCATGGTTGGCATAGAGATCCGCCTGATACCCTGCCGCCGTGATCGTCACGACAAGGGTGACTCCGTCGGGAAGAGCCTCTTCCTTAACGGTGTAATTGCCGTCCGTGTCCTTGGTGTAGTACTCGACGGTGTAATAGCCGCCGTCCGCCGCCGCGATGGCGGTTGCGTCAAAGAGTTCGCCGTAAGTGACGGTGAAGATGCCCGCATCCGTGAACTCGATGACGAACTGTCCCGCCGCCGTGATGATGTGGACTGTGAATGTCCAGGACTCGCCGCCGAACACTATTTTGACGTTGGTCACATCGGCAGTATTATGATCGGACGTGAACGTCGAGACATTCTCCGTAATGGCATAGGTGTACTCCGTCCCCTCGCCGCTCACCTGCCCGCCGACGACGAAATTGCCGCTTATGCCGAATGCGGTGACATCGGGGTTGCCCTCGGTGGTTATGGGGAATGTGAGCCCCGCGAGTTCATCGAGGCTCTCGACATTGACTACTCCGGGGAGCTGCGGGCTGACGGTGACTTCGCGTGCGACCACGGTCACCTTGCTCTCGCCCGTCTGCGTGGGTGCGAAGTTGTTGTTGACGCTCGTCTTTTCGACGTCAAAGCCCGTTATCGCATAATCACCGACATTGTAATAGCCCTTGTCGTTCGCTACGGGCGTGAAAGCGGCAAACGCGTCCGCGTTGAAGCTGAACACCCACTGCCCGCTTACCTCCGTGACCGTCACTCCGAGCATCTTGCCCACGTCCGCCGCGGTCTGATACTCCCCAAGAGTGTCGAAGTCGAACACCGACTTGTCCATCCTCACGGTGTAGGACGAGGGCATCGCATTGCCGTAAGTGACGTTTGCGGGGTTGTCCACCGTGAAGTCAAGCTCGCGTTTTGCGATCTGCAACACCTGCTCCTCCGGCGTCCAATTCACGCTGACGTTATAGTTGGTGGTGGAGAATGCGACCGTCACGTTGTGCGAGCCTGCGTCCAGATACACTCCGCTGCTCGCGCCGACCACCGTGGTGACGACACTCTGCCCTGTGAGTTCTTTAAAAGTTTTGCCGACGTCCTGTCCGACCAGCCCGCCCGTGATCTCATAGGAAAGTCCGAGTTTCGCTACGGCATTATCCCCCGTCACCTCGCCGTAGTAAAGCGTGCCGGGGTTGAGTGTGGCATTGAGGTAGAGGTCCACCTTGCTCACATTGAGCGTCACAGGGGCAACTTTGGCGAGGACGTAGTATTGCGAATGCTCAAGATAGCTGTCCTCGTTCTCATCGGTGATGTAGAAATTTTTGCTCTTGTAGTCGAGCAGGAATTCATAACTTCCCGCATTGGTGACGACGCCCTCATAAGTTCCCGTCCCTTGGTACTTCCGCACATAAGGCTCATTGCCCGCCGCAATGGTCACCTGCCCGCCGTTGAGGTCGTAGGCATTGACCGTGATGGGGATATACTCGCCCGTATACTCCACCACATTGTCGAAGGAGACGTTCACCACCTGCCTGAACGAGAACACGATGGCGGTCTGTCCGTTTGCGGCGGGGAGCTGCGTGACGGAGTTGCGGTCGACGTCGAGGTCAAGCCCGCCGCCCGCGGCGATACTCGCATAAAGATAACCTGCGCGGAGGTAATTCTCTTTGAACACCCCGGTCGTGTCGTTCGCGGCATGCGAGTAGATGTAGCGGTAGTTATACCCGCCCGTCGCATCATCCAACACCGCTTTCTTCACCTGATAAGGCACGTACATGTGCGCGCCCGTGTCCGCGACTTTATATTCATCCTTGAGTTCGGGTTTGAAGGTGTACAAACCGCCGCGTTTGAGCGTCTGCTCCCCGATCTCATTAAGACCGAAGGGATCGATGTTGCCCAGCACACTCAAAGTCGCCGCGTCATATTCGGCACGGATCTTATAATCCGTCGCATCCACCAGCACGCCGAACGCCGTGAAATCGAAGTGCGACGCCCTGTCCGCCGTGATGACGTACACGACATAGTACCCGGCTTTGTCCTTTGTTATATTGTTGAACTCGATGGACGTCACACCGCTGTCAAGCAGCGTCCAGCCGCCCGCCGCCATGACTTCCTCGCCCATCATCTCGAAATACGCGTTGGAGCCAAGGTCGCCATAGATGTCAGCGTAAACACCGCTCGTGCCTTCGGCGTTGCCGAAGTCCTCCGTGTAGTACGCGAGCTTGTAGAATATGTATTGATACTCGTCGTCCGTGCTTATGGTGAGGTCGCCGCCGTACGCCCACTCGCTCGTGAACCAATTTCTGGCATCGCCCGCGGGGATAACGCCCGTGGTCTCGCCCGCATGATCGTCCCCGAACGTGACGTCGACGAAACCGATGTGGTCGAAATACAGCCTCGTGCCGCCCACTCCGTTCCAGGCAGTGTCCGTGCCGTTGAGGCAACCCGTGAGCGCGCTCTCAAGCTCATCCGCGTTGTTGTACACCACAAAATTGTGTTGCTTTGTCGTGATATCCTCTGCAACACCCGTGTACACCGCCGTGAACTTGAGTCCGTCCCCCGTTTCCGTTTTCCCCGAGGTGACCTTCACTTTGGCGAACACACTGCCCGTCTGCGTGTTATCGCTCCACGCGCCGCTCGCGTCCGTGAGACTGCCGTCCTCGGACACCGTGTAGATGCCCGTGATGTTGCCGTCGTCATATCCCACAAGGAAGATGTACACATTGCCGTCCGCACCGAGGACGCTCACCTTGTTGCCGGAGAAATTGATCTTGTTCAGCGTCACCGTGACGGTAAGGTCCGTGCTGACATACGCCATCATGCCGGAGTCGATCTCGCCGTCATTCAGCGTCCCCGCCACCAACGGATTTTTCGTCTTGTCGTACTTGAGTGTCGTCGTGGGATCGGGCGTGTCGATGTCCACCTTCACCACCCTCACCACGGGCGAGGAGGAGACATACCCCGCGTAGTTCATGTTGTAGAACTCGAATCGGTAGTACCCGCTCCCGGTGCCGCCGTCACCGTCACCGTTGACGGCGGATATGTCGCTCAACCTCCCTGTCGAAATGTCGAATTCCAGCCCCCCGCTCACCGTGCGGAAGCCGCTGTCGTTTGTGGAATATCCTATGGGCTGCCAGCTTGTGGTGCTGCCCGTCGTGGTCACCCCGATGGCGTTGTTCGCCTCCGTAAGCGAGTCATACCTCTTCACGGCATAGAACCACACCTGCGCGTACGCGCCCGCACCCGCATTGGTGAAACTCGGCGAGAGGACGGTCTCCGGATTCCACAGCCACTTGCCGTCGTTTTTGTCCGTCATATACTCGCCCGCGGTGACGCTCACTCCCCTGCTGTTCATGTTGTCCCCGCCGCTCTTTATGCCGTCCACATTCACGGTGATCTCCAAGTAACTGTTGCCGGAGTCATACACCCTCACCTTGAGGTTGCTCACATTGTCATTGAAATACAGCGTCAGCACACCCGACGTCCGCCCCTGGTCGTTGACCTTCCAATGGTAATATCCCTTGCCCGTGCCTTCCGTGGCAGAATAAGTGAACGCCCCGTGCGTGAACGAGCTGTTGTATATCGTCGCTGTCTGTTGTGTTATGCTGCCCACCGTGATACCGGCAAGCCCTGCGTAATACGTCGCTTGCGTCACCGACGCATTGCCGCCGTCCGTATTGATCTCGTTGATGTTCAGCTGCACCTTCTTGGCAAAGCTTCCGCTCACGCCGCCGACTTCCGTCACATTGAGGCTGCTCTTGCGCACCGCCACTCCCGTGAGATCCACCGTGTCAATGCCGTTCCAAATGCTCGTCTGCGTCACGGCATTGATGTTGCCCGCCAAAGCGGCATTCGCGTCAAAATACTTCTCTCTGTTGCCCGCCCCAAGGTGGCTCGTGTTCGTCCCCATAGGCGCGGGCTGCGACGCCACCTGCGGCCCTTTGCCATCGGAAGGCATAGAAGCGGGGCGATTGATTATGAAAGTAACATAGGAGCTTTCCGCCAATGTAAATGTCCCGCGCCCCTCGCCATAAAGACCGATGTTCAAATAGTTGTCGCTTGCTTCAACATACAAATAGCCGTCTTCTATGCTCCCTTGCCCGGCATGCGCCTCCCCCTGATTAGGGACAGGAATTGTCATATTGCCCGAACTGACAGACCATCTATAGGCCGAATCGTATGCCCATCTGACACCCGGATTAGATGTATTCGTGCATTCTAACACCAAATGACTTAAACTAGAACCTCCCCAAACCCCTGTAAATCTCACATTTATCGTGAAACCGCGATTTATCAAATCTTTTATGACATCGGGAATCTTTAAAGTAGTGCCGCCGCCGGACGTCGGAGTTCCCCAACCACCGCTTGCCGTAAAGCCAAAAGAACCAACATTTCCGACTGCTGTTAATGACGCCCCCACTCGCCCTGTATAAGCACCAACATGACCGCTAAAATTAATGCCGGTAAAATTTAAACTCCATTCAAACGAAGAAACATTTGAATGCAAGTTGTTTTGCAACTCTTGAATCTTTGCTGTATCCGATGCTTGTGGCCAAGAAGTTATTGCCGTATTACTTCCGCTCTCCGCCGCATCCGCAACATTAACATTTCCGTTCGCATCATAACCGATGTCGCCGCCGATGTCAAAAACGCCCGCCGTCAGCACCAATGCAAACACCGTGGCAAAACACATCAGCAGCACCGAAAATTTCGTGAATGCGGCAAAAGCCCTTCTCTGTCCGTTACGGCTCTTTCTCATAATCCCACCTCTCAAAAGCAACTTCCCGATTGCTTCCAAAATCTTTTATTCCGCTCATGCACACGTTATGCGTCCGCGCGTGTTGGGTTCTCTCTCGCCGCCACGCGGCTCTCCGCCGCTTCGGCTGCCCTTCGTCCGCCTCGCCGCCCGTTCGTGGTGAAGGGGGACGGGTGCCGCCTCTCTCGGCTTTTCCTGCCCCGCCGGGAGAAGTCTCCTTCTCGCGCGGGGTGCCGCTTCGGCTGCCCTTCGTCCGCCTCGCCGCCCGTTCGCAGTGAAGGGGGACGGG
>CALVQW010000008.1 GCA_944358385.1 uncultured Clostridia bacterium
GCCGCTTCGGCTGCCCTTCGTCCGCCTCGCCGCCCGTTCGCAGTGAAGGGGGACGGGTGCCGCCTCTCTCGGCTTTTCCTGCCCCGCCGGGAGAAGTCTCCTTCTCGCACAGGATGCCGCTTCGGCTGCCCTTCGTCCGCCTCGCCGCCCGTTCGCAGTGAAGGGGGACGGGGGAAAGCTCTTTGCGGAATGTTTCGAGGCGCACCGCGCTTTGAAACATTTTTGCCCCGTCCCCAATAGGCTCGACGTCCAGGCATCCTCTCCTGCCGCTTGACAGGCGATCTGCTCGGCTCGTCCGACGCTTTGACGACGACGCATCGCTATTCGGTTTTCGGCTTTCGGGTTCATCAGCCCTCAGCATTCCCCAAACGCGCGCGCAAAACACGCACATGCACAGAATAATCTTATGCAAACTGATTTTACCACTCCTCCCCCACCCCTTTCAACCCCTTAACCAAAGTCACCCCTCCTCCCCCCGCATTTTAATCTTTCCCCCGCTCTCCCCAAAAGCCCTCCCATTCCTCCCCTCCCCCTTTAAACAACTTTAAACAATTGGGGACGGGGCAAAATTGTTAAAAAGTCTTAACAAATTTGCCCCGTCCCCAATTGTTAAAAATCAAAAACTCAAAAACTCACTCTTTCAACGCCGCCCACAAAGACACCCTCGACACCCCGATCGCTTCCGCGATCTGTCCTTGCCTCACGCCCGCCGCCTCCAGCCGCTCCACAACCTTCTTGAGCCTCTCCTTGTCATAACGCAACAGCTCCTTCGCCACGCCGCAGCGCGCCACCACATCCTCGATCATCTCCTCGGCGCTCCTGCTCTCCTCGGGCACATCCAGCCACTCGGGGCACCACACATCCGCCTGCGCCGACTTTTCCTGCATCACCGCTTCGACATTTGCGGCATCAACATCGAAAAACTCTGCCGCCGCGTCTCGATCCACGAGTCCGGCCCTACCGTAATAACATTGCAGCCCCGAATGCGCATAATCGGCGGGATTTTGCACGATCCCGACTTTAACAGGATTATTGTGTATGTAAACCATGCAGTTTATCAAATAGTCATCATCAAAGATCGCCTGGCTTTTATACCTGTCGCGGAACACATAGCCCACTCTTTCACACACGTGATTATAAAACTGAGCGTAGCGGGTGTTCACCCTGCGCATATATGCGCCGAGCGATGCGGCATCCGGCGCGTATAGCAACATATGGCAATGATTGTCCATCACCACATAGGTCAGCACCTTGATCCCGTGGACATCTTTGTAAAGAGCAAGGTCATTCAGATACTCGGCTTTCATCCACCCCTGCTCAAAGATCTTTTCCTTGCCTATACCCTGGACGATGACATGATAGTAATTGGTCTCAAACGCTTTGCGCGGCAATCTTGACATTTCCCCGCCCTCCTCTTTTGTCTGCTCCGATAATACAACCTTTCCCCCTCCCTTGTCAACTTAACAATTGGGGACGGGGCAAAATTGTTAAGATTTTTTAACAATTTTGCCCCGTCCCCAATTGTTAAGTTGGGCAAGAAAAACGCCGCGCGGGCGGCGTTTTCATTGGGTAGTCGCGTTTTATTTCCTCAGTTCCGTCCTGCGGATCTTCCCCGAGATCGTCTTTGGCAGCTCCTCCACAAACTCGATCACCCTCGGATATTTGTACGGTGCGGTCAGGTTCTTCACGAAGGTCTGGATCTCTTTTTTCAGTTCCTCCGACGCCTCATACCCTTTCACGAGCACGATCGTCGCCTTGACCACCTGCCCTCTTGTGGGATCGGGCACCCCCGTCACCGCGCATTCCAGCACCGCCGGATGCTCCATCAGCACGCTCTCGATCTCGAACGGCCCGATGCGGTAGCCGCTGGACTTGATGATGTCGTCCGTCCTTCCCACGAAGAAGAGGTAGCCGTCCTCGTCGCTGTACGCCATATCCCCGGTGTGGTAAAGCCCGTCATGCATCGCACGATCCGTGCTTTCCTTGTCGCCGTAATATTCGCGGAACAACCCGTACGGTCTCCCCTCCGAGATGTCGATGCAGATCTCCCCCGGCTCGCCCATGGGCGTATCGCTCCCGTCCGCGGACACCAGCCTGAGCTTATAGATCGGCGTGGGCTTGCCCATACTGCCGGGCTTGGGCGTCATACCTTTGAGGTTCGCCACCGTGAGCGTGGTCTCCGTCTGCCCGAAGCCTTCCATGAGGGAATGTCCCGTCGCGGCTTTGAGCTGGTTGAACACCTCTGGATTGACCGCCTCACCCGCCGTGGTGATGTATTCCAGCGACGAAAGGTCGTGCTTGCTCAGATCCGCCTTGATCATAAAGCGGTAGATGGTGGGCGGCGCACAGAAGGTGGTGATGCGGTATTTCTCTATCATCCCCAGCAATTTCTCCTGATCGAACCGCTCGAAATCGTAAGTGAACACGCACGCTCCGCACAGCCATTGCCCGTAGAGCTTCCCCCACACGGCTTTCCCCCACCCCGTCTCCGCGACGGTGAAATGGATGCCGTCCTTCCTCACGTTGTGCCACCATTTGGCGGTGAGGAAGTGCGCGAGCGCGTAGGTATGTTCATGCGCGGCGATCTTGGGATAAGCAGTCGTCCCGGACGTGAAATACATCAGCATCAGCTCATCCCGCATGGGCGCGCTGCCGTCCGTGGGACGCGCGTACACTTCGGGATACCCTTCGCACTCCGCATTGTAGAAGTGCCACCCTTCCCTCGCGCTCACTGCGGACACCTTGACGGTGACCTGCGGACACTTTTCCACGGCATTCTCCGCCTCTTCGATGACGGTGCCGGTTGTGGTGCAGATGACTGCTTTCACGCCCGCGGCATTGAAACGGTACACAAAATCTTTCTCTTTGAGCTGGTCGGTCGCGGGGATGCAGATGGCGCCCAGCTTGTGCAGAGCGACGATGATCGGCCAAAATTCCCAATGTCTGCGCAGCACGAGGAGGACTCTGTCCCCCTTGCTAATGCCGAGGGCTTTGAGATAGTTTGCCGCTTGTGCAGACTTGCGCATCATCTCGCCGAAAGTGAAGATCCTCTCCTCTCCCTCGGATGACACCCAAATCATGGCTCTTCTCTCCGGCTCCTCGGTGCCGTAGTAGTCGACCACGTCGAAGCCGAAATTGAAGTCGTCGGGGGCGTGGAAATCTATTCCCGTAAGCAGCCCGTTTGCGTCAACTTTTTCGGTCAGAAATCTTTGGTACAGTTCCATAAATGTTCCTTATTATTTGCTTGCACGGCTCCCGCCGCGCGGATTTTTTCTCTTTTTCCCCCTATGCCGTACCGGCAGGATCCCGCGCCTGCCTTCGCATAAATGTTCCCGGCGTTTCCCGCGCTTTTCACCGTCGGGAACTCGCCGATATGCAGACCGATATCGCCTGCCGCCCGCTGTCCTGCGGCGGACAAAAAGAAAATTCGGCGTCACTGCGCCCGAATTTCCCCTCGATCATACGCCGCTTTCGCGGAAACGCACCGCGTTGCGCGCGGTGCCGCGCCGTCCTTCGCATGAAGGAGAAAACCCTCCCTCACACTCCGGGCGTCCCGCCCGCGTCTGCGGGCGGGGAACGCCTCACTTGTCATTCAAGGTTTTTCTTCAAGGTCGCAAGTTCGTCCGCGAGTGCCTTGGGCAGCTTGTCGCCGAACTTGGCATAGAAGCCTTCGATGTTCTCCGCGTCCTCTTTCCAAAGCTCCTTGTCCACGGTGAGCAGATTCGCCACATCCTCCGTGGTCATGTCAAGCCCGCTGAGATCGATGTCCTCGGGATGAGGCACATAGCCGATGGGAGTCTCCACCGCGTCCGCCTTGCCCTCGGTGCGTCTCAGGATCCAATCCAGCACGCGGAGGTTGTCGCCGAAGCCGGGCCACAGGAAGTGTCCATCCTCGTCCGTCCTGAACCAGTTGACGTTGAAGAACTTGGGCTTCCTGGTGACTTTCTCGCCCATTTCCAGCCAATGCGCGAAGTAGTCGCCCATGTTGTAGCCGCAGAAAGGCAGCATCGCCATGGGATCGCGGCGCACCACGCCCACTGCTCCGCTCGCCGCCGCGGTGGTCTCGCTCGCCATGATAGAGCCGACGAACACGCCGTGCGCCCAGTCACGCGCCTCATACACCAACGGCGCGGTCTTTGCACGCCTGCCGCCGAACACTATTGCATCGAGCGGCACGCCCTGCGGGTTCTCGAACTCGGGAGAGATGCAGGGGCAGTTCTTCGCGGGAGCGGTGAAACGGGAGTTGGGATGCGCGCCCTTCACGCCGTTCGCCCTGTCCTCTTCCGTCCAGGGATTGCCCTTCCAATCGATAGCGTTCTTGGGAGGATTCTTGTCCAGCCCTTCCCACCATACGGTGTTGTTCTCAAGGTTGTGCACCACGTTGGTGAAGATGGTGCCGCGGCGGGTGGTGGCAAGTGCGTTGGGGTTGGACTTGGCGTTGGTGCCGGGAGCGACGCCGAAGAAGCCGTTCTCGGGGTTGATGGCGTAAAGCCTGCCGTCCGCGCCCACTCTGATCCACGCGATGTCGTCGCCGACCGTGAACACCTTATATCCCTTCTCCGCAAATTCCTTCGGGGGGATGAGCATCGCCAGGTTGGTCTTGCCGCACGCGGAGGGGAATGCCGCCGCGATATACTTCGTCTCACCGTCCGGTTTCTCGACGCCAAGGATGAGCATATGCTCCGCGAGCCACCCTTCCTGTCTGCCCTGATAGGACGCTATGCGCAGCGCAAAGCACTTCTTGCCCAGCAGCACGTTGCCGCCGTAGCCGGAGTTGACGGACATGATGGTGTTGTCCTCCGGGAATTGGCAGATGTACCTCTTCTCCTCGTCGATGTCCGCCTTGGAGTGCAGACCGCGCACGAAGTCGCCGTCGGGACCGAGGGTATCCAGCACCTTCTGACCCACGCGCGTCATGATCGCCATGTTCAGCACAACGTAAATGCTGTCCGTAAGCTCGATGCCGATCTTGGAGAAGGGAGAACCCACCGCGCCCATGGAATAGGGGATGACATACATCGTCCTGCCCTTCATGGAGCCTTTGAAGATGCCTTTCAGCATCTTGTAAGCCTCGTCCTTCTGCATCCAGTTGTTGGTGGGACCGGCGTCCTCTTTCTTCTCGGTGCAGATGAAGGTGCGTCCTTCGACGCGCGCGACGTCGTTGACCGCGGTGCGATGCAGATAGCACCCGGGCAGAAGCTCCTGATTGAGCTTGATCATCTCGCCCGTGGAGCACGCTTCCGCTCTCAACGCTTCGAGCTGTTCCTCGCTGCCGTCGATGAGCACGACCTTATCGGGCGTGCAGAGAGCGACGCTCTCGTCGACGAAATTCTGAAGGCCTTTGTTTTCGAATTTCATTTCTACCTCCGACGCACGGACGACTCGCCCGCGCAGTTTTTGATTCTTGTTTTAGGGGCAGACCGCCCGCCTTTGCGCGCCCTCCGGGACGCTGCTCCTGCCTGTCGCATGCGCCGCTCACACGGACGCCCCGCCTTGCGCGCGCACTCGGCACCATCCCGGCATTGCATTCCCTTCCCGCGACGCTCGGTTTGTGTCCTCCGCTTGCGCTCGCGCACATCGCGCACTCCGCCGCAGGGACTCGCCATTTGCACTCCGCCCTCTCGGTCGGCACATCCCGCAAGCCGCTTCGGGCTTGCCTCGGAGCTACTTTCACGCAACCGCCTCGTGCGTTCCGATTCCGCGGCTTTCGATGACCTGTGTCCGCCGCTTGCGTTCACACACGCATGCGCGCTTATCTAAGTTGCAGACATCATATAAACGCGCGTCCCACGCGCCCACACTCGCGCCTGCACTTAATAAAGATATTAAACCTTGCCGCCCTCTCTGTCAATCAAAACCTTTCCCCCCTGAAAATCCCCCACCTCAGAACTCCTTCTTGCCCCCCGCCGCTCTGCCATGCTATACTAAAACCAACTTGGGAGGTGCTTTATGATCCGATTACTTATGTTTGTTCGCGATGGCTTCAACAAGCGCAAGTTACTCATCTTATCCGTTTTTATTGCGCTGTTTGCACTTCTCTATTTCGTTCCCTATGCAATATTCGACACGGGAGGTAATGGTGTATTCGGTTTTTTTACTAGTATGCTGTCATTTTCCGATATGCTTCAATACGTAAAAAGCGGCGAAACCTCTATGTTTGATGTCGTTTTTTATAGAATCTTTCCTCTCGCCCTTTTCATTATTGCGATTGTAGGTACATGCCTTGCCTATAAAACCAATTTCTTACTCGCGTGCTCTTTGCCTTTTAGCATATATGCAATAGTCATACCGGCACAAAACCTGCGTTTTTCGGCTTATGTTCCGTCTTGGCACGCCTACGCTGCAATCTATATCTTGTTCGCCACTTTACTTATTACCGCAACAATCACATTGTTGATTGCCCTGTATTTGCCTCTGAAAGCCCATGAACCGCGCCCGCCCCGCGAACGCAAGCCCACCAAAGCCGAACGGATCGCCGAGCTTGAACGACAAGTTTCGGAACTCAAAGAAAAGGAAAAGGACGCCAACTAGTGCCCTTTCTTTTCGCTGATATTTCACCAAACACATAGTAAATGAAGGAAACAATCAACTCGTCTCTTTGAAATCCTCAACGCTTATAATAGGCAGAATAACCGTATTGACCATGCATGCAGCCGTTAGCGTCGAAACCAACGCACGCAAATGAGGAAATAACATTTGCGTTCCTTGTGTGTTCAAAAAAGCTATTGCCTCATTCCCCTCGGCTTCAGTTATTTCAAAGTAACCATCAATTATACAATCAAGCTCAAACGGGAATGGATGTGTTTCCGTAGAATGCAACGCAGCCTCTAAACGTAAAACAAAATGGACTCCATCTGCGCCGCTAATTCTTCGCGTTAGTTTGGGTGCGAGAGTAAATTCAGTTGCCTGCAAATTATTGTCTTTGAAATTCGCTGCAACTACTTTGATACCTTTTAATCCTACCTTTGCCATTACGCCACCTGCTGTTGATATATATAGAATTTGTCAGTTTCGCTTATTGTATATTTGTCCAGCATTGTATAGCTCTGCTCGGAACATGTGATAGCACTTTGCTTATCAACTAGTATAAGCTCAAGCCCCAGCGCATTAACCACTTTGAGTAATGTATCTAAACGAGGCAATGCATCGAGTTTCTCAAGCCGGGCTATTGCAGACTGCGTCAATCCTGCTTTTTCTGCCAGTTCATTTTGGGTTAATCCTAAATTGTGCCGCTCAATAATAAGTTGAGCAATTATGTCACCAGCTTTTTTTGCAGCTTCAATTTGTCCACTTGCATCCTCTGCCATCAGTTCTGCCCACACTTCATCCATCGTTTTCATCATCCATACCTCCGTTGATAATCATTCATTTCTGCCATGGCCTTATTTATTTCTGTTTGTGGAGTTTTGTTCGTCTTTTTTATAAAGCCGTGCAGCAACACTATTTTATGACCTGTCACGTAAAAAAAGAAAACTCTTATGTCATCCACGCGCAATTCAAAGAGCTTATCCCCAATATATTTCGCGGTTTCTTTTCTTACTTCATTTACACGGTTGCCATATTCTCTCAATAGATTTTCACAGGCTTTGTACTTTGCCATTATTTCTGTCCCGTATTTGATTAAATCCTTCAAAAAATCTTTTATAGGACACTTTCCAGATGATTTTTCATACGGGATCAGTTCAAACAAAGTATTCACCTCCTTCTTTATTTTAGTCAGCATTATAGCATAAATGCTATTTTAATTTTATTGCGATTTATGTTGATTGTCAATCTTTTTTTCAACAGCAATGGATTTCAAATGCCCTACGACCATATATTGTGCTTTTGATGCGATGACATATATATATTTATTTTTTTCATGCCAAAATGAAGCCCGCCATCCCAGTTTCACTCAACTCTAAATTGCTTGACTTTTTCACAGACAAACATATAATGAAGGCATAAGGTCTTTGACAACAGAAAATTCGCCACCGCTGTCTTCGAATGATGGGACATCTCTTTTGAGACCGGCGTCCATCCAAAGACCACAAATAAAGCACCAAACAATTTGGTGCTTTATTTTTTTGTCACTTTTAATGCTGTCACATGCCGCTCTCTTCCCAGGTGAGACAGACCTCAAAATGCTCGGCATTATACTTGTCACTCAAATCGTCGAGATCATTACACTTCATAAAACGCAATATCTCTTTTTCTCCGTGACCGTCCGGATAGTTCAGCTCGTCGATCACTTCAAACTTGACGACTGTCCATTCGTCATCCTCTTTAAGGTCACGGTAGATCTGCAGCACCTCTTCGTTGAACTTGTACTTTTCCAGCAATTTGATCGCATTCGCCTTCTTGACTTCAAAACTCATTTCTTCACGCATAATGTTTTCTCCATGATTTTTTTTGTTTCCGCCGCACTTGAAGCGACGAGTCGTCGGATGCTGCGCAACGCGCGCAAACAAAACCGACAGTGTTGCAATGGGGTTGCACATTGTTGGGATGTCGTTTCCGATGAATGAAACCTGAATGCGGATGCCCGCTTGATAGTTAAACTGCCCGCCGCGCTCGAAAGTCAACGCCGCTAAGGACAATAACAATATACATCGATCCCCCTCCGTTGTCAACCGATCCGCACAACACCGTCCGCACCGAACAAGATCGAGTCGACATACACCCCTGCAACAACGGCGACCGCACGGCGGATCAAAACCGTTCTCGCCGCCCTTCGCCCGCTTGCACACATGCCCGACCGACACAGCCTTTGCACGCCCGACACAGCCCTTGCAAAACACAAAGACAGGTCTGCAAGAGTTCAGGTGCGGAAAATTGCTTTCTCATATATTGCGCGGGAATCGGGTTGGCGCGGGCATTGCGGCGGGACGGGGGAAAGAGAAAATGCGCGGCGGCTGCGGTGCATCGCGTGAGGGATGAGCGCGGCGGAGGACGGGCGGCAAGGGCGAGAGAGGGACGAGGGACGAGGACGACTATTCTCAAATGCGGAAATTTTGATAAGACTTCTCTGTAAAAATCCTATTTTTAGAACACTCGGCAAAATATTATTCTCAGATTGCGCGAAATGTAGAATACTTTTGCGCGCAAACAGTGGGGAGGAAAAATTGCGGAGGTTTTTCTCCTTTCTTGTGGAAAAATCGGGCGCGGGGTGCGGAAAGGGGCTTGCGGAGCGGGAAAGGAATATCCGCGGCGTATTCTCCCCTTTCCGCTGCCAAAAAGCCGCGGATAACGCTTTCTTGCATATTGCGGTCAAAAATCACGTGATTTTGCCCCTCTTCCCACTCATAGGCGCATTTACGGCGATGCGCGACGTTTTCCATTCCTCTTGCGCATTTTGCGGGCAACCGAGGGCGCGGCGGGCTTTTTGCGGGCTTTTCTCCCCCATTCTTATCGCCTTGCCCGAGAAAGCTATATCGGGGCGTGATGCGTCCTCTTTTTTTTACTTTTCGACCGTCATTGCCCCTCTCTGCTTTCCGCTCTTGAAATTGCGCCCGCACACGTGTATAATGTCTTTATGAAATCTCACTAGGAGGATATATCATGACTCCCGAAACCATAGGCGCGATAATAGGCGGCGTCATCGCAGGGATCATCGTTCTCTTCTTCGCCGCGCTCATCGTGCGCACCGTTCTCAACCGTCCCAAGGTCGCTCCCGGAAAGGCACAGGACCTCGCCCCCATCGACAAGGCGGCTGCCGTGCAGCATCTGAGAGAAGCCATCCGCATCCCCACCGTCTCGATGACGGAGGATTATGTAGACAACATCCAACCCTTCATCGACTACCGCGATTGGCTGGAAAAAACCTATCCCCTCCTCAACGCGGCGGCGGAGCGCGAGATCATCGCGGGCTACTCCATCATCTACCGCCTCAAAGGCACCGATCCTTCCCTCAAAGGCGGGTGTTATCTCAGTCACATCGACGTCGTCCCCGCCCCCAAGGACGGCTGGGAGCATGATCCCTTCGAGGGCGTGCTCACCGAGGACGGTTACATCTACGGGCGTGGCGCGCAGGACATGAAGAGCCACATGATCGCCCTGCTGGAAGCGGTGGAATATCACCTCGCGCACGGCAAGAAATTCGACCGCGACCTCTATCTCTGCTTCGGACACGACGAGGAACCCGGCAATTCCACCGTCGGCGCGTCCTCCATCGTCAAACACCTCAAAGAAAAGGGCGTGGAGATGGAGTTCGTCATCGACGAGGGCGGCACCGTGCTGGACGGCAAACTCCTCGGCATCCCCCACACCGTCGCGCTCATAGGCGCGTGCGAGAAGGGCAACGGCGACCTCGAACTCGTCGTCAAAAAGGCGGGCGGACACGCCTCCAACCCCAAGCCTCCCACCGCCGTCGGTCTGCTCTCAAAGGCGGTCGCCAAGGTGGAGAGCCACCCCATGAAAACCTATTGGACGCCCATGACCAAGGAGACCTTCAAGTCGCTCTCTCCCTATTGCAAAGGCGCGTTCAAGTTCGTCCTCACCAACCGCGACGTGTTCTCGCCGCTGCTCAAATTCGTTTTCACCAAAGTCGCGCCCATGACCAACGCGCTGGTGCGCTCCACCTTCGCGCCCACCATGCTCTGGGGCAGCGACGCGCGCAACGTCATCCCCAAAGAGGCGCGCGCCAACATCAACTTCCGCATCATCACCGGCGAGACGGGCGCGGACATCAAACGCTATCTTAATAAGCTCCTGGGCAGCAAGGTGGAAGTCAACCTGCTCACTTACTCCGATCCGTCCCCGGAGGCGGACGTGCATTGCACGGCATACAATCGCCTGCGCGACACCATAGTTAACACTTTCGACGACATCGTGGTCGCGCCGTATATGTTCATCGCGGCATCGGACGCGAGGTTCTACAATCCGCTGACGGACAACGTGTTCCGTTTCGGACCTTTCATCAACTCGCTGGACGACCAGTCCCGCATCCACGGCATCAACGAACGCCTGCACGTCGATCAGCTCGAAAAGGCGACGCAGTTCTTCGTCAAGTGCCTGGACACCATGCTAGCCAAGTGATTTTTGCGGCAACTTTGTTTTGATCCCGCAGGGGCGTCGCCCCTGCACACCGCGAGGGACATATGCCCCTCAGCCTCGAACTTTTAATAATAGTACGCCGAAGGCTGCGGTTCCTCCCGCAGCCTTCGGCGCATTGTTATTATAAAATACTTGAGATATGAGGGAATAAGTCCCCCCGCGATCAAACTATGCCAGAGCGGAAGAAGGCACTTTAAGGGCGGGGACGACGCCGATATAGGCGAGACTGACGTAATCGGCGCTGCCGTAGCGGACTATGCCGTTGACATGCACGGCGCAGGCGACATCATCGCTCCAATCGATAGGCGAACGCAGCCACCACCAGCCGTTACCGTAATAATTCTGCGCGCCGTCGGCGCTCTTTTCGGGATGGGCGTATGCGCCGGTAGCTTTTGCGTAATCGCTCACTTCGCGTTCACGGAAACGGTCGGGACCGTCATCTTTCAGGAAGTTGTATGCCGTCGAGATCATTTCGGCGCGGCTCGGCAAAAAAATCTTGTCGTTTGTATTCTCGCAGGCATTGTCATTGTCTGCAAATCCCGTGCTTGCCGCGCTGTTGTCCACCTCGGTGACGAGGATGGCGGCGCTCTCTTCGGCGTTGAATGCCGCCGTCAGAAAATCGCCGTTGAGCCACGCTCTGATGTCGCTCTCGGCGTAATCGGCGCAGTCGGCGTCATATGCCATGTTCGCAAGCACTCTGTCGGCCAGCAAAAACATCGTACCGTCCGCATCGGACAGCACCTGCCAACGAATGGGCTCGACTTTGAAATAGTAAGTCTTGCCGCTTTCCACCGCCGCGCCGGTTGAAAATGCGCACGAACCATGCGGTGCCGCCGTTACCTTTGCATAACGGGCACCGTCGCTCCCGAGATACCATCCGTTTGCATCCGCAGAGCTCTCGTCCACCGTCACATCGTCTGCCTTCACGGTCTGCGGGAACATCCCGAACTCTACATATGCGGGATCGGAACGCTCATCCTTGGTGCCAAGAGTCGAGCTTTCGTCGCATGCAGACAGCGTAAACAGCGCACACGCCATGACCAACATCACCGCGACTGCCGCGACGATCGTTCTCTTTCCGTTCTTTTTCACATTCGCCTCCGCTTCCACCGCATTGCGTGCGTTTTTTATATTGTAACACCGAACACATTAACTGTAAAGAGTCTTTTCCCCCACCCTTGACCCCTGCGAGGGATGTCCAATGGGCCCCACCCTTTGACCCGGGCAGGGGTGCCGCCTCTGCACACCGCGAGGGGCATATGCCCCTCAGCCTCGAACTTTTAATAATAGTGCGCCGAAGGCTGCGGTCTCACCCGCAGCCTTCGGTGCATTTAATTGTAAATGTCCGGGTGTGTCCCCAAGCGTAATGTCTCTTCCTCGGAGACGCACCGGAGCAGCAGGGCGGCGACTATCCGAGTGCCGGACCGAAGGTCAGGCGATCGCTGCGCTCCGCGCCGATCGCGTCGGGCTAACATACACCTAGGTAGCGGCAGCACCAATGTGCCGAACCGAAGGTCCGGCGATTGTTGCGCTCCGCGCGATCGCGTCGGACTGACGTACACCAAGTGGTGGCGGCACTCGCGCGCTTGCAGCGACATGTGCAACGAACGCGCGCCCGCACCCGACTCGACAAAGCCGACGTCCCGCGCCCGCCACAAAACGGACGCTCTCCGCTTGGAACACGCATCGTGTTTCAAGCGGAGAGAGGGCAACCTCCTCCCGCGCATCCCCCAAAGGCACACGATGCGTGTATTTAAAACAAAAGCCCGGCCTCCCCTTCTTTTCCGCCGCGTCCGCTTTGTGCGTGCGCCGGATCCTCCTCACTACAAGTAGTGCCGTGCAAAATTTTTCGCACAAAGTATTGAAAAGCGCAGGATTTGGTGATAAAATCCTATCCTTGACGGATCGTGATGCGGGGAACTTTTCCTCTCCTTTCCGCCGAGCAATTTCAGGAGGAAAAACGTGAGTTTCGAGCAAGACGGCATTCCCGCGCATTTGGACAACAAGGTCCAAAAGCTCATCATCCTTTTCGTTTTCGACAGAATGGCGATCTCCCTCTCGGAGTCGGCATTGCTGGACATTTGCACGTCCGAAAACGATTGGCTGACCTATATGGATTGCAAGCAGTATCTCGGCGAACTCATCGACACCAATCTCCTTTACCGCGTCCCGAAGAGCGAGTATATCAACATCACGCAGGACGGCATCGGCTGCCTCGCACTCTTTTTCACCCGCATCCCCATCTCCATCCGCGACGACATCAACGCCTACGCCCGCGAGAACAGGATGCGCTACAAGAAACGGCAATCCTATTTCTGCGACTACTCCAAGAACGCCGACGGCACTTACACCGTCATCATGAAGATCAACAGCGACATCGCCACTCTCATGGAGCTGAAACTCGTCGTCGCCAACCGCCAGCTCGCCAAATATCTCTACAAGAGCTGGGTGGACAAGGCGTCGCAGACCTATGCTTTGATCCACGACACCCTCCTGGACTGAGCGCGCTATTTGGCGCATAACTTTGTCAGCACCCCTTTTTCGGTTCGTTACGTACGTTTAAGTACGCGCCTACGTCGCAAGCCGCGCTAAACTGCAAGAAAGCCACTCGAAAGAGTGGCTTTCCTTTTGCTTGCGCGCGGTTGCTCCTTTTCCCCACAAAGCGTGCTCGCCTGTTGCGCCGCTTTGTGGGGACCCCGATAGCAGGGGTGCTTTCGCGTTCTGCATCCAAATATCGCGCTCAAAACTGAGGGCAATATTCGGATGAAGTGAAGGAAAGTGCCTGCGGGATGGACAGGAGCGTACTTTTCCGTACGTGACTGTTCAGACCACAGGCACTTGACACAGCAATTCGCCGAATAGCGCGCTCAGAACTGAGGGCAATATTCGGATGAAGAACAAGGAAGAGCCGCGTCCACGGGCGCGCGGTGTACTCTTTGTACATAAGCGGTCGGGGACGCGGCTCTGACGCAGTTATTCGCCGAATAGTGCCCTCAGTCGATGTTGACGACGATCTTATTGTACTGATAAGGATACTCCGCACACTGCACGACCATTTCGGGGACGGCGGAAAAATCGATGCGGGTGTTGATGAGACCGTCGGTCTTGACGATGCGGTTGGCGAGGAGGTTGATGGCGGAGGACATCTCGCCGTAGCCGTCCGCAACGCCGATGAGACGGAGCTGCTTCTGCATGACGACGCTGACGTCGATGGTGTGTCCCGCGCGCACGGAATAGCCCGCGACGACCACTTCGCCCTTGTCCTTCACAAGGCGCAGAGCCATATTGAAAGGCACGCCGTCGCCGACGTAGACGGAGCTTTCCGCCATCCTGCCGCCCGTGATCTCCTCCACGCGGCGTTCGAGGTTGTCGTAAGTGGGGTTGAGGGTGTAATAGACGCCCCAGCCGGTGGCGAGAGCGAGCTTTTCGGCATCGAGGTCGACGAGGATGGGGATCATCTGATAATACAGCGCGAGCTGCGCAAGGATAAGCCCCAGGGTGCTTGCGCCGACGATGACGACGAAGTCGCCCTTGCCCGCTTCCAGGCTGTTGAGGACGTTGTTGCCGAGGGCGATGTACTCCGCAAAGATAGCCTCGTCGTCGGGGATGCCGTCAGGGAGCGCGTAGACGTTCTCGGCAGGGACGGACACGAAGTCGGAGAGCAAGCCGTTCTCGTCCACACCCAGCACTCTGACCTTGCTCACGCCGTGTTCGATGCACTTGACGAAGGGGCTGACCACGACGCGCGCGCCCATTTTGAGGGCGAGGTCGGGATTGTCCTCGGACATATACGCAACGGCGGAGTGACCGGGGACGGTAAGCCCCGCATCCTTATTGGGGGAATCGGTGGCGAAATAGGCAAAATCGGTGGACGAGATCGCCACTTTCGAGACTTTGAGCTTGACCTCACCTTCCCGCTTGGGGAGCACGCTCTCGACAAGTTTGATGCGTTCCAGATTCTCGATATGCCATGCTTTCATTCTTCACCTCTATGCGCCGCGGAATGCGACAAATTGATGATAGCACAATGCGGCACATTCCGCAAGAACAATCAGTAGACAAGCCGCGCTTCGGCAGGCAGAGTGAGCACTCGTTCGTCGCTGCCCGAGATGACAAGCCCGTCGCGCGGGAGGGAGGGATCGGGGATGAGATACACCCGTCTGCCCCGCCATATCTCGGCGGCTTCGCGCGCCATGATGCCGTAGCGGAACACGCACTCGATAATGCGCGGATGCACGCGTGCGATGATGGAACGGCTGGGATCTTCCAACGAAAAATCCACGATGTCGTCCCTGATCCTGAGCGCGAGATGCACGGTGGAGACCACGAAACCGCCCTCGCAGCTCTCGCAGGGTTCCAGCATGAAAGTGTCCGCGGAAAGGCGGGTGCGCTTGCGTGTGAGTTCCACAAGCCCCAGCCCCGTCATGGAGACGGCAGAGGTTTTGAGCCTGTCGCGTTTGAGGCACTCGCGCAACCTCTCCACCACGGCTTTGCGGTGTTCGTCGGACTGCATGTCGATGAAGTCCACGATGACGATGCCGCTGATGTTGCGTGCGCGCAGCTGTCTCGCCACCTCTTCCGCGGCGGCGATGTTGGTCCTGAACACGGTGTCCTCAAGGTCCTTGCCGCCCACGAACCTGCCCGTGTTGACGTCGATGACGGTGAGAGCTTCGGTGCGGTCGATGACGAGATAAGCCCCGCCCTCTATCATCACCTTCCTGTCCGCGAGCTTGTCTATCTGCCCCGCCAGCCCGAAGGCGCGGAATATCTTGCGGCTGCCGGGATAATACTCCACCTCGACGCCGCGCATACGTGCGGACAACCTCTCCGCGAGCAGAGGATCGTCCACCACGATCCTGTCCACTTCCTCCGCGAAATTGTCGCGTATGGTGCGCTCGATGAGCTGCGCTTCGCGGAAAACGACGCTGCCCGGCGACGCTTTGCGATAGTCCTCCTCTATGCGCCGCCAGATGTTGATGAGGCTGTCGAGTTCGGCAAGAATTTCCTCATCCGAGGCTTTAACTGCCGCAGAACGCACGATAAACCCCATATTTTGCGGACATTTGGCGGCGACGAGTCCCTCAAGCCGCGCACGTCCGGCATCGTTCTCTATCTTTCTCGACACCCCTCTGAACCCGCCCGTGGGCAGCAGGACGACGGTGTAGCCCGCGATGGAGATATCCGTGCTGAGACGCGCGCCCTTCGCGCCCATCTGCTCTTTCACCACCTGGCACATCACGATGTCGCCCGCGGACACTTTGACGCTCTCCTCGCCATCGCCGAGATAGAGGAAACCGTTGCGCTCCAACCCGACATTGACGAAAGCCGCCTTCATGCCGCCGATGACATTCTCCACCTTGCCCTTGTAGATGTTGCCGACGCGGCTGCGTGCGGTGACGTGTTCCACGCCGAATTCGACGAGTTCGCCGTCCTCCGCGAGAGCCACCCTCACGAAATAGGGATTGTACTCGATGAAAAGCCTTTTCATGCTTTTTTATGCTCCGAAAACTTATTTTCTCACAGCCCCTTCAACCATTGGGGGACGGCGACCAACGCGCCGTTTTCGCGGACGTACTGTTCCGTCTTTATCACCTCTCCTATGTCGGCGGCGATGCCCGTACGCTCTTTCAGCGCGGCGAACACTCTGTCCGCGCGCAGGGTGACGTTCCCGCACGCGAGGGTGAGGAGCAACCTCCCCTCCCGCTCTCCCGCGGCAAATATCCTGTCGCCTGCCTCCTCCACCACTCTCTCGCCCTTTTTCACGTAGTCGAGAGTGAGTCCCTCTTCGGGCCGGAACGCGTCCGCGGGGAAAGGAAAAACATAGTCCGCGGCGACGATCCTGCCCGCGAGATTGGGGTTTTTGGCGGTGAGGAAAGCCTCGCTCGCCCTCATCTCCTCCGTCACGGCGGCATTGAACCGCGCGAGCGTCTCCTCGGACGATGCTGCCGTACCTATGCCCACATACTCAGCAACCGAGCTTACCCCTACGGGAGTGGGCGGCGAAAAGAAAAGGAGCGCGTGGGGGTTGAACCCTTCGGAATAGGCAACAGGGATGTCCGCACGGCGCACTATGCGCCCGAAATCGCGCAGGACGTCGATGTGCGAAAGATATTTTCTCGTCCCCAGACGGGAGTAGCGCAGCACTATCATTCTATCGTACACCTCCCCAATCTGTTCGCGCCGCAGCCGTTGCAGCCCTCTCTGCACGAGCGCGTGGTCACGCCTTCATAGGCGAGAGCGCGCTGTGCGAGCAGATAACGCTTGGACACTCCCGCGTCTATGAAATCCCACGGGAGTTCCTCCTCGGTGTCGCGTGTGCCCGTATATTCCTCCATATCCAGCCCGCAGTCCGCAAACGCGCGCTGCCATGCCTCCCAATCGAATTTCTCCGACCAGCTGTCGAATTTCGCGCCGAGGACGTAGGCACGTTCTATCACCTGCGAGAGCCGTCTGTCCCCGCGCGCGAGAGCGGCTTCCAGCACGGAGGATTCCGCCCCGTGCCAGGAGAAGGACACTCCCTTGATGCGGCGGAGCAACCCGCGCAGATAGTTCTGCTTGCGCAACATCTCGTCGAAGGAGATCTGCGCCTCCCATTGGAAGGGAGTGCAGGGCTTGGGGATGAACACGGCGCAGGACACGGAGATGTTCGGACCGCGCTTCCCTCTCGTCTTGAAATACAACTCTCTGAGCCTCGCGCATATGGCGGCGATGCCGGCGATGTCCTCGTCCGTCTCGGTGGGCAGCCCAAGCATGAAGTAGAGCTTGACGCTGTCATATCCCGCCTCGAACGCCTTGGCGATGTTGTCTATCTCCGCGTCCGTGACGTTCTTGTTGATGACGTCCCTCAGCCTTTGCGTACCCGCCTCCGGAGCGAAAGTGAGGGAACTGCGCCTGGACTCCTGCGCGATGTCCCCGGAAAAGCTCGAAAGTCTGAGGCTGGGCAGAGAGAGATTCACCCTCTTCTCATGCACGAAATCCCTGAGACCGTCCATGAGCGCGTGCAGCCCGGAATAGTCCCCCGTGGAGAGGGAACACATGGCGATCTCGCCGTAGCCGGTGTTGCGGACTATCGCCTTTGCCTGCTCCGTGCACTTTTCGGGCGAACGCTCGCGTATGGGGCGGTAATAATAGCCCGCCTGACAGAACCTGCACCCGCTCGCGCACCCGCGGTAAAGCTCGATGACCGCCCTGTCATGCACCGCCTCGGTGTTGGCGACGACGGGACGGAGAGGATAGGGCGCGTTCTCGAAATCCGCAAACACCGCCTTGGTCACTTTTTCGCCCTTCTTGTGCAGGGCGGGGACGTACACCCCCGTGATCTCCTTAGCGCGGGCGAGGATCTCCCTCTTGCTCCACCCCTTCTCTTTGCCCTCCGCCGCGAGCGCGAGGACGGCGGAATCCACCCCCTCACCCTCTCCTATCACTATGCAATCGAAAAAGTCCGCGAAAGGCTCGGGATCGACGGCGCAGGGACCACCCGCAAGCAGGATGGGGAACTCCTCTCCCCTCTCTTCCGCGCGAAAGGGTATGCCCGCAAGGTCGAGCATGTAAAGTATGCCCGTGTAGAGCAGCTCGAACTGCACGGAAAAGCCCACGATGTCAAAATCTTTGAGGGGGATGCCTGATTCCAGCGAGGAGAGC
This sequence comes from uncultured Clostridia bacterium, assembly GCA_944358385.1. Lineage (GTDB taxonomy): Bacteria > Bacillota > Clostridia > Christensenellales > CAG-917 > Limadaptatus. Next base: position 18,676 of record CALVQW010000008.1, read on the forward strand.
CGCCTCCCCTCGGAGCGGAGCAGAGCCGCCATGTCCTCTGCGGGAGCGTAACACCTCTCGCAGGCGAATCCGTCAATGGAATTGATCTCGGAATACAATATCTGCATCCCGAGATTGCTCATGCCTATCTCGTAAAGATCGGGAAAACAAAGGCAGAAACGCGCGCGGACGTTCTCCGTCTTTCTCACCGCGTTCCACTCACCGCCCGTATACCTGGCGGGTTTTTCCGCCCGCGAAAGCAGGGGAAAAGATCTATTCTCAAAATTTTTCATCCGATGAAAGGCGGGTTCAGTCACCCATGGCGAGTGCCGCCGCGCCTATGATGCCCGCGTCGTTGCCGAGGCTTGCCGCCACCACGTCGATGGGGGGATTGAACTCCGCGCCGTATGCGTTCCTGCGCACGAAGTCCCTGAGCGGAAGGATGAGCGCGTCCCCCTCCTTGGAGATGCCGCCGCCTATGATGAACACCTCGGGATAAAAGACGTTGGCGAACCCGACGAGACCTATGCCGACATAGCGTATATATTCCGCAACCACGCGTTTCGCGGTTTTATCTCCCGCTTTTGCGGCGATAAACGCCGTTTTGCCGTCAATGCCGCGCTCCGCGACCAGCCTTGCGAGCAGACTTTCCGGGTGACGCACGGAGGCTCTCGCCGTCCTTCTTATGAGCGCGGTCGCGGAGGCGTACGCCTCGAAACATCCGCGTTTGCCGCAGCCGCACTTCTCGCCGCCCGCCTTGATGATGACGTGTCCGCCCTCCGCGCCCGCGGACCTGTTGCCCGTGAGCAGCCTGCCGTCCACGACGATGCCCGTGCCCACCCCCGTGCCGAGGGTGACTGTGACGCTGTTTTTCGCTCCCCGTCCCGCGCCGAACACCGTCTCGCCGAGAGCGGCGCAGTTGGCGTCGTTGCTTATCCTGACGCGCCCGACGCCGAGAGCCTCCGCGAGCATCCCCGCGACGGGAGTTTTCACGAAATTGATGTTGCAGCTGTAACGCACCACGCCCGCCGCATCGTCCACGGAACCGGGCGAACCCACGCCCACGCCTCCGATGTCGGAGAGGCTCACCCCGCCGCGCTCGGCGACCGAACGCACGAGTTCCGCGATGTCGGAGACTATCTTCTCCGCAGGGGCTTTCGCGTCCGTGACGGCGGTGTCCTTGAAAAGGATGTTCCCCTTCTCGTCCACGATCCCCGCCTTCACGCTCATTCCGCCGATGTCCACGCCGATGTACAACATTGTCCGCCTCCCGTGCGCGCGCACGTTTTTTTCGTGTGCTATTTTAATGCAATTTTCGGGATATGTCAACTCCGTGCCGCCCGCGGCGGAAGGGGGAAGGCATCCTCCTTCTCTTTTCTCTTTTTCTTCTCTCCTCGATGTAGGACGGCTCTCCCTCTCCTCGCGCGGGCGGGAGAGGATGCGCGCGCTCTCCCGCGCGCTCCGATAGACACTCTCCGACCGTGCGGCAGAGCCTTCCTCTCCCCGCCGCGGCGCGCACATCCTCCTCGCCCAGAACCGCACATTCCCGCACTCCGTCCTCTCCTCTCTCCACCACCTTGAACGTGGTGACGCTGCGCCCGTCCACATAATGGAAAAGGCGCACGAGGGGCGCGTCGCGGGAGACCAGCACCGTCCTTTCACGCACTCCCGCGAGATAGTTCTTGCCCTTGGCGGCAAGCACGCTGACGTAAGCCTGTTCTCTGCCGCCGAACGCCGCGCCCGCAAATAGGAACACTGCGGTGACACCGAGGGTGAAACTCACCGCGCCCAACACCGCCGAAAGCACGAACAGCAGGAAAAGCAGTATGCCGAGCATCACTCCCGCCTTCTGCATCCCTTTGACGGCGGCGAGCTTGCGGGACGCCATTCCCGCCACCACGCGCGAACCGTCCAACGGATAGACGGGAAGGAGATTGAAAAGAGCGATGCCGACATTGGCGTACAAGAATGCCCGCGTGAAGGGATAGACGGCGGGAAAAAGCCACCACAGCGCGAGCAGCGCGGCGGCGGCGAGCAGATTTGCGGCGGGACCTGCCAGCCCCACTATTATGCCGGAGACGGGATCCATCTCCTCGTTGAGGCTCATCGCCGCACCGTAGGGATAGAGCGTGAGCGACCTGACGGCATAGCCGCGCAGACGGGCGGCGGCGGCATGTCCCGCCTCGTGCACCGCCACGGCGGCGAATGCCCAGAGCAACGCCCTCGCCTGCCCGAAAAGCAGGAGCAGGAGCGTCAGAAGGTAAAAGAGGGGATGTATCCTGAAACGCATCAGATCACTGACGCCACCGCTTTCCCTATCTCGGACACCGTGGCGATCTCCGCCGTGCCTCCGAACAGCCCCGCAAAGAGGAAACCGAGGGAGACGAACACCCCTATGACCACGGGAAGCAGGGCGATGTCGAGAGGATCTATCCCTTTCAGGAAATTCCCTCTCCTTCTCGGAGCGGGACGCTCATCCGTCCTCTTTTCGGCAATGACGTTCTCGCTGACTTCGACTTGGATCTTTTTGGTTTGGTCAAAATCCATAATTCACCTCGCCTTAAAGCCTATTCCGCGCCCGTCGGGATTATGACGCATCAGGAGGGAATGACGGGAGAGGGCAGCTCCTCGGTGGTGCGGAACCGCTTTACGGCGGAGGCGCGCGCGGTCACGGTCACCTCGTATGCCCCGTCCTCTCCCCTCGCCACTTTGACAGCGGGACGGGAGACCAGCTCGAAATAGTCCCCCAACACCCTGCCCACATCCCCGGAAAGCGCGGCGGAAAAGCCTTCCCCCACACCCGCCTTGTCTCTGATGAGCATCTCTTTCATCCTCTCTTCCATCAGCTTTGCGGGTTTCAGAACCATCTTCTTCTCCTCCTCAGGGGCATCCTGATCTCCGCACATTTCTTGGTGCGGTCGGCGATGTTTTTGGCAAGCAGCGCGAACGCCTTTTCCGAGAGTGCGAAATCAGGCACTCTGCCCAACTGCTGATATAAAGTCACGCAGTCGTCCTCCGGGATCACCCCCACCGCGGGAGTGCCGAGCAGACGCGCGATGTCATCCGCCCTCATCATCTCTCCCCGCGCCGTCATATCCGGACGTATGCGGTTGACCACAAGGGAGATGTCCTCCAACCGATAAGCGGAGAGCAGCGTCAGCACCTTGTCCGCATCGCGTATCGCCGAAGCGGAGGGCGTGGTGACCACGATGGCTTCCGTCGCCGCCGACACCGCGCGGTGAAAGCCGTTCTCTATGCCGGCGGGACAGTCGATGAACACGAAGTCGCAGTCCGTGAGGGAGTCTATCACCCCTCTGAACGCCTGCGCCGACATCTCCTCTCCCCCGCCCGCAGAGGGAAGTATGCGCGCGGTGCTCTCGTTGTCCGCGACGAGTGCCTGAAAGATGCGGCAGCGTCCCGCCGCCACGTCGCCGATGTCATAGACCACTCTGCTGTCCGCGCCCGTCACCACATCGAGGTTGTTGAGTCCCACGTCCGCATCCGCAAGCACGACGCGGTAGCCCATGTCCGCAAGTTTTCTGCCCAGCGAGGCGGTGACGGTGGTCTTGCCCACCCCGCCCTTGCCGGAAGTCACAACGATCTTTCTCATACGGGCAGTTTAACGCACGGCACGCGCGCCCGCACGTCGGAATGTGAAAGATGCGGTCTGTTTTTGTCAAATGCAAAGCAAATGTTGAAAAGTGCCGCCCGCGGTGGTATCATATCCGAAAGGAGTTCTTATGAAAAAGATCGCTATCACAACGGATATGGCGGCGGATATGCCGCAGGGGTTCTTCTCCTCCAACGGCGTCACCGTCCTGCCCATGCCCTTCTCCCTCGGCGGGAAGGACTACTTTGACGGCGCGCTCCCCTCTCCCTCCGAGTTTTACGGCGCGCTCCGCGCGGGGGCTGCCGTGAGCACCTCACAGACTTCGGCTTATGCCGCGATCCACGCCTTCGAAGGGCTGTTGAAGGAGGGCTATGACATCCTGCACATCTCCTTCTCTTCCGGCATGAGCGGCAGCTATGACAACGTGTGCGGCGCGGCGAAGGAACTGCTGGTCAAATACCGCGACGGCAACATCCGCGTGGTGGACAGCCTCTCCGGCTGCGGCGGGCAGGGACTTATGGTGAAAAACGCCCTCGAAATGCGGGAGCGCGGGATGTCCCTCGACGCCATCGCGGACAAGCTGGAAGCGGACAGGATGAACTATCACCACTTCTTCATCGTGGAGGACCTCAACACCCTCTACCGCGGCGGCAGGCTGAGCAAGCTGGAGGCGGCGGTGGGGACGATGCTGGGCATAAAACCTTTGCTCGAACTCAACCACTACGGCAAGATCATGCCCCTCCTCAAAGTGATGGGCAAAAAGAAAGCCCTCTCCGCCATCACGGAACAGGTGGTCAAGTTCTTCAAGCCCGAACTCAACGACTATATCATCGTGGAACACGGCGACGACCTCGCGGGCGCGCAGGCACTCGCGGACAAGATCACCGCCGCGCTTCCCGGCGTAAAGACGGAGTTCTGCAACGTCGGCTACCTCGTCGGCGCGCACGCGGGACCGGGCGCACTCGCCGTTTTCTTCGTCGGTGCGGAACGTCCCCGCTTCATCAACGTGCCCATACCGGGGCTGAAAACCGCAAAATGACCGCTATGTACACATCTCTTTCCGACACATTCACTTTGTCCGACAGCGTCAAGATCCCCTGCGTGGGCTTCGGCACTTATAAGACGCCGGACGGCGACATCTGCACCGAGAGCGTCCTCACCGCCCTCGACGCGGGCTACCGCCACATCGACACCGCGGAGTTCTACTTCAACGAGGAGGGCGTGGGACAAGCCCTCAAAACGACTTCCGTCCCGAGGAGCGACATCTTCCTCACCACCAAGGTCTGGAACACCCACCAGGGCTATGACGCCACTCTCGCCGCCTTCGACGCCTCCGAGAAACGGCTGGGGACGGCACCCGATCTCTACCTCATCCACTGGCCCATCACCAAGGACTACAAGGACGACTACCCCGCCCGTTTCATCGACACCTGGCGCGCGCTGGAACACCTCTACGAGGAAGGACGCGTCCGCGCCATCGGTGTGTGCAACTGCCTGAAACAACACTTGAACGTGCTGTTTGATGTATGTAAAGTGCCGCCTATGGTGAATCAGATCGAATACCACTTCGGCTTCACCGACGCCGACCAGCTGGAAGCAGCCGCCTTCTCGCGCGCTCACGGCATCGTCGTCGAGGGGTGGGCACCCCTCTGCCGCGGCAGGGCTTTCGGACATCCCGTCCTCGCCGCCGTCGCACAAAAGCACGGCAAAACCGAAGCGCAGGTGCTGGTGCGCTACTGCCTGGAACACGACATCCTTCCCCTGCCCAAATCCGCCACCCCCGCCCGCATCGTCGAGAATGCGGACGTGTTCTCTTTCGCCCTTGATACGGAGGATCTCGCCGCCCTCGACGCCGTCTCCTCGATAGGCCGTCTCGGCCCGCACCCCGACGAAGCGAGGCACTGACACACCAACACAAACTTTCTGAAAAAGATAACACGAAAAAGCGGGCATACGCCCGCTTTCTTTTATGCTCCGCACTTTTGGCGGTCCATTTAAATGCGCCTTGCACTTTCCCGGAGGCAGTCTGATGCGAACTTTGAGGCGTGCTTGAACATGACGTACACTCCTTCGGAGACGGGACTACGCGCCGCAAAGCCAAACTTTCATCGCGGGCGTCTTGCGCCCGCGTTTGAAAGTCGCGGCGCGGATCTGCGACCTCGCAAGCTAGATGAATACCTAAATAGAGGCGTCGCTCGTGCGCGTCGAGTCGCCCTCCTCGCCCCACGAGCGACGCTCAATTAGTACCGGCATCCGCTTGGTTATGTGAGTGCGATTACCAAAATTTTTGGTAAAATCAGAAAGTTAGTCCCGCATTTTGGGAGGAGCGAACTCTATTCCGAGTGGGGGAGGAGTCCCGTAGGGGAGGTGGGGGACAATAACTCCCCTGTCAGAGGACAAGACTTTATCCCGAAGGGAAGGAGGGGGTATCTGACTCCCCCGCGAGACGTACAGCTTGTCAGCAGTATGTTTTAAAACGAAAACCCCCGTCTCACGACGGGGGCTCTGACACAGCAATTCGCCGAACAAACGCTAATACACTGAGCGCGATATTTGGATGCAGAACGCGAAAGCACCCCTTTTTCGGTGAGGCGCGTACTTGGACGTACGTAACGAGCCGAAAAAGGGGTGCTGACAAAGTTCTGCGCCAAATAGCGCGCTCAGTCTAGTTTGATGCCGATAAGATCGCTCAGGAAGCGCTTATCCTCCAAAAACTTCATGCCGCCTATGGCTACGCTGCTGGGACCGTCGCTGAGGTGGGTGAGGGGGAGTTCGAAGGCTTGTTCGAGGTACTCTTTGAGTCCGGGGATGCGGGCGGAGCCGCCGGTGAGGAAGATGCCTTTGCGGAGGATCTCGGCGGAGAGTTCCGGGGGTGTCCTGTCGAGGACGTTCATGACCACTTCGATGATGTCGTCCACGAGGGGAAGGACGGCGTCACGCATATCCGCGGCGGTGATGGCTACACTCTTGGGCGCACCGTCCCTTCCGCCGCCCGAAACGGCATAGCTACCCTCGTCGTTGAGGTAGAAGGAGAGAGCGGAGGTCTTGATCTTCTCCACGGTGTAGTCGCCGAGTTTGACGCCGTAATTCATATAGATGTCGTCGATGATGGCGGCATTGAAGGCGTCTCCCGCGATGTTGACGGTCACGCCGCACGCGATGCCTCGGTTGGTGACCGCAGCCACCTCCGTCTTGCCGCCGCCGATGTCGAGGAAAAGCCCGCCGATGCTGCCCGTGTAGGCGAGAAGGGAAAGCGGAGCTTCCACGAGAGTGACCTCTTTGACGCCCGCCTTGACAAAGCATTTCTCCACCGCCCTGCGGTCGCCGCTCGTCATGGAGCAAGCCACGCTGACCACGGCATTGACCTTGGGGGCGAACACCCCGGAAGGCAGGATCTTTTTCAGGAAATGTTTGAGCAGCATGACGAACATCTCGTCATCCGCGATCATGCCCTCTTTGACGGGAGCGATGACGCGCGCGCCGCCGAGGGAGGAGGACATGATGCTCTCCGCACGGTAGCCCGCCTCGCGTATGACATACTTGTCGCCGTTCTTTTCGGCGAGAGCGATGGCAGGCTCGCGCAACACGGGACCTATCCCCTTCTGGCATATGGTGATGAACTTGCTGCCGAGGTCAACCGACAATTCTATCTGCGCCACTTTGCACCTCTTTGAGTACCTTCACGAGTTTTTCCGTAGGCAGCCCGATGATGTTGGTGAGGCTGCCCTTATAAGCCCTTACGACCACCCCTTCCTGTATGGCGTAACCGCCCGCCTTGTCGTAGGGGTGATGTGTATCCACATAGTCCGCGATCTCCTCCTCGCTCATATCGCGGAAGGTCACTTCGGAGCGCACCGAAAACGTCCTCACCTCTCCCCGCGCGATCACCGTCACCCCCGTATATACGGCGTGCGTGCGCCCGTTGAGTTCGCCGAGCATTTTCAGCGCATCCGCGCGATCGCGGGGTTTACCGTACAATTTATCGAGATAAACCACCGTATCCGCGCCTATCACCACGCTCCCCTCGTTCTCCGCCCTGCCCGCGACGGCAGACGCTTTGAGCAAGGAGAGCTTGCGCACCAGCGCACGCGGCGAGGGTGCGCGCACCGCGCTCTCGTCGATGTCGGCGGGCGCGACCACGATGTCGTCCGCGATGTCGGAAAGCAGTTGCAACCTTCTCGGCGACGCGGAGGCGAGGACTATCCTCTCACAGAATTTCCAGGTTCTTGCCATATGCGGCTTTGAACTCCTGCGACGCGGAGAGCGCGTCTTTGACTTCCAGCGAGCAATCCCCTTCCGTCTCCGTCTTGATGATGACGCTGTCGCCGAGGACGTCGCAGGTGATGCCCGTGATGACGCCGCTCTGACTGCGGTCGAAACTCTCGGCTATGCGGAGGATGACGCTGAGTTTGCGCATGGCGTCCACGTCCTCGACGGTGAGCATATCCTTATAGCGCATGAGATCCTCTTTGACGATCTCGTTCTTTCTGTGTCCCGCCGCCACGAACGCCGCGAGCACGAGGTCCTTGTGCGGCACGCCGTAGAGGTTGCTGTTGAGGATGATGTAGCAGGAATGCTGCTCGTGGTGATAATACTTGATGCGCATCCCCGTGTCGTGCATGAGGGCGGCGATCTTCAACACTCTGACGTACATCCTGGGCATCTTGTGCAGCACTTTGAGCTGTTTGAAGAGCTGGATGCAGAGGTTGTAGACGTGTTCCGCATGAGGGATGTTGACGTCGTAGTATTTCATCTGAGTGTGCAGGGAGTGACCGAGGACGTCGGTGAGAGGTCTCTCGCCCACGCCGGGGACGGCGTAGCGGAACATCGCGCCCTCTCTAAGACCGCAGCCGCTGATGGTGATCTTGGGGAAATCGAAGCGGGAAAGCACCGCCTTGATGACCGCGAGCGAGCTGGGGAAGATGTCCGCTCTGCCGCTGGAAAGACCTTTGATCTTCATGGTGGAATCCAGATCCAGCTTTCTTATGGTGGAATACAGCCCGTCGAACTCGCTCATCGGAATCTCGTAGCCGTGAGTCATGTTGAAGGGATATTTCCTCACCATGCGGCTTATCCTGCCCAGGTTCCTGAACGCGCCGCCCACACCCACGAAAGCGGTGTCAGGCTCGATGCTGTCCAGCCAGCCTATCTTGTCCAGCTGTTCGCCGATGAACGCCTCGATCTTGTCCGCGCGCGTCTCCGGCTCCGTGCTGTAACTCTTGAAAAGATCGGTGAGAGTCACCGTGCCGAAGGGGAGCGTCTCATAGTGTATGAGGTTGCGGCGGTTGTAGTAGATGAGGTTGGTGGAACCTCCGCCCATCTCCATGATAAGCCCCTTGGGAATGTCCATGGAGTTGATGACGCCCTGATAGATGAGCAGAGCCTGCTCCTCGACGGTGAGCACCTTGATCTTGATGCCGCAGGTCATCGCCACCTCGTCGAGAAAACTCTTCTGATTTTTGGCGCGGCGGACGGCGGCGGTGGCGTAGGCAAAGATCTTGTCCACGTGGTTGGCGTCGCACAGTTTGCGGAACATGCTCAGCGTCTTTATGGTCTGCGCCACGCGCTGAGGCTTTATTATGCCGTCCCAATCCATATCCTGCCCCAGACGAACGGTCTCTTTCAGCTCGTCGAACACGACGAAATAGCCACCCTCCAAAATGTTGACCAGCACGAGTCTTGCGGAGTTTGATCCGAGGTCGATGACAGCGATTTTTTCCATAATATCTCCTTTCGGCGCGGCGCGCCGCCGTTCGCGTCCGAGGACGGGAACGGTCTCAGTCACATGATTTTATACATTTCGCGGGGCATTTGGACGCGCAAAGTCCGCACCCCACGCACTTGCCGTAGTCGATGACGGGCAGATTGTCTTTGAGTTCGATGGCGTGTTCGGGACACACCTTGGCGCAAAGCCCGCACCCCACGCAGCCTTTGGAGCACATGGCGCGCACTTCCTTGCCCCCTCTGAGGCAGTTTGAGCAGGCGATGTACACCTTCGCGCTTGCGGGAACACGCTTGACCAGCCCCTTGGGACAGGCGGTGATGCACTTGCCGCAGGTGATGCACTTTGTCCTGTCCACCTCCGCATAGCCCGCATCGCGCACGTCTATGGCGTGGGTGGGACAGGCGTCCGTGCACGAACCCATGCCCAGACATCCCCACGGACACACTTTGCGCCCGCCGCCCAGCAGTTCCATGCTGCGGCAGTTGCCGTAGCCCATATACTCATACTTGTCGTTGGCGGAGTTGCCGCCGTTACAGGCGATGACGATCTTGGTCTCCTCCGCATCCACCGCGACGCCGAGGATCTCGCCTATGATCTTCTTCTCTGAGGCGGCAGTCGCCGAGCAGGAATTCACATCCGCCTTACCCTCTGCGAGAGCTTTTGCGAAGGCGTCACAGCCCGCATACCCGCACGCGCCGCAATTCGCACCCGAAAGATGCTTGCGGATCTCCTCCTCCTTCTCGTCCTTTTGGACGGCGAACTTCTTGCCCAGCACCGCGAGCAGCACGCCGAACACCGCAGCAAGGGCGAGCAGCACCAGCGCGGACCACAACACGGTCATGGGATCTACCGCACACAAAACATTCACGCTCATACCGCCCTCCTCATGCTATCATGCCCGAAAACGCCGTGAACGCGAGGCTCATTATGGACGCCGCCACCAGCGTGATGGGGAAGCCTCTGAAAGGCTTGGGAACGGCGTCGATGTGCATGCGTTCGCGTATGCCCGCGAGCAGTAGGATCGCTATGGTGAAGCCCGCGCCGCTGAACACTCCGTTGAGGAAGGACATGAGCAGGCTCTCCGCCGACGCGATCCCGTAAGACTGGATGTTGAGTATCGCCACGCCCAGGACGGCGCAGTTGGTGGTGATGAGGGGGAGATAGACTCCCAGCGCGCTGTACAGCGCGGGCATGAACTTTTTGAGCACCAGCTCCACGAGCTGCACGAGCGCAGCTATGACGAGTATGAACGCTATCGTCTGCAAATACTCTATCCCCGCCGCCACCAGCAGCTTCTGCACCAGCCAGGTGAACACCGACGCTATGCCCATGACGAAGATGACCGCAAGCCCCATGCCGAGAGCGGTGTCCGTCTTTTTGGACACGCCGAGGAAGGGACAGCATCCGAGGAACTGACAGAGGACGAAGTTGTTGACGAACATCGCGCCTATGATGAGCAGGAAGTATGTCATTTCTCCTCCTCCTTTCCGTCACCCACACGGACGGCATCGGCGGACGGCGCGTCCGCACCCGCAGAGGCAAGCTCCGCCTCGACGTGTTCGCGCACCATTTCGTCTATCACTTTGCCCTCTTCGGCATGTTTCGCATCCCGTTTCGCCGCAGTCTTGTCCGAGATGGCGTTGATCGCCGCCATGACAAGTCCGAGGGTGAGGAAGCCGCCCGCCGGCATCACGAACACCGACATCGCGTAATCGGGCAAATTGCCCAGCGTCACGCCGAACTCCGCCTCCCCGAAAGAGCCGACAAAGAAGGTGCCGGATCCGAGAAACTCGCGGATGACGCCGAGAAGGAGCAGCGCGAGCGTAAAGCCCAAGCCCATGCCCAGACCGTCCAGCACGGAGTCCCCCACCTTATTAGTGCTTGCGAACGCCTCCGCGCGCGCAAGTATGATGCAGTTGACGACGATGAGGGGCAGATAGATGCCCAATGCGTCGTAGAGCGCGGGGACGAACTTTCTCAACAGCATCTCGACCAACGTGACGAAGGTAGCGATGATGAGGACGTACGCGGGGATGCGCACCTTGTCCGGGATCACCTTCCTCAACAGGGACACAAGCGCATTGGAGCACACCAGCACCACCGTGGCGGCGATGCCCATGCCCAGCCCGTTGAACGCGCTTGTGGAGATGGCGAGCGTGGGACACATCCCCAGCACCAGCCTGAACACGGGATTGGACGCAAGGATGCCGCCCCCGACGATCTTGCTCTTCCCGCGCATATTCATTCTGAGTTCCTGCGGCATGGCGGACTTTTTCATACGTTCACCTCCGCAGCGTAGTATTTTTCAAAGGAAGCGACCGCCGCATTCACCGCGTTGTTCACTCCGCGCGAAGTGAAAGTCGCCTGCGAGACGGCGTCCACGTCTCCGTCATCCGTCACCGCGCTCTCACCTTTGACCAGATCGAACGCGCCGGTCTTAAGGACGTTTTTGCCGACGTACTTGCCCTTGTTTGCTTTCATCACTTTGTCCATATATCCCGCGGTCTCGGACTGCGAATAGACCTCGATGTCCTTTATCGTCCCGTCCTCGGAGAAGTGGACGAGCAGTTCCAGAGTGCCGCCCTTCGCGCCGCTGCCCACCGCGCGGCAGACATACATCCTGCCCTCCGCGGTCTCGACGGTGTAAGCCGCAGCAGCGTAGCTGTCGCCTTCCGTCACGCCGTTGTCGTAAGCCGCCACAACGTCCGCCCCCACTCCGTAATAGCCGGCGAGCTGTTCCCTGATCGCCTGATCGGGATCGACGTAGGTGAGCCAGTTGACCAGCCCCAGCAGCACGCCCGCCACGAGCGCGATCGCCGCAAGCACGACGATGCACATCCAGACGTCCTTGCCGAAAAAGGCGTTCTTTTTGAGAGCCGCGCCGCCCTGCGAGCCGCCTTCGGAGATGATGATGTCACGTTCCTTTTCAGCCAACGCTCTCACCTCCTTCTTCCGCCGCGGCGTGCTTGCGCGAGAATTTCGCTTTCACGCTCTCCGCCACTTCCTTCACGCTCTTTCTCGGCGTGCCGAAGGGCTTGCGCTTTATCTTTTCCAGGAGAGGAGTGACGATGTTCATGAGCAATATCGCAAAGGACACGCCCTCGTTCATCGTCCCGAACTTTCGGATGATCACGGTGAGGAAGCCCAGCCCCAGACCGTAGATGACCACCGCAACGGGCGTCTTGGGAGAGGTGGCGTAATCCGTAGCCATGAAGAACGCGCCGAACATCAGACCGCCGCCGAGCAGATAGGTCCACACATACTCGCCCACATAGCCCGTATCCGCAAAGAATATGGCGGTGAAGAGCGCGGTGGAGCCGATGTACAACACGGGGATCTTGATGTCGATGACGCGGCGGACGGCGAGATAGATGCCGCCGATGAGCACCGCGAGGGTGCTGACTTCACCCGCACTGCCGCCTATCCTGCCAAGGAACATATCAAGCGCATTCAACCCTTCCGCGGGGTTGCCGCCGGAGGAGAGAGCCTCCTTGACGGACTGCAAAGGCGTCGCCGTGGTGATGGCGTCGGGGAGATTTATCTCCACGCCCTGTTTGAAATAGGCAAAGAGGTTCGCGCCGTCCGAGAGGTCCACGGGCAGGACGAACTTGGTCATGACGCCCGTCCACGCGAGCATGAGGAATATGCGCGCGGTGATGGCGGGGTTGGCAAAGTTCCTGCCTATGCCGCCGAAGAGCATCTTGACGATGATGATTGCGAACGCCGCGCCCACTATGGGGACATAGAAGGGGACGACGGGCGGCAAATTGAGCGCGAGGATCACGCCCGTGACCACCGCCGAAAGGTCTCTCACCGTCTGCTCGCGCTTGGTGATCACGTTGAACACCCACTCGCAGAAAACGGCGGAAGCGACACTTAACACCGTCAAAAACAGCGGATAAAACCCGTAAAGCAGCACCATCGCTATGACCGCAGGGCTGAGGGCTATGAGGACGTCCAGCATTATGCGCGTGGTGTTCGTGCGTGCCGTCAAGTGGGGGGATGAGGATACTCTGAGATTCTTCATATCACTTCCTCCCCTCTTTCAGGCTCTTTTTGGCAAGGCGTATCGCCTGCACCAAAGGACGCTTGGCGGGACAGACGTAGGAACACACTCCGCACTCCATACAGCTCGTCACGAAAAGCTCCTCCGTCCTTGCGAAATTTTCCGAGATGACGGCGCGTTCGATGTCCCTGGGCGAGAGCTTCATGGGACACTGACGTATGCATCTGCCGCAGTTGATGCACTGCGTGGGCGACTGAGCCGCCGCCTCCTTCTCCCCGAAAAAGAGGAGGGAGGACGTGGTCTTGCCCACACACGCGGAAAGGTCGGACTGCGCCACTCCCATCATGGGACCGCCGGAGACGATCTTCACTATGTCGTCGTCCGATCTCTCCCCTCTCGTCTGCTCGCGCAGGAAGGAGAAAGGCGTGCCGAAGCGCACTCTGAAATTGCCCTTCACCCCCGTCTCGCCGCCGCTCACCGTGAGCACGCGGGAGATGAGAGGCTCGCCGTTGTCCACCGCTTTCGCGGCGGCGTAGGCGGTGTGCGCGTTGTCCACCACGCACCCCACATCCGAGGGCAGCCCGCCGGGCGGGACTCGCCTGCCCGTCATGGCAAAGACGAGCTGTTTCTCCGCGCCCTGCGGATATTTCACTCTGAGCAGCATCACGCCGACGTCGGACGCGCCTTCGCACGCCGCCGAAAGCGCGGCGAACGCATCCTTCTTGTTGGCTTCTATGCCTATGATGGCGCGCCCCGCACCCGCCGCCTTTGCGAGCAGCCGCGCACCTCTGACGATCTCCTCCGCATGTTCCAGCGCGAGCCTGTGATCGCAGGTTATGTAAGGTTCGCATTCCGCGCAGTTGACGAGGAAAAACTCCGGCGCGGTCTTGGGCGCGAGTTTGACGTGCGTGGGGAACCCCGCACCGCCCATACCGACGATGCCGCACTCCTTCACTCTCTCCCTGATCTCCTCCGCGGTGGGATCGGAGAGCGGGGGCAGCGTGACGGTGTTATACGCAAAGTCGTTGACGATCTCGATGTGAGCGCATTTGCCTCCCGACGCGGTGGGACGAGTGACTATGCCCGCCACCTTGCCCGACACGGGCGAGTGCACGCGCGCGGAAACAAAACCGCCGCACTCCGCGATGACCTCACCCGCCTTCACCTCGTCGCCCGCCCCGACCACGGGGACAGCGGGCGCGCCGATATGCTGAACGAGTGGGACGAAAAGACGTTCCGGCGCGTCGAGGTCGACGATCGGAACATCGGATGTGATCTTGCGGGCGGGAGGATGAGTCCCCCTGCCGAACGTCCTGAACGCTAATTGCAAATCGTATTCTCCCGGTTTGAAATTACCCCCGAATCATGAGCGCAAAGTCTTACACTCGCGTTAATTATAAAACAAATCGCGCGCAATGTAAATACCGAAAATTCCTCTAATGCGCCCCGAAGGCAAAAAATCCCCCTTTTTCTCCCCGCGCTCAGTCTCCCGCAAAGTTTTTTGCGACGCCGCTCCCCAGCCCCGCAAGCGCGATGAGCACCAAAAATCCGCCGTACAGTTTCCCCAGCAGCTCCCCGCCCTCTCTTGCGAAAAAGGACGCCGCCGCCGTACACACCAGCGCGGGCAGCAGCACATACGGCAGAGGGGCAGGCTCCACGAGTCTGTTTTTCAGATGCATGGCGAGTGCCGCCGCCCCCGTCGGAAGAAAGGCGACCAGATTGACGAACTGCGCCGTGATCTGCCCCGCCGAAAGCAAGAGCACCAGCAGGGGTATGGTGAGCGTCCCGCCGCCCATACCCATGCCCGCAAGCACTCCTCCGCACACCCCCGCCAGCGCGTACCACAACATCTTCATTTTTTCCTGTCATCTCCTTTTCTGCGGTTTTATCGCATTGTTTTCGCACATAAACACCGTTTTCGCGCGACATCTCTTCCCGCGCTCCGCAGCTTTTCCGCGCCTTGCGCGAGGCGTCGCGCCCTCCCCGTCACAGCATCATTTTCAAACCCGCGAGCAGCATCAGACCGTAAAAGAGGAAGTTGATGACGGGGGCGGAGAGCTTTTTCAAAAGTGCCGCTCCCGCCACTCCTCCCGCGAAAACTCCCGCCGCCGTGGGGAGAAGCACGCTCCCCTCCCATCCCCCTCCCGCGGCATAGACCGCGGTGCCTATCGCGCACAGCGGGAGGATGACGGCGATGGCGGTGGCGTGCGCCTTTTTCTCGTTCAGTCCCGCGGCGAAGGTGAGCACGGGGACGGCGAGCATCCCTCCGCCCGCGCCGAAAAGCCCGTTCACCGCGCCCACCGCTCCCCCGCACGCCGCGAGCAGCACCCTCGCCTTTTTCCTGCGGGAGGGGGCGGGGATGTCGAATTTCGCCGTACTCTTCTTGACATATCCGAAAGCCTGCAATTTTTCATCTCCTTTCAATGCGCGTGTGATGGGATTAGCGTGTCATATTTCGGTGAAAATATGAAATGCACGCCCAAAACGTTTGCAATATGTATGGAATTGATTTAGAATACATAAGCCTGTAATTTACGGGCAACGCGCGTTGCGCGCATTAGCAATGACAACCAAACTTTTATAAAGGACGCTATGAAAAGAAAGAAATTTTCCATTCTGATCCTGTTCCTGATCCTCACCGTCGTTTTCGTCTCGGCGGCGTTCGTTGCGTGCAACAACACCACCGAGGAAGACACAGCCGAGGCTCTCGAACCCACGGAAGGACTGCTCATCAGCAACTCCGACTTCAAGGTCATCGGCACTTCGGGGAGCTATCCCCACACCATCACGGACTGGACGGGCGGCAAGCTCTACTCCTCCTCGTCCGTTCCCGGCGACGTGATAGCGGGTGCGATCAGCCTCGAAGAAGCTCTCTATGCCGCGGACCGCGCATTGTGGAACGATGACGGCAGTGCGGACGAGAGCGGCAAGACGCTCTACGAACGTCTCGTGGCGGGCGGACATTTCTCGGACGCCGAGGATGCGGTGAACAACATCCTCATGATCCACATGCCCACCTCCGACATGGCGGAGGACGACGATGACGACTACGGTCCCACCGCGTACGGCTACTCTTCCAAGTCCTTCTCTCTGGACGCCGGCTCCTACTACAAGCTGAGCGTGGACGTGCTCACCTATGACATCGCGGGCACGGACGACGAGGACAACGTCCCGGGAGCCAGGATCTATCTCTCCTCCGCGGGCTATGCCGAGATCTCCGGCATCGACACCAAGGGCGAGTGGAAGGAATACACCATCTACATCGAGAGCGCGGCGACTTCCTCCACCTCTCTCACCCTCAATCTGGGGCTTGGCAAATACAGCTCCTACTACCGTGACGGTCTCACTTCCGGCTACGCCTTCTTCGACAACGTGACTCTCGAAAAGATCAATGACGGCGAGGTCACCGAGGCGGAAGCCGAGGCTGTGTTCACCGAGAAGGTGAATGAAGAAAGGATGGCATACGAAACCATCCTCGCCGACTACCGCAACGAGACCGCGACTGCGGATGACGAGACGGATGTGACTCCTCTCGCCGTACGTTACGCCGCGATGACGACGCGCACGATGACTCTCAAAGCGTCCAACGGCAGGTTCGACTTCGGTTCCACCACCATAGGCACTTCCGCTCCCTCCGGCTGGTCGCTGGTGACGGGAGAGGACGCGCCCACTTCCTACCGCTTCAACGGCGTGATCTCGGCGTCCCTCTTCGGCGACAACTACACCTCTTACGCCGGCACCTACTACATCGACAGGACGCCCTCCACTCCCGCGACCAACCTCGTCAACGTGACGGGATATATGGACTCCCACCTGGACGGCAGCATGGGTGACAGCGTGTATATGCTCTCCCAGCAGATGATGACGGCGCAGGGCATCCGCTCCTCCCGTAAGCTCGTCATTGAAAAGAACGGGCTTTACGCCCTCAGCGTGAGCGTGCTCACCTACAACGTGTACGGCGGCGGCGTCTCCCTCATCCTCTCCGGCGACGGCGAGGACATCGTCATCGAGGGCATCTCCGAGAATCCCTACGACGGCACCGTCCTCTTCGGCGAGGAAAAGACGGGCAACACCCCCCACGACGACGGCTGGCGCACCTACACCTTCTACATCCGCGGCAACGAGTATAAGGACATGTCCTACAACCTCACTCTGTGGCTGGGCACGGGCGACGCCGAGGACAACGTCGAGGAAGAATACACCTACTACTCCTCTTCCTCCTCTTCCTCTTCGGGCAGCACCCGCACCACCTACCGCGCCAACGGCAGTTTCGCTTCGGGCTGGGCGTTCTTTGACGACGTGGATCTCGTCAAATGCACGACGGAAGATTTCGACAAAGCCGTCGAAGGCATCTCTCCCTCCTACAAGCTGGATGTGGCGGGCGGCGACGAGACCGTCCTTTACACCGAACTCTCCTCCGAGAGCCATTTCGAGACCGCATCCGAACTTTACGGCAACATTTCCCGCGATTTCGCTTACGGCGGCAGTGACGACTACTCCGCAGGCACCCTCGGCAAGACCGCGGGCTGGAGCAACGTCGCCACCGACGAGGACGCTCCTCCCGTCATCAACGCGGACATCGTGACCGCGGGCACCATGCCCCTCGCCGAGAGCGAGAGCAGCAAAGCCCTCTATGACGCGCTCGGACTTGCCGCGCCCGGACTCCCCTACGACGGTGTCCCCGACTCCGGCATGATGATCAGCATCTCCGAGAACGCAGCCTATGCGTTGCGCTCCGGCGACATCACCCTGCGCGCGAACAGCACCTACGCCGTCTCCGTCTGGGTAAAGACGGTGGACGTTGAGTCCGGCAAGGGCGCGTATCTCTACCTCAAAGGTCTTGACGACAAGGATGAGGAGACCACCCTCGCCTCCTTCACCGCCATCAACACTTCCGACGAGGAAGGCAACAGCGAATGGACGGAATACACCTTCTACATCAAAGGCTCCGATGAAGGCGCGGAGAAAGTCTGGCTGGAATTCTCGCTGGGCACGGGCAACAAGTGGAGCGCGTCCACTCTGACCTCCGGCACGGCGTTCTTTGCCAACATCAGCATGATGGACGTGACGTATGCGGACTTCTCCTCCGCATCCTCCGGCACCTACATCAAGAAGGCGGATCTCTCCACCGGCACGGTGGACGGCTCCTTCCCCAACGGCTCCTTCGGCAACATCGACTACGATGAACTCGAGGAGGCCCTCACCGCGTCCGAGGACGAGACGGACGGCACTTTGCAGAACGGCAACGCAGCCGGCGTCCCCGAGGATTGGACGCTGAGCGACCGCACCTTCACCGAGAACGAGGACGGCAGCCACAACTCCGACTTCGTGGCAGGCGTCGTCAAGCTGGAGGAATCCGAAACCGAACCCGGCGTCTGGGGCAAGAGCAAGCAGATCTCCAACCTCTTCGGCGCGGATGACGTGTTCTTCGACACCGTCTACTCCGAGGGAGATCCCGACCTTGCAAAGGGCGCGCCTTACCTGCTCACCATAGCGGGACTCAATGACAAAGCTTACTCCGTGGGTTATCTCTCGGACAAGTTCACCCTTGACTCTTCCACCAACTACTCCATCAGCGTGTGGGCAAAGGCGGAGCAAGGCACCAAGGGCATGATCTTCCTCACCGGCGAGGCGTCCGGCACCGTCAAGGGCGAGGCGGACACCGACCTCTGGTACACCGTCGAGGGCGACGGGATGTGGCACAAGTACACCTTCAACATCGAGGTGGGACTCACCGACATCTCCCTGCAACTCGGTCTGTGGCTGGGCGAGAACACCGACATCACGGGCGGTGACAAGGATGCGGCGGCAAGCTCCGGCATCATCCTCTTCGACTCCGTCACCATGCACGAAGGTCTCACGGATAAGGAGATCGACGACTACACTCCCGCAGGCGAGTACGAACAGACCAAACACATCACCTTCTTCACCGACTCCTTCGACACCCTCGAAGGCAGCAGCGAGACCACGGACGAGGAGGGCAACAACATCCTCACCGATCCCAACGGCTGGACGGGCACCCGCGGCACCGAGCAGGAAGAAGAGGACATCAACCACGGCGTCTTTAACACCAAGGATCCCAATCCCGTGTTCATCGGGCGCGATCCCGACAAGGACGAAAACGAGGACGAGAATGAGGGCAGACACTACGTCAAAGGTCTCGGTCCCGAACTCGATGTGGACGACTTCACCGCAAGCACGCAGGAGATCAATGACTGGCTCACCGAGGAAGGCATCACCTCTCCCACCCAAGAGGACGAGGACAGAGCGCGCGAGGCGATAAAGTTGGATAAATACTATCGCGCGGTCGCGGACAGGATGCTCCCCTCCGACATCGCGGAGAAGGTGCGTGCGGGCGCGGACGGTGACAACGTCCTTCTCATCAACAACATCAACGACAGCGCGTACCGCTACGGTTCGACGGGCTACACCCTCACCGCGGAGACCGCGTACAGGATCACCGTGCGCGTGTTCACCTACGGCATAGGTCACATCGGCGATGACGGGCTGTGGACCGCCGCCGACGACAGGGGCGCGTACATCGAGCTTTACCTCGGCTCTGCGGACGGCGACGACGATCCTCTCTACTTCGAGCACGTCAACACGGCGGGCGAGTGGAAGGAATACACCTTCCTGGTGCTCGCTCCCTCCGACGACGTCACCGAGGTCTCCCTCCGTCTCGGACTCGGACGCTATGACGCGGACGACGAGTCTCAGCTGGTCAGCGGCTACGCATTCTTCGACGCGGTCACCATCGAGGAGATCGGCGGCGAGAACGAATACGACGCGGCTGTCGAGGCTGCTCCCGAGGACGGCTCCCACGCCGACTACATCATCCCCGAAGAGGCGGAGCGCGGCGCGACGGACGACGGTGAGGACGACGGTACGGATGTTCCTTCCGGCGGCTTCAACCTCGATGCTCTGTGGTGGATGATCCCGACCATCGTCATCGGTCTCGCCATCATCGCGGTCGTGATCGTCTACTTCGTCAAGAAGTACCGCAAGAAGTTCGCCAAGAAGACTCCCGACGAGCCGACCGACAGCATCTCCTCCTCCAACGTCAAGAGGAAGAAGGACGACTACGACTCCTTCTCCGAGTGATGACACTCGGTGATGCACCCTAAAGCCCTCTCCCCGTGAGAGGGCTTTTTGTTTTGCGCCGCACTTCTCGCCCTCCCGTTTTTCTGCCGCCGGCACTCCCCGCTTCCCCGCCCGATCCCCTTCTGCTTTCGCACAGCGTTCCGCAGTTTCATCGACACGCCCTTACACGCCGACACTCTCTTTCCGCCCTCTCCCCGCCCGCGCACTCCGCGCCGACCTGCTCACTCCCTTCCGAACAGCCTGCCGCAGCCCTTCCTCTTGCAGAATGTTTTTCCTGCGGCACGCATATTGTGGATTTGAGGCGAAAAATTGAACGGAACGGTGAGATCTTTTTCGATAGTGACGATTTTTTCGGTGGCGACGCGGCTGCTCTCTTTCCTTTTCAAGATCTGGATGTCGCGCACCCTTGGCGCGGAGGCGGTGGGGCTTTATCAGATAGCGTTCAGCGTCCTCATCCTCCTCTTTTCCTTCACTGCGGGCGCGCCCACCGTTCTGTCGAGAAAGGTCGCCGAATGCGCCGCGTCCGGGGATGTAAAAAGGCAGAACGCTCTGACTACGGCATCCCTCCTCATTGGGCTTGCGTCCTCCGTGACCGTCTCCGTCCTCTTCCTCATCCTCAAAGACCATCTGGGCGGGCTTTTCTCGGACGAGAGATGCGTGCCCATCTTCCTCGTCATGCTCCCGGCTCTCATCACCTCCTCCCTCTACGCACCTTTGAGGAGCTGGTTCTGGGGGCGCAAACGCTTCCTCGCCTTCTCTTCGCTGGAACTGGTGGACGAGGGCTTGAAGATAGGCTTCTCCATGCTCTTTGCGGGCGGGCTTTTCGCCACTCTCACGGGAGCGACGGGCGTCGCGCTGGGACTCGTCGTCTCGGATGCGGTCTCCGTCCTGCTGCTCTTTCTCCTCTTTCTGCGCGCGGGCGGCAGGCTCGCCAAACCCGCAGGCGGCAAGGAACTCGTCTCCTCAATGCTCCCTCTCTCCGCCGTGAGGGTGCTCACCTCCCTCTCCGCCTCCCTCTCCGCCCTCGTCATCCCCCGCAGACTCGTGGCGGGCGGGATGTCCTCCGCCCTCGCCACGGCGGGATACGGCAGAGTGGCGGGCATGGCACTCCCCCTCATCATGGCACCCGTCACCATCGTCTCCGCGCTCTCTGTGGTGCTCATCCCCGATCTTGCGGAACTCGCCTCCGCGGGCAAATACGACGAGATACGCGCCAAGCTGCGCACCGCGCTCCTCTTCGCCGCCCTCGTCGCGTCCGCGTTCTTCGCCGCTTACGTCCCTTTGGGACGGGAACTCGGTGCGTTCTTCTTCGGGGACGAGGAGGCGGGCAGGCTGGTCTCGTATGCCGCCGTCATCATCTTCCCCCTCGCGCTGGGCAGCGTCACCACCCCCGTCCTCAACTCCCTCGGCATGGAAAAATGCTCCTTCCTCTCCTACGTCTGCGGGCTGGCTTGCTCCCTCCCCTGCATCTTCTTCCTGCCCGCGCACATCGGCATCTACTCGGCGGCGGTGGCGAGCGGAGTGGGATTTGCCGTCACGGCGACGGTCAATTCCCTCTTTCTCATGCACAGGCTGGGCAAACCCGACGGCTTGGGACGCGCGGCGGGAGTGTGCCTTTTCGCCCTTCCCCTCTCGGTGCTGGGAGTCTTTCTGGAAAGGCTGATCTCCCCCGCCCTCAACGACATCCTCACCATGGTCGCGGTAGCCCTGCCCGTCATGGGCATATTCGTCGCGTTCGTCACGGTGTTCGGCATAGTGGATGTGCGCGCCGCGATAGCCCTCGTGCTGCCCTCCCGCCGCCGCGCATAAAAGCCACCCCCGGCAACAAAATAGAGCTATGCTCAACCTCTTTGTCAGGTGCATAGTCATCTACTTTTTCCTGCTCGTCGCAATGCGGCTGATGGGCAAACGCCAGCTGGGCGAATTGCAGCCCTTCGAATTCGCCATCACGTTGGTGGCGAGCGACCTCGCGTGCATCCCGATGAGCGACCACACCATCCCGATAATCTACGGCATAATCCCCGTTTTTACCCTGTTCGTGGTGCACATCATCATCACCAAACTCGCGTCGGGCAGCCTGCGTTTCCGCAAGCTCCTCAACGGCAAACCCATCGTGGTCATAGAGCGCGGCAATCTGCTCCCGAATGTCCTCAAAGAACTGAACATGAACATAGACGACCTTCTCGAAGCCCTGCGGTCGGGCGGGTGTTTCGATCCCGGCGAAGTGGAATATGCCATCATCGAGACCAACGGCACCATGACCGTTCTCCCCAAGGCGCAGTTCAAGCCCCTCACCCCCGCGGATATGGACATAAACCCGCAGCCCGCGGAAATGCCCGTCACCGTCGTCATGGAAGGGTGCTTCATGGGCGCGAATATGAAAGGATTGCAGGACGTGGACAAAAAGCGCGTGATGCGTCTGCTGGACACTCTGGGCATGAGTCAGTCCGACGTCCTTCTCCTGCTCGTCACGGGCAACAGAGTGTTCCTGCAACCGTATGAGGGGGACAGTATGACGCTCTCCTTCCCGGAGGAGGAGAGATGAAACGCTTTGTCATCGCCCTCATCATACTTGCTCTCATCATCACCGCGGGCGTGCTGGAAAGCGTGCATGTGGAAAGGACGTTCGGCGAGCTTGACAAGCGCATCGCCGCCTTGGAGGACGCCATCAAAAGCCCGACGGACGACGCCCTCGACGAGGTGAAGGCACTCTCCGCATGGTGGGAAAAGAGGCGGGCGGAGCTTGAACTTTTCACCTGGTCGCCCGATCTCAGAGCCTTCTCCGTCGCCCTCGCGGAGACGGAAGGATCGCTGGAATGCGGGGACGACAAAAACGCGCTGAGCAAATGTCAGTCGCTGCTCACCATGTCCCGCAACCTCAAAATGCTGTTGGATTTCTCACCCTCCGACATCATCTAGCCCCTGCACTTCGGCTTTGAGGTCATAGATGTCGCCCGCGCCGAGGAAAAACACCTTGTCATACTCCCCCGCCCGCGAAAGCGCAATATTCCATGCATCATCAAGCGAAACTGCAAGATGAACCTTGCATTCGGGGAATAAACGCTCAATGGCAAAAGCGAGATCCCGCGATGTACCGCCCGCTTTTGCCCTCTCCCGCGCGGCATAGACGGGGAGCAGGATCACCTCTTCCCTTGCCCCCAGCACCTCCGCGAACGCGTCGAGATAACTAGCCGTGCGGGTGTAGGTGTGCGGCTGAAAGACGGGCAGCACACGGCTCCCGTCCGACTCTGCGGCATCGAGGGTGCAGGCAAGTTCCGTGGGATGGTGGGCGTAGTCGAAGATGACTTCCGCACCGCACATCCTCCCCGCCCTTTCGCAGCGTCTGGTCACCCCCTTGAAACGGGAGAGCGCGGCACAGGCTCGGTGCATATCCGCGCCGAGAGCGACAGCCAAAGCGACGGCGAACGTCCCGTCCTCCGCGTAGTGCGCGCCTGCATACGACAGGGTGAAAGTGTCCGTGCAGTCCGCGGAGGAGACCGTCACCGTCTGTCCGCCTCCGCATTTCGGAACACTCGAAAAGAGGTATGCGCACTCCTTCATATGAGAACACTTCTCTCCTATGGTGATGTGCGCACCCGTGCATATGATCTCATCTCCCTCCCTCACTATGACATAGGGACAATTTTCGACAAATTTCGCAAAAGTCTCATGCACCTCGCCGATGTCTCGGTAACAGTCGGGATGGTCGCATTCCATGTTGACGACGACGGCAATGTCCGGGGAAAGCGCGGTGAGATGCCGCCCGAATTCACAGGCTTCGGTGAGGAAAAGCTCGCGGGGAAGCTCGCCGCTCCCTCCGCACACGGTGAGGTTGCCCATGCCCACGGGCGTGCCGCCGATGTGCGCGACAAAAGACATCCCGCACTCTTTGAGGATATGCGCGGTCATCGCGGTCACGGTGGTCTTGCCGTGCGTGCCCGCCACCGCCGCCACCGTGCGGAAATCTTCCGCCACCGCGGCGAGGAACTCGTGCCTCTCCGTCACACGCTTGCCCAACGCGAGAGCGAGAGCCACCTCCTCATCCGTGAGCGGCACGGCGGAGGATCGCACCACCAGCCCCGCCCTTGCGATTATGTCCCTGCGCACGCCGCGATATACCTGCGCGCCAAGCGCGGCAAGCCTCTCGGTCGCGGCACTCAACACCCTGTCGCTGCCGCTCACTTCCGCCCCCGCCAGCAGACAATACTCCGCCAGCGCGCACATGCTCGCCCCGCCCACGCCCACAAAATGCACTCTTTCCCCTCTCAGATCAGGCATACTCAATTATATGCCGCCCCCGCCCGAACCGGAACGCACAAATGCCCGCACCAAAAAACCTACGGGGTTCAGGCGCGCTTGCTCGGAGTGTTCGTCGGGTTCAGGCGCGCTCGCTCAAAGTGTGCGTCGTGCTCAAAGAGTGTAAAACGGGCTGACGTCCTCTGACAGGGGAGTGAAAGTCCCCCTCCTCCCCTACGGGACTCCTCCCCCACTCGGAATAGAGTTCACTCCTCCCAAAATGCGGTACTGACTTTTTCATAAAGGCGCAAACCGCGTCTTTATGAAAACACCTCTTGAAAAAAGTTTGAGCCTCGCACTCACATAACCAAGCGGCGAACAGTACTCACTAAACGTCGCTCGTGGGGCGAGGAGGGCAACTCGACGCGCACGAGCGACGTTTCTACTTAATTTCTCATCTAGCTTGCGAGATCGCAGATTCGCGCCGCGACTTTCAAGCGCGAGCGCAAGACGCCCGCGGTGAAAGTTTGGCTTTGCGGCGCGTAGTTCCGTCTCCGAAAAAGAGACGTCATACTCAAATACGCCCGCTCAACCGCAAGTTCGCTGAACGCCGCCATTTGGATGAGCTGCGCGAAAAAGCCCCTTTCACAAAAGGGAGCGTACCAAATCGTACGTGACCGCATTGCGGAAGGGGCTTTGACAAAGCAGATCGCTGGACTAACGCTAATTCGCTGAACGCCGCCATTTTGCGTCAGACAAGGAAGATGCCCTGCCGCGGGTGCGTGGCGTACTTTCCGTACGTGAGCAATCGCGGCAGGGCGTCTGACGCAGTATCACACAAAATGGTGGCGTTCAGTCGAGTTCGGTGTGAACCACACCGGCCTTCTGCTGTTTCTCCTTCTCCTGTTCTCCGCCTTTCTCGTTCGCACCGAAGATACCGTTTTCGGTGAGGGTGCCGTCGAGGGCGAGGGTGCCGCCGGGGTTCATGAGACCTTCGGGATCGAAGTAGTGTTTGAGGGCTTTGTAGACGTTGTATTGCGAAGTGCCGATGGACTCTTCGAGGAAGGGGGCGAAGAGTTTGCCCACGCCGTGATGGTGGGAGAGCGCGGCACCCGACTTGGTGATGGCGTCGAGGATGCTGTAATGATACTTCTTGAAGGCTTCGAGATCGGTGGTCTTGATGACGAAGATGAAGTAGAGGTTGGCACCCTGCGGATAGCTGTGAGAAATGTGGGTGGTGCACATGGCGTCCGGCCATGCTTTGACCGCCTTTCTGACATCGAGATGCACCTGCGCCATATTGTCCCAGTTGACGGCGCACTCCAAGGTGTCGATGATGATGCCGTAGTCCTGGATGGTGTCCCTGAGATAAGGATCGGAGAATCTGCCGTGTTCCCACGCGGTGGTGACGTAGCCGGTGAGGGATATCGCGTTGTACTTGTGGGCGATCTTTCTCACGTTCTTTACGATGTTGCGCTGCAAGCCGTCCTCGCCGTCCGCGAAGCCGAGGAGGAGGCAACGCTTGTTGGGCTTGAAGCCCTTTGCCGCGAGCAGGGTGTTCAAGGGAGACTCCGCGATGCCGTACATATGCATCATCATATCCGTCTCCTCCGCGTCCGAAAGGCGGAACACGGAAGGATAGCCGAACTCGCCCTGCATGACCTCGCGCATCGCCGCCATGCCATCCTCCCAAGTGGGGAACATATAGGAGAATTTGCGGTGTTTAGCGGACTTTTTGAACACTTTAAGTGTCACTTGCGTCAAAATGCCGAACGTCCCCTCGCTGCCCATCATGATCTGGTCGATGTTGGGACCGGTGGCTTTGCGGGGCGCGGAATCCGTGCGGATCCTGCCCACGGGGGTGACATATTCCTGGCAGAGGACGAGGTCCGCCGCGCAGCCGTAGTAGGTGGAGTTCTGCCCGCTGCCGCGAGTCACCACCCAGCCGCCGACGCAGCTGTACTCGAAAGACTGCGGGAAATGTCCGCAGGTGAGGCGGTGTTTCGCGCCGAAGTTTTCGGGCGCGTGGTTGAGGATGTCCTCAAGGTCGGGACCGCTGATGCCGGGCTGGACGGTGATGGTCTGATTGACCTCGTTGAACGCCAGCACCTTGTTGAAATTCTTTCTGAGGTCGAGGAGCATGTTGGGAGAACACATACACTCCGTGCCTCTCGTCACGCTGGATCCGCCCGCATAGACGTAGATGTAGATCTTGTGCTTTTTCGCAAACGCGACCAGCTTCTCGATGTCCTCGGTGGTGGAGGGATAAATGACGACGTCGGGGAGGTTCTCGATGATGCCCTTTCTCAGGCGCATGATGTCCACCATGGTCTTGCCGTAGCAGACCTTGGCGCGAGTCAGCTCGTCCACTTCGACGTTGTCCGCGCCCAACATGTTGTTAAGCTCCTCGATCTGCTCCGCGGTGAGGCGGCTGGGGGCGTGGATGTCCACCACCTCGTTGCCGACGTCCACCATCTCTTTGAAGTCGTCGTCGGTGAGGTGGAATTTCTCCTTCACCAGCTTGTAAAGCCCCTCTTTGGGACGCTTGTAGGCGGCGGGATCTCCCCACTTCATTATGGAGCGGTAGCTGTCTTTGACGGGGGGATCGGTGATCCACTTGGGTTCGAACTCTTTGTAAGGTTTGTTGGACATGATCTTCTCCTTTTTGCGCTCAATATATGGTCGCCGTGGCGATGAGATCGACATCCGTCCCCACGACGGACTTTGCGACCACATCTCCGCGGTGCAGTTTCTCGGTGACTCTGATGCCGTTGATGAAACGCATCAGTTCGGCTATCTTGCTCTTGGGGATCTCGCCGTCCGTGCGGACGGGAAGCACGGGCATGCTCTCGAACGCGGTCGCCACGGTGGAACACACCGTACGCATGGGACAGGTCGCCTCCGCCTTGGCGAAAGCCTCCCCTTTCTTGCAGGTGTTGCCGGTGACGACTCCGTTCTCCACGGTCATGCGGCAGCCCTTTGGACACACTATGCAGACAAGTTCCATCAGTTCTCCTCCAATTCCACGCTGAGTTTGCTCCCCGCATTCAGCCCGAACGCGGAGAAATCCATCTCCACCCTCTGCATTTCGGGGGGACGCAGGAAGGCAAATTTCTTCTTGTACACCTCTTTGCCGTCCGCGAGGATGCGGAGAGTGGCGCGGTCCATGTCCTTCGCCGAACGGAAGAAGAACACCACCCTGTCCTGCGGCTTGCCGAGATCTATGCGGTGAGGCACATATGAGAGTATCCCCTTGCCGCGCTCCAACCTCACGCACTTGCCGGAGGGAGCGGGATGCGCCGCGTTCCTGCCCGCGTCGGCTGCGCACTCCGACACGTAGTCCACAAGGTCGAACACGTTGAGTGCGTTGCCCGCAGAGAACACTCCGTCCACAGATGTCATATAAGTTTGGTCACAGTCCGGACCTTTGGTGAAAGCGTTTATCTTCACGCCCATGCTTTCTGCAAGCTCGTTTTCGGGGATGAGACCGACGGAAAGTATGAGCGCGTCGCACTCCACGATGCGTTCCGTGCCTTTAACGGGTTTCATCCTGTCGTCCACCTCGGCGACTTCCACGGCGGTGAGCCTGTCCACGCCGAATACGCGCGTGACGGTGTGGGAGAGGTGGAGCGGGATGCCGAAATCGTGCAGGCACTGGTGTATGTTGCGGGTGAGTCCGCTGGGTTCGGGCTTCACCTCATAGACGCCCTCCACCTCCGCGCCTTCGAGGGTGAGGCGGCGCGCCATGATGAGACCGATGTCGCCGCTGCCGAGGATGACGCACTTTTTGGCGGGCATCTTGCCCATCAGGTTGACGAAGTTCTGCGCCGTACCCGCCGTGAACACGCCCGCGGGACGGGTGCCTTGGATGAGCACCTGTTTCGCCGTCCTCTCACGGCAGCCCGTGGCGAGGACGATGGACTTTGCCTTGAAATCCAGCATCCCCTCCCTGCTCACGCAGGTGACGGCGAATCCCTCCCCTTCCTTCACCAGCCGGGTGACGAAAGTGAGGGCGTAGCAGTCCACGGGAAGGGCTTTCACGAAGTCGATGTATCTCTCGGCGTACTCCGGTCCCGCCAGCTTCTCGCCGAAACGTATGAGACCGAAGCCGTCGTGGACGCACTGTTTGAGGATGCCGCCCAGCCTCGCCTCGCGCTCAATGACCGCCGTCTTTGCGCCTGCCTTGCACGCGCTCTCGGCAGCCGCCAGCCCCGCCGGACCGCCGCCTATGACTATGACGTCGTACTCTTTCATTCACTCACCTCCGCCGCTTTCTTGCTGTCTCCGTATAGAATGACGCTGCCCTCGTCCCCTTTCAGGACGTCCTCGGGCTTTATCCCCTCGTGTTCGGCGATGATCTTCACCACCAAGGGGGAGCAGAACCCGCCCTGACATCTCCCCATGCCGGGACGCACGCGGCGTTTGATGCCGTCCACCGTGCACACCTTGAGGGGGGAATCGAGAGCGTCGATGATCTCTCCTTTGCTCACTTCCTCACATCTGCATACGATCTCGCCGTAGGCGGGATTGCGCCTGATGTACTCCGCGCGCTCCTCATCCGACAGCCCCGCGAGCTTGGGGGTGTGTCTGCGCACGGGATCGAAGCCCGTTCTCTCCTTCGCGCCGAGCATCTCCTTCACCCAATCTCGCACGTCGCAGGCGATGGCGGGAGCGGCGGTGATGCCTGGGGACTGTATGCCCGCGGTCTCTATGACATTCTCCGTGAAAATGCCCTTGCGCACCACGAAATCCTCCTCATAGGTCGCCGCGCGCACCCCCGCGAAATAGGTGATGATGTCTGCTGCGGAAAGTTCGTCCGCCGCCACCTTCTGCTTGCGTATGATGGCGTTGACGTCGTCGAGCGAAGTGGACGTATCCTCGCGGTAAGGCTGTTCCACGGCGTTGGGGCCTACAAGTATGTTGCCGTCCACGGTGCGCATCACACCGCCGCCCTTGGTGTGTCCCACCGCCGCGTGCGTCTGCTCCTGCGCCTCCTTGGGCAGGGGCGCGAAATAGCTGCGCGCGAATGAGGACAGCGCGTAATAAGCCTTCTTCTTGTCAAGGATGAGATCGGTGCCCTTGCGGGGATGTATGGTGAAAGTCCTGTCTCCCGCCATCTCCGCGATGACGTCGCTGTACGCGCCCGCCGCGTTGACCACGATGCGGGGACGCACCCTGCCGCGGTTGGTGGAGACGGAAACTATCCTGCCGTCCTTGACTTCCATGCCCTCCACCATGGTGTTGAGGGAGATCTTCGCACCGTTCTCGACGGCGTTCTCGGCAAGAGCCACGGTCACCTTGTAGGGGGACACCACACCCGCGGACGCCATATACACCGCACCCGTCAGCCACTTGGGGGGATGCGGCTCTATCTTCTTCATCTCGGCGGGAGACTTGAAGCTCATGTCCGGCACGCCGAGGATCTTGCCCTTCAACAGCATGAGAGGAGCGATGATGTATCTCTCCCACTTGGTGCTGAACATGAAGGTCTGCGCCCACCTCTCGAAGTCGCAGCCAAGCTCCTTGCACAGCCCCTCGTACATCGCGTTGCCGCGCAGGACGTAATGCAGCTTGAGCTGACCGAGATGCAGGTCTATGCCGGGATGTATGCACCCGTCATTGCGGGAGGACGCGCCCGTGGCGACGTCGTTCGCCTTCTCGACGAGCAGCACCTCGATGTCCAGACGCGAGAGTTCGCGCGCGAGAGCGCACCCCATGATTCCGCCGCCCACGATGAGGACGTCGGGAGTGCTGCCTTCGAGGGCGTCGTCACGAAGGGAAGGCTTCTTGGGCTGTTCGCCGAAACCTTTGAGCTTTATGTCGTTGAGCACGCCCAGCGACTTCTTGCTCACCGCCGCCACGCCGCAGCGGTAGATGAGATCCCAGCTTTCCAGCTCACCCGAAAGACGCACGCATCCGCGGTATTCCTCCACCTTGACGGAAGGCGCGATCTTATGAACTCTTTTTGCGATAGCTTTCAAATTCATCGCTCAACCTCACATGATCCGTTTTCCCCACCTGAGTACGCGGCAGCGCGTCCAGCGGGATCACATATCTCGGCTCGTGCCACTTGGAAAGTTGGTCCACGATGTGCCGTTTTAATTGCTTTATCTGCTCATCGGAAGGTTTACCCGTCACAAACAGCGCGATGAAAGGCTTGTTCTGCTCTCTCACCTCGATCGCCGCGCACTGTCCCACGAAGGGCAGCTCCACCGCCGCACGCTCTATCTCGGCGGGAAACACGTTCACTCCCGATATCTTTATCAGCCTCTTTTTCCTGCCCATGAAGTAGAGCGAGCCATCCTCGGTGGCGCGGAACATATCCCCCGTCCTCAGCCACTTTTCGCCGCCGACGTCAAGATAGGTCGCCGCCGTCGCTTCCTCGTCGTCGAGATAGCCGAGCATGAGCTGGTTGCCCGCGAGCAGCAGCTCGCCCGTCTCTCCCGCGGGGACCTCTCTCCCCTCCTCGTCCACTATGAGCGCGCGCATATTTACGAGGGGTTTGCCCAGCACCGCGCCGCCCGCCTTTTCGGGAGAAAGCACGCACACGCTGCCCGTCTCCGTCAACCCATAGCCCGGGCAAAGCACGCAGTCGCTGCCCGCCTCCCGCATACGCTTGTCGAAACGCTTTTCAAGCTCCGCATCCACGGTGTCGCCGCCCACGTACACCCTGTGCAGGGAACGCACGTTCTCCCCGCGAAACTCCGGCTCGGCGAGCAGTTTGTTCACCATGCCCGGCACAGCGATCATGAGGGTGACTAAGTTGCGCGCAATGGCGCGCACCGCCTTGTCCGGCTTGAACACGGGCATGAGCACGGGTGCGGCGGCGATGCAGATGACGGTGTGCAGCCCCACGAACAGCCCGAAACCGTGAAACATCGGGAGAGCGGTCAGCATCCTGTCCTTCTCGCCGTAATGCTCTTCTTCCAAAGTGGCGAGCAGGTTGCCCGTGAGCGCGTTGACCGCCGATGCGGAAAGCACCACCGTCTTGGCGTCGCCGGAAGTCCCGCCCGAACGCATATACACCGCAGGCTCGCTCCCGTCCCCTTCATATGGCGTGAACGCGGCGGGACGCGGGAGACCGAGATAGCCGTAAGCGAGGAAGGGGCAGACCACCCTCTTCACTCCTTTCAGCCCTCTGCCCAGACGCTTGAAATTGATGTCGGAAAGAAAAACCACTTTGGGATGCTGCTCGGCGCAAGCCCTCTCGAACTCCCCTCTCGCCATGAGCGGATGGATCATGGACGCCACCGCACCGAGGCGGGAGACCGCATAAAACGCGACGATGCCCTGCTCAATGGTGGGCAGCGCGAGCATCACGACGTCCCCCTTTCTCACTCCGAGCGCGGCGAGACCTCCCGCCACTCTCTCCACTTCCCCGCAAAGCCTTCGGAAAGTCATGTGTCTGCCCCCTCTGATCAACGCCGTCCACTCCTCATTTTTGGGACGATAGGCGCGCATATAATCGTATAGGGACATTCTCTCCGTTATCATGTTTCGATTATAATGCGTACACGCGCGCACAGTCAATATGCAAATCCCCGTTCGGGCAGGATAAAAATACAAAAAAAACAATTTGTCCGCACTTGCGGGAGAGGGGGGCGTCCCTCTCCTTCCGCGATCCTCTTCGCTGCATCTCCCGAAAAATTTTCCGACAAGGCAGGTATATATCCCGCGCACGGTGTCGATAATCCCGTCAAACGGAGGTAACACCATGAGCAAAATATCGGTTGCCGCAAAGAAAGTCGGCGATTTCATCAAGAAAAATGCGTTCTATCTTCTCATCCTGCTCTGCATCGCGTCCGTAGCGACCATCATCGCGCTTGCAGCCAGCGGCGATTTCGGAGGAGAAACCGATCCGGGTGCGGAAGTCGTGCTGCCCGATCCCGACGACGGCGGCAACGATGAAAAACCCGACGAACCCGACAAGCCCGATCAGCCCGATCAGCCCGAAAAGCCCGTCCTCTCCTTCGTCTCGCCCGTGAGCGGCACGGTGTCCCAGAGTTACAGCGATTCCGCTCTGGTCTGGAACTCCACCCTCGGACAGTACGAAGTGCATCTCGGCGTCGATTTCACGGGTGAGGATCTTTCCGTCCTCGCCTCGGAAGCGGGCACCGTGAGCGACATCATCAACGACCCTCTGGACGGGGTGTGCGTAGTCATCGACCACGCCGACGGCTATCAGACGCGCTACTGCTCTCTGGACGAGAACGTGCAGGTGGCAAAGGGCGACACCGTGGAAAAGGGACAGATCATCGGCAACATGGCAGCCACACGCGGCTCGGAGAGCCTTGCCGGCAACCATCTCCACTTCGAGATGTTGAAGGACGGCGAACTCATCGATCCCCTCGACGTGCTCGTCCTTGAAGAAAAATAAAGATTTCCCACTTATGAGGAAATAATCTCCCCCCTTATGCGGGAAGAGCGCGGTAACTGCCGCGCTCTTCCTTTTCTTGCCGCGGCGGACAACGCCCGCCGGACATTTTTCCTTCTTTTGTTGCCTGCACGATCGGGGTGGACATGCAGGGCATCGCCCGCCCTTTCCCGCTCTCGCCGCTCACTTGACAGAGGCTCTGACATACACCTCGTTGACGGGGAGTTTGGCGGGAAAGACTGCGTCCAGCAGCTCCTTGCTCACGGCGCACTTCTTTGCAAAGATGAGGTTGACCACGGGAGTCACCACCATGCTCGCCGCCATGGTCACAACGCCTATGAAGGGAGACTGCCCTATGCCCGCCTTGAACGCCTCGCCGAATGTGGGATCGCCGCCGTCCGCGCGCAGCACGAAGTAGCCAAGCCCCACTATGAGCGAGAAGGTGAGCAGCAGCGACGTGATGATGGAGGCATACGCTCCCGCTTTGTTCGCCTTCCTGCTGTACAGCCCGTAGACGTACGGTCCCATAAAGCATCCCGCGATCGCGCCCCAGCTCAGGCTCATCATGCTGACTATGGCGTCCACTTCCACAATGGCAAGCACCGCGGACACCGCGACGAACACCAGACACAACACGCGGATCATGATGTTGAGGTCGCTTTCGGGGGCTTTCTTCCTGATGTATCCCTTGTAAAAGTCCACCGTGACAGTGGAGCTTGAGGACAGCGACAGCGCGGCGAGCGTGGACATGGACGCCGAGAAGAGAAGCACGATGATGAGTCCGAGCAATGCGGAAGGCAGATTCTCCACTATCATGGTGGGGACGAGCCTGTCGAAGTTGCCGTCCGGCACCTCGCTGACAAAGCGGGTGATCATGCTGCCCATGAAATACGCGCCGCAGCCGACTATGGCGGAGAACACCGTGGAGATGACCGCTCCCCTTCTTATCGCCGCCTTGTCCTTTATGGCATAGAACTTGTGTATGGACTGCGGCATCCCCCACATCCCGAAGGAGGTGAGACAGATGAGGATGATGATGTTAAAGAGCTGATTGTCCAGGAACGTCCCGCCCTCCGGGGTGGTGGCGTTGGGGATGAGGGTGAGGTCGGGATCGGCAAACAGCGCGCCCAATCCCTCTCCCCAATTCATCTCCGGGGTGCCGAGGAGCATTAACACCGTGACTATGATGCCCACGATCATGATCATGCCCTGTATGAAATCCGTGATGGTGGTGGCGAAATAGCCGCCCAGGAAGAGATAGACTGCGGTGAGAGCGGCGAGTATGAGTATGCACCACATCGCGTCTATGCCGAGTGCCGCCTCGAAGATGTAGCCCATGCCCTGATAGACGGAGGCGGAATAAGGCAGCAGGAAGATGAAGATGGTGAGTGCGGAGACCAGCTTTATATACTTGCTCTCATACCTTTTCTCGAAAAATTCCGGCATCGTGCGCGCGCCGAGCGCGGTGGTCATATTCTTGGTGCGGGAGGCGAGCACCAGCCACGCGGCAAGCGTGCCGATGAACATATTGCCCACGCCGATCCACACCGCGGACAGCCCGAAATTCCACCCGAACTTGCCCGCATATCCCACAAAGACGACGGCGGAAAAATAAGTCGCGCCGTAGGCGAACGCGCTCAGCCACCCTCCCACGCCCTTGTTGGCGAACATAAAGCCTTCCACGCTGGTGCTTTTGCGGCGCGTGATGAGAGCCACGGCGAGTATGACCGCCATGTAGATGCCGAAGATGAGCCATTGCGGCCAGACCTCTGTCGTTGCAGAGATGAGCGAGAGCATTCCTTCCTCCCCGCACGTTCGGACATATGTCGAGACGTGCATCCCGTCCGCCGTCCTTTCTGCGCATATGTCCACTCCTTCACGAGTGAAATTGCACATATGCACATTTCAGCAGACGAAAACGTATGTTTAAATGCGCATTTCTGCGCATCGTCATTTGCTCACATGAGCATATCGGGTATGTCGCGCACCGCTTCCAGGACGTAATCGGGCTTCACTCTGCTCCGCTTCGCGTCCTCTGCGGACGTCTCGCCGGAAAGCACCAGCACCGAAACGAAACCGCAGTTCTTGCCGAAGGCGATGTCCGTATATAGCCTGTCCCCCACCATGGCGATCTTGCGCGGCGGGAGATTGTATTTGAGCGCGATCCTCTGCCCCGCCGTCCTGTGCGGTTTGCCCATGACGAGGTCAGGCTCTCTGCCCACGGTGAGTCTGATCGCCGAGAGCATCGCGCCCACATCGGGCATGGGACACCCTTCCGCGGGACAGAAGTTGTCGGGATGGGTGGCGATGAAGGGCAGACCGTCGTGTACGAAACGGCAGAATTTGTACAGCCTGTCATAGGTGAGCGAAGTGTCGAAGCCGATGACAGCAAGGTCGGGGGACTCCTCGACAAGCTCTATGCCGTACATCTCGAACTCCGCGCGCAAACGGTCGTTGCCGAGCAGAAACACCTTCTTGCCGCGGTAGTTGTCCAAAAGATATTCGCAGGTCACCTGCCCGCTGGTGTATATCTCGTCGGAATAGACGCGCAGCCCCAAGTTGTTGAGGCGGGCGATGTAGTCGGTGTGCATACGGGAGCTGTTGTTGGTGAAAAAACATATGCGCTTGCCCATCTCGCGCAGGCGGTTGACCGCGGCGAAAGAACCCTCGATCTCCCTGTCCCCTATGTAGACAGTGC
Source organism: uncultured Clostridia bacterium (assembly GCA_944358385.1). Classification (GTDB taxonomy): domain Bacteria; phylum Bacillota; class Clostridia; order Christensenellales; family CAG-917; genus Limadaptatus. Next base: position 54,405 of record CALVQW010000008.1, read on the forward strand.
CGTCGAGGTCGAACAAAAACAATTCCACGTCTCTTATGTTCTTTGCCATTCCGTCCTCTGTGAAAGTCAAGCCCTCAGGCGACCGCATCCTCCCGTCTCTCTGCCCTGTTCCCTCCCGCGCGCATGGCGGCTAGGAAACCCGTTCCCGCGGCAAACCCGAGCAGACCGCCTGTCTTTTCGCCCGCGAGAGCCATGGCGTGCATCACGTCCTCGGAAGTGAACGCGCTCTTCATCCAGAAACCCGCGTCATCGTACATCCTCCGCCACCGTCTCCCCGCCCCTCCGAGGTCGCAGGAAGCAAGCTCGGCGATGAGATCCATACGATATTCTCCGAGAATATAATTTATTCTAAAATAACCGCTCGCGCCGAAAATGTCAAACGCTTGCAGGATGTTCCCTCTTTCCCCGCCCGTCAGCCGCGCGAATTCGTCCAGAGCGGCGTCGTGATCGGCGGGCAGAAGGGTGTCTATGGCGGGAGAGGAAAGATAGGCTTTGTAAAACGCCGCAAGCGCGCACGCCGCCACAAAGACATACTCTCCTCTGCGCCTGGGACGCTTCCCCGCAGATAGCGCGAGCAGACGCAGCACCTCCGCGGTGACGTCGGGAGCGTACGTCCTTCCGTCCGCGCCCGACCGCAGTACGTTGACGGCAAGTTCCGTGGCAGAAGAGCCGCAGTCAAGAAGAGTCGTCTCCCTTCTCTCGCCTTCCGGCGCAAACACCTTCTCGGCGCACACGTCCTCGAATCTCTTGACGGGCAGTGCGAAAAGAAGTCCCGCCGCCGCAGCCTTCGCATCCTTGGGCGCACGGGAAAGCACGTTCTCGTCCAGACACACCGCTTTCACGCCCCCTTCCGCGAGCAGCCCGTCCTCGCAGGGTACGGAGGGGAAAAGTACGCACTCCGCCCTGCGGCTCCGCGCCGCAGCCACCGCGGCAGCCGCCGCTTCCGCTCCGCCCGCGCCCACCACCGCAAGGCAGTTCTCCTCCGCGTCGCAAACCTCCGCCGCCCCCTTCACGGTCATGCGCAGCCCCGCACGCTTCCCCTCCTCGCCGAGGGTGCGCGCAAGGTCGATGCCGTCTCCGTCCGCAACGAGCAGCACCCTGCCTCCGCCCGTAAGTTCGTCAACAAAGCGGGGGAACGCCCCGCACAATCCTTTGCCCGTGAATATCTGCGCTCCGCCCGTCTCGAAGGCGGCTTTGGGAAAACACTCGATCTCGCGCCGCATACGCACCTCCGCGACCATCCTAACGCTTCTCCCCGCGCGGAAAACGACGTATGAGCGCGAAAAGAGGGAGAGAAGCGGAAAACATGACAAAACGCGCCCGCGTTGTCATCCTCCACTGTTGAAAGATCGCGGCAGGGCGGGAAAAATGACAAAACGCGCCCGCGTAATCGACGCAGGGCGCGCTTCTTCTTTGCCCGTAAATGCCGTGTCTTTCGCTCTGTCCGCCCGCATACTCCCGAACGGAGCGAGCCGCGACGGACGGATCACAATGTCAGCCTGTATATCTCGTTGCGGGGGACGCCGCGTTCCGCCGCGACGCGCTTGACCGCCTCTTTCTTGTCCATACCCTCCGCAAGATAGCGGGCGAGATGCTCCTCCGGCGAGAGCGCGGCGTACTCGCTCTCCTCCTCCGCCCCCTCGATGACGAGGACTATCTCCCCCCTCTCCTCACACTCGAAGGAGAGCAGGGTGCTGCGCGTGACGCACTCGTGGAGTTTGGTCATCTCCCGCACGGCATACACCGTCCTGTCGCCGAGCAGTTCTCCGAGTTCGGCGGCGAGCTTTTTCACATCGTGGGGCGCGGCGTACACCACGATGGGAAGGCAGGCGGCTTTGGCTCTCTCCACCGCACGCCTCCTCTCCCCCGCCTTCTCGGGCAAAAAACCCAAAAAGACGAATCCCCTCCCCTTCACTCCGGAGAGGGCGACCGCAGTGGTGACCGCGCTGGGACCGGGGACGCTTTCGACCGCGATCCCCTCCCTCCGACAAAGTGCGACCACTTCCGCACCTGGATCGGAAACAGAGGGCATCCCCGCATCCGTGATGAGAGCGACGTTTTTGCCCTCATGCACCATATCCGCTATTTTACGCGCACATTCCGTCTCATTAAACTTGTGATATGCGACAGTCCGCCCCTTTGCGCCGATGTGTTCCAGCAGAGGACGGGAGTGGCGCGTATCCTCGCACGCGATGACGTCCGCCATGCGCAGAGTCTCTGCCGCGCGCGGCGATATGTCTCCCAGATTGCCTATCGGCGTACCAACAACGAACAATTTTGCCATCAGCCGTAAAGCTCCTTCATCCTCTCGCTCTGCTCTCCGTCCGCGTCCAGGACATACAGCGCGTCGGTGATCACACCCGGTTTCCCTCCCTTGCGCGCCGTCATCACGAACACCGAAGCCTTCGCAGCCGGACGGGGAAAGACGAGAGTGAGTTTTTTGGGTTCCAGCGCGTGCGCCCTCGCCGTCGTCATGGCGTCGCACAGCCTCTCCGCCCTCATCACGAGGGTGAAGTCTCCGCCGAACCTCAGACACGCGGACGCCGCCGCAACGAAATCCGCAAGCGTCGCCCCGCCCTCGCGCTTTGCGGAGGCGTTCCTGCCCCCGTCCGTGCCGTCGGGAAAATCGAAATAGGGCGGATTGCACACGACTTTGTCAAAGCTCTCCCGCCCCACTTCCTTCTCTATGCCCCGCACATCGCGGCACAACACTTTCATCCTCTTTTCAAGCCCGCACCTCTCTGCATTGCGCACGGCAAGCGAGACGGCGCGAGGATCGACATCCACGCCCACCGCCTCCTTCACTCCCTTTTTGAGGAGCGCGAGGACGGACATCACGCCCGTGCCGCAGCCGAGGTCGAGCAGCCTGTCACGGCTGCCCGCCGGGAGCAGATTGGCGCATATCACCGAATCCTGCGTGAAGAGATAGCCCTCCGTGTCCTGCAACACGGAGAACCCTCGCCCCAGGTCCACGACGTATTCCGTCATGCGCGTTCGACGCGGATCTTGACGCGCGTGCTTATCTCCGGATACACCCTCACCGTCACCTCGAAGTCGCCGAAATCACGGATGCTCTCCTTGATGTCGATCTTCTTCTTGTCGATGTCATATCCGAGTGCGGCAAGAGCCTCCGAGATGTTCTCGCCCGTGACGGAGCCGAACATCTTGCCCCCGTTGTCCCCGCCTCTCATCTTTACGACGACGGTGACGGAACGCAATTTCTCCACCGTTTCGAGGGCGGCGGCACGTTCCGCCGCGTCCTTGGCTTCCTTGGCTTTTCTGCGCTGTTCGGCAACATAGAGGTTCTGCGTGGTCCCCTCTGTGGCAAGCCCTTTTTTCAAGAGGAAATTGCGGGCGTAGCCGTCGTTGACTTCGACGATCTCGCCCTTTTTGCCCGTGCCTTTGACATCCTGATTGAGTATGACTTTCATAACCGTCTCCTTTTTTTGATTATATCACACTCCGCGCCCCATTACAAGCCGCAGTCTCGGACGGACGCACTTTGTGCGGCGGAAATAAGAGCCACCCTTCCCGCCCGCGCCGCCCCTTCCCGTCCGCGCGGCGTCGTGCGCCCCGCAGAGCGTGCAAAGCGGAATAAAAATAAGAAGAATGGGAGAAACTATCCGCGGAGGCAAAAAAATGAAAGAGATCATCTGCGAAACTTCCAACTGCGAACATAACCTCAAATGCCGCTGTCTTGCCGGCATAGTCTCGGTGGGGGACAATGCGAAGTGCCTCAGCCGCATCAAACGCGAAGGCGGCGCGCTGGCGCAATCCTTTGCGGACGTGGAGGCGGGAGAGGAATTCCGCGGGGCGGAACAGGACAGCATAGTGCAATGCTCGGCGGAGTGCGCCCTCAACACGGGAGGCATCTGCTCCGCCGACAAGATCACCGTCAAAGATAAGCTTTTCGCCGCGCGGTGCAAATCGCGCATATCCTCCTCCGAGAAGTAAAAACGGGGGTTAAAATGTAAAAACGCCGCTTTAAACGGCGTTTTTTGTCATATCGTGCGTTTTCTCATTTTCCCGCCGCCACGGCAGTCCCCTGCCCCGCAATGCGGACGTAGGCGGGCGTGAAGGCGTCATATCTCCGCGCCAGAGCGGGGACGCCCGTGCGGGAGAAGGTGCGGTTGTAGGCGTCCGCCTCTCCCCTGAACTCGGGGCGGGAGGAGACGATCTCCGCTATTCCCGCAGTGACCAGCACCAGCGTCATGGTCGGGAATGGGACGAATGTGCCGGTGTCCATCATGGAGTAGCCTTCAAAGCCCAGCCACGCCACGAGGGTGAAAAGGTTGAAGGGGTTGCGGAGACGGCGTATCGTGCGGAAGCGCGCGATGTAATAGAACGCGTATGCCGCAAGCCCCACCACGCCCATATTGGCAAGCACCTGAAAGAGGGTGGAATGGAACCAATAGAACTGCATGGTGTTGATGGCGAAATTGTCGCCGTAGTAGCCCAAGCCCACTCCGAGAAAGGGACGGGAGAGGAAGAGCTGCCACGCCTCGGCGTAGAGGATGTCGCGGCTGGACGGTCCGAAACCCTGGTCGAAAAGGCTGTCCACGGCGGCTTTAAGCTCGTCATAACAGACCGCGACGCACAGGACGATGACCGCCGCGATGACCGCGTAGCATATCCCCATCCGCTTTTTGTCCAACGCTTTCACCATCGCCAACACCAGACACACGGGCGCGGTGACCGCCGCCATGAGTATGCCGCCGCGGGAATAGGTGAGCACTATGCCCACATACTGCGCCAAGCCGCAAAGGACGTATATCCCTCCCGTGCGGTATCTCACCGCGAGATAGAAGCACATGGGTGCGGAGAGGCTCAATATGGTGGCGGCATTGTTCTCTATGCCCCAGCCGAAGTCCCTTGCGACAGTCCCCCACTGCGCGGGCGGGAGATCGGCGCGGATGTACCATACGGCGATCTCGGCAAGCACTGCGAACCCCAGCCACATCAGCATCTTGGAAAAGTAAAGCCCCACGTCCCGTCTGTCGTCCCTGCCCGCGTAGCAGTAGACGAGAAGGTAGACCGCAAGCACGCCCACGCCGAGGAAAAGGGTGTTGGGCAGGGCTTTGAGATAGTCCGCCGCACTCACCGTCCCCGCACCGCCGAGCAGAAGGGCGAGGGACACCGCGATCTGCGGCACGGTCATGCTCCCGGGACGGCGGGCGCGGGAGGTGTTGCGCACCAAAAAGATCACCACCGCGATCCCCAGCGGGATGAAGGTGGGCCACATGAAAAGGAAATCCTCCACCTTGTCGGTGAAGATCATGCACATGGCATAAAAGAGAGGCGCGGTGAGAGGAAGGATGTCATCGAGAGTGACCAGCGCGAAACATGTGAGCACGATGAGCGCGACAAAGCCGAACTCCGCGCTCTCCGTCGTCCAGGCAATGAACACGATGGCGGCGAACGCCGCGAGGTAGAAGTCCGTATACGCGAATTTTCGGAATTTTCCGAGGATATCTTTCATTCTGTTCTCCGCTGCCACCTCCCTTTACGGCATTAACGTGATTATATCACCTTTGTTTCGGCGATGCAAGGAGAGCGACGTCAAAGCCCGCACGCAAGCATTTCCTTCTCTCTCCGTCCGACGATTGACAAAACCCGCCGTCCGCGCTAACATTTCGTCATGGACACCGTTTCCGTCACCCCCGCAGCCAACGCTTCCTCCGCCGGGATAACGGGCTTCCTCCCCTTTTTCGCGGAAGGATGCGACACTCTTATTCTTGGCAGTTTCCCCAGCGTCAAATCACGGGAGACCGCTTTTTATTACGGACACCCGCGCAACCGTTTCTGGGCGACGCTGGCGGAATACTACTCCTCTCCCCTGCCCGTCACCGTGGAGGAGAAGAAGGCGTTGCTGGCAGCACACGGCATCGCCCTGTGGGACGTGGTGACGGAGTGCGAGATCAAAGGCTCTGCGGACGCGAGCATACGCGACTACACGGTGGCGGACGTCCCGGCATTTATTGCGGCGCACGGCATCTCGCGCGTGTTCGTCAACGGCAAACGCGCCCTCTCCATACTCCTCGCCGCCCACCCCGACCTCGCGCCCGTGATAAAACTCCTGCCCTCCACCAGCCCCGCGAATCCGCGCTTTGACAAGAAGGAATGGTTCGACGCGCTGGACACCTTCCGTCCTCTGCCGCTCTGAAAGAGCGCACCCTGCTTTGCGGGACATCCTAATAATATGACAAAAACCGCGGTTTAAACCGCGGTTTTCTCATTTCAACTCATTATTCTGCGATCATGACGCATCTCCGCCTCCCGCATCGCGCCTTTCGCGCACATACGCTTCCGCCTGCGGCAGTCTCTGCATCGCTATGCCCACGGCAAGGGACGTCCCTGCCGACGCCGCCGCGAACAGACCTAACACCATCCCCGCCGTGTCGAAACGCGCGAATGCGCCCAGCACCTTTCCGAGGGCGGGATAATGCTTCACCGCGCGTCCCAGCAATGCGGCAAAGGGGACGGAAAGCAGCCGTTCGCCCGCTTGGACTATCAGCCTTTCCTCCGTCCGTCTCAGCATCCTGCCCGTGCCTATGCCGCGCGCGAGACGGAACACGGCGAAATCGTTTTCGTCCAATTCCTCCGCCCCGCATCTTTCAAAGAGGACGAGCGTGCCGCCGGGAAGTTCGCTCTCCCCGTCCGAGGAAAAGAGAAAACAGCCTTTGCCGAACACGACGGGATAGCCCGCGTCCAGCGTGGACGCGAGAATGACGGCGAAACACGCCACGATGGCGACAACGCATGCGACGGCGACGACGGCAAACAATGTCTGCCGCCTGCGCTCCGCTCTTCCTCCCGCTTCGGACATCAGAATGCCACGACCGCGCTCACCGTCACGGTGACTGCGGCGCGCACGCCCGTCTCGACGGGCGGGAGTTTGACCAGCCACCTGTTCCCGCTCTCGGAGGGGATCCAAGCCGCGCTGCCTTCTTCGGCTGCATAGTCCGTGTCTGCGGTATAGCTGCCCGCCACCACCGCTCCGACGGCGGCAAGCTCCGCCCGCGCCGTTTCATCCACACCGGCGGCAACCACCAGCAGCCACGCCGCGGTGTCCGCACTAAGAGCCGTGATGTCGGACACGGCATCGAACCTTCCCGCGCGCTCCACGGCGACATACATGCCGTCCATCTTCAACAACCCGTTCTCTGTTTCGAGCGGGAAAATGCCCGCGTCTGTCGCGATGAGCCGCTCGCCCTCCCTCTCGATGACATAGCCCGCGACACTCACGCCGTTATCCTCGAATGCGGCGGCTTGCGCTGGCGTAAAGGAGTAGCTCACATCGCACACTTCGGCGCAATCTGCCTGATAGTCGGCGAGTGCGCCCTCGGCGACGGTCTCTCCCGCAGCGTCGGAATAGATGGCATCCGGCCACGCCCAGCACACGCTCTTACCCGTGTCCAGCGCGGCGGTGAAGGCATCGGGCGAGACGGAGATGTCCTCCGTGGAAACGACATCCTCTCCCACTCTCACGAAACCCTCATGTTGCGAGAAATCGTAAGCGGAATAGTAAGTTGTGATGTCGGCAGTGCCGTCCTGCGCGAGGTAAAAGACTATGGGGATGATCCTGTCCCCGCCCGCGTTTACTTCAAAACTCCACACTACGGGAGTGTCCTTGAAGTCCACACCCGTGATCGGAGCGTCCCCGCTGCCGCCGGGCAGCAGATAGCCCTCTCCGAAGAGATCCAGACTGAACTCCGCGTCCGCATACGACATCTCTCCCGCCTCTCCCGTCTGCGAATTCCAGGTGTAAGTCGCGCTGAACGCGGCAAGCGTGCCGGACAGCGCGCAGACGGAGGCTATGGCGAGCGCGATGACGATGACGGCAAGTTTAAGGTAGTTACCAGTCAGCTTCCTTTTCATATGTACACTCTCAGCGTTTTATCTTTGGTGAAATTTGACGGGGATATTTCCCCCTAAAAACATCAAAAGGGACACTCTTGCGAACTCTTTGCAAGAATATCCCTTGACTTGATGCTAAGCCGTCAGGCTCTCATCGGAAATTACTTGATCTCCGCGACAGCACCGACTTCCTTGAACTTGGCGACGAGAGCTTCCGCGGCGTCCTTCGGGATGCCTTCCTTGACCGCCTTGGGTGCGCCGTCGACAACGCCCTTCGCCTCGACGAGACCGAGACCGGTCGCGTCCTTGACGACCTTGATGACCTGGACCTTGTTGGGGCCGACTTCTTTGAGGATGACGTCGAATTCCGTCTTCTCTTCCTCTGCGGGAGCAGCCTCAGCCGCGCCGCCCGCGACGACTGCGACGGGAGCCGCAGCACTCACACCGAACTCCTCTTCAAGCTCTTTGACGAACTTGGAAAGCTCGAGAACGGTCATGCTCTTGATTTCTTCCATAAGTTTCTGAAGATCTGCCATTTTTTTATTCTCCGTAATTTTTTATTATTTTGTTGCCGCCCTGCGGCGTGGTGTGGTTACGCTTGCTGCTCCAGCTTTTCCGCGATCTTGTTCAGGCAGACCGCAAGTCCGGTGATGGGAGACTGCATGCTGCCGAGCATCTTTGCGATGAGGACCTCTCTGGGAGGGATCGCCGCGATGGTCTTGACGCCGTTTTCGTCCATATACTCGCCTTCGACCAGACCGCATTTTGCCTTCATCTTGTTGAGCTTCTTGATGTTTTCGACGATGATCTTGGCGGGCGTGACCGCGTCTTTGTCCGAGAACGCGACGGCAGTGGGACCGTTGAGAGCATCATCGAACTGCGTGTAGCCCAGATCGTCGAAGGCACGCTTGACCAGACGGTTTTTGAGCACCTGATAGTCAACGCCTGCTTCGCGGAGCTGCTTTCTGAAAGCGGTGTCCTCGGCGACGTTCAATCCCATATAGTCGATGATGACGAGGGATTTGGCGGAGGAGATCTTCGCCTTGATCGCTTCGACCTGCTGTTGTTTCAGTTCGAGAACTTCCTTGGATGCCATATTACCTCCTTATAAAATAAATCGTCACTCCCGAGACAAAGGAATGACGAATACACGAGCGGTATTAACACTCCTCGGCAAGCATACATTGAGGCTTTCGCCGCTTGCTGTCTCAGGAACGCGCTTATTGTAGCAAAGCGCGGGCTTTTTGTCAAACGATCGGACGCAATTTTCCGGATGCATCCCGCACCCCGCGCGGCGATGCCGCGCGGGAGCAGTGTGTCAGACGGTCTTGTAGAGGATCTTCACGCTGGGACCCATCGTGGAGGCGATGTAGACGCTCTTCAGATACTGTCCCTTCGCCGCCGCGGGCTTGGCTTTGACCAGAGCTTCCATGACGGTGTTGAAGTTGTCCATGAGCTTTTCAAGCCCGAAGGACTTCTTGCCGATGGGGACGTGCACGATTGCGGTCTTGTCCACGCGGTACTCAACCTTACCGGCTTTGATGTCGTGGATGGCGCGGGTGACGTCCATCGTGACGGTGCCGGACTTGGGGTTGGGCATGAGTCCCTTAGGACCGAGGATCTTACCCAGCCTGCCCACCAAACCCATCATATCGGGAGTGGTGACGACGGCGTCGAACTCAAACCAGTTCTCGGAGGTGATCTTCTGGATCATGTCCTCCGCACCGACGTAATCCGCGCCTGCGGCTGCGGCTTCGTCCGCTTTCGCGCCCTTGGCGATGACGAGGACGCGCACCGTTCTGCCCGTGCCGTGGGGGAGGACGACGACGCCTCTGACCTGCTGATCGGCGTGACGGGGATCGACGCCCAGCTTGACGTGAAGTTCTATCGTTTCGTCAAACTTGGACTTTGCGGTCTCGATGGCGAGAGCCATGGCTTCCGCGCTGTCGTAAAGTTTGTTGCTTTCGATGAGTTTCTTGGAATCGATATAGTTCTTTCCGCGTTTCATACTGCCCTCCTTACTCCTCGACGACGATGCCCATGCTGCGGGCGGTGCCGGCGATCATGCTCATTGCAGCCTCCAAAGAACCCGCATTGAGGTCGGGCATTTTCAGCTCCGCGATCTCCTTGACCTGCGCCTTGGTGATGGTGGCGACTTTGTCACGGTTGGGACGGGCGGACGCGCTCTCTATGCCGCACGCCTTCTTGATGAGGACGGGGGCGGGAGGAGTCTTGAGAATGAAGGTGAAGGAACGGTCCTGATAGATGGTGATGACCACGGGGATGATGAGACCTGCCTGCTTGGAGGTCTTTTCATTGAATTCCTTCGTGAAAGCGGGGATGTTGATGCCGTGGGGACCGAGGGAAGAACCGACGGGGGGACCGGGGGTGGCTTTCCCTGCGGGGAGTTGCAGTTTCACGACTGCGGTGATCTTTTTAGCCATAATACCTCCTGACTAACGTGGTTTGACGAAGGCTTGGTTGGATTTGCCTTCTCCCACACGCGCGGTACGCCGCACGAACGCTCACAGTTTTTCGACCTGCGAGAAATCGAGTTCGACGGGAGTGTCCCTGCCGAACATGGAAATGATGACTTTGACTTTCTGTCTTTCCGCGCTGATGGAATCGATGACTCCGTCGAAGTTTTCCAGCGCGCCGCTGATGACGCGGACGTTGTCGCCGGGCTTGATGTCCAGATCCTCGAAATCGATGACTTCCAGCCCCAGACGCTTGACTTCGTCGTCACGCAGAGGCAGAGGACGACCGGCAGGACCGACGAAACCCGTCACTCCGCGGGTGTTGGTGACCATAAACCAAATGTGATTGGAATAGATCATCTTGATAAAGACGTAGCTGGGGAATTTCTTCCTCTGCACCACCTTTCTCTTGCCGTTCTTCTCGACGACGTCATCCTCGACGGGAACTTTCACCTCGAAGATCCAATCCTGCAAACTGTTGTTTTCCACCATGTTGTGCAGGTTGTTTTCCACCATCGTCTCATAGCCTGAGTAGGTGTGGATGACATACCACTGAGGAGATTCCTTGTTTTCCATAATTCACCTCTCGGTTTACACGATGGACGTCCATGTCCCGTCGACGACCAAGTGAGACAGTCCCGACAGCACATAGTCGATGCCGAACAACACCACGAAAAACACGACGACCACCACCAGCACGACAGCGGTGGATTTGACGACGTCCTTCCCCTTGGGCCAAGTGACCTTCTTCAGCTCCGAGATCACGCCTTTCAGCCCCTTCCACATCCTCTTGAAGATGTTGGGCTTGTCGGATTTTGAAGCCTTTGCGGTCTTTTTGACCTGCTTATCCTGAGCGGCATTCTGCTGAGACGCGTTGGTTTCCTCGTATGCCACGGGCTTGTCAAGCTCGCCCGGCACGCGTCCGCGCATCTTGCCTTCGGAAGAGAGGGACTTAGAGTCGTTTTCCGGCGTTTTTTTTGCCATATTGCCTCCCGGACCTTACTTGGTCTCTCTGTGCAAGGTGTGTTTTTTGCAGAATCTGCAATACTTCTGAAGCTCCATCCTGTCGGGATGCTTCTGCTTATTCTTTTTGAGGTTATAGTTGCGCTGTTTGCACTCGGTGCAAGCGAGCGTGATCCTCACTCGTGCTCCTTTCTGAGCCATTTTTGTGCCTCCTTTCGTGTTCGGACTCACAGGCATACCCTGCACGGCCGCTCACGCAGCCGTGCAGAGTAACGCGTGTTTGAAAGAACACTTACTCGATTATCTTTGCAACGACGCCGGAACCGACAGTCCTGCCGCCCTCACGGATTGCGAAGCGCAGTCCTTCCTCGATGGCGATGGGGGTGATGAGGGTGATCTCCATGTCGATGTGGTCGCCGGGCATGACCATCTCAACGCCCGCGGGCAGTTTGATGGAACCGGTGACGTCCGTCGTTCTGAAATAGAACTGAGGACGATAGCCGTCGAAGAACGGGGTGTGACGGCCGCCCTCTTCCTTGGTCAGGACGTAGACCTGAGCGGTGAAGTGGGTGTGGGGATGGATGGAGCCGGGCTTGGCAAGGACCTGACCGCGCTCGATCTCGTTGCGCTGCACGCCGCGGAGCAGTGCGCCGATGTTGTCGCCGCCCTCTGCGTAATCGAGGAGCTTGCGGAACATCTCGATGCCGGTGACGGTCGTCTCGCGCTTCTCGTCGCTGAGACCGACGATCTCGACCTTGTCGCCGAGCTTGAGCATACCGCGCTCCACTCTGCCCGTTGCCACGGTACCGCGGCCGGTGATGGTGAACACGTCCTCGACAGGCATAAGGAAGGGCTTGTCGGTGTCACGCTGAGGATCGGGAATGTAGCTGTCCACTGCGTCAAGGAGTTCCTGGATGCAGTTGAGAGCGGGATCGTCCCACTTGCCGGCAAGACCTGCTTCCATCGCCTTGAGCGCGGAGCCGCGGATGATGGGGGTGTCGTCGCCGGGGAAGCCGTACTCGTTGAGGAGTTCGCGCACTTCCATCTCGACCAGCTCGAGCAGTTCTTCGTCGTCGACCTGATCGCACTTGTTCAGGAACACGAGGATGTAGGGCACGCCGACCTGACGGGCGAGCAGGATGTGCTCACGAGTCTGGGGCATGGGACCGTCGGACGCCGCAACGACGAGGATGGCACCGTCCATCTGCGCCGCACCGGTGATCATGTTCTTGACATAGTCCGCGTGGCCGGGGCAGTCAACGTGCGCATAGTGACGCTTCTCGGTCTCGTACTCGACGTGTGCGGTGTTGATCGTGATGCCTCTCGCTTTCTCTTCGGGGGCCTTGTCGATCTCATCGTACTTCATGACCTGGGCCTGACCTTTGGACGCGCAATACATGGTGATCGCGGCGGTAAGAGTGGTCTTGCCGTGGTCAACGTGGCCGATGGTGCCGATGTTGACGTGAGGTTTGGTTCTTTCAAACTTCGCTTTTGCCATTTTGAATTCCTCCAATTGGTTTGTTTTTGAGTTTGTGTTTTATAGAGAATATATAAGGATATCAGTCGTAAACAAACACCTTATATATTATCTTTGGAATTTTTTGCCCGTCACCTTCTCCGCTATGCTTGCGGGCACTTCGGCATAGTGGTCGAAGAGCATCGTGAACGTCGCTCTTCCCTGGGTGATGCTTCTGAGCGTCGTCGCATATCCGAACATCTCGGAAAGCGGGACATCGCTCTCGATGGCTTGGATGCCGTTTTTCATCTCCATACCGCGCACACTGCCGCGGCGGGAGTTGAGGTTGCTCATGACGTCGCCGACATACTCGTCCGGGACGTCGATCTCCACCTTCATGATGGGTTCGAGCAGGATGGGCTTCGCTTTCTCCGCGGCATTCCTGAATGCCATGGAACCCGCGACGCGGAACGCCATCTCCGAGCTGTCCACCTCGTGCGTGGAGCCGTCCACCAGCCTGACCTTGAAGTCCACGACTTCGTAGCCCGCCATGATGCCCGCCTTCGCCGCCTCCTTGATGCCTTCGCTGACCGCGTTGGCAAACTCCTTGGGGACGACGCCGCCCACGGTCTCGTTGGAGAACTCGTAGCCGCCGCCGGGATTGGGTTCAAGCTCGATGACGCAGTGACCGTACTGACCGTGACCGCCCGTCTGACGGACGAACTTGCCCTCCGCCTTGGCGGGACGGGTGACCGTCTCGCGGTAGCTGACCTGCGGTTTGCCCACATTCGCCTCCACCTTGAACTCGCGGAACATCCTGTCCACGATGATCTCCAGGTGAAGCTCGCCCATGCCTGCGATGATGATCTGTCCCGTATCCTTGTCGGTGTACGCCTTGAAGGTGGGATCCTCCTCCTGCAGTTTCATGATTGCGGTGTTCATGCGCTCCTGGCTCGCCTTGGTCTTAGGCTCGATCGCCACTTTGATGACGGGTTCGGGGAACACCATGTTCTCCAACACGATCTGATGCGACCTGTCGCACAGAGTGTCGCCCGTCGTGCTCTTTTTGAGACCGACGAGAGCAACGATGTCTCCCGCGCCCGCCTCGGTCAGATCCTCTCTGTCGTCGGCGTTCATGCGCAGGATCCTGCCTATGCGCTCGTTCTCGTTCTTGCCGGGGTTGTAGACCATGGTGCCCGTCTTGATGGTGCCGCTGTAAATGCGGATGAAGGCGAGCTTGCCCACATACTCGTCGGTGAGGATCTTGAACACCAGCGCGGCGAAAGGCTCGTCGTCGCCGGGGTGGCGCACTTCCTCGCGGTCCACCTTGGGGTTCTTGCCCGTGATGGACGCCACGTCCGTGGGGGCGGGAAGGAAATCCACTATGGCGTCCAAGAGACGCTGGATGCCCTTGTTGCGGTAGGAACTGCCGCACAAAACGGGCGTCATCGCCATCTCGATCGTACCTTTGCGGATCGCCTTTTTCAGCTCCTCTTCGGTGACGGACGCACTGTCGTCCATGATGCACTTCTCGAAGATGGCGTCATCGAAGTTCGCCGCTTCCTCGACGAGTTTCCTGCGCGCTTCCTCCGCCCTCTCCGTCATATCCGCGGGGATCTCCCCTTCCGTGACGGTGATGCCGTTGTCCTCGCCGGAATAGTACAGAGCTTTCATGGAGATGAGATCCACGATCCCTTTGAAATCTCCTTCGCTGCCTATGGGGAGGACGACGGGGACGGCGTTGGTGCGCAGTCTCTCGTGCATCATCCTGACCACGTTGTCAAAGTTCGCTCCGTTGATGTCCATTTTGTTGACGAAGGCGATGCGCGGCACTTTGTAGGTGTTGGCTTGACGCCACACGTTCTCGGACTGAGGCTCCACGCCGCCCTTGGCGCAGAACACCGCGACCGCTCCGTCCAACACTCTCAGGCTGCGTTCGACTTCAACGGAAAAGTCGACGTGTCCGGGAGTGTCGATGATGTTGATCTGATGACCTTTCCACACGGTGGTAGTGGCGGCGGAGGTGATGGTAATCCCCCTTTCTCGCTCCTGCACCATGTAATCCATTACCGCTGCGCCGTCGTGCACCTCACCGAGCTTGCGCGTCATGCCCGTATAGAACAGGATGCGCTCGGTGGTCGTGGTCTTGCCGGCGTCGATGTGAGCCATGATGCCGATGTTTCTGACCTTGTCAAGTGCAAAATTGCGCTGCATAAAGACTACCACCTGTAATGAGCGAACGCCTTGTTCGCCTCAGCCATGCGGTGCATCTCGTCCTTCTTCTTGACCGCGCCGCCTGCGAGGTTGTAAGCGTCCATAAGCTCGCCCGCGAGTCTCTCCTTCATGGTCTTTTCGCCGCGTTTTCTGGCGAACTGAACGATCCAGCGGATGGCAAGCGTCTGCCTGCGCTCCGGACGGATCTCCATGGGGACCTGATAGGTCGAGCCGCCGACTCTTCTCGCTTTGACTTCGAGAAGGGGCATTGCGTTTTCGAGAGCTTTGGTGAAGATGTCCATCGCCTCCGCTCCGAGTTTCTTTGATGCGATATCGAAAGCCTCGTAGACTATGGTCTGCGCAGTCCCTTTCTTGCCGTCCAGCATGATCTGGTTGATGAGCTTGGTCACCACCTTGCTGCCGTAAACGGGATCGGGCAGAACGTCTCTTTTAGGCACGCCGCTTCTTCTGGGCATATTGTCCTCCTTGGGTAATTACATTCGAAAAATTCTTATTTGGGGCGTTTTGCGCCGTACTTGGATCTGGCTTGCTTGCGTTTTGCGACGCCTGCCGTATCCAGAGTGCCGCGAATGATGTGATAACGCACGCCGGGCAGGTCACGGACTCTTCCGCCTCTGATGAGCACCACGCTGTGCTCTTGCAGATTGTGTCCGATGCCGGGGATGTAGATCGTACCTTCCTGACCGTTGACGAGACGCACTCTTGCGATCTTACGCAGAGCGGAGTTCGGCTTCTTGGGAGAAGTCGTCGTCACGGAAAGGCAGATGCCGCGCTTCTGCGGGCACTGTCCCATGATAGGAGTCATGGATTTCTTGGTCTGACGTTCCCTGCCCTTTCTGACAAGCTGGTTAATTGTTGGCATTCTTGTTCCTCCTGTGTTATTTCCGAATGTACCTGCTCAACCCATGCAAGTGCAATCAATCTAGTCCTCGCGCACCCTTATTCCCACGGCAGCCGCGCCCACTTCGATGCCGCAGGCTCTGCCCAGCCACGCCATTGACGGCGCGGACTTTACGGGCAACCCCGCGTTCTCTGCGGCGGCGACCACCCTTTCTTTCAAGGCGCGGTCGGCATCCTCGGCGACGATCACACACCCGACCGTCCCTTCGGATATACCCCTCAAAACCTGCTTTGTTCCCACAAATTTCGAGGAGCTTTCTAGCATAGCTTTCATTTCGTTTTCTCCGCTCATGACATGTTTTTCCATAAGCTAAAAACAGCCCGCATTACGCAAGCCTAATCATATTACCAACTAAAAATGGCGATGTCAAACGAAATGGCGGGACTTTCGCCAAAAAAATAAATATTTTATTTATAGTGCAAGATGTAGTATCCCGTGCGCCCGCACAGGCACAAGCGCGCTCAAAGAGCCACCGTCGCCTTGGCGTCCAGCCCGAACCCCGCGCTCTCCGCGCCCGAACGGATGAGGAAATATGCCGCCGCGCCGATCATGGCAGCGTTGTCCGTGCAATAGCGCAGTTTGGGATAGCATATGCGTCTGCCCGTGCTCTCTCCCCACTCGTCCAGCCTCGCGCGCAGACGCTCGTTCGCGCTCACGCCTCCCGCTATTGCAACGGTGCGCGCCCCCGTGCTCTCCGCCGCGTGGCGCGTGCCGAGAAAAAGCTGCTCCACCGCGCACTCCTGGAAGGACGCCGCGATGTCCGCGCGGGGGATGGTCTCTCCGCGCTGTTCCATGCCGTGTACAAGATTGATGACAAAGGTTTTCAGCCCGCTGTACGAGAAACGCGCCGTCTCCCCGCTCTTGAACACGGGGATGGGCATCTTGTACACCGCCTTGCCCTCCTTTGCGAGTTTCTGTATCTCCGGACCTCCCGGATAAGGCAGCCCCAACACTCTCGCCACCTTGTCGAACGCCTCGCCCGCCGCATCGTCGCCGGACTTCCCCAGCGGAACGACGTCCTCATAGTCCCGCACCTGCAAGAGCGCGGTGTGTCCCCCGCTCGCCAACAGACACAGATAGGGCGGTTCCAGGTCGGAGTCGATGTAATTCGCCGCCAGATGCCCGCGCACATGTGACACGGCATAGAGCGGCTTTTTCCACGCGTATGCGAGAGCTTTGGCGTAATTCACGCCCACGAGCAGCGCGCCGAGCAGTCCCGCACCGTAGGTGACGGCAACGGCGTCTATCTCCGCCTTCCCGCACCCGCTCTCTTCGAGAGCCTGCGCCACCACGTTATCTATGGCGAGGGTGTGGTTGCGGCTGGCGATCTCCGGCACCACTCCGCCGAACCTGCGGTGTATCTCTATCTGCGACGCAACGACGTTGGACAAAACCCGCCTGCCGTCCTCGACGACGGCGGCGGCGGTCTCGTCGCAGCTGGATTCTATCGCAAGTATCTTCATTGTTTCTACTCTTGCTTTCCGCTATATTTTCCGCTATCTAAACGGGTGTTTTTGTGGATCACTCTGCCACGGACATCTTGAGATACTCGTTGATGAAGCCTTCCAGATCCCCGTCCATAACGGCTTGGACGTTGCCCGTCTCGTAGCCCGTGCGGTGGTCCTTGACCATGGTGTAGGGACAGAAAACGTAGCTGCGGATCTGACTGCCCCACTCTATCTTTTTCAGCTTGCCGGAGATGGCTGCCGCCTCCTCCTCGCGCTCGCGTTCGCGGCGTTCGATGAGCTTGCTCCTCAGCATCTGCATGGCGACCTCGCGGTTCTGGATCTGGCTGCGCTCGTTCTGACACGCGACGATGATGCCCGTGGGGATGTGCGTGATCCTGACCGCGGACTCCGTCTTGTTGACGTGCTGACCGCCCGCGCCGCTACTGCGATAGGTGTCCACCTTGAGGTCCTCCTGACGGATCTCTATCTCGGAAGTGTCCACGATCTCCGGCATGACTTCGAGGGAGGCAAAGGAGGTGTGCCTGCGCGCCTGGCTGTCAAAGGGAGAGATGCGCACCAGACGATGCACTCCCTTTTCCGCTTTGAGGTAGCCGTAGGCGTTGTCCCCTTCCACGCGGAAAGTGACGCTCTTCAAGCCCGCCTCGTCCCCCGCGAGTACGTCGAGTTCGGTGCAGGACCAGCCCTCTCTCTCCACAAAACGGGTGTACATGCGGTAGAGCATCTCGCACCAATCCTGCGCCTCGGTGCCGCCCGCGCCGGCGTGCAGAGTGAGTATGGCGTTGAGCGCGTCATACTTGCCGGAAAGCAGGGTGGAAAGGGTGAGATGTTCCACCTCCTCGGCAAGGTGCGCCACGCGCTGCACGAGCGCGTTGTCCTCCTCCTCGCTGGCTTCAAGCTCCACGATGTCCACCGTCTCGATGGCGTCGTCAAGCTCCGCAAGCAGCTTCTCGAAGCGTTCCAGCTTGCTCGTGAGCTGACTCAGCTCCTTGGACACCTTCTGCGCGTTTTCCACGTCGTTCCAGAAGCCCTCCGCGTTCTGCAAGCCTTCGAGTTCGGCGATGCGTGCGCGCAGTTTTTCGGGGTTTATCCCCTGATATGCGGTGTTCAACTCCGCTTTCAGCGATTTAAGCTCGTTTTTCTTGTCCTGATAGTTCAGCATACATCCTTCCCTGTCACGCGTTCTTGCCGCAGCAGTTCTTATACTTTTTTCCGCTCCCGCAGGGGCATTTTTCATTCCTGCCCACCTGGGGCGCGGTGTTGACGTAGGTGGTGGGTTTCTTGGGCAGCGGCTTCTTTGCGGGGACGGGACGTTTGCCCGGGAAGGGCTGCTTGCCGCCCGCCTGCCGTTGCGTCTCGTTCTCTGCGTTTATCTTCAAGCGCAGCAGGAACTCCGCCGTCGCGGTGTGGATGCGCTCCACCATGTCGTCGAACATCTCCCAGCCCTCCTGACGGTAGGACATGACGGGATCGCGCTGACCGTAGCCTCTGAGTCCTATGCCTCGGCGCAGAGAGTCCATGGCGTCGATGTGATCCATCCACTTCGCATCCACTGTCTTGAGAAGCACCTTCCTCTCGAAGTCGGCGGGATCTACGCCCATCTCCTTCCACTCTTTGAGTTTCTCCTCATACTTTTCCAAGGCGATCTTCATCACCGCGTCCTTCAGCTTGTAGACGTCGTAGCAGGAGCAGAGTTCGGGAGTCATGAGGTTGGTGCCCGCGGGGAGCAGCGCGCGCTCCAAAGCTATGTTGAAGCTCTCGTAATCCCATGTGTTGTAGTCCGTCTTGTAGTCCGCATAGTCGCCGATCACCTTCTCGGCAAGCTCCCCTATCATGTCCAGGATCTGATCGTGGACGTCCAAGCCGTCCAACACCTTGCCGCGCTCCTTATAGATGATCTCGCGCTGGGCGTTCATCACGTCGTCGTAGCTCAGCACCTGCTTTCTCGCGGAGAAGTTGCGGCTCTCCATCATGCGCTGAGCGCGCTCTATCTGTTTGGTGAAGAAGGAGGACGCCATGGGCGCATCGTCGTCGGGGTTGAGCCTGTCCGTCACGGCTTTCAGCTTGTCGCCGCCGAAGATCCTCGCCATATCGTCGTCCAGACCGATGTAGAACACCGTGCTGCCGGGATCTCCCTGACGCCCGCTTCTGCCTCGGAGCTGGTTGTCTATGCGCCTGCTCTCGTGGCGTTCGGTGCCGATGACGCGCAGACCGCCCGCGGCGATGACTCTCTCCTTATCCTCCTCGCACGCCTTCTGCTCTCTCTCGTAGCTTATCTCGTACGCCGTGTCCGCCTCTTTGCAGCGCGCGGCGAACTCCTCCGGCGTATACTTGTCCTTATACTTCTCAATGGCGTAGTGCATCACCCTTTCGTCGTAGGCGTGCCGGGACGTCGCCATCTCAATGATCTCCGGCTCATATTTCCCCGCCAGCTCCTCGCGCGCCTTGTATTCGGGGTTGCCACCGAGCATGATGTCCGTGCCTCGTCCCGCCATATTGGTGGCGATGGTCACCGCGCAGTACTTGCCCGCCTGTGCGACGATCTTCGCCTCCTCGGCGTGGTGCTTGGCGTTGAGCAGCTGTATGACGGGAGGTCTGCCGTCCGCGCCCTTTATCCTCTTTGCTCTGATGTCGTTGACCAGCGCGTCCTTCAATTTCTGCGACTTCTCCACGCTCACCGTACCCACCAGCACTGGCTGACCGCGGGAGATGCAGTCCTCGATGTCTTGCAGGATGGCTTTGATCTTGAAATCCTTTTTGGTGTAGATCTTGTCGTTCTCGTCGCGGCGGCGGGAGGGAAGATTGGGAGGTATGGTCACGACGTCGAGAGAGTAGATGCTCTTGAACTCCTCCTCTTCCGTCTTTGCCGTACCCGTCATGCCCGAGAGCTTGCGGTACATCCTGAAAAAGTTTTGGAAGGTGATGGTGGCGAGAGTCTTATTCTCCGACCTGATGGTCACGCCGTGTTCCTCTTCCTTCGCCTCGATGGCTTGATGCAGTCCGTCGCTGTACCGTCTGCCCACCAGCACTCTGCCCGTGAACTCGTCCACGATGAGCACTTCGCCGCCCTCGACGATGTAGTCGCGGTCCTTCTGCATGATGAAGCGCGCTTTCAATGCGTTCACGATGTGGCTGTACGTCTCGGCGTTCTCCATATCCGTGATGTTCTCGACGCCGAAATATCTCTCCGCCTTGCTTATGCCGCTGTCCGTCAGGACGACGGTCTTTTCCTTTTCCTCGATGTGGATGTCGCTCTCGGCGTCCAGCGTCCGGACGAACGCACACGCGTGCCTGTAAAGGTCGCCGGAGTCCCCTCCCTTGCCCGAAATGATGAGCGGGGTGCGCGCCTCGTCGATGAGGATGGAGTCCACCTCGTCCACTATGGCGAAGTCAAGCCCGCGCTGCACTTTGCTCGATTTGGAGACCACCATGTTGTCACGCAGGAAATCGAAGCCAAGCTCGTTGTTGGTGCAGTAGGTGATGTCGCAGTTGTATGCCCGCACCTTTTCCTCGAACTTCATATCATGGGTGATGACGCCCACTGTGAGTCCCAGATAGCGGAACACCTTGCCCATCCACGCCGCGTCACGACGGGCGAGATACTCGTTGACGGTGACGATGTGCACGCCCTTCCCCGCCAGCGCGTTGAGGTAGGCGGGCATGGTGGCGACCAGCGTCTTGCCTTCGCCCGTGCCCATCTCGGCTATCCTGCCCTGATGCAGTGCGATGCCGCCCATGATCTGCACGAAGAAGGGGTAGAGCTGGATCATCCTCCTCGCCGCCTCACGCACGGTGGCGAAGGCTTCCGGAAGGATGTCATCCAAAGTCTTGCCCTCGGCAAGCTCCTTCTTGAACCTCTCCGTCTCGGCGATGAGATCCTTCTCATCCATAGTCTTATACTTGGTGGCAAGCATATCGACCTGAGTTGCTATCTTTCTCAGCCTGCGCAGCTTTCTTTCGTTTTCGTTGAAAATGGATGCCATTGTCCGTCCTTTCCCTGCATTCCGGGGAGAGCGCGCCGCCTTGACGTGCGCGCCCGCGCGTTGCCCTTGCGGGCATTATCTTAAATGATAAAGCCATTTGCTTAAAATGGCAATAATTTTTCAGGTGCGATGTTCGGAGGCGTCCTCCCCTCTCTCCACCCTGTTTTTGGGCACGGTCACCGCTGCGGTCAGCACCGTGACGCTGCGCGCGCCCGCTTTCAACAGCACGCGTGCGCACTCGTTGGCGGTGGAACCCGTGGTGAACACGTCGTCCACCAGCAATATCTTCCGCCTGCGGATGTAGTCCGCAAAGCGCGCTTCGAAACACCCTTTGAGGTTCTCCGCCCTCTCCTTGCCCGTCAGATCCTTCTGCGGACGGGTGTCCCGCACCTTGCCCAGCGCGGGCAGGACGGGCATCCCCAGCCTGCCGCCGACATCCTCGGCGAGCAGTTCGGACTGATTGAACCCTCTCTTCTTCCTCTCCCTCTCGGACATGGGGACGGGGACGACGATCTCCCCTTCCTCGCCGGACTCGATGAAAGCGTCCGACATCATCGCGCCGAGCAGCCGCGCGATATACTTCTTCCCGCCGAATTTGAGGGCGTGGACGAGTTCCTTCCCCTCACCGTCGTAGGTGAGCGGAGAGATGTTTTTCCTGAACACGCTCTCGGTGTACTGACACCTGAGGCAGTAGTCCGCCTCGTCGTTGATCGGCACACCGCAGCCGAGGCACTTGTGTCCCTCGATCAACGGGAGCTTGCCCGTGCATTCCGCGCAGAGGGTGTAGCGCGTGTCGGCGACGAGTTCCGCCCCGCACAGATCGCAGGTGATGCCCTCGGGATAGAGCGCGGCGCAAAGACCTCGCGCCGCTTTCGCCGCCGCGTCCTTCAACCTCTCGCGCAAACCCGCGGCAGACATCAGAACACCTCTTTCGCGCACTCGTCCTCTATGAGGTTGAGGAGGAGGGAATATCTCCTTGCGGTCTCGTTGTTGCGGATCATCTTAGCCACCGTCTTTTTCGCGCCCACTATGACGACGATCTTCTTCGCCCGCGTGACTGCGGTGTAAAGGAGATTGCGCGTTTGCAGCATATAGTTCGCGTCCAGCGCGATGACCACCGCATCGAACTCGCAACCCTGCGATTTATGTATGGTCACGGCATATGCGGGAGCAAGCTGCTCGATGTCGGAATATTGATAAACAGCCACTTTATCGTCATCAAACCGCACGGTAAACTGCATCTTTTGCGGATCTATGCTCTGGATGATGCCGATGTCGCCGTTGAACACTCCCGTCCCCGCTTCCATCACCGCGCCGGATGTCTGCACCCATTCCTGCTGATAGTTGTTCTGCGTCTGCATCACCTTGTCCCCCTCTCTGAAGAGGACGTCCCCCTGCTTCGCTTCCTTCTTGTCGCGGGAGGGAGGGTTGAGCTTGTCCTGCAGGATGCGGTTGAGATTGATGGTCCCCGCGCTCCCCCGTTTCATCGGGCAAAGCACCTGGATCTCCATGGGCGGAACTTTGAGGAAATTGGGCAGACGGCGGGTGACCAGATCCGCCGTAGTGCGCGCGATGGACTCCGCGTCCTCCTTCTCCTCAAAGAAGAAATCGCTGCTGCGGTTGTCGAG
Source organism: uncultured Clostridia bacterium (assembly GCA_944358385.1). Taxonomy (GTDB): domain Bacteria; phylum Bacillota; class Clostridia; order Christensenellales; family CAG-917; genus Limadaptatus. Next base: position 77,371 of record CALVQW010000008.1, read on the forward strand.
GTCGGGCATCTCGCCGCGGTTGATGCGGTGAGCATTGACGACGATCTTGCTGTCCTCGGACTGTCGATAGATCTGCGTGAGTTCGCTCACGGGGAATTTGCCGCACTTGATGAGGTCGCTCAGCACGTTGCCCGCGCCCACGGACGCCAGCTGATCCTTGTCGCCGACCAGCACCAGCCTGCTCCCCCTCTCCAAAGCACAGAGGAGAGCGTTGAATACATACTCGTCCACCATGCTCACCTCGTCCACGATGAGGACGTCCAGCGGCAGTTTCCTCTCGCTGTTGAAGCCGAATCTCCCGCCGCCGTCCCTCCAATTGAGGTCCAAAAGGCGGTGGATGGTCTTTGCCTCCTCCCCCGTCGCGGCGGAGAGCCTCTTTGCCGCTCTCCCCGTGGGAGCGCACAGCGCGACGCGCTGACCGAGGTTGCGGAAAACGTGCAGTATGCACTTGACTATGGTGGTCTTGCCCGTGCCGGGACCTCCCGTCACGATCTGCAAGCCGTTCTCCACCGCGGCGCGCACCGCCTCCCGCTGATTGGGATGCAGCGCGAATCCCGCCTCCTTTTCAAAGCGCGCGACTTCTCCGTCCACATCAACTCTGAAATCCGCCGCCTCCGCCTGCAAGGCGATGAGCCTTCTTGCGATGCTCTTCTCGGTGTTGTAGTTCTGTCTGGTGAGCAGCGCGACGCACTCGCCCGTGTCGTATCTGACGAGGTCGCCGAGCAGTAGCATATCCTCGATGTTGTCCCGCACTCTGCGGTCTGTTTCGTCACTATCCGACCTTAACAGTGCCACAACGGCGGGTACAAGTTCGTTTTCGGGCAAAAAGTTGTGTCCGCTCTTCAAGGACGCTTCTTTGAGGATGTAGGTGACCGCGGCGCATATGCGGTAGTCGCTGTCCCGCGCGACACCCAGCTCCCCCGCTATCCTGTCCGCGGTGTGAAAGCCGATCCCGTCCACGTCGTCCACGAGGGAATAGGGATTGCGCCGCACCCTCTCCTCGGCAGAGTCGCCGTAGACGCGGTAGATCTTGAGCGAAAGCCCTATCGTGATGCCCAGCTTTTGCAGGAACATCACCGCCGCCTGCATCTTCTGCAATTTGGAAAAACCCAGGCAGAATTCCGTCGCGCGTTTTAATGAGATGCCCTTGACTTTGGCTATCTCCACGGGATATTTCATCTTTTCCAGAGTGTCCACGCCGTAGCGGTCGGTGATGGCTTGCGCGGTGACGGGACCAAGCCCTTTGATAAGCCCGCTGGAAAGGAACTTGACTATGCCGTCCAGCCTGGACGGCGAGCCGATGAACACATTTTCCGCCGTGAACTGTCTGCCGTACATACTGCGCGTCTTGAAATCCCCTTCCACGCGCAGCATCTGCCCTTCGCTGACGGGGGGCATGGTGCCGACCACGGTGAAAACACCGTCCTCGCATTTGAGGTCGATGACGGTGTAGCCCGTTTCTTCACTGCGGAAGATGACATTCCTTATCTCGCCTTTAAGCTCCATTTTTTCTCCTGAAAGCGCGGGCGCACTCTGCCGACGCCGCGTCCGGGGAAAGAAAAAGCAAGGATATCCCCTTGCTTTTCTTACGTAACGTATTCACAGCGTATACTTTGCGAGTTCGGCTTTGATCTCGTCCACCTTGTCCGTCTTTTCCCAGCTGAACTCCGCCCTGCCGAAGTGTCCGTAGTTGGCGGTCTCGCGGTAGATGGGGCGGTTGAGCTTGAGCCTGCGTATGATGGCGCGGGGACGCAGATCGAACACCTTGGAGACGATCTCGGCAACGATGTCGTCACCGACCACGCCCGTGCCGAAGGTGTCCACATACACCGAGACGGGACGCGCTCTGCCTATGGCGTAAGCCACTTGCAGCTCTACCCTGCGGCACACTCCCGCCGCCACGAGGTTCTTGCAGACATATCTTGCCATATAGTTCCCGCTGCGGTCCACTTTGGTGGGATCCTTGCCCGAAAGCGCGCCGCCGCCGTGGGGACAGTAGCCGCCGTAGGTGTCCACGATGATCTTCCTGCCCGTCACACCGCTGTCGCCCGCAGGCCCGCCGATGACGAATCTGCCCGTGGGATTGACGTAGAACTTGGTGTCTTTGTCCAGCCATTTCGCGGGGATGGCTTGCCTTATCACCTTTTCTATCACGGTGTTTTCCAGCTCCTGACGCTCCACGTCCTCGCTGTGCTGAGCGGAGACCACCACGACGTCCACGCGCTTGGGTTCGCCGCCGACATATTCGACGGTGACCTGCGCCTTGCCGTCCGGACGCAGCCACGCGATCTCCCCGGACTTTCTCGCCTCGGTGAGCCTGCGCGTGAGCGCGTGAGCGAGCATTATGGGCAGGGGCATAAGCTCCGGAGTCTCGTCCGTCGCACAGCCGAACATCATGCCCTGATCGCCCGCGCCGAGCTTGTCTATCTCGTCGCATCCGACATAATCCGACGCCTCGTCCACTCCTCTTGCGATGTCCGGGGACTGCTCGTCCAAAGATGAGAGGACGGCGCAGGTCTTATAGTCAAAGCCGAGGGAGCTGTCGTCGTAGCCGATGTCCTTGACCACGCCGCGCACGATGCCGGGGATGTCACAGTAATGCGAGGTGCTCACCTCGCCGAACACCATCACCATGCCCGTGGTGGCGCACACTTCCACCGCGACGCGGGCGGAGGGATCCTCGGTGAAGATGTCGTCCAGGATCGCGTCCGCGATCTGATCGCACACCTTGTCGGGATGCCCTTCCGTCACGCTCTCGGAAGTGAAGAATCTTTTCTCTTTATCCTTGCTCATATCAAATCATTTCGTTGGCTGCGCCGCTTTCCGCACTGCCCGTCTCCGCGGGGGCGGTGGAGATGTTCTTGTAGATCTTCATGCCCGTGCCTGCGGGGATAAGCTTGCCGATGATGACGTTCTCTTTAAGCCCGATGAGCGGATCGATCTTGTTCTTGATCGCAGCCTCGGTGAGCACGCGCGCGGTCTCCTGGAAGGAGGCTGCGGAGAGGAAGGACTCCGTGGAAAGCGCGGCTTTGGTGATGCCGAGCAGGGTGCGTTTCGCACTCGCGGGCACGCCGCCGTTTTCGAGAGCCTTCTCGTTCTCGTCCTCGTAGGTGAAGATGTCAACGAAGGAGCCGGGAAGCATCTCGGTGTCGCCCTGATTCTCCACCTTGACCTTGCGCAGCATCTGACGCACGATGACCTCGATGTGCTTGTCGTTGATCTCGACGCCGGAGAGACGGTAGGCGGACTGCACTTCCTTGGTGAGGTAGTCCTGCACGCCCTTCACGCCCTTTGCTCGGAGCATATCCTGCGGATAGATGGAGCCTGCGGTGAGCGGATCGCCCGCTTCCACGATGTCGCCCGTCTCCACTTTGAGCTTGGCACCGAAGGGGATGGCGTAGCTTCTCGCGTCGCCGTCCTCGCCCGTGACCGTGATCTCGCGATTGTCGTCGCTGACCACCACGGCACCGGAATTCTCGGTGATGACCGCCTGACCTTTCGGCCTTCTCGCCTCGAAGAGTTCCTCAACGCGCGGGAGACCTTGGGTGATGTCGTCGCCCGTCGCAACGCCGCCGGAGTGGAATGTTCTCATCGTGAGCTGAGTGCCGGGTTCGCCGATGGACTGCGCCGCGATGATGCCGACCGCTTCGCCCAGCTTGACGGGCTGACCGCTCGCCATATTCTTGCCGTAGCACTTGGCGCAAACGCCGTTCCTGGTCTTGCAGGAGAGGACGGAGCGGATGAGCACCTTCTCGATGCCCGCCGCCTCGATCTCCTTGGCTTGATCGTCGGTGATCATGCTGTCCGCCTCGACGATGACCTCGCCCGTGACGGGATGCACGATGGGTTCGATGGTGAATCTGCCCGCGATGCGGTCCGCAAGACACTCGATCTCGCTCTTGCCGTCGCGGATGGCGGTGATCTCCGTACCCTTACTGTCGCCGCAGTCCTGCTCACGCACGATGACGCCGTGGGAGACATCGACGAGCCTTCTGGTGAGGTAGCCGGAGTCCGCCGTTTTGAGTGCGGTGTCCGCGAGACCTTTTCTGCCGCCGTGGGAGGAGATGAAGTACTCCAACACGGACAAGCCTTCACGGAAGGACGCCCTGACGGGCAGCTCGATGGTGCGGCCGGAAGGATCTGCCATGAGTCCGCGCATACCGGAGAGCTGACGGATCTGTCCCATGTTGCCTCGCGCACCGGAGTTCGCCATCATCCAGATGGGGTTGAAGTCCTCCGCGTTGTCCACCAGAGCCTTCTCCACGTCGTCGGACGCCTTCTTCCACGTCTTGACGACGGTCTGATAGCGTTCCTCATCCGTGAGTATGCCTCTGGCATAGTTCTTCTCGACGCGGCCTATCGCCTTCTCCGCCTCCGCGATGATCTCCTTCTTCTCGGCGGGGATGTGCATATCGAACACGCTCGCGGTGATCGCGCCGATGGTGGAATACTTGTAACCCAACGCCTTGATCTTGTCCAGCACCGCGGCGGTCTCGGTCGCCCCGTGATACTTGAAGCAGTTGTCCACGATGAGGGAGAGCTGCTTTTTGCCTATCGCCATCGCCTTCTCGCCGAGGATCTTGAGGATCTTCTTGCGCAGTTGCGTCTTTTCGTGCGTCTCCGCACCCGTGACGTCCACGTCCTGCGCCGCATTGAGAGCGGCTGCTATGGCGTCCACCTTCGCATCCGCGAGGTCGGGGTTGCGCAGTATCCCGCGCGCCTTCGCGCGCTCCGCGTCCGTAATATCCTTACCGCGCAGAGTGTCGGCAAGGGCGGCAAACTGCTTCTCGTCTATGCAGGCGTTGATGCCGAGGATGCCGTCCAGCTCCAAAAGCCCCGCGTTCCTGGGATCGCGGCGGTTGACGAATTGCAGATCCTGCGGCAGGTTGGAGTTGAAGATGCAGCGGCCGACGGTGGTGTGCAGCATGCGGGTGCGCTCGTTGCCCTCCTCGTCCTTGTAGGAGGTGCGGATCCACACCAGCGACTGCAACGTGACGTCGCCGTCCTGATATGCCATGACCGCCTCGTCGAAGGAGCTGAAGATCTTGCCCTCGCCCTTGTCGCCGGGACGGATGATGGTGAGATAGTAAGAGCCGATGACCATGTCCTGCGTGGGGGACACGATGGGCTTGCCGTCCGAGAGTTTCAGGATGTTGTTGGTGCACAGCATCAGGATGCGCGCCTCCACCTGAGACTCGATGGAAAGGGGCACGTGCACCGCCATCTGGTCGCCGTCGAAGTCCGCGTTGAATGCGCCGCAGGCGAGAGGATGCAGCTTGATCGCCCTGCCCTCGACGAGGACGGGTTCGAATGCCTGGATGCCCAGACGGTGCAGCGTGGGAGCGCGGTTCAGGAGCACGGGATGATCCTTGATGATCTCCTCAAGAATATCCCACACCTGATTCTTGCCCGTGTCCACAAAACGTTTCGCGGTCTTGATGTTGTGGCAGAGGTTCTGCTCCACCAGCTTCTTCATGATGAAGGGCTTGAACAGCTCAAGTGCCATTTCTTTGGGCAAACCGCACTGATAAAGTTTGAGTTCCGGTCCTACGACGATGACGGAACGTCCGGAATAGTCCACGCGTTTGCCGAGGAGGTTCTGACGGAATCTGCCCTGTTTGCCGCGCAGCAGACCGGAAAGGGATTTCAGATCTCTGTTGCCGGGGCCGCTGACCGCCTTGCCTCTCCTGCCGTTGTCGATGAGCGCGTCCACCGCCTCTTGGAGCATACGTTTCTCGTTGCGGACGATGATGTCGGGCGCGCCGAGTTCCTTGAGCTTTTTAAGACGGTTGTTGCGGTTGATGACTCTGCGGTAGAGGTCGTTGAGGTCGGAGGTGGCGAACCTGCCGCCGTCCAGCTGCACCATGGGGCGCAGTTCGGGAGGCAGCACGGGCAGCACGTCGAGGATCATCCATTCGGGACGGTTGCCGCTGATGCGGAACGCCTCGACGATCTCCAATCTCTTGATGGCGCGCAGTCTCTTCTGGCTGGTGCTGTTGGCGACGATCTCTTTAAGCTCCGCGCTGTCGCGTTCGAGGTCGATCTCCATGAGCAGCTCTTTGATGGCTTCCGCACCCATACCGACGCGGAAATCCTCGGGCCTGTATTTTTCCAGAAGGTCGCGGTACTCCTTGTCCGTGATGACCTGCTTTTTGGTCAGTTCCGGCACCTTGCCGGGATCCAGGACGATGAACGCGACGAAATACAGCACCTGTTCGAGGTCCTTGGGAGAGATGTCGAGCAGGAGGCTGATCCTGGAAGGCACTCCGCGGAAATACCAGATGTGGGAGACGGGAGTGGCAAGCTCGATGTGTCCCATCCTCTCGCGGCGCACCTTGCTCTTGGTGACTTCCACGCCGCACTTCTCGCAGATGACGCCCTTGTAGCGTATCCTCTTATATCTACCGCAATGGCATTCCCAATCGCGCGTCGGTCCGAAGATCTTTTCGCAGAAAAGACCGTCGCGTTCGGGTTTCTGAGTGCGGTAATTTATGGTCTCGGGTTTCGTGACCTCGCCGTAGGACCATTCCCTGATCTTTTCGGGAGAGGCGATACCGATCTGTATTGCATCGAAATTGCTGAGTTCGTACATAGCGATCCTCCTTATTCCTCATCGTCGACGTCGTCTTTCGCGCCGAAGATGTCAAAGGGACTTCCGGTAGTGTTCGTGAGCGCGCCGAAGATGTCGTCGTCGTCCGCGCCGGTGTCGAACATGTTGTCCACACTGCCGCCTTCCTCGCCGAATCCCTCGAAGAGTCCCTCGCCGATGAGGTCCACCTCTTTGAGTTCCTCCTGACGCTTGGTGAGCGGGGTGTCGATGTCCATCTCCTCGTCGGAGTAGTCGCGCAGTTTGACTTCGTCGCGGTCCTCGGTGAGCACCTTGACGTCGAGCGCGAGAGCTTGCAGCTCCTTGACCAACACCTTGAAGGACTCGGGGATGCCCGGCTCGGAGATGTTGTTGCCCTTGACTATGGACTCATAGGTCTTGACTCTGCCCACCACGTCGTCGGACTTGACGGTGAGGATCTCCTGCAGCATGTTCGCCGCGCCGTAGGCTTCGAGTGCCCACACTTCCATCTCGCCGAAACGCTGTCCGCCGAACTGCGCCTTGCCGCCGAGGGGCTGCTGAGTGACCAGACTGTAAGGACCGGTGCTTCTGGCGTGGATCTTGTCGTCGACGAGGTGATGCAGCTTGAGCATGTACATATATCCGACGGTGACGGGGTTCTCGAAAGGCTCGCCCGTCCTGCCGTCGTAGAGGCGGATCTTGCCGTCCACTTTGCCCTGCTCGTTGACTATGCCGCAATCCGCAAAGAGCTTCTTGATGTCCTGCTCGTCCGCGCCGTCAAAGACGGGGGTGGCGACCTTCCAGCCCAGCATGTTGGCGACGAGTCCGAGGTGGACTTCAAGCACCTGACCGATGTTCATTCGGGAAGGCACGCCGAGGGGGTTCAGCACGATCTGCAAAGGAGTGCCGTCCGCGAGGAAAGGCATATCCTCCTTGGGCAGGACGCGGGAGATGACGCCCTTGTTGCCGTGACGTCCCGCCATCTTGTCGCCGACGGAGATCTTCCTCTTCTGAGCGATGTAGACACGCACCAGCTTGTTGACGCCGGGGCTGAGTTCGTCACGGTTCTTGCGGGTGAAGATCTTGACATCCACCACTATGCCGCCTTCGCCGTTGGGGACGCGGAGGGAGGTGTCGCGCACTTCTCTCGCCTTCTCGCCGAAGATGGCGCGCAGCAGTCTCTCCTCGGGAGTAAGCTCGGTCTCGCCCTTGGGAGTGACTTTGCCGACGAGGATGTCGCCGCTCCTGACTTCCGCACCGACGCGGACGATGCCGTCCTCGTCCAGGTTTTTGAGAGCGTCCTCGGAGAGGTTGGGGATGTCGCGCGTGATCTGCTCTTCGCCGAGCTTGGTGTCGCGCGCCTCGATCTCATGCTCCTCGATGTGTATGGAAGTGAACACGTCATCGCGCACCAGCTCCTCGCTGATGAGGATGGCGTCCTCGTAGTTGTAGCCTTCCCAGCTCATAAAGCCGACAAGAATGTTCCTGCCCAGAGCGAGTTCGCCGTGATCGGTGGCGGGACCGTCCGCAAGCACGGTCGCCTCTCTCACCACTTTGCCGTTCTCTCTGACCTCGGCATACACCTTGTCGCCCTTTGCGACGATGGGATGCTGGTTTATGCAAGTGGACTGGTTGCTGCGCTCGAACTTGGACATGACATATTCGTCCTCCGTCCCGTCCTCAGCCTCGACCACGATGCGGTCGGAGTCCACATATTTGACATATCCGTCACGTTTTGCGAGCTTGAGCGCGCCGCTGTCGTAAGCGATCCTGTGTTCCACACCCGTGGCGATCATGGGTGCCTCGGGTTTCAGGAGCGGGACTGCCTGACGCTGCATGTTGGAACCCATCAGCGCGCGGTTGGTGTCGTCGTTTTCCAGGAAGGGGATGAGCGCGGTGGCTATGGAGACGAGCTGTTTGGGCGAGACGTCCATGAAGTCTACCTGCTCTCTCGGCACCTCGCGGATGTCGCTCCTTATGCGGCAGGTGACGCGCTCACGCACGAATTTGCTCTCTTCGTCAAGCTCCTCGTTCGCCTGAGCGACGACATATTTATCCTCTTCGTCCGCGGTCATGTACACCACTTCGTCCGTGACGACGCCGGTGGCTTTGTCTATCCTGCGGTAGGGCGACTCCATAAAGCCGTACTCGTTCACTCTCGCGTAGGTGGAAAGGGAGGAGATGAGACCTATGTTCTGACCTTCCGGAGTCTCGATGGGACAAAGTCTACCGTAGTGGGAGTGGTGGACGTCACGCACTTCGAAGCTCGCTCTCTCGCGGTTGAGACCGCCGGGACCGAGTGCGGAGAGCTTTCTCTTGTGAGTGAGTTCCGCAATGGGGTTGGGCTGATCCATGAACTGCGAGAGCTGGGAAGAGCCGAAGAACTCCTTCACCGCGCTGGTCACGGGGCGGATGTTGATGAGGTTCTGCGGAGTGATCTCGGCGGAATCCTGTGCGGAAGCCATCCTCTCCTTGATGACACGCTCCAAGCGGGACACACCGATGCGGAACTGGTTTTGGAGCAGCTCGCCCACGGGACGCACGCGCCTGTTGCTGAGGTGGTCGATGTCGTCGCACACGCCGAAACCGTGCCTGAGACCGAGGTTGTAGCTGACCGTCGCCACGATGTCGTCCGTGGTGATGTGCTTAAAGACGAGCTGATCCACATTGCTCTTGATGGCGAGGATGAGTTCGTCACGGTCGGGATACTCCTCCATGAACTTCATCAGGTTGGGATAGTACACCTTCTCCATGATGCCGAGTTCGCGGGGCTTGCACTCCACAAAAGCGTCCAGATCCACGGTGTTGTTGCCGATGACCTTGAACTCCCTCTGCACTCCGTCGGAGTCGGTGTAGGCGAGCCAAACAACGTTCACGCCGCTGTTCTGGATGGCTTTCGCCTGCGCTTCGGTGGGCTTGTCGCCCTTGACGGCGAGGATCTCGCCCGTGGCGGGATCGGCGACGTCGCGCGAAAGCTCGAAGCCCTCTATGCGGCTCGCAAGAGAGAGCTTCTTGTTGTACTTATACCTGCCCACTCTCGCAAGGTCGTATTTCTTGTATTCGAAGAAGGTGTTGTTGATGAGGATGTCCGCGCCTTCGATGGTGGGCACTTCACCCGGACGCAGACGCTTGAACAGATCCTTCTTGCCGTCCTCGACGCTCTTGCAGTCGCTGTCCTTCCTGCACGTCGCCGCCATCATGTCGTCGCCGCCGAACAGCTCGGCAAGCTCATCGTCCGTGCCGAAGCCGAGAGCGCGCAGCAACGTGGTGGAAGTGATCTTCCTCGTGCGGTCGACATGCACCCACTGCACGTCGTTCTGATCCTGCTCGAATTCCAGCCATGCACCGCGGTTGGGGATGACGGTGGTCTTGTAGCGCGGAGTCCCGTTGCGGTCCAGAGAGCTTTCGCTGTACACGCCGGGGCTTCTCACGAGCTGACTGACGATGACGCGCTCCGCACCGTTGATGATGAAGGATCCGGAATCCGTCATGAGCGGGAAATCGCCCATGAACACTTCCTGCTCCACCACCTCGCCCGTCTCCTGATTGGTGAGACGAGTCTTGACGCGCAAAGGCAGCGCGTAAGTGGTGTCACGGTCCTTGCACTCCTTGACGGAATACTTCGGCGTGCCTTCGAGGGAATGATCCAAAAACTCCAGCCTGAGCTTGCCTGCGAAGTCCACGATGGGAGAATAATCCCTGAAAACTTCCCTGATGCCGTCCTTGACGAAGTTCCAGTAGGAATCCTTTTGCACCTCGATGAGATACGGAATGGCGAGCACGTCTTTGATCCTGGAAAAATCCTGACGCTCGGTGGTTCCGTACATGACCTTGTGAATTCTTTGGGACATGTCTTACTCCTTGAAATTACCGATTTTGTTCCCCGCAAAAAAATTTTCAGAAAAAACAGTCTTTCGCGGAAAGCACTTGTGTTTTTTGTTGCTCTGCACTATACTAATGCCGTTAGATATAACCCCCTACCCCCAAAATACGGGATTTCGAGGGCAGGAATAAGCATTATTGCGCATTTTCCTATTGTATCAGCGTTTTGCAAGTCTGTCAAGTGGTCGCACGGCGCGATTTTAGGGAAAACACAATTTTTTTCCGCACCCCGAAAAGGCTCTCCGCCCTCCCCCCGGATCAACGGGAAAACAAACGGGAAAACAACAGGTGAAAAGATGAGGATAGACAAATTTCTCAAAGTCTCGCGCGTCATAAAACGCCGCACCGTCGCAGCCGAAGCCTGCTCCGGCGGGCGCATCGAGGTCAACGGCAAGCCCGCCAAACCCGCCAAAGAAGTCAAGCCCGGCGACATCGTCAAGGTCTCCTTCGGCAGCGACTCCCTCTCCTTCGAAGTGCTCAACACCAACGAGAAACAGACTAAGCAGTCTGCCTCCGAGATGTACCGCGTCATAGACTGACGCTCTCATTTAGCGACCTGCTTTGTCAAAGCCCCTTCCGCAATGCGGTCACGTACGAGAAGTACGCTCCCTTTTGCGGAAGGGGCTTTTCCGCGCATCTCATCTAAATGAGAGCGTCAGTCAACGTAAAACATGATCGGGCGTCCCCGAACCCAATATCTCTCTTTCGGAGACGTTCTAACGCACACTTTTTCGGAGAAATTTAACGTACACTTTGATAGAGCGTGCTTGAACTCGATGTCTCTTTTTCGGAGACGGAATTACGCGCCGCAAAGCCAAACTTTCACCGCGGGCGTCTTGCGCCCGCGCTTGAAAGTCGCGGCGCGAATCTGCGACCTCGCAAGCTAGACGGAAAATTAAGTAGAGACGTCGCTCGTGCGCGTCGAGTCGCCCTCCTCGCCCCACGAGCGACGTTCAGTGAGTACTGTTCGCCGCTTGAATAAGTGAGTGCGAGACTCAAACTTTTTTCAAGAGGCGGAAAGTTAATCCCGCATTTTAGGAGGAGAGACCTCTATTCCGAGTGGGGGAGGAGTCCCGTAGGGGAGGAGGGGGACAATAACTCCCATGTCAGGGGACGTCAGCTTATTTTACACTCTCCGAGTACGACGTGAACTTTGTGCAAGTGTCCCCGAGCACGACGTACACTTTGAGCGAGCGTCCACGAGCGCGCCCGCCCCTCCCTCGGGCGGGGGAAACTCCCCCTTGAAATCCGCGCGGTAACGCGGTATAATATTGTTTAGCGCGCACGCACATACGCGAGGCGCACGGGGGAAACCATGTCACACATCAACGTCGTCATCGCCGCGGGCGGCTCCGGGCTGCGCTACGGCAAAGAAAATAAGCTGCTTGAGCCTTGCGGCGCATCCTGCGTTCTTGTCGAGGCGGTGAAACCTTTTCTCGCCTTTCCCGAGGTAAAGAGGGTGATCATCGCCGTGGATTCGGACTCGGCGGACGAGTTCCTCGACCGTCTTTCGGTGGCACATCTCGACGAGGACAGGCGCATCACCCTGACGCGCGGCGGCGCGAGCAGGACCAAAACGGTGAAATTCGGCTTGCGCGCCCTTGACGAGGAGTGCGACCTCGTCCTCATCCATGACGGAGCGCGCCCCTTTGTCTCGCACGCACTCATAGAGCGCGTCATCGAAGGAGCGAAACGCGACGGCGCGTGCATCCCCGCGCTCCCCTTCACGGACAATATCATGCTGGTGACGGGCGGAGATCCCGCTCCCCTCGACCGCACGGACTACCGCAGGGTGCAGACACCCGCGGGGTTTGAACGCACCGCGATAGAACGCGCATACGAGCTTTGCGAGGAGGACTGCCTGGACGACTTCACCGTGCTGCATCGCTATGCGCCGGAGTGCAAGGCGAGCATCACCGAGGGCGACGCGAAGAATGTCAAGATCACCGTCAAGGAGGATCTGCGCACCTCGCTGGTCGGCTTCGGCTACGACATCCATCGCCTCACGGAAGGCAAAGGTGTCAAGCTCCTCGGCGAGCGCATCCCCTGCCCCTTCTCCTTTGTCGCGCACTCGGACGGGGACGTCGCCGTGCACGCGGTCATGGACGCCGTCCTCTCCGCCCTCGGCGAGAAGGACATCGGACACCTCTACCCCACGGATGATCCCAAATACGACGGCGCGGACAGCATGAAACTGCTCAAAGGAGTGCTGAACATCATGCACGAAAAGGGACGCTCCGTCGCCAATCTTTCGGTGTGCATCATCGCGGAAAAGCCCGTCATCGCGCCCCACATCGACAGGATGCGCACCCGCATGGCGCAAGCCCTCTCCCTGCCCTCGGACAAAGTGGGCATCACCGCCACCACCAACGAGAAAGTGGGCGACATAGGACACGGCGAAGCCGTCGCCGCCTGCGCCTACGTTCTGCTGCAATAAACTGCGGAAAACGGCGCGTTTTGCCGTTTCCGTAAGGAAATATGCTGTCGCGGGATAGGGCCGCGGCACAGTTACAAACTGTATGATGTCAATATGCAGAAGGAAGATTTGTCGAAACTTTACGATATATGTAAAGCCCTCCGCGAGCTGCGAAAGGCTCAGCACAAGACGCAGAAAGAAGTCGCGGAGGCTCTCGGCATAACCCCGCAGTCCTATCAGGCGTACGAGTCGGGCAAAACTCTGCCCACGCTTGAAAATTTCCTGCGCCTTTGCATCTTTTTCGACGTCACGCCCGACATCCTGCTCGACATAAAGGAGTTTTAAGCCGCTCCGCTTTTTTTCCTCGGCGTAAAAAAGAAAACTGCGGCGGAATCTACCTGTCTCCGAACAAGAGATATGGTAAAATTCGGACACAGGGGACGATGTATGCAAAAAACCGCCCGACAGTCGGGCGGTTTTCGGTTTTATAGTCTGCGGAAATTTAATTCTTTCCCATTTCCCTCAAAATTGAATTTTTCTTTGACGCGAACTCTGCCTCCGAAATAATACCTTCCGCATAGAGTTTTTTGTACCTTTCTAAAAGCGCTATTCTTTCTTCCTCTTTCGCGAAATATGCATTTCTGTTTATCTGCTCGTTTTTCGACTCGCTTATTGCGGCGATGTTCACAGCTATATCGAAACCGGCAAAGACAATAACAACCGCAGCTGCGAACATTACTAAACATCCCTCGATCGCCGGCGAATTCAATGTGAACGGTAATATTACGTCATCCGGCATATCGGGCTGCAGCGCCACGATGAGACCCAAAATAAAAAACGCGAATGCAACTACAATAAGACATATCGAACGTGCGATTTTGAACTGATATTGTTTCATGACAACTGCTCTCCTTTCAGCTCCGCTGAATATATTGATATTCTTATGGCTTTATTGTAATCGCATAATATACGATTGTCAAGATAAAAATCACCTCATGTGCGATTATTTGCCGTGAGGTGGGTTATGGATCTTCAGCAAATTCAACAAAGGCTTCGCGCGGCAATAAAAAACAGCGGAATTAAGCAAAAAGATATTGCGCGGCACATCGGCGTTTCTGCACAAACCGTGTCCAAATATATGAAAGCGGACATTTTTCCCGCCCTCGACACCTTTGCCAAACTCTGCGCCCTGCTCGACGT
>CALVQW010000009.1 GCA_944358385.1 uncultured Clostridia bacterium
CCTACCACGCCGTCCGCGGTCAGACCGTTGGTGCGCTGAAAATATTTCACCGCCTCCCGCGTGCCCGATCCGAAGATGCCGTCCACCGAGCCGTCGTAATAGCCCCAATTCTTCAGCTTGCGCTGCATCTCGCTCACTTTGTTTCCCGTGCTGCCCTGTTTGAGGACGGCGGCGTGAGCGGTGTCCGCGTCCGCCGCGAGCAACAGCGCGCACAACATCACCGCGACCAGCACCAACGCCGCACACCCGAGACATATCCTTCTCATTGCCGAGTTTTCCATGCTTTCCTCCGCGGCTAGTTTCGGCGACGGAGAAATTTTTATGTATGCCGCGCCCGCCCCGCGGCAATACTCTCTCCGAGGCAACCATGAAAAACCGCATCGCAACAGCCGTGATCATACTCTTTCTCCTGCTTGCCGCCCTCGTCGCGCTCAGCGCGTGCGACGTCACGGACGGAGTGTTCCTGCCCGCCGCGGATGCGAAAGGGATCGCAGAACAAGTGGTGAGGATACACATCCGCGCCAACAGCAACTCCGAGGAGGACCAAGCGGTAAAACTCGCCGTAAGAGACGACATCACCGCCTACCTCACCTCAAAACTCGAAGGGTGCGAGAATAAAACGGACGCATTGCGCGTGCTGGACGAAGAAAAAGAAAATCTGCGCTACATAGCACAAAAAGCACTTGAACACAACGGATATGACTATAAAGTGCGCGTTGAGCTGAAAACCGAGTCTTTCCCCGAGCGCACATACGACGGCTACACCTTCCCCGCAGGCGAGTATGACGCGCTCATGATCTATCTCGGAGAAGGCACGGGCGACAATTGGTGGTGCGTCGCGTTCCCTCCCCTCTGCTTCCTCCCCGGCGACGGCGAAAACATCACCTACGCCTCCTGGGTGAAGGAACTCCTCGACCGCATCTTCTGATCCGCCGTACTTATTGTGTGCGAGGGTGTTACACCCTCGCGCTCCCGCGTGGGGGTATTATACCCCCACACCCCCACATTGTTTTGCATACAAAAATTATTTTGCTTGCGTATAACTCCAAGAGAGTATTGTGTGAACCCGACGGACACTCTTTCGGGGATGTTTTAACGCACACTCTTTCGGAGAAATTTAACGTGCACTCTGTGCGGGCGTAGAGTACGACGTACACTCTTTCGGAGACGGAACTGCGCGCCGCAAAGCCAAACTTTCACCGCGGGCGTCTTGCGTCCGCGCTTGAAAGTCGCGGCGCGGATCTGCGACCTCGCAAGCTAGACGGGAAATTAATCAGAGATGTCGCTCGTGCGCGTCGAGTCGCTCTCCTCGCCCCACGAGCGACGCTCAATAAGTACCGGCATCCGCTTAGTTATGTGAGTGCGATTACCAAAATTTTTGGTAAAGTTCAAAAGTTAGTCCCGCATTTTGGGAGGAGAGAACTCTATTCCGAGTGGGGGAGGAGTCCCGTAGGGGAGGTGGGGGACAATAACTCCCCTGTCAGAGGACGTCGGCTTATTTTATATTCTTTGAGTACGACGTGAACTTTGAGCGAGTGCGCTTGAACACACGCTACACTCCCCCGCGAGACGTAAAGCTTGATTTTTAGTAAATTTTAATACAAAATCCCCGTCAAACGACGGGGCTTTGACAAAGCAGATCGCCAAATGGCGGCGTTCAGATGAGTTGGTCGCCGAATCGTATCCACCCCCTCCTCCTCATAAATTCCGAGAGAAGGAAACAGATGACGGCGGGGAGAACGAAGCAGCAGAGGATGATGCCGAGGACGAGGTGAGAGGTGGAGAGACCGACCTCGACGGAGGCGTCGATCGCGCCGAAAATGCCGACGAGACCGGAGGTGCCCATGCCGCCGCCGACGGGATTGCAGCGCAAGCCGAACACGCAGGTGGAGAGAGGTCCTACCACAACGCTTGCGATGATGGGCGGGAGGAGGATCTGGGGACGGCGCATGAGATTGGGGATCTGGAGCATGCTGGTGCCTATGCCCTGCGCGATGAGACCGCCCCACCTGTTCTCGCGGAAGGACTGCACGGCGAATCCCACCATGTGCGCGGCACATCCCACCATGGACGCGCCGCCCGCGAGCAGGATGGCGTCATAGGTGGCGAAGCCGACTTCGCCCGCGGCGTAAGCCGTGACGACGGGGGTGGCGACGGCGAGCCAGATCGCCGCGGATGACGTGGGCAGAGTGAGCAGGATGCCCATGACGACGGCGATGACGATGCCCATGACGGCGGGTGTCGCCGCCGTGGCGAGCGCGACGCCCTCGCCGATGAGATCCACGAGCGCGATGAAGGGCCATGCCGCCCACACCGCAAAGAGACACACGACGAACATGACGAGGGGGACGACGACGATGTCCACCTTGGTCTTGCCCGCGACCAGCCTGCCAAGCTCCACCGCGAGCACGGAGACGACATACGCGCCGATGGGATTGCCGGGAGCGGCGGGAGCTACGCCGGAAAGCACCTCACCCACGGAGGAGGTGACGAACCCGCCCAAAAACCCGCCCGTGACGGCATCCGCGAATGCGCCCACCAGCCCCGCGACAGCCGCCGCGAACATGACGAGCTTGGGGGCTTTGAGAGCGTGGGCAATGCCTATGCCTATCCCCGCGCCCATGAGCATCTTGGCGAGATTGGCGACAGCGGTCACACCCCCTCCCACGATGAGGGCTGCATCCGTGCCGGCGGAGGTGATCCACGCGCCGATCTGACCGAGGATGGTGCCTGCGATTAGGGTGCAGAACAGCCCCTGCGACATGCCCGTGAACGCATCTATGAAATATCTGACGAACCCTTTTTTGAGAAGATGAAAGATATATTCCCACGAAAAAGCGGGTTTTATCTGCTCGTTTTTGCCGTCTGAACCGCCTGTTTTGTCATTTTGCGCTTTTACCTCTGCCTCCGAGACGGCAGCCTCCGCGCCCACGGGCAGACGGCGATATTCCGCGCTGTCGCGGAAGATGTCCTTGAAATCAGCCATCCTTTTCCTCTCCTTTCCACGCCATGCCAACGACGGTGCCGAGCGCGAGCGCGGCGAGTTTGCCCGCGTCCTCGCGTTTGAGATCCCCGCCTGCCGACGAGTAGTCCTTTGCCGTAAAAAACGCGCATTCGCAGCCCGCCTCGGCAAGGGCGGTTGCGGCATAGCCGTGCAATGCGCCGAGTTTGCTTTTCACTCCGTCGCAGGGGGGCATGAGACATGGCACGCCCGTGGCGTCCACCGCGTCGAAGAGCGCGTCCTGCGCGGTGTGAGAGAACTCCGTCCCCCGCAATGCGTCGCGGCGCAGCAGGGCTATCCTGTCGCTCTCGATGTCCCCGAACACGAGAGCTTTCCCTCCCTTGATGTCGGGGTGGGCGGCGGCAAACGCGCGCGATCCCGCGTGGGCGGAATTCTCCCCGCCGAAGGAGACGAAACACACTCTCGTACCCTCCGGGAGCAGCTCCGGAGACGCGAGGAGTTTGCGGTAGACCGCGACGGAGACCGCCGTGGAAAAGCCGTTGTTCTCCCTCGCGTGACGCTGGAAGGGCGAGAAATGCAAAAAGAGCGCGACTATCCCCGCCACCGCGTTGACGAAGGGAAGTGTGGTGAGAGAGGAGATCTTGGACACGGTGTCCGAGCCGACGATGAGTTTGACCACACAAAAGAGGATGAAGAGCGCGGCGGACACGGGGACGACGATGAAAACGACCTTCCTCACCAGCGCGAAATTGACGAAATAGGAGCCGGGAGCGGCATCGTGGTTGGACGCGATGAGGACCACTTTGCCCTGCTGTCCGTCCTTCGCCGGCGCGCTCTCGCTGAACACGTTGTAAGAGACCTTCTTGGGATAGATGAAGGGTACGAGTTTCTTCGCGCCCAAAAACGCCGCACCCGCGAGCGCGCCGCCCGCGAGGAACACTCCGAGCGCGACCAGCACGAGGATGACGCCCGTCTCGCGGCTGCCTCCGAAGGAGACGAAATAGAAAAACGCGGCAAGGACGTAGACCAAACCGAGCAGCCCGCAGCAGTTCCTGCCCGCATAGGGAGAGGTGCGGAAGGCTTCCATGCGCGTGCGGGCGACGGGAGACAGCACGTCGCGCAGTTTTCTTGCGCAGGCGGTCTCCTCCCGCGTCGCGGTCAAGCCGTCGGCGTAATCGGAGAGAGCTTTGATCAGCTCCTCGCAATCCTCCGAGACCTGCTCGCGCTCGCGTGCGCGCGCGTCCTCTGATCCGTTATCCGAAGGCGGATCCTCCTCCGCTCTTTCGGCACGGGTGACGATGTAGTCCATGTCCTCTGCCATGCTCTCCTCACAAGGTGAACCCGCCGTCCACCGTCAGCACCTGCCCGGTGACATAGCCGTTGTCCAGCAGGAATACGACCGCGGCAGCCACTTCGTCGGGGGACGCCAACCTGCCGAGAGGTATATCCTCCGCTAAGGCTGCAAGCTCCTCCGGGGTGTAGCACTTCATCATGTCGGTGTCCGTCGCGCCGGGAGCCACCGCATTGACGGTGATCCCGCTGGGGGCAAGCTCCTTGGCGAGGGCGAGAGTAAGCCCTATGACGGCGGCTTTGGACGCCGAATACGCCGCCTCGAACGCCGCGCCCTTCACCCCCCACACGGAGGAGACGTTGACGATGCTCCCCCTCTTTTTTTCGATCATATGCGGCAGGAAAGCTCTTGTCACGTAGAACACGCCGTCCGTGTTGACGGCAAACAGCCTGCGCCACTCCTCGTCCGTCACATCCTGCAACAGCCCGCGTGAAGAGACACCCGCGCAGTTGACCAGCGCATCCGCCCCGCCGAATCGCTCTCTCACCGCCCTCTCTGCGGCGGCGACGGAAACGGGATCGGAGACATCGCAGCAAAAAGCCTTAACGCCGCCGTACGGCGCAAGCTCGCGCTCCAGCTCTCTCGCCTCCTTCTCGGAGGAAAGATAGGTGAAAGCCACATTGCATCGAGGGGCGAGCGCGCGCACCACAGCCGCGCCTATCCCTCTGCTCCCTCCCGTCACGAAAGCGGTATGCATGCTCTCCTCTCCTTCGGGACAAAGCCCTCAAAACACACCGCATCCTGTCGAAACGGCGTGTTTATGAAATCAAAAAAGGCGGACTATGCCGCCTTTTTGTCATTTTGCGATCATTCCGCCTCTTTTTCGGCTTCGGCTTTCGCCTCCGCGTCGGCATCGGTCATGACGCCCATCATCTTGCCCTCGAAACCGTCTGCCGCGGCACCGAGATCGAGATAATAGAGGTAGTCGTAATCATCCTCGTTGAACCACACGAAGCGGTCGCCCGCAAATTCGAGAGTGAGGTAGTCCGTCCTGATGCCGGACGCGACCACGGTGCGGACGTTGTCGCTGTCGCCCTTGCCCTCTTCGAGATTGATGCGGTAGAGCACACCGTCGCCGTCGGTGTAGTAGACATAATCGCCCACCACCGCTCTCACGGTGACCGCCTTGCCCATGTCGATGACGAGGTTGTCGGCGGTGTAGCCCTGCCCTCTCGAAGTGATGTGATACACCTTGTCGCTGCTTGTTGCCAGCACACCGTTCTCACCGCCGAGGGGGAAGAAGGCGGAAGGCGCGGTCTCGAAGAGCTGAGACTCCGCGGTCGCCGTGTAGGAAAGTTTGCCGTCCGCGACGGTCACGGTGTTGACGAAAAGCCCGACGGAAGAGGACGTGCCGCCTTCGTAGACGGATTTGGTGTAATAGAGCGTCGCCTCGTTGTCGGAGTCGTAATAGATGTCGGAGAGCGCGTAGGTGAACACTTTTTCGTAGCTCTCCGCGCCGTCCTCCTCTCCGAAGAAGGTGTCGTAGGTGGCGAGCACCTGTCTGTCGCTGCCGTCGTATCTCACCGCGCAGAGCTTGTTGTAGTGGCGGTAGCTGTCGTCGCCGGTGGGAGTCTCGGTGTAGAAGATGTAGTCCGTCACCGTGACGCCGGAGGAAGCCGCGCGATCCGCGTCATAGCCCCAAAGCACTTCGCCCGCGTTCTCGATGAGGACGCCTGCCACCGCGCCCTTGCCGTCGTCGATGCTCTTATCCGTACTCATGCCCGAGAAATCGAAGTAGCGCACGGTGGAAGAGTCCGTCATGTAAAGGATGCGGGTGGGGGTGAAGAAGTACTCGCTGCTGCGGCTGGACACCGTGCCTATGCGCTGGGTGACGGAACCGTCCGTGCGGGTGCGCATGAAATCGGTGTGCGTGGTGGACGCGGTGCCGGAGGAGTCCTTGGAAGTGTTGGGAGTGGCGTAATAGATCCAATCCCCGAACACGGCTATGCCGCCGTCGACATACTCGTTGTAGACGTTGAGGGGGACGACGACTTTGGCGGTATCGTTGTTGATGGTGCCGTCCTCGTTCTTTTCCGCGCGCATGATGCTCTGCTTGAACGCCGCGCCCCACTCGTTCTCGGTCACGCTGCCGACGTAGCCGTTGATGAAGTAGACGTACTTGCCCTGCTCGACGTAATAGCCGCCGTTGGACACGACTGCGGCGGAGGAGTCGCCCCCGCCGATGCTGTCCCACTCGTAGACGTTGCACGCGGCAAGCACGGTCGCCGCCACGGCGAGCACCGCCACGAGTGCGACGATTGCGATCACTTTGTTTCTTTTCATACGATTCTCCTTGGGAGATGCTTACTTTTTATGCGTCCGCTCCCCTTCTCGCGGGGTGCGGGAACATTATACCCGAACACGACGGGATTTACAACGGTTGCGCGCGTGAGGGCGCGTTTTCAGTCTTCCCGAGTTTCCTTCTCGTCGAGGTCCAGCTTGATATGCACGTCTTTGAGCTGTCTCTCGGTCACCTCGGAGGGCGCGCCCATCAGGATGTCGCGGGCGTTGCGGTCCATCGGGAAGGTGATGATCTCGCGGATGTTAGGCTCCTCGGCGAGAAGCATGACGATCCTGTCCACGCCGGGAGCGATGCCCGCGTGAGGGGGTGCGCCGAACTTGAACGCGTTGTACAGCGCGGAAAACTTCTTCTCGATGACTTCCTTGCCGTATCCCACGATCTCGAACGCGCGCTCCATTATGGCGGGTTCGTGATTTCGCACCGCGCCGGAACTCAGCTCCACACCGTTGACCACGCTGTCGTACTGATAGGCGAGGATGTCCGTGGGCTGCATCGTGTTGAGAGCTTCCAGCCCGCCCTGCGGCATGCTGAAAGGATTGTGGCAGAAGGTGAGGTTGCCCTCGTCGTCATACTCGTACATCGGGAAGTCCACGATCCAGCAGAAACGGAAGGCGTCCTTTTCGATGAGGTCGAGACCGGTGCCGAGTTCGGTGCGGAGATATCCCGCCTGTTTCTCGGCGTCCTTTGTTTCGGCAACGAGCGCGACGAATGCACCGGGTTCAAGTCCCAGCCTCTTCGCCAGCGCGTCCGCGCGGTCGGCGGCGAACTTGGCGATGCCGCCCGTGAGCGCGCCGCTCTCGTCCGTCTTGAACCAATACATGCTCTCCGCGCCGTTGAGCTTGCACTTCTCGGTGAGCGCGTCGATGAACTTCCTGCCCGGAGCGTGACCGTTGACGGCAACGGCTTTTATGCTCTTGCTCTCCGTGAAGAAGGGGGCGCAGCCCGTGAGGATGTCCGTCACGTCCTTTATGATGAGGGGGTTGCGGAGGTCGGGCTTGTCCGTGCCGTAGTCGCGCATCGCGTCGCGGTAGCTTATCCTGCGGTAAGGTCCCTTGTCCACCTTCTTGCCCTTGCCAAACTCCGTGAACACGCCCGTGAGCACCTCTTCCATGACGGCGAACACGTCGTCCTGAGTGGCGAAACACATCTCGGTGTCCAACTGATAGAACTCTCCGGGGCTGCGGTCGGCACGGGCGTCCTCGTCGCGGAAGCAGGGCGCGATCTGGAAATATCTGTCAAAGCCCGACGCCATAAGCAACTGTTTGTATTGCTGCGGGGCTTGGGGAAGGGCGTAAAATTTGCCGGGGTGCAGACGGGAAGGCACGATGAAATCGCGTGCGCCCTCCGGAGAGGAACTCGTGAGGATGGGAGTGGTGATCTCCAAAAATCCGAGATCCGTCATCTTGCGTCTGAGCCAGCTCACCACCTTGGCGCGGAACACGATCTTGTCCTTCACCTCGGGGTTGCGCAGATCGAGGAAACGGTAGCGCAGCCTCGTATCCTCTCTGGATTGCGTGCTGGTCGCCACCTCGAAGGGGAGCTGCTCATAGCATCTGCCCAACACTTCCACCTTCTCCGGCTCTATCTCGATCATGCCCGTGGGCATATCGGGGTTGGAGGAACTGCGGCGGATGACCTTGCCCTCCACGGACACGGTGGACTCGCGGGGGATGGAACGCACGAGTGCCTTCATCTCCTCCGTGGAAGCCACCGCCTGCGTGCTGCCGTAGAAGTCGCGCAGCACGAAGAAGATGACCGCGCCGAGATCGCGCGTGCCGGAAAGCCAGCCCGAAAGTTTGACGTGTTGTCCTATGTTGCTCTCGCGGAGTTCCCCGCAAGTATGAGTCCTGAATTCCATATCCTCTCCTATAGCAGGTGGATGCCCGCCTTTTCGCATTTTTCTCTCATCTCATCCGGCCACAGGCTCGCCTGCACCTCGCCGATGTGCGCCTTTTGCAGCAGCAGCATGCACAGCCTGGACTGCCCTATGCCTCCGCCGATGGTGAGCGGAAGCTCCTCCGCAACGATCTCTTTGTGGTAGTCGAAAGCGAGCCTCGCCTCCGCGCCCGCCGCTTTGAGCTGGGCTTTGAGGGCGTCCGCGTCCACGCGTATGCCCATGGAGGAGATCTCCAAACTGTCGTCCAACACCTCGTCGTAAAAGAGGATGTCGCCGTTCAAAGACCAGTCATCGTAGTCGGGTGCTCTGCCATCGTGGGGTTTGCCGTCCGAGAGCGCGCCGCCTATCCCCGTCAGGAACACCGTGCCGTACTCCTTTGCCGCCATCCTCTCCCTCTCGTGTGCGGAAAGGTCGGGATAACGGTCCAGAAGCTCCTGCGAAGTGATGAACGTAACCTCTCTTTTCAGAGTGAGGTCGATGAGGGGGAACTGTTTTTTGGTCTCTTCGAGAGTGTCGACTATGGCACCCACGATGCGGGAGACCGCCATGCGCAGGAATTCCTGCGTGCGCTGTTCCTTGGAGATGACCATCTCCCAATCCCACTGATCCACATAGATGGAGTGGGTGTTATCGCACTTGTCGTCGCGGCGGATGGCGTTCATATCCGTGTAAAGCCCTTCCCCGCTCTTGAAGCCGTAGCGTTTGAGAGCCATGCGCTTCCATTTTGCGAGGGAATGCACGATCTCGGCGGAGATGCCGTCCTGTTCGAGGATGTCGAACTTCACCGCACGCTCCACCCCGTTGAGGTCGTCGTTGACGCCCGTCCCGGACGCGACGAACAGAGGCGCGGACACGCGCTCGAAACCGAAATTCCTGACAAAATTGCGCTGAAACGCGTCTTTCACGAACTTGATCGCCTTCTCCGTCTCTCTCACGGTCAGGCGGGATGTGTAACCTTGCGGTATCGTCAGCCTGTACATATTGCTCTTTTCTCCTTTTTACGCCATCAGGTCGCCCGTCGTGCGGCTGTAAAGCTGGACGTCGCGGATGTTGCCTATGCCCGTGACGTACATCAGGATGCGCTCAAGCCCCAGCCCGAACCCGCTGTGCGGCACGGTGCCGTACTTCCTGAGTTCCAGATAACCTTTGTAGTCGTCGAGGTTCATCCCTCTCTCCGTCATCGCCGAGAGCAGTTTGTCATAGTCCGCCTCTCTCTCGCTGCAGCCTATAATCTCCCCGACGCCGGGGACGAGCAGATCCGTCGCCGCGACGGTCCTGCCGTCGTCGTTCTGTTTCATATAAAAGCTCTTGATCTTCTTGGGATAGTTGGTGACAAAGACGGGCTTGCCCAGCACCTGCTCGGTGAGATATCTCTCATGCTCCGTCTGAAGATCCAGCCCCCATTCCACGGGATAGGCGAACTCCGCATCCGCCTTTCTCAGGATGTCCACCGCGTCGGTGTAATCCAGCACCGCGAAATCGCTCGCCACCACGCTCTCCAGCTTCGCTCTCAGCCCATTCTCGAACGCGCGCTCGAAGAAATCCACCTCGTCGGAACACTCCTTGAGCACCGCCGAGATGACGAACTTGATCATGCTTTCCGCGATCTTGATGATGTCGGGGAGCTTGGCAAACGCCACCTCAGGCTCTATCTGCCAGAACTCCGCCGCATGCCTCGGCGTGTTGCTGTTCTCCGCGCGGAAGGTGGGACCGAATGTGTAGATCTTGCCCATCGCCATCGCCGCCACTTCTCCTTCGAGCTGACCGGACACCGTAAGCCCCGCCTTCCTCTTGAAAAAGTCGCTTGCGATGTATGCCGCCTCGTCCGCGGCGAGTTTCGCGTCGTCGTAACCCAGCGTGGTCACGCGGAAGATCTCCCCCGCGCCCTCGCAGTCGCTGCCCGTGATGATGGGCGTGTGCACGTAGGTATATCCCCTCTCCTGGAAGAAACGATGCAACGCAAAGCTCACCTTGCTCCTCACACGCAACATCGCGTTGAAGGTGTTTGTCCTCACGCGAAGGTGGGGTATGGTGCGCAGAAATTCCAGACTGTGATATTTCTTTTGCAGAGGGTAATCCGAAGGACAGTCCCCGATGAGGGAGAGGGACTCCACGTTCATTTCGTAGCCGCCGCCCGCCGCCACCGCGGGGACGACAACGCCCGTCGCCTCCAAAGAAACGCCGTTTTTGAGGCAGGGAGCGATCGCTTCCTGCGCAAACTTCGCCTTGTCGATGACGAGTTGCAGGTGTTTCAGACAAGTGCCGTCGTTGAGCGCGATGAACGCCATCGTCTTGCTGTCGCGCGCCGTGCGCACCCATCCTGCGACTGTGACTTGGCTGCCCGCGAGCTTCTCGCCGTGCAGCACGATCTCGGAAATGTCGGTGTACTTCATCTTGTCCTTCCCGCACGGGACACATGCCCGCGCATTATATATAAACTCTTATGAGTTACCATTATAATGAGATTTCCGCCTTTTGTAAAGCGTTTTCCGATTGACTATTGACTTGCCGCAGGATATACTGATAGCGATTTATTTTCCCTTGCGAGGTAATTATGTACGATCTCATCATTCTCGGCGCAGGCCCTGCGGGACTGACTGCGGGCATATACGCCGCGCGCGGCGGCATCAACGCCGTCATAGTCGAGTCCAAAGCCGTGGGCGGGCAGGCAGCTCTCACCGCCGAGATCGAGAACTATCCCGGGTTCGACAACATCAACGGGTTCGACCTCGTTTCCCGCATGCAGGCACAATGTGAACGTTTAGGTGTCACTTTTGTATACGACAACCCCGTGAATGTGTCGCTTGACGGCGAGATCAAACGCGTGGAGACGGCTTATTCCGGCAGCATCGAAGCCCGCGCCGTCATCCTCGCCACGGGTGCCGTTCCCCGCACGCTGGGACTGCCCAACGAGAGCGCGCTGATGGGAGGCGGCGTGTCCTATTGCGCCACCTGTGACGGTGCTTTCTTCCGCGGCAAACCCGTCGCCGTGGTGGGCGGCGGCAACACCGCCGTCGAGGACGCCCTCTATCTTGCCAAATTCGCATCCGAAGTGCATCTCATCCACCGCAGAGACGCTCTGCGCGCGGACGCCATACTCACGGAAAGAGTGAAGGCGAGCAGCGTGGACATCGTGTGGGACTCCGTGGTCACCGAACTCGTCGGCGAACACAAATTGCAATCCCTCACCCTCAAAAACGTCAAAACGGGGGAACTCTTCTCCCTGCCCGTGAGCGGCGTCTTT
This sequence comes from uncultured Clostridia bacterium, assembly GCA_944358385.1. Taxonomy (GTDB): domain Bacteria; phylum Bacillota; class Clostridia; order Christensenellales; family CAG-917; genus Limadaptatus. The sequence continues at coordinate 11,757 of CALVQW010000009.1, forward strand.
GTCGCCGTGGGACAAAAGCCCGCCACCGAAGGACTGTCCGGTGTGGAGCTGGACGGCGGCTACATCGTGACGGACGAGGAGATGCGCACTTCCCTCCCCGGAGTGTTCGCCGCGGGCGACGTCCGCAGGAAGTCCTTGCGCCAGATCGTCACCGCCACCGCGGACGGCGCGATCGCGGCGGAGAGCGCGATGAAATATCTCGGCGGTCTGTGACATACCCCGGCGGCGCATGAAATATCCCGGCAGCGTGTGAAAGGCTGTGACGGACAGGCGCGAACGCCATGTCCCTCCGGAACACCGCGCGACATCACCCCGACACCGTACGATACCACACTAGATCATACCGATACCGCACGATACCGCGCGAGGCATTTCGACACCGCACGAGACCGCGAGACATCGCCCCGATGCTACAAAAAAATCACCCCGACACCGCAAAATCGAGCTTTCGTGAGGAAGCTCGTTTTTCATCTTTATAATGACAAAAACGCGCGTTCACGCGCGTTTTTGTACGTTTAAAGCCGCCGTTTTGTCGTTTCGCTCGGAGGGTACGGCGTACTCGGAGAGTGTAAAATAAGCCGATGTCATCTGACAGGGGAGTTATTGTCCCCCTCCTTCCCTTCGGGCTTTCCTCCCCCGTGCCGATTGAAGTCCACTCCTCGCATCATGCGGGACTAACGATACATCTCTACAAGAGTTTGTATCTCGCACTCACATAACTAAGCGGAGGACTGCACTCACTGAATACCCGGCACGGGAGGAGGAATTCGGCACTCGCGCACGAGTGCTACCACTACTTAGGTATACGTCTGCGCTCGGCACTCAGATAGTCGCCGCCCTGCGGCTCCGGTTCCGTCTCCGAAAAAGTGTTCGTCGCACTCAAACAACGCCCGCTCAAAGTTTGCGTCGTACTCGGAGAATGTAAAACGGGTGACGTCCCACTGACAGGCTAGTTAGAAACCCCCTCCTTCCCTTCGGGCTTACCTCCCCCGTGGCGTCGCAGCACGCACTCGGCTTGCGCGGCGGCGTTACCTTCGCCGCTTATCTGTCGCACGGCGGCTCCTTTTCCCCTTCCGAATATTCATTCGGCGGGGACCCCGTGGGACTTCACTCCTCGCATCTTGCGGGACTAACTGAACATCTCTACAAAATTTTATTTCTCGCACTTACATAACTAAGCGGATGACTGCACTTACTGAATACCCGGCACGGGAGGAGGAATTCGGCACTCGCGCACGAGTGCTACCACTACTTAGGGCTACGTCTGCGCTCGGCACTCAGATAGTCGCCGCCCTGCGGCTCCGATTCCGTCTCCGAAAAAGAGACGTCGTACCCAACCAAATACGCTCGCCCTAAGTGTGCGGCGGGTTCGGGGACGCCTGCGAATTTTAAGCATTTTTTAACAAAACTACCGACGCATTTATATTTTGATTTGCACTTTTGTAAGGTTTTTTGAAAATTTCCCAAAAATTTTTTATTTTTCTTACAAAAAACGCTTGACACCGTAATGGCGCGGTGATATTATGCAACCGTAATCAAGAGCTACGGCACACCGGTTACCTACAACAGCTCATAATTTTCCCCCTTATCATAGCAAGATGCGCAGAGGAAACTCTGCGCGTTTTGCTATCTTGCTCCGGCATGCATCCAAGGGGCGCTGCCCCTCAATGCGCGCTCGTTCGGAGCGTCTTTGAGCACGACGAGCACTTTTTCGGAGACGGAACTGCGCGCCGCAAAGCCAAACTTTCACCGCGAGCGTCTTGCGCTCGCGCTTGAAAGTCGCGGCGCGAATCTGCGACCTCGCAAGCTAGATGAGAATTAAGTAGAGATGTCGCTCGTGCGCGTCGAGTCGCCCTCCTCGCCCCACGAGCGACGCTCAATTAGTACTGTTCGCCGCTTGAATAAGTGAGTGCGAGACTCAATCTTTTTTCAAGAGGCGGAAAGTTAATCCCGCATTTTAGGAGGAGTGTACTCTATTCCGAGTGGGGGAGGAGTCCCGTAGGGGAGGAGGGGGACAATAACTCCCATGTCAGAGGACGTCAGCCCGTTTTACACTCTCCGAACACGACGCGAACTTTGATAGCGCGTCCCCGAACACAACGTACCACTTTGAACCGAGATGAACGCTTAGCGGCGGCCGCGCGAGGGATCGAATCTTTCGCAAGGAGGTGCGGCTGCGCGGGGATCATTCCCCGCCCGCAAAAACAACGGAGCAGACATTTGCCTGCTCCGTCATGTTTTACGCTACGCGTATGTTCACTTCTTCTCGGGCTTGTGAGGCGGCACGAGCATCGCCTGGCACTTGGTCATGAGGTCATTGAAGGAGACCGCATAGCTGTCCGCTGCGCCGTAGATGGTGACCGCACCCTTGCCGACCGCTTCCACGAACTCATACCTGCCGGTGAGCACCGCGAGGCATCCGTCCGGGTTGGGGAACTTGAAGAGCACGAAGGGGTACTTCCTTTCGCCGTTGCCCGCCTTGGTCTTGCCCTGTTTGACGCGGAAGTAGCTCTTGATCTCGGGATAGATCTCCTTGCCGTTGGCGTCGAGGGTGGGACCGACGATGAACTGATAGGTCCTGTCGGGCTGCTTCTTCACCCAATCGACGATCTCGGGCCAGCCTTCGCGGTTGGCGGTGGAGAGCGCACGAGTGATGAGGAAGAGAGAGAGTTTGACCTTCAGATACTGCTCCCAAGGCTGATCCGTGCCGGGGTTGAAGGAAGGCATGGTCTTGGTGAGCGTGAGCATCAGGAAGAGGAACTTGAGCGTGACGGGGTTGAAGATGTTTTTGAGCAAGGGAGACACTATGCCGAGCATCTCGACGGGAGAGCTGCCCTTGAACACTCCGAGCAGGCTCGAAATGGACTTGAAGTACATCTTCACGACTTTGAGACCGTCATATTTGCTGCCGTCTTTCATCTCGATATAGCCGGGATACTCGCCCTGGAACACCTTAAAGCGTTTCTCATGGGCGGCTTTCTCTGCCATATCCGCGGTGAGGAAGACCATGTAGCACGCGACGGGATTGGCGTCGTCGGCTGCGCGGAACTCCACCACGGCGTTGACTTTCTCAAACTTTTTCGCCTGAGCGGCATCCTCTTCGAGGGGGATGCGCAGGGCGGGGAAGGCGGCGGCAAAGTATATCTTGGCAGTCAAGACATCTTGTGCACTTGCTTTCATAGACACCTCCTTTTAGTCCTCGTCGGACCAGTCGTCTTCTTCGATCTCTTTGCCCATGATCTCCATGACCGTTTCCATGATGCCCTGGCTGGAGAGTTTGTATTTGGCATAAAGGTCCTCGGGCTTGCCGATGGGGCCGAACTCGTCGGGGATGCCGATCTTGGTGAGGATGCAGCGTTTGCCGCTCTGCGCGAGCACGGACGCGACCGCATCGCCCAGACCACCGATGACGTTGTGTTCCTCAACGGTGACGATACGGCGAGTCTTGACCGCCGCCTCGATGATGGCTTCCTCGTCGATGGGCTTCAGAGTGTGCATGTTGATGACCTGCGCGCTGACGCCCTGCTCTTCCAGCATATCGCCCGCGATGTAGGCGTCACGGGTGGGCACGCCGCACGCGATGATGGTGACGTCGTTGCCTTCCTTCAAGGTCATGGCTTTGCCGATCTTGAACTCCTTGCACCACTTGTCCTCCTCGCTCTCGTGAAGGAGAGGCTCCATGCCTCTGCCGACGCGCAGATAGAAGGGGCCGGGGACGTCGATGCACTGTTTGACCGCGATGGCGGTCTCATAGGCGTCCGCGGGGATGACGACGGTCATGTTGGGGATGGCGCGCATGATGGCGAAGTCCTCAATGCAGTGGTGGGTGGAACCCGCAGCACCGAAGGAGACGCCGCCGTGGGTGGCGATGACTTTGACGGGCAGCTTCTGATAAGCCGCGTCCGTCCTGATCTGCTCGCCGCCTCTCAGGCACGCGAAAATGGCGAATGTGGAGGCAAAGGGAATGAACCCGACCTTGGCAAGACCTGCCGCCACGCCGAAGAGGTTCTGCTCCGCGATGCCGACGTTGAAGAGCCTGTCGGGGAATGCTTCACCGAGCAGACCGATGTTGGTGGATTTGGCAAGGTCGGCGGTGACACCGACGATGCGGGGATCTTTCGCGGCGAGTTCGGCGAGAGTTCTGCCGTACATTGCGCCGGAAGACATCTTGTTTCCGTCATAGACGTTCCATGCAGTTCCCATAGTAGTCCTCCTTAAAATTCTCTGTTCTTGATTTCGTCAATGAACTTCTTGACTTCGCTCTCTTCCGCACCGAAGGAGCAGTAGTGGCTGGTCGCCTTGCCTTCGTACTGCTTGACGCCGTAGCCCTTGACGGTGTCGGAGATGATGCAGACGGGACCTTCCGTTGCCCAAGCCTCTGCGAGAGTCTTGTCCACTTCTTCCATCTTGTTGCCGTTGCACTTGAGCACCTTGAAGCCGAATGCCTCGACCTTCTTGTCCAGCGGCTCGAGGGACATGACGTCCTCGGTGTTGCCGTCGATCTCGAAATGGTTGCGGTCGATGATCCAGATAAGGTTCTTGAGACCGAAGTGAGCCGCGCTCATCGCCGCCTCCCAGTTGGAGCCTTCCTGGCACTCGCCGTCGCCCGTCATGACGACGACCTTGCTGTTTATATTCTTCAGCCTGAGACCGAGTGCCATGCCGACCGCCATGGGAAGCCCGTGTCCGAGCGAACCGGTGGACGCGTCGCAGCCGCGGATCTTCTTGCTGTCGGGGTGCATGCCGTAGGCGGACTCCGTCTTGTTGAAGTTCCTCATCACTTCGTTGAGATCGAGATAGCCTCTCATCGCCAGGCAGGGAACGTACGCGAGCGCGCAGTGACCTTTGGACATGACAAAGCGGTCTCTCTCATCCCAATCGGGATTCTTCGGATCGACGTTGAGATACTTGAAGTACAGCGCGATGAGCATATCCGCGCTGGACATGGATCCTCCCACGTGACCGGAAGTGGCATTGAACGTGGTCTGCACGATGTTCAGGCGCAGTTCTTTTGCCTTTGCTTTCAGCTCTGCAACAGAAACATTGTTTGGCATATTTTGCCCTCCTACATAATTTTCCTTTTGGTGTATAACCTTTGACTTTTTGTGCTCTCCCGCCTGCGTCGGGACGTGTGTGACCGTCCGTCAAATAGTTTACTATTAAATTATAGGTCAAAACTCTCCGTCCGTCAATACCGAATATTATTAAATTTTCTACTTTTAAGAAAGAAAACAACACATAAATTTCGCACACCCGCACACGGCGGATACGCGTGCGCGCACATCGCTTGCGCACCCGCAGGTCTCCCCCGCACTATATGCTATATGCCGGAGCGGAATGATACGCACCCGCCCTCCATGCCACGCAGCCACCCGGAAAGACCGCCGCGAAACGGGCGTGCGCCCGGCAGTCGGTGAAGAAACGACGCGCAGCGGAAGAATGCGGGGCTGGTGATACATAAAACCCGCCAAAGAGCAAACACTACCCCAAGGAGGTCACCATGAAGATTTTGAGAGAAATGGTGCGCAGCACCACAATGGGAATGAATGCGATAGACAACGTCATGCCTTATGTCGAGGACGAGGCTCTCGCCTCTTTGATGTCCGAACAGAAGGAAGGGATGAACACCCTGCTTGCGGAAGCCAAGCGCGGACTTTCCGCCGACGAGATAGCGGCGGCTGAGGGGGGCAAGCTGGGCAAGACGGTGTTGAAAGCAAGCTCCACCATCTCGGCAATGCTCAACGGCGATACCGCGCACCTTGCGCGCATGCTCACGGAAGGATACGAGACGGGCATCGTCAGTTTGCAAAAATGCATAAATGAACTGCAAAAATCGCACGAAGAAGTGCCTGTTCCTGCAAAAGAGCTGCTGAAAACCTACGACAAAAACATCCGCGCCCTCCGCAAATTCCTGTGATCCGCAACAAGGAAACACACGCCGCACCTTCGCGCACCCCAACCCCGCGTGAATGTTTGCGCACACAAGAAAAGCCCGTCGCCTAAACGCAACGGGCTTTTGATTTAGCAGGTCTCTTTTCTATGCCCTCTCCTTCACGGGCAGTGTATTTATCGTCTTTTCGATGACGGAACCTTCTTCGGCGTGCCGAATAAAATAGTACTCGTCTCCGTTCTCGTCCGTTTCCTTCTCGTATTCCACCCCGTTGTATGTCACGTAAGATGCCCACTCGGCTTGCGCCTCCAACGCCCTGGCATCGGCAGGGATCTCCACCTTAGCATTCACTCCGCTCCACGAATATTTGCAGCTGTATCTGTACGAACCGTATTCGTCGGAATGCTCTCCCTCCCAGCCTATCTCTATGCTGCTGCCGTTCAACCTCACATAGCCGCTGCCTTTCACATAGCCGTCGATCGCATTGTTTTCGGCACTCTCGTGATCGAAACTTATCTTGCCGTCCGCATACTTCACGGGCATATCGCCGAATCTTCCCGCCCCGAATTGTTCCATGTTGTAGGAAAATTGATCAGGGTATATCGTGGCAAGACTCTTTGAACACCCGTATATCTCACCGTCCTCGGCATATTCCATCGCATAGTCAATGTCGCCGGAACGATATTGCGCTAACACGGATGATGTCGGTTCCGCTCCCTCAAAAGACTCCGAATGCTGCACCACCGCGCTGTCCGTCACCTCATAGCGATAAGTCACTTCGTACGCATACTCATCTCCCCAATGATCTGTCCCGGACTCCTTCCACCACTGCGTCTGCGTGAAACTCTCCGCGTTTTCCAGCGCGGTGAGGATCTCCTCCAAAGACGCACCTTCGGTGAAGATCTTGTCTCCCCCGCCGTTTCCTTTGCCGTCACCGTTGTTGCAGCCGGCAAACACTCCCGCGAATACGGCAGCAATGCACACCACCGCCAACACCAAAAACAACTTTCTCCTCATCCGTTCCTCCTTTTCGCGGCTATCCGTAGCCGCACCTTTATATTCACACTTATAACCTACCCCCCCCCCCCTACTATGTCAAATGTTTTCTATGTTTTTCAAGACACTCTCAAATTTTTTAAGGTTTTGCAGGGGGGGGGGCAAAATTCGCCCGCTCGGGGTATGCGGCGGGTTCGGGCAACGCTCGCTCAAAGTTCACGTCGTACTCGGAGAGTGTAAAACTTGCCGACGTCCCCTGACAGGCTAGTTAGAAACCCCCTCCTTCCCTTCGGGCTTACCTCCCCCGTGGCGTCGCAGCACGCACTCGGCTTGCGCGGCGGCGTTACCTTCGCCGCTTATCTGTCGCACGGCGGCTCCTTTTCCCCTTCCGAATATTCATTCGGCGGGGACCCCGTGGGACTTCACTCCTCGCATCTTGCGGGACTAACTGAACATCTCTACAAAATTTTATTTCTCGCACTTACATAACTAAGCGGATGACTGCACTTACTGAATACCCGGCACGGGAGGAGGAATTCGGCACTCGCGCACGAGTGCTACCACTACTTAGGGCTACGTCTGCGCTCGGCACTCAGATAGTCGCCGCCCTGCGGCTCCGATTCCGTCTCCGAAAAAGAGACGTCGGGTTTAAGCACACACGCTCCTGCTGCAAGTTCGCTGAACGCCGCCATTTTGCGTCAGACAAGGAAGATGCCCTGCCGCGGGTGCGTAGCGTACTTTCCGTACGTGAGCAATCGCGACAGGGCGTCTGACGCAGTATCACACCGCTCTAAACTTATCCACTGAACGCCGCCATTTGGATGCAGAACGCGAAAGCACCCCTTTTTCGGCGAGGCGCGTACTTAGGCGTACGTAACGAGCCGAAAAAGGGGTGCTGACAAAGTTCTGCGCCAAATGGCGGCGTTCAGCGTGATAGCCAGACGATGAGCACGGATATATCCGCCGGCGAAACTCCGGAGATGCGCGCGGCTTGACCGAGGTTGAGGGGGCGGATCTTGTCAAGCTTTTGACGGGCTTCGAGACGGAGAGCGGTGATGGAGTGATAGTCGATGTCGGGGGGAAGGGCTTTGGATTCCAGCCGCCGCTGTTCCTTGATGGCTTGCTCCTGCTTTTTGAGATAGCCGGCGTATTTCAATTCCACCACTGCGGCGGAAAGGGCTTCGGCGGAACAGGGGAAGGGAAGGAACTTGCTCACATCCGCGGCGGTGACGGAGGGACGGCGGGCGAGTTCGCCGAGAGTGAGGGGCTTGGCGGGGACAGGCTCTCCCTTTTGCAGGAGCGTTTCCTCCGCTTCGGCGCGGGGCAATGGCGTGTCCGAAAATGCGAGGACGGCTGCGATCTCCTCCCGCTTTTTCTCGGTGCGGCGCATTCGCTCCTCGGTGACGAGTCCCGCCTCATAGCCCTTGGCGGTGAGACGCATATCCGCGTTGTCCTGACGCAGTTTTATGCGATGTTCCGCCCTTGCGGTCATCATACGGTAAGGCTCGTTGGTCCCTTTGGTGACGAGGTCGTCGATGAGGACACCTATGTACGCCTCGTCTCGGGCGAGGACGACGGGAGCTTTGCCTTCCAACGCGAGAGAGGCATTCAGCCCCGCCATCAACCCCTGCGCAGCCGCTTCCTCATAGCCGCTGCTGCCGTTGATCTGCCCCGCAAGGTACAGATTTTTCACCAACTTGCTTTCAAGAGTGGGATAGAGCGAAGTGGGATCGATACAATCGTACTCGATGGCGTAGGCGTACTTTGCGAAACGGCAATGCGTCAGCCCGGGGACGGTGCGGTACATCGCCTCCTGCACGTCGTGCGGCAGGGAGCTGCTCATGCCCTGGATGTACATCTCCTCGCTGTGCAAACCCTCCGGTTCGACGAAGATCTGATGCCTCTCCTTGTCCCGGAAGCGCATGATCTTATCCTCGATGGAAGGGCAATAACGCGGACCTATGCCGCTGATGCTGCCGTTGTAAAGGGGACTGCGGTGGATGTTGGCGAGGATGATCTCGTGAGTGCGGGCGTTGGTGTATGTGAGCCAGCAAGGCTCTTCCTCGAACGCCGCGACCTCGGACATAAAGGAGAATCTGTCCGTGTTCTCGCCGAGCTGTATCTCCATTTCGTCGAAATCTATCGAATCGCGGTAAATGCGCGCGGGAGTCCCCGTCTTGAAGCGTCTGACGGGAAGCCCCAGCCGCAACAGACTGTCCGTGAGCAAGGTGGCGGGAGGCTGCCCGGACGGTCCGGACACCTTGGTGTGCTCCCCTATGATGATCTTGCCGTTGAGGTACACGCCCGTGGCGAGGATGACGGCATCGGCGAATATCCTCTCGCCGTCCGCGAGAGCGACTCCGCACGCCGCTCCGCCCGACGTGAGCACTTCCGCCCCCTCTCCCTCGCGCACGGTGAGAGTGGGGACGGAACGCAAAACGTCCATTATCACGCGCTGATAAAGGGCTTTATCCTCCTGCCCTCTCAAAGAAAACACGGCAGGACCTTTGGCGGAATTGAGCATCTTGATCTGGACGAGAGCTTTGTCGGCGGCAAGAGCCATCTCTCCGCCGAGAGCGTCTATCTCGCGCACGAGATGTCCCTTTGCGGTGCCGCCTATGGCGGGATTGCACGCCATCATGGAGACCGTGCCGAAACCGAGACACAGCATGAGAGTGCGGTGTCCCTTTCTCGCACAGGCGAGAGCGGCTTCCACGCCCGCGTGACCGCCGCCCACAACTATGATGTCGTACTTGTCCTTCTTCATGGTTTCGTTTGTGTTTCCTTTTTATGTCCCTCGCTCGGAGGGTATGGCGTGTTCGGGAACTCTCTATCAAAGTTCACGTCGTACTCGGAGAGTGTAAAACGGGCTGACGTCCTCTGACAGGCTAGTTAGAAACCCCCTCCTTCCCTTCGGGACAAAGTCTTGTCCACTGACATGGGAGTTATTGTCCCCCTCCTCCCCTACGGGACTCCTCCCCCACTCGGAATAGAGTTCCCTCCTCCCAAAATGCGGGACTAACTTTCCGTCTCTTGAAAAAAGTTTGAGTCTCGCACTCACATAACTAAGCGGATGCCGGTATCGGCTGAACATCGCTCGTGGGGCGAGGAGGACGACTCGACGCGCACAAGCGACGTCTCTACTTAATTTCCCGTCTAGCTTGCGAGGTCGCAGATTCGCGCCGCGACTTTCAAGCGCGGGCGCAAGACGCCCGCGGTGAAAGTTTGGCTTTGCGGCGCGTAGTTCCGTCTCCGAAAGAGTGGCGTTACTTACCCACGCAAAACTTCGAGAAGATGGCGTCCACTACGTCCTCGGTGGCGGTCTTGCCCGTGATCTCGCCAAGGGCGTCATATGCCTCGCGCAGATCCACGAGAGTGAGGTCTACTGTGCCGTCAAGCGACGATAACGCGCTTTCAAGTGCGTTTTTTGCGCGGTAAAGTGCGTCTTTGTGCCGTTCCGAGGTGATGACCTCTCCGCCCGTCGCCATTCCTTCGGCGGCGAGAGCGGCTATTGCGCGGCGGAGTTCCTCGACGCCGACACCCTCTTTCGCACTGACGGCAAAGCAGCCGTACATGCGCGGACATTTGTAGGAAGTGAGGTCGCACTTGTTGCGCACGGTGAACACTCTCGCGCCGTCGAAATCGAGCGCGTCCTCCCCCTCCCGATCGTCCGTGGTGTCCACGACGTGCAACACCACGTCCGCATGTTTTGCGGCGCGTATGGCGCGGCGCACGCCTTCGCTCTCTATCTCGTCCTCGCTCTCGCGTATGCCCGCGGTGTCCACGAGGTTTATCCTGACGCCATCGCACTCCACGCTGCCCTCTATGGTGTCGCGGGTGGTGCCGGGGGTGCAGGTGACTATGGCGCGTTCCTCTCCGAGAAGGGCGTTCATAAGAGAACTTTTGCCCGCATTGGGCTTGCCCGCAAGCACCGCCGTCACGCCGTATTTCGCCATCCTGCCGCTGTCCGCGGTGGCGAGCAACGCGTTCACGCGCGCGAGCGCGTCCTTTATCTCTCCCTCCAGGGGAGGCAGCACTTCGTCCTCGGTCTCCTCCGGATAGTCCAGCACCGCTTCGAGAGAGGTGATGACATCGCCGAGGAAATCCCCTATCCCGTTTATCTCGCGGGTGAGAGAGCCGTCCATGAGCCGATATGCGGCATTGAGAGCCGCCGCGCTCTCGGCGTTGATCATGTCCGCGACTCCTTCTGCGTCGGCAAGGGAGAGTCTGCCCGCAAGATACGCCCTCTTGGTGAACTCCCCTCTTTCGGCAAGTCTCGCACCCGCTCTCAACGCGGCGTCGAGCGCGCCTTTCATTATCCTCACTCCGCCGTGGAGATAAAATTCCACGGTATCCTCTCCCGTATACGCCGCGGCGGCGGGGAAAAAGACGGCGTAGCCCTTGTCGCGGAAATCGCCGGCATCGAATGTGCCGAAGCGCATGAGACGCGGCGTCCCTGCAAGGGGACGCGCGTCCGCACAAATGAAAATGGCATCGGCGACTGCGAGCGCGTCCTCACCGGACACGCGCATGATGCCGATACCACCTGCCCCTACGGGCGTTGAAATGGCTGCTATCGCACGCATATCAGCGTTTCTTCCCGCCTCCGAAACTCTTGAACTTGGGAGGACCGCTCTTGGGAGCGTCCGGCTTCACGAAGGAATCCGTATAATAGCCGCGGTATTCTCTGCCGTCCGGCACTTCCTCCTCCTCGACGCGGGGAGCGCGCTCCCTTCTGCGGTCGCGGTCTCTGTCACCCCTGCCGCCTCTCGCGTCGTCGCGTCTGCCGCCTCTCCTGTCGTCACGGCGGTCATCGCGGCGGTCGTCGCGGCGTCCGTCACGACGTCCGTCGCGCCTGCCGCGCGGTCTGTCCTCTCTCAGTTCCACCCCCTTGGGGACGATGACGACGTGTCTTTCGGCGTCCTCTCCCTCGGAATGAGTCTCCGCGATCTCGCTGTCCACGAGCGCGCCGTGGATGATGCGGCGTTCAAAGGGATTCATGGGTTCCAGCACCACTTTCCTGCGGGTGCGGTACGCCTTTTCCGCAAGACGGTTGGCGAGCGCGACGAGAGTCTCGCGGCGTTTCGCCCTGTAATTCTCGCAGTCCACGACGATCTTCGCCGAGCCGTTACGCTCCTGCCCTACGTAAGTGCGGGTGAGGAACTGTATCGCGTCAAGCACTTCCCCTCTGTAACCGATGGCGGAACCGCCGTCCTCGCCCTCGATGTCCACGACGATCTCTCCGTCACGCTCCTCCGCCTTGCCGCGGGCTTTGATGTTCATGGCGGCGAGCACGCCGTTGACGAAATCCTCCGCGAGCGTCTCGGCGGTCTCTTTGAGAGTCACTCTGACTTCCGCCCTTTGAAAGAGTCCCCCTTTTTGCAGCACTTCCACCCGGACACGGTCTCTCGTGGCTTCGAGTTCGGCAAGTGCCTTTTCGACGGCAAGCTCGACATTGCTTGCCTTGACAACAACCGATTTTTCCATTTTGTCTCCTATTATCTGCGAGGTGCGAGCGCGCCCGTCTTTTTCGCCTCACGCCTGTCGAGCAGCTTGCCCACGAGGGTGAACCCGAGCTGGAACACGATGGACACCAGCGAGCTGGTGAAGGTGTACAGCGCGAATGCGGCGGAATAGAAGAGCGAGAACACACCGATCATTATCGGCATGAAGTATTGCATCATCTTCATGGAGCCTTGCATCCCGTCCGCTTTCTTGCCGTCGGCGGAGGGAGGAGGCGCGCCCTGAGACTTGGTGAGCAGTTTCTGAGAAAGGAAGGTGAGCGCGATGGAGAGCGCGGGGAGGAGGATCCAACCGTTCCAGCTGGCGTCGCCTTTGCCCCAGCCCGCTTCGTCCGCGCCGATGACCTTGCCCATGACCAGATCGTATTCGTCCTTCATGACGCCCGTGATCTTGGACATGCCGAAGCCTTCCTGCCCCGTGGCGACGAGGTAATCCGGCACGCCGTCCTGCCAGTTGTCGGACACGAAGATGTTGTGTATCCAAAGGAAACCGCGCTTTTCGGTGCGCGCATCGGAGAAGTAATGCTCGTAGACCGCGGTCTGCGCCTTGTCCACGGCGTCATTGTAACGCTCGGCGTTCTCCTCCGTCTTGTCGAGAGACTCGTAGTCCTCGCCGAGTTCCTCCACCATAGTCTCTTGAAAGACGTTGTAGCTGGTCACATAGTCCTGCGCGAACTGATAGCCCACCATCTCTCTGAACCCCGTGAACACGACGAAGAACACCACAAGCGTGATGATGGAAGGCAGACACGCGCCCAGCATGGAGTACTTCTCCTTCTTGTAAAGAGCCATCTGCTCCTGCTGATAACGCTGCTTGTCGTCGCCGCACTTCTCCGCGAGAGCTTCGAGCTGAGGACGCATCCTCTCCATCGCCTTCGCATTGCGGCGGGAGATGACCTTCTGCCAGATGTCGAGGGGAGAAAGGACGAGTTTGAGTATGACGGTGAACGCGACGACGGACCAGCCGAACACGGCTATGTCGTCATCCAGCCCGTACATCAGCTTGGCTATAAAGTGGGAAGGCTCGGACACGCTGCCGTCCGAGACGTCGAAGGAGCCGCTGTCCGCGTTGCACGCCGAAAGAATGAATATGCCCAGAATGAGCAGTGCCGCCACTGCGTATATCTGAAACATCTTGCGGCGTCTGTAATCTACACGAGCCATTTGATCTTACCTCTGTAATTTTCGGGCACGGGATCGAAACCGCCCTTTGAAAACGGGTTGCATCTGAGCACTCTGAAAAGCCCCATCGCCCCGCCTATCACCGCGCCGTAACGCTCCACCGCGTCGTATGCGTACATGGAACACGTCGGCGTGTACTTGCAGTCCCGTCCGATGAAGGGAGAGAGCGTCCGCTTGTAGAGCAACAGGAGTGCCTGAGCGAGTTTCTTCATGTCGTCGCGGCGAGCTTGCCCGCCCTGATAAAGAGTTTCTCCGTCTCGGCACACATGGCGTGAAAGTCAAGTCCCGCCGCCGAAGGATGCACCACGATGACGTACATAAATGCGGGATCCACCGCCGCGGTGAGCGGGGTAAGCGCCTCTCGCAAAAGCCTTTTCACGCGGTTGCGCGTGACTGCGTTGCCCACCTTTTTGGACACCGAAAGCCCTATCTTCAACCCCTCGCCCGACTTTGCGAAAATGACTGTCAGATGACGGGTGCGGCAGCGTTCCCCCCTCTTGTAGACGTAGGTGAACGCCGCCCGCTTTTTCAGACGGAACTCGCGTTTCATTTACGCGGTGAGGTTCTTCCTGCCTCTTGCACGGCGTCTCTTGAGCACCTTTCTGCCGCTGGTGGACTTCATTCTCTCACGGAAACCGTGCACTTTGCTTCTCTGTCTCTTTTTGGGTTGATAAGTCTGTTTCATGTTGCCTCCGAGGGCTGCCGCCCCATTTTATTTGCGGCCCGTCCGCTCTGCGGACTCAAAGCCATTTTTTCTTTTGTCGGCGCGGTGATCCGCGCATACGCACACGCGTCCGAGGCGCAATATGCTGAGCTATTATATATAAGATAATTACACTCTGTCAACTGTTTTGCGCCCGCGGCGCATTTTTCATCGCGGGAGAGGACGCTCTCACATGCTCTCCGGCGCACCGATGCCGATGAGTCCCAGCGCGGTACTCAACGTGTGCTTGACCATGTGCGCGAGGAAGAGTCTGGCATTGGTCGCGCCCTCGTCCTCGCTCACGATGCGGTGACCGATGTAGAAGCGGTTGAACTTTTCCGCAAGCTCCACCGCATAGCGGGTGACGTAGCAAGGCTCTCTCGTCTTTGCGGCAAGGCGCACCGCGTCCTCGAAGGAGAGCAGGCACTTCACGACGTCGATGCCCTCCTCCGTCACGATCGCGCTCATATCCGCCCGCGCGAGGTCGAACGCACCGCCCTTGCGCAGCGCGCTGGCGCAGCGGGCGTGGGTGTATTGCACGTAAGGCGCGGTCTCGCCGTCGAAATTGAGCACCTTGTCAAAGGAAAAAACTATGTCTTTGATACGGTTGTTCCAAAGAGCGGAGAACACCACCGCGCCCACTCCGACGCTCTCGGCAACGGCGTCTTTGTCCGGCTGATCGGGGTTCTTCTCCTCGATGATCTGCCTCGCCTTTTCCACCGCCTTGTCCAGCACTTCCGCAAGCCAGACCACCCTGCCGCTCCTAGTGGACATGGAGCCTTCTTCCAGCGACACCATGCCGAAGGCGATGTGTTCCATATCCGCGGCTTTTTCAAAACCCATAAGTTCAAGCACCTTAAACAGCTGCTTAAAGTGCAGATTCTGCTGATAAGCCACCACGTAAAGGCACTTGTAGAAATCGTATGTTTTGGCGCGGTAATACGCCGCGGCGATGTCGCGCGTGGCATAGAGAGTCGCGCCGTCCGCCTTGACCAAAAGGCAGGGCGGCATGTCCCAATCGTCCAGCCGCACCACTTCCGCACCGTCGGACTCCGTCAGCAAACCTTTCTCTTTCAGGATGTCAAGGCAGGGCTGCATCTTGTCGTTGTAGAAGCTCTCGCCCGCGTAACTGTCGAACTTGACGCCCAGGCGGTCGTATATCTTCCCCACCGCGCGCATGGTGACTTCCTTGAACACGGAGAAATATTCCGTAGCCTCGCGGTCACCGTCCTCGATGCGTTTGAACCACGCTCTCGCCTCGTCGTCGAGTGCAGGATCGCTCTCCGCCTCCTTGTGGTAACGCACGTAGAGGGAGTTGAGGTAATATTCGTCCCTTCTCCGCACCTCGTCGATGTCGGACCACTTCTTCACCGCCACGATGAGTTTGCCGAACTGCGTCCCCCAATCGCCGAGGTGATTGATGCCAACGGGCTTGTAGCCGAGGTAGGCGAAGATGCGGTAGAGCGCCGCGCCTATCACCGTGGTGGAGAGATGCCCGATGTGGAATGGCTTTGCGATGTTGACGGAGCTAAAATCTATGCACACCGTCCTGCCCTCGCCCTCTTTCTCGCCCGAAGTGACGCTCCAATCCCTCTCCGCGCTCTCCGCCAGCCTTCTCACGAGGGCTGCGGGAGAGAAGAAGAAGTTGAGGTATCCTCCCGCGATCTCCGCCCTCTCCGCGATGTCGGGGAGGGAGAGAGCCTCCGCAAGCTCCTTGGCTATGACGGGCGGGGCTTTGCGCATGGTGCGCGCGAACTTGAAACAAGGCAGCGCGAGATCGCCCATCTTTGCGTCCTTGGGCGTTTCGAGTGCCGCCTGCACTTCCTCCGGGGTGAGCGCGCCCGCGCTCGCCGCCGCTATACTTGCCGCTATCTCTTTCTCGAACATATCAGACATTGAAGCGGAAGAGCACGACATCGTTTTCGCGCATGACGTAGTCCTTGCCCTCGCTCCTCACCTTTCCTTTTTCCTTTGCCGCCGCGAAGGAACCGCATTCCAGCAGCGTCTCGTAGTCCACTATCTCCGCGCGAATGAACCCCTTTTCGAAATCACTGTGTATCTTGCCCGCCGCCTGCGGAGCTTTGGTGCCTTTGACGATGGTCCACGCCCTCGTCTCCTTCTCGCCCGCCGTCAGATAGCTGATGAGGCCGAGCAGCTTATACGACGCCTTGACCAGCTTGTCCAGCCCGCTCTCTTTGAGCCCATACTCCGCCATGAACATCTCGCGCTCCTCGTCCGAGAGTTCGCCGAGATCCTCCTCGAGCTTTGCGCAAAGCACGATGCACTCCGCACCCTCCGCCTGCGCTGCCGCCTTCACCTTCTCGGTGTACGCGTTGCCTTGAAGTCCGCTCTCGTCCACGTTGGCGACATAGATGACAGGCTTCATCGTCAGCAAAAACTGCTCCTCCGCAAACGCCCTGAATTCCTCGTCCATGGGGAGAGACCTCAGCGGTTTGCCGCTTTCCAGCCACGCCTTCATCTTGTTCAGCCTGTCCGCGTCCTCGGCGTACTTCTTGTCCGCCTTCAACATGCTCTGCGCCTTGGCGATGCGCCGCTCCAGCGTCTCGAGGTCGGCAAAAATGAGTTCCAGCCCTATGGTCTCCATGTCGCGGACGGGATCTACCGAGCCGTCCACGTGGATGATGTTCTCGTCATCGAAACATCTGACCACATGCACCACCGCATCCACCTCTCTGATGTGGGAGAGGAACTTGTTGCCCAAGCCCTCGCCCTTGCTCGCGCCTCTGACCAGCCCCGCGATGTCCACGAATTCCAGCGTGGTGGGGGTGATCTTCTTGCTGTCGTACAGAGCGGCGAGCTTGTCCAGCCGCTCGTCGGGGACGGCGACCACGCCCACGTTGGGTTCTATGGTGCAGAACGCATAGTTAGCGGCAGCCGCTCCTGCCTTGGTGATGGCGTTGAACAGCGTGCTCTTGCCGACATTGGGAAGTCCCACAACTCCGAGTTTCATATGCCTCCCGCCCCGTCGGGACGTCGCCCGCGGGGTTCTCAACCGAGTATTTGAAAAATATAGTAGAACAATTATAATACAATGCCGCCCGTCGGTAAAGCGAACGCGGGCATTTTCCGCAGGCGGCAGGAGGAGCGCGACGTGAAAATGTGGGAAGCGGTGGTACTGGGTTTGGTGCAGGGGGCGGGAGAATTCCTGCCCGTGTCCTCGTCGGGACACCTTCTCCTGCTGGAAAAGCTGGGCATCGGAGAGGCGGACCTCTTCTTCAACATCTGCCTGCACC
Organism: uncultured Clostridia bacterium; assembly: GCA_944358385.1. Lineage (GTDB taxonomy): Bacteria > Bacillota > Clostridia > Christensenellales > CAG-917 > Limadaptatus. The sequence goes on from CALVQW010000009.1 coordinate 29,304, forward strand.
TCGGCACTCTGCTCTCCGTCGTCATCGTGATGCGCCGCTCCCTCTTCGCCCTCTTCAGGAAGGAAAACCGCCGCACCCTGCTCTGTCTCGCCCTCGCCTGTCTGCCCACCGTCGCCTTCGCCCTCCTCTTCAAATATCTCGCCCCCTCCCTCGTTGACGGGGCTTATCTCCCCTTGGGCTTTCTTGCCACGTCCTTCCTCATCGTGCTTGCGGAAAAATTCTCTCCCGCACAAACACGCGGTTTATCCGTCAAAACCGGCATTTTAACAGGGGTTTTTCAGGGTATAGCCGTCCTGCCCGGCATCTCGCGGAGCGGCGCGACCATCGCCGCGCTGCGCCTCTCCGGGGTGTCCCGTCCCGCCGCCGCGGAGTTCTCCTTCCTGCTCTCTCTCCCCGTCATCGCAGGCTCGGCACTCTATGAGGGGACGGAACTCGCCGTGACGGGAAAGCTCACGGATGTTGCCGTCCTCCCCCTGCTCGCGGGCGTCGCCGCCGCCTTCCTTGCGGGCTGTGTCGCAATAAAATTCTTCCTCTCGCTTGTGCGCCGCCGCTCCTCTCTCCCCTTCGCTTTCTACACCGCGGCACTCTCCGTCGCGTCCTTTTTCCTGCTCTATTAAAAGGGATGAGGGCGACAAAAAATAGCGAATGTATAAAGATCACTACACCCCTCTTGACTTCAAGGGATCTTTAATGTAAACTTGACGTAGGGTTAAGAAACGGGAAGTTTGCCGGGCTTGCACTCGGCAGAGTTCCTTCGTTCCGTTTTCGGGACGTTTTTTGAAGGAAAGAAAATCACATGAAAGTATTCATCAAAAACAAGCTCATCTCGTGGGGAGGCGGCTCGGATGTCACGGATATAAGTGGCAACCCCGTTTTCAAGGTCAAGGGCAGAGTGTTCAGCATAGGCAGAAGAAAGATAATGTGCGACTTGGAGGACAACATCCTCTACGTCATCCGCAACCGTTGGCTGAACCCCATCCGCCACAAGACCTACATCAAGGACGCGGAGGGCAACAGAGTCGCCACCGTGTACAGCAAGGCGTTCGACCTCACCCGACTCTATGCCGACACCGAACACGGACAATACACCGTCCAAGGCAAATTCTTCGGGCTCAACTCCTCCATATTGCGCGACGGAGTGCAGGTGGCGATATTGGAAAGGCAGTTCACCGTGATCAAGGACGCATTCTCCCTCGAGGCGTCCCCCGAGGATATGCCCTTCCTCACCGCGCTCGTCATCGCGCTGGACAACCTCTGCGACAACCGCTCTAAATGATCCTGTGGGGGAATTATTCCCCCACACCCCCACACTATTGCGGAACGTGAATAAATAGCTGTTGTGCGTGTTATAGATCAACAGTCAGCCGTGCGCTCAGCACCATGCGAGGGTGTTACACCCTCGCGCTCCCAAGCTGTGCGGGACGTAAAAGAAAAACGGTCGTGCGTGATACACGGCAAAAGCTAGCCGTGCGCTTAGCACCCTCGCGCTCCCACACTGTTGCGAAACGTGAATAAATAACTGTTGTGCGTATTATAGATCAACAGTCAGTCGTGCACTCCGCGATGCGGGGGAGCAATAAATAATAGTTGCGCGTGAAGAGAATCAAAAATTAGCCGTGCGCTCAGCACCACCATACCTTTAATAATAAGAAATGCGCCGAGTGTTGCGGGCGTAGCCGTAACACTCGGCGCATTGTTATATTGAAGTTCGAGGCGCGGGGATGTTATCCCCGCAGGATGGCAGGGGCGGCGCCCCTGCTATTTCAGTTTGACCACGACGACGCTGTCTGCGGGGATGCGCGCGACGATCTTCCCGTTCTCCAACGCGGCGTCCCCGGTGATGATGCTCATCACCTCTCCGACGACGCCGACGGAGTGCGCGCCCGCGCCCGCCGTGGCGGGGGAGACATAGTCGTCCGCATAGAGTTTTCCGATATCTAAGCGGCTCTTTTGCGGGAGTTTGGTTTTGTTGAAGAAGCACACGGCGATCCCTCCGTCCGCGAGGGGCTTGGCGAGGACGTCCACCATGCCGCGGCGGACGCGCTTTGCCTGCTTGCCGAGGGCATCCTGGTCTATGGCGATGAGGTCGCGGTTGGTGACGATGTCGAGGACGGGCTTGGAGACCTTCCTGATGTCGTTGCCCAACACAAGGGGCGCGCTCATCATGCACCACAGCGCGAAGTGCGCCATGTTCTGAGCGTGGGTGAGCTTGCCGTTGCCCACTTCCAGCATGTCGGGATCGTTGAAATGCGCGGGAGAAGCGTACTTCCACAATTTCACGTTGCGGGAGTAGATGATCTTGATCCAATACCACCACGGGCGGATGTCCGGGGTGGTGCGCCACATATTGCCCGCCGTCGCGCCCCACAGCCAGGGCTTGCGGAAACCCCACTCGCATATGGAAAAGAGGATGGGTTTCTCGGGCGCGCCCGTCTTAGCCGCGACCTCGCGTGTGGCGTCTTTCAGTGCGCGGGACATCTTGCGGTACTGTATCGCCGCGCTGTCGCGGGCGTTTGCCACTGGATTGCCAAGCTCGATGACGTTCCTGCCCGCTTTGAGCTTCACGACGGTCTGGAAACGTGCGGTGAGGTTGAAGTGTTTTTGGGGCGGGAACATTATTCCCTCCGCCTCCTCTCCGTTGACGGTGACGCCGAGATACTTCTCATATCTGCCGTATTTCTTTATGCAGACGGTGAGGACATAGTCCCCTTCCGCATCCGCGGTGACGTTTTCAAAGCGTATGCTCCCCTTGCCCGCGTCCAGCCCGGAGACGTACTGCCCGCCGGGAAGAGGGGCGCATTTCATCCTGCGCGCAAGCCCTTTGAGGACGGCGTTGGACACCTGATACTCCACGCCCTTGCCGCTGCCGAGAGGGGCGACCTCGATGGCATAGACCAGCGGCGCATAGCTCGGCACAGGGATGTTGTGACAGAAATCGTACTTGAAATACTCCGCACCCCACCTTGCGAGCGTGCGCGCGTCGGCGCGCTCTCTGCCAAGGCTCGCGGGCAGATCCTCACAGGTCAGCGTGCCGTTGGAGGAGTAAAGCCCCACCTTGAACCCCATGTCGTTCAGCTCGCGGATGAGCGCGGGGATGCCCTCCGGGAACCGCACCAGATCCCCCTGCCACTCGCCGTTCTCGTCGCGCATGTTTGAGTGCCAATTGTCGTCGAGATTGACATAGCGGTAGCCCACATCGTAAAGCCCGGAGTCCTTCAACGCGCGCGCGGTGTCCAGAATGAGTTTGTGGTCGATGTTGTTGCGGAAAGTGTTCCAGCTCGACCAGCCCATGAGCGGCGTGGTTCGCACCCCGTTCTCGTAGACGGAAGGCGTCTCCTCCCTCTCGATCTTGGGCGCGAAAAGCTGCCTTAAATAGCAGAACGGACACATCTTGTTGCGTTTTTGCATAGTTTAACCTCTCATTACGTGATCGACGGGAGCGGCGTCACCGCCCTCCGCTCTCCTTGCGTCCTCGGACGGGCGCGATCGTTTGCTTTCTGCGGTATGCAGTGCAGTATTGTCACGGCTTAGCATACCACACGTGCGCCTCATAAGGTTTCAGCGTCTCCGCCATGGAGCCTGAGTAGTTGGAGATGAGGTGCTTCGCGCCCGCGGGCACGTACTTCGCGGCTTTCCCCGCGGGGACATTCCCGTCCGTCATGTTGATGATGACGATAAGCCTGCCGCCGTCTTCGGCGACTTTCTCATAGGCAAAGATCTTCTTGCTGCCCGCAAGATGTTCCACATATCTGCCGTAGATCGCCGCGTCCTTATACTCCTTCCTCAGTGCGATGATCTTGCGGTAGTAGTTGAGGATGGAGTCGGGGTCCTTCTCCGCCGCCTCGACGTTGATCTCCTTATAGTTGGGATTGACGTGGAACCACGGTTTCCCCGTCGTGAAGCCGGCATTCTCCTCCGCAGACCACTGCATGCATGTGCGCGCGTTGTCGCGGGCGGCGTAGGCGCAGTTCTCGAACACCTTTTTCGCGGAGAAGAGGTGCGTCTTCTCCATGATGTTCTTGGCGCAGAATGTGGCGACGTCCACAAAGTCCTCCCAGCTCTTGAAAGGATAGTCCAGCATGCCGATCTCCTGCCCCTGATAGACAAAATGCGTTCCGGACATGAAAGTGTAGAGGGTGGCGAGTGCCTTGCCGCTCTCCACGCGGTACTTCTCGCTGCCGTAGCGGGAGATGACGCGGGGCTGATCGTGATTTTCGAGATAATTGGTGTTCCAAGCTATGCCGTACAGCTTGTGCTGCCAGTTGCGGTACACCTTCTTGAGTTTGCGGAGGTTGAACTTCGTCCTGAGATAGCTGGTCATGAAGCAATCCGCCTCCATGTGCTGGAACTGGAACATCATGTCGAGCTGCTGATCCTTGCCCTCGGTGATGTATTTGAGGGCGTTCTTGGGCGTCATCATGGGAGCTTCGCCGAGCTGGAAGGCGTCGTAATTCTTCACCACCTGCCTGTACTCCATGAGATACTTGTGGATGTTGGGGCCGGGAGAATAGTGTTCCATGCCGCGCATGACGGGGATGGGAAAACCGTTTGGCAGCCCTTCGCGCTTGCTGATGTAGGTGATGACGTCCTCGCGGAAACCGTCCACACCCATATCCAGCCAGAACTTCATCACCTTTTTCACTTCCTCGCGGACGGCGGGATTGTCGTGATTGAGATCGGGCTGCTCCACCGCAAAGAGGTGTAGGTAGTACTCCCCTCTCTCCTCATTCCACTCCCACGCGTTGCCGGGGAAGGTGGACATCCAGTTGTTGGGGAACTTCCTGCCGTCCTTGCCCCTGCCCGGACGCCAGATGTAATAGTCCTTATACTTGGGATCTTTCGCCGCGCTCTTTTTAAACCACTCGTGCTCGTTGGAGGTGTGGTTGACCACCAGGTCCATGATGATCTTCATCCCCCTCGCGTGCGCGCCGTCGAGTATGGCTTTGAAGTCCTCCATCGTGCCGTATTCGGGATTGATGTTGTAGTAGTCCGCGATGTCGTAACCGTAGTCGTTCTGCGGAGAGACATAGACGGGCGAGAACCATATCGCGTCCACCCCCAGACTCTTGATATAATCCAGCTTGCCGAGGACGCCTTTGAGGTCGCCCACGCCGTCGCCGTTGCCGTCGCAGAAACTGCGCGGCCAGATCTGATATACGGAAAGTTCTTTAAACCAGGCTTTTTGCATAATTCCCTCCCTTTCGTTAAGGTCACTATTTATTATAATAACAATTATTTCTTCCACTTTCAACACTTTATTTCCGCTCTCCCCGTCCGCCGCAAAAAAATCCCCGCGGATCTTCGGAGGACACTTGACGCCCGGCGAACGCTCTCAAAGGATCTCTTCCCTTAAGTGCCGCAGCAAAAAATCTCCGTTAATTTCGCGGAAGCCCTTGACAGCCGCCCGATCTTCGTTTATGATAATGATAACGGTTATTATTAAGGAGGGCATTATGCAAGCCGAGTGCGCCGCGAAACGCAACACCCGTCAGAAAGCCGCCATCGAAGCGGCGGTGCTCTCCTCATCCGATCATCCCACCGCGCTCACCGTCTGCGAACGCGTGCGGGAGAGCGTGCCGGGCATCAGTCTCGGGACGGTGTACAGAGTGCTGGGCACGCTTGCGCGTGAGGGACGAGTGAGAGAGATCTTCCTCCCCGATGCACCCTCCCGCTTTGACAAAACCACCTGCACTCACGCGCATTTCATGTGCGTCCGCTGCGGCAAAGTGTCGGATGTGAGCGTGGACGAGGGGGAGTTCCTGCGTCACGCAAAACAGACCTGCGACGGGTGCGAGATCAGCGAGGCTGAGATCGTATTCAAGGGTTTATGTGCCGAATGTAAGGAGGAAAACCTATGAATCTGCTGTTCAAGATCACGTACGGGCTTTATGTCCTGACCTCTGAGGCGGAAGGGAAAGAGGGCGGCTGCGTCATCAACACTCTCTCCCAGCAGACCTCGGAGCCGGAGAGATTCTCCGTCACCGTCAACAAGCTCAACTTCACCCACGACCTCATCATGAAGAGCGGGAAATTCTCCGTCGCGCTGCTCTCCAAGAGCGTGAAGTTCGACCTCATCAAGGGCTTCGGCATGCGCAGCGGCAGGGATGCGGACAAGTTTGCGGGCATAGCGTACCGCACGGCGAAGAACGGCTGCAAAGTCCCCGTCGAGGGCGTGATGGGCTGGTTCGACATGAAGGTGGAAAGCACGGTGGACTTCGGCACGCATACCATGTTCGTCGCCTCCGTCACCGACACCGTCGTCTCGGACGAGAAGGGTGAGGAACTCACCTACGCCTACTACCACAGCGACGTCAAGCCCAAGCCCGCTCCTCCCACTCCCGCGAGCGCGGACGAGGAAGTGTGGGTGTGCAGGATATGCGGCTATGTCCACCGCGGTCCCCTGCCCCAAGACTTCGTGTGTCCCGTCTGCAAGCACGGAGCGCAGGATTTCGAGAAAGCGAAAACCATCGGCTCTTCCGCCGATGAAATAAAAGAAAACATCACTGTTGTGAAAGGAGAAAAAATTATGGCAAAATTCAGATGCACCGTTTGCGGTTATGTCCACGAAGGCACCGAAGCCCCCGAGAAATGCCCCCTCTGCAAGGCTCCCAAAGAGAAGTTCGTCAAGATCGAAGAGGGTGAGAGATCCTGGGCGGCAGAGCACGTGATCGGCGTCGCCAAGGGCGTCCCCGCCGACATCATGGAAGGGCTGAAAGCCAACTTCGAAGGTGAATGCACCGAAGTCGGTATGTATCTCGCCATGGCGAGAGCCGCCCACCGCGAAGGCTATCCCGAGATCGGTCTCTATTGGGAGAAAGCCGCCTACGAAGAGGCAGAGCATGCCGCCAAGTTCGCGGAGCTGATCGGTGAAGTCGTCTCTCCCTCCACCAAAGAGAACCTCATGAAGAGAGTCGAGGCGGAGAACGGCGCGACTCAGGGCAAGTTCGACCTCGCCAAACGCGCCAAAGAGGAAGGGCTGGATGCCATCCACGACACCGTCCACGAAATGGCACGCGACGAAGCGCGTCACGGCAAAGCCTTCGAAGGTCTGCTCAACCGCTACTTCAAGTGATCACTCCGCCGAGGACACTCCCCGGCAGACACACAACGCACAAAAAGCACCCCGCCGGGGGTGCTTTTTTTGCTGTTCTTTCCCTTTCGCCTTTCCTTCGGCGACACGCTCCGTTTCAGTCCGCCCACTCCGCATCCGCTTCCAATGCCCTGACCTCTGCGGGGATGTCCACCGTGGTGGCGTTCACTCCGCTCCATATCAGCGTCAAGCTCCCCCTGTCCACACCGTTTTCCTCGTCGGAGTAGTCAAAATCCCAGCCTATCTCTATGCTGTTGCCGTTCAATTTCACATAGCCGCTGCCCTGCACATAAGCCTCATCCATCTTTGCGACATCAATGACTATGTTGCCGTCCGCATCCGTAGTGAGACAGTCCGCGAGTTTCCCCGCACCCATATCGTACAACATGCCGGAATATCTTTCGGGATCCTGCTCCGCACGTTCCTTCACGGCGGACTCGGACGCGCCCTCCGAGCCGTCTGAAAGCGTGACGGTGAGATCCGCTCCATCGGAACGGTAATAATAGATATGGTCGATGTATTCGTACTCGTATTCACGATAATCGGCAGCCAGATATATGGCGTCCTGCGTCAACTTGTAATCGTAAACCCCCTTGCTTTCATAGACCTCTCCCTTCGGTCCGTCCGAATACTCGCCTTCCTGTGTGTACCAATAGGTCAGGCTCTCCGCATTTTCCAACGCAGTGAGGATGTCCTCCAAAGTCGCACCTTCCGTAAATATCTTGTCGCCCGCAGCTGCGCCGCCGTTTCCGCCGCCGCCTTTACCGTCACCGTTGTTGCAGCCCGCAAACACTCCCGCGAATACGGCAGCAATGCACACCACCGCAAGCACCAAAAACAACCTTCTCCTCATCCATTCCTCCTTTTTGCGGCTATTCATAGCCGCCCCTTTATATTCACACTTATAACCTACCCCCCCCCCTACTATGTCAAGTGTTTTCTATGTTTTTCAAGACACACTCAAATTTTTTAAGGTTTTTTGCGAGGGTGTTACACCCTCGCGCTCCCGTGCTGTGTGGGATTTAAAAATTGTTATGTTCGCGTATAACTCCGAGCGGGAGTTGTTTAAGTTCACGTATAACTCCGAAACAAATGGGGACGGGGCAGAAATGTCCAAACTCTGACAAGCGTGTCCGAGTTTGGACATTTACGCATGCACGGATGCTCAACCCCGTCCCCATTGGTTTCAACACGTTTCTGTTTCGGGTGTATTGACGTACAATTTGAGTGAGCGTCTTTGAGCACGACGTTCTCTCTTTCGGAGTGATAATAATACACACTCATTCGGAGAAATTTAACGCACACTTATTCGAAGCGTTTTTGGGCACGACGTCTCTTTTTCGGAGACGGAACAACGCGCCGCAAAGCCAAACTTTCACCGCGGGCGTTTTGCGCCCGCGCTTGAAAGTCGCGGCGCGGATCTGCGACCTCGCAAGCTAGATGAGAAATTAAGTAGAGACGTCGCTCGTGCGCGTCGAGTCGCCCTCCTCGCCCCACGAGCGATGCTTACTCAATACCGGCATCCGCTTGGTTATGTGAGTGCGATTACCAAAATTTTTGGTAAAGTTCAAAAGTAAATCCCGCATTTTGGGAGGAGTGAACTCTATTCCGAGTGGGGGAGGAGTCCCGTAGGGGAGGAGGGGGACAATAACTCCCCTGTCAGAGGACGTCACTCGTTTTATACTCTCCGAGTACGCCGTGAGCTCCGAGCGAGCGTTGCTTGAACAAAACCCCTGTCTCACGACGGGGGCTTTGACAAAGCAGGTCGCTAAATGGTGCCCTTTTTGACTTTGGTTTCGCAATACTCGCAGCGGTATATATCATGCGCCGCATCACGCAGGGAGAACATCTGTTTGAGGTCGGTCTCGACGGCGGTGACGCATTTGGGATTGCCGCAGCGGTAGGTGCCGAGGTCGGTGAGGGGACGGCGGACGGGATCGGGGAATTCGCCGCTTTCGGCGTCGGCGAGGAGTTTCAATATGAGTGCCATGCGCATGAACTTGCCGTACTCCACCTGACGGAAGTAGCAGGCGCGGGGATCGTCGTCCACATCCACGTTGATCTCCTTGACTCTGGGCAGGGGGTGCAGGACGCTCATATCCGCCTTGGCGGCTTTCATCTTCTCGGCGTTGAGGACGTAGCTGTCTTTGAGCCGCTCGTACTCGTTGATGTCCGAGAAACGCTCGCGTTGTATGCGCGTCATATAGAGGACATCAAGCTCCGCGATGCAGTCCTCTATGGTGCGGCACTCCGTCCACTCGGCGGAGCGGGGTTCGAGTATCTCATAGCGGACGTAATTGGGGATGGTAAGCTCAGGCGGCGAGATCATCACGAAACGGTTGCCGGGATAGCGGGAAAGTGCGTTGATGAGGGAATGCACCGTGCGCCCGTATTTGAGGTCGCCGCAAATGCCGACAACGAGGTGATCCAACCTGCCGTGACGATTCTTGATGGTGAGCAGATCCGCAAGTGTCTGGGTGGGGTGGCAATGCCCGCCGTCCCCCGCATTGACGACGGGGACTATGCTCCTCTGCGACGCGGCGAGTGCCGCACCCTCCAAGGGATGACGCATGGCGATGATGTCGGCATACGCGCCCACCGTGCGGATGGTGTCCATGACGCTCTCCCCCTTGGTGGTGGAGCTTGCGGACGCGGACGCGAACCCCAGCGTGCTGCCGCCGAGTTCCAGCATGGCCGCCTCGAAGCTCAGTCTCGTCCTTGTGGACGGCTCGAAAAACAGGGTGGCTATCTTCTTGCCGTCGCAGGCGTGCGCATACTTTTCGCGGTGCGTCATGATGTCCTCCGCCACGGCTATGATGCCGTCTATCTCGGCGGTGGTGAGATCGGAAATGTCGATGAGATGTCTCAGCTTTTTCATTTCAAAACCCGTGTTTTATCTGTCGTTTTTGAGGTTTAAACCGCGCTTTGCGCGGGATGCGTTCATTTGTTGATCCAGCTCTCGTCTGAAGGATCGTCGCGGAAAGCGAGGATGCCCGTCTTTGCCGCGGCGGGGATGTAGCCCTCATCGACGGCGACTTCGAGCAACTCGTCGAGGTCGCAAAGGCTTGCCGCCTTCACTCCCGCCGCCGCAAGTTTTTCCTTTGCCGCTCTCATGCCGTAGGTGAAGATGCTCACCATTCCGATGACGTCCGCGCCCTCTTCACGCAACGCGTCCACCACTTCGAGGGAACTCTTCGCCGTGGAGATGAGGTCCTCGACGACAACGACTTTCTGCCCCTTTTCCAGCTTGCCTTCTATGCGGTTCGCCCTGCCGTGATCCTTCGCGCCGGAACGCACATACCCCATGGGCAGTCCGCTGATGTGTGCCATGATGGCGGCGTGTGCGATGCCCGCCGTCGCGGTGCCCATCAGCACCTCGCACTCCGGGAACTGCTCTTTGACGAGCGCGACAAGCCCCTCTTCCACCTTGGTGCGCACTTCGGGTGCGCTGAGAGTGAGACGGTTGTCGCAATAGATGGGACTTTTGATGCCGCTCGCCCAAGTGAAGGGCTGCTCGGGACGAAGGAACACTGCGCCGATTTTAAGAAGTCCTTCCGCCACAATTTTTTTAGTATCACTCATAAGCATTCGTCTCCTTATACTGTTTAAGAATATGACCTAAGTTGCTCCGGACAAGCTACCCGTTAAAGGAGTTAGATGCCCCCCTCCTTCCCTTCGGGCTTTCCTCCCCCGCGCCGATCAGGCTGCACTCCTCGCATCTTGCGGGACTTACGGTACATCTCTACAAGATTTTATTTCTCGCACTCACATAACCAAGCGGATGACTGCACTCACCGAATACCCGGCACGGGAGGAGGAATTCGGCACTCGCGCACGAGTGCTACCACTTCTTAGGTATACATCTGCGCTCGGCACTCAGATAGTCGCCGCCCTGCGGCTCCGGTTCCGTCTCCGAATGAGAGACGTCGTACTCAAGCACGCTCTATCAAGGTGTACGTTAGACCGTCTCCGAAAGAGCGATTGCGCATTCATGTTTTTATTGTGCACAGAAATCCGCGATGCAGCGGCGGTATGCCGCGACGGGATCCTGCGCCGCAGTGACGGGGCGTCCGACCACGATGTAGTCCGAGCCGAGTTCGCGCGCTCTTGCGGGGGTGGTGACTCTCACCTGATCCCCTTTGCTGGCGTCGTCGAAGCGGATGCCGGGAGTGACGGTAAGAAATCCCTCTCCGCACACGGAATGCACCTTGCCCGCCTCCAAGGGGGAGCAGACCACTCCGTCCAGCCCGGACTCGGCGGCGAGAGAGGCATAGTGCATGACGGTCTCGTCCAGCGGACGATCTATCCACAACTCATTGTGCATGACCTCCTCGCTTGTGGAAGTGAGCTGGGTGACCGCGATGAGCAGCGGTCTGCTGCCGTCCGCGCGGGTGAGACCTTGTATGGCTGCCTTCATCATTGCCGTGCCGCCGCCCGCATGCAGGTTGCACATGTCCACATCGAGGGCGGAAAGCACCGCCATGCTGCGCCCGACGGTGTTGGGGATGTCGTGGAGTTTGAGGTCGAGGAAGATCTTATGCCCGCGGCGTTTGATCTCTCTCACGATGTCCGCGCCCGCGGCGTAGAAAAGTTCCATGCCCACCTTGACGAAGGGCTTGCGCTCCTCTGCCGCGAACTTGTCAAGAAACGCGAGCGTCTCTTCTGCGGAAGGGAAATCCAATGCTATGATGACGTCCTTTGCCATATACACCTCTCAGGCGTTTGCCACGCCGATTATCTCTTTCAAAGAATTTATGTTCAGCTCCTCCATGACGGAAGGAAGCTCCTCGATGATGCGTTTGCAGGCGAAGGGATCGACGAGATTTGCCGCGCCCACCTGCACCGCGCACGCGCCCGCCATCATCATCTCTATGACGTCACGCGCCGAGGACACGCCGCCTATGCCCACCACGGGCAGAGAGACCGCACGCGCGACCTCGGAAACCATCCTCACCGCCACGGGGAACACCGCAGGTCCGCTGAACCCGCCCGTGCGGACGGAGATGACGGGCTTGCGGGTGCGAAGATCGATGCGCATCCCGACCAGCGTATTTATGAGGGACACCGCGTCTGCGCCGCCGTCCGCTACTGCCCTCGCCATGTCCGCTATGGACGTGACGTTGGGACTTAACTTGACGATAAGCGGCTTTGTAACGCTCTTTTTGACCTCATAAACCAGGTTTTTTGCGATTTCGGGATCGGTGCCGAACGCCATACCGCCGCCCTTGACGTTGGGACAGCTGATGTTGAGTTCCACCGCGAACACCTTGTCGCAGGTGTTGAACGCGGATGCCGTCATCACATACTCCTCCACGCTGTGTCCGCCCACGTTGGCGATGACTTTGTCGTGGTATACCCTGCTAAGCCGCGGGATCTCCTCCTCTATGACGGCTTTGACGCCGGGGTTCTGCAAGCCGATGGCGTTGATGAGTCCCGCCGTACACTCCGCGATGCGGGGGAGCGGATTGCCGTATCTAGCCTCCGCCGTCGTCCCCTTGAGGCTCATCGAGCCGAGGATGTCGATGTCGTAATATTCCGCGAATTCCCAGCCGAAACCGAATGTGCCGCTGGCGGGTATGACGGGGTTTTTGAGGTCGTGACCGAGCAGACTTGTGCCGAGATCTCTCACCATACCACCTCCTTCGCGTCAAAGACGGGACCTTCCTTGCAGACGCGGGCGTAGCCGTTCACCGTGACTATGCTGCACCCCATGCACGCGCCGAAACCACAGCCCATCCGGGCTTCCAGACTGACCTCGCCTTCGCCCAGCTTCTGCGCCGCCGCGCGCAGCATTATCTGCGGCCCGCAGGCGTAGAAACGGTCGTGCGGGATGCCTTCCGCCACGGAGACTGCGTTGCCTTTCACGCCGCGGCTGCCGTCATCCGTGGCGACGGTGACGTCGCAATATCTTGCGAACTCCTCCGCGTAGTATATCTCCTCCGCGTTCCTGAACCCCAACACCGCACGGGGACGCACTCCCGCCGCCACAAAGTCCTTGGCAAGCTTGTAAAGGGGGGCGCAGCCTATCCCCCCGCCCACGAGCAGGGGGCTGCGGGCGGAGAGGTCGAACCCTCTCCCCAGCGAAGTGAGGACGTCGAGGCGCGCGCCCTCTTGCAGGGTGCACAGTTTCTTGGTGCCCTCTCCCACCTCTTTCACGAGCAGGGTGAGCCGTCCTTCCTCGCTGTCCGCGACGCTTATGGGGCGGCGCAGATAGAAACCGGGGACGGAAAGTTCGACAAATTGTCCCGCGCGCATCTCCTCCGCGCCCGCGAGGATAAGCTCATAGACGGACGCGTTGAGCGAACGACAAGATAGCAGCGTAAGTGTCTGTTGTCTCATCAGCAGATGGTGCTCACTCTGAACGTCATGTCCTCAAGGACGTCGAGAAGCGCCTCCACGGTGTCCTGCGAGGTGAACAGAGTGACGTTGTTCTCCACCGCGGCGCGGCGGATCTCGTAGCCGTCGCGTTTGGTGCTTTCCTCATTGAGGTCGCGGGTGTTGATGACGTAGGTAACGTGCCCCTTCCTGATGCTTTCCAGGATCTCGTCGCTGCCCTCGCTGATCTTCGCCTTGGAGCGGGCGCGGATGCCGTGTTCGTGCAGGAAATCCGCCGTACCTTTGGTCGCCTCGATGTTGAAGCCGAGGTCGTAGAATCTTTTTGCGATGGGCAGGAACGCCTCCTTGTCGCAGTCCGCGACGGTGAGGAACACCGTGCCGTAGTTCTGCATGCTCATGCCCGACGCTTTGAGTGCCTTGTAGAGGGCGCGTTTCATGGACGTGTCGTAACCTATCGCCTCGCCCGTGGACTTCATCTCCGGGGAGAGATAGACCTCCATGCCCTTGATCTTGGAGAAGGAGAAGGCGGGAGCTTTGACATACCACCTCTCGGGTTCCTTCTCGGGATAGACGGAAGTGAAGCCCTGCTCTTTCAGGGAGATGCCGAGCATGACCTTGGTGCCGATGTCCGCGAGGGAGTAGCCCGACGCCTTGGAGATGAAGGGCACCGTCCTCGAAGAACGGGGGTTGACCTCGATGACATAGACGTCCTCTTTGTCGTCCACGATGAACTGGATGTTGTAAAGCCCGACGATGCCGATGCCGAGACCGAGCTTGACGGTGTAGTCGATGATCTTCTTCTTCGCTTCCTCGCTCACGCTGAACGTCGGATAGACGGAGATGCTGTCGCCGGAGTGGACGCCCGTGCGCTCGATGTGCTGCATGATTGCGGGACAGAACACGTCCTTGCCGTCGCACACCGCATCCACTTCAAGCTCCTTGCCGAGGATGTATTTGTCCACGAGGATGGCGTGTCCCGTCTCGAGTGCTGCCGCCGAACGCAGGTATTTGCCGAGGGCTTCCGGAGTGGACGCGATCTGCATCTGCCTGCCGCCGAGAACATAGCTTGGGCGCACAAGCACGGGATAACCGATCCTTTCCGCCACTTTAAGTCCGTCTTTGACGGTGAACACCGCCTCTCCCTTGGGCTGAGGGATGTGGAGATCGTTCAGTATCTTCTCAAAGCAGTCTCTGTCCTCCGCATTGCGGATGGCGGCGACGTCCGTGCCTATGATCTTCACTCCGAGCGCGTCCAGCTTGTCCGCGAGGTTGATGGCGGTCTGTCCGCCGAGGGAGACCACCACGCCGTCCGGCTTCTCAAGTTCGATGACGTTCATCACGTCCTCGACGGTGAGCGGCTCGAAGTAGAGCTTGTCCGAAGTGGTGTAGTCCGTGGAGACCGTCTCCGGGTTGTTGTTGATGATGATCGCCTCATAGCCCGCGTTCCTTATCGTCCAGATGGCGTGGACGGTGGAGTAGTCGAACTCGATGCCCTGCCCTATCCTGATGGGGCCGGAACCCAGCACTATGATCTTCTTGCGGTCGCTGACCTTGCTCTCCTGCTCCTCCTCGTAGGTGGAGTAGAAATAGGGGACGTAGCTCTCGAACTCGCCCGCGCAGGTGTCGATCATCTTGTATACGGGCATGATGCCAAGCTCGCGGCGTTTGAGGAAGATCTCCTCCTCGGTGGAGTGCCACACTTTGGCGAGATACTTATCAGAGAACCCGCGGCGTTTCGCCTCTTTGAACACGGCGACATCGAAGGGATTTGCCTTGACGACGGTCTCGAACTCCACGATCTCGCGGATCTTCTCCAGGAAGAACATGTCGATCTTGGTGCTGGACGCGATGAGACCGATGTCTCCGCCGCGCTCGAACAGCTCCGCTATGGCAAAGAGCCTGTCGTCCGTGCAGTCCTTGATGTAGTCGTAAAGCTCCTGCCTCGTCCAGGTGTCGAACTTGGGGATCCAGATGTGGATGGCACCGATCTCCAGGGAGCGCAGTGCTTTGAGCAGGCTCTCCTCGAAGGTCCTGCCTATGCTCATCACCTCGCCCGTCGCCTTCATCTGCGTGCCCAGCTTGTTGGACGCCGTGGCGAATTTGTCGAAGGGGAATCGCGCCACCTTGGTGACGATGTAGTCGAGCGCAGGCTCGAAGGATGCGGGAGTGTTGGCGAGCATGATCTCGTCAAGATGCATGCCGAGAGCCACCTTCGCCGTCACGCGCGCTATGGGATAGCCGCTCGCCTTGGACGCGAGCGCGGAGGAACGCGACACGCGGGGGTTGACCTCGATGAGGTAATATTTGAAGGAGTGAGGATCGAGCGCGAACTGCACGTTGCACCCGCCCTCAATCTTGAGTTCGCGGATGATCTTCAATGCGCTGTTGCGCAGCATCTGCACTTCCTTGTTGGTGAGCGTCTGCGCGGGCGCGACCACTATGCTGTCGCCCGTATGCACGCCGACGGGATCGAGGTTCTCCATGCTGCATATGGCGACCGCGGTGTCGTTGGCGTCGCGCATGACCTCGAACTCTATCTCCTTGAAGCCCTTGACGCTCTTTTCCACCAGCACCTGCCCCACGGGAGAGAGCTGCAAGGCGTTCTTCATGATCTCGCAAAGCTCCTCTTCGTTCTCGGCAAAGCCGCCGCCCGTGCCGCCCAGCGTGAACGCGGGACGCAGCACCACGGGATAGCCGATGACTTGCGCCGCCTCCTTCGCCTCCTCGATGCTGTAAGTGATCTGAGAGGGAATGACAGGCTCGCCTATGCGCATGCACATCTCCTTGAATTTTTCGCGGTCCTCCGCCATTTCGATACTTTCAAGCGACGTTCCGAGCAGTTTAACGTTGCATTCGTCCAAAACACCGCTGTGCGCGAGTTTCATCGCAAGGTTAAGCCCCGTCTGTCCGCCGAGGGCGGGGACGATGGCGTCGGGACGCTCGTAGCGGATGATCCTAGCCACATATTCGAGGGTGAGCGGCTCCATGTATATCTTGTCCGCCATCATCTTGTCCGTCATTATGGTGGCGGGATTGGAGTTGGCAAGCACCACTTCGTAGCCCTCTTCCTTCAATGCTATGCACGCCTGCGTGCCCGCATAGTCGAACTCCGCCGCCTGCCCTATCACGATGGGACCGGATCCTATGACCAATACCTTCTTTATATCCGTTCTCTTAGGCATTTTTCTTCCACTCCTCTATGTTAAGAATGAATTTGTCGAAAAGTCTGATGCTGTCGCAGGGTCCGGGCGCGCTCTCGGGGTGGAACTGCACCGAGAACACCTTGTTGCGCTTGTCCTCCACGCCCTCCACCGTGTTGTCCAGCAGGTTGACGTGCGTGACTTCAAGCCCCGTGCCTTTCAGGGACTTCTCGTCCACCGCGTAGCTGTGGTTCTGCGCCGTGATCTCGATGAATCCCGTCGTCTTGTCCAGGATGGGATGATTGCCGCCGCGGTGACCGAATTTCAGCTTGTAGGTCTTTGCTCCGTACGCGAGCGCGATGAGCTGATGTCCCATACAAACGCCCATCATTGGCACTTTGCCCTTCAACGCTTTCACCAGCTCCACCACCTCGGGGACGTTGACGGGATCGCCGGGGCCGTTGCTGAGGAACACTCCGTCCGGCTTCAACGCGAGGACGTCCTCCGCGCCTATGGTGTGAGGCACAACGATGACGTTGCACCCCTTGTTGTTGAGGTTGCGCACCATCTGATTCTTGATGCCGCAGTCCACCGCCACGACATTGTAGCGGTGATTGGGGGTGCGGCTGTACCACCTCTTCTTGCATCCCGCGCGGTCCACCTGATCGGTGGGATAGACATATTCCGCGATCCTCTTCATCACTTCCGCATCGGGAACGCTCTCGTCCGTGAGGCACGCCTTCATGGATCCTTTGTCACGGATGGTGCGCACCAGCTTGCGGGTGTCGATGCCCTGGATGCCAGGCACACCGTTCTCCTCCAAAAGCTCGGAGAGCGTCTTGGTGTAGCGGAAGTTGGAGGGCGCGTCGTTGTAATCGCGCACCACCATCGCTTTGAGCAGCAGGCTCTTGCTCTCGTAGTCCTCATCCGTGATGCCGTAGTTGCCGATGATGGGATAGGACATCACGAGGATCTGGTCGGTGTAGCTGGGATCGGAGATGATCTCCTGATAGCCCGCCATGGAGGTGTTGAAAACTATCTCCCCTATGGCATCGGACTGCGCTCCGAACCCGTAGCCGACATAGACGTCGCCGTTTTCCAGCACGAGTTTTCTTTTCACTCTTTCCATATGATTTCTCCGTTCAGTATCGTCATAGTGTTTTTTGCTCTCACTTTCATGCCCTCAAAAGGTGTGCTGCTGCCCTTGGACGCGCTCTCCGCTCCTCTCACCGTCCACTCGCGGGAGAGGTCGAACACCGCAAGATCCGCCCGCGCGCCGTCGCGGATGTCCCCGCCCGGCAGCCCGAACCGCGCAAGAGGCGCGCCGGACATCGCCTCTACAAGGCGGTGCAGGGAGATCACACCCTTTCTCACCAGCTCGGTGTACAGCACGGGGAAGGCGAATTCCAGCCCGATGACGCCCATGAGACTGCCCCGAAGCCCCTTGGATTTCTCCTCGTCGGAGTGGGGAGCGTGATCCGTCGCCACCATGTCCACGGTGCCGTCCGCAAGCCCTTCCAGGAGGGCGTCTCTGTCCGCCGCAGTGCGTATGGGCGGATTCATCTTGAACCTGCCCTCGTCTTTGAGGTCGTCCTCGGTGAGGAGAAGATAGTGCGGGGCGGTCTCGCAGGTCACGTCGACGCCGCGCGCCTTGGCGCGCCTTACGATGTCCACGCTCTCCTTGGTGGAAACATGGCAGACGTGATAGCTCACTCCCGTCTCCTCCGCGAGCGCGACATCGCGCTCCACCATCTTCCACTCGCTCTCGGAGCATATACCTTTATGTCCGTGCGCGCGCGCGTAAGCTCCGTCGTGGATGTAGCCGCCGCGGAGCAGCTCATTCACTTCGCAATGCGCGGCGATCACCTTGCCGCACGCCTTGACGCGGCGCATCGCCTCGCGCATCAGAGCCTCGCTCTGCACCCCTTTGCCGTCGTCGGAGAACCCGATCACATGAGGAGCAAGCTCCTCTATCGCCGAGAGTTCCTCCCCTTTTTCGCCCACCGTGAGGGCGGCATAAGGGTACACTCCCGTCCGCGCCGTGCGCATAATGGCGTCAAGTTCGGGCGCAAGCCCTTCGAGGCTGTCGGGGACGGGATCGAGATTGGGCATGGCAAAGAGCGCGGTATATCCCGCTCTCGCGCCGCTCTCGCTGCCCGTCGCTATACTCTCCTTATAAAAAAAGCCCGGCTCCCGCAGATGAACGTGTGCATCCGCAAGACCGGGGAATATGACTTGTCCGTCTATCTCGTCCTCCGTGACGGCGAGGGAGGGAGAGAGAAATACCTTCCCGTCCGACACGGTCACCGTGCCTTTCCTGAACCCTTCGGTCGTATAATAGACGGCGTTTTCAAAGACGAGCATTGGCTTCTCCCTAAATTTTTTCCATTATATCACACGCGCGCGCGTTTGCAAGCGTAATGGGGCAAATTTTTTTCTCGATTTTCTCGCGTTTTCCGCGGAGCGTCTCCCGCCGCCGCCTTCCCGCCGCCCTCTCCTTCCGGACATGAAAACGGGGACTTGCATTGCAAGTCCCCGTAAGCATCGGTCACGTCACATCGTGTCACCCGAAGTCGGCACCGTGTCGTCCTCGGGCACAGCCGTGCCGTAGGGCGCGTATGCATCTGCGGGTGCGGATGCGTAATCCACGGGTGCGGACGCGTCGACGTCGTCGGCTACTGCCGCTCCGTCTCCGCCCGCCGTCTCGGCGGCGAGTTCCGCATTGTCCTTGTACGCCTTCTTGATGCGCTCTTTGATCTCACGGCACATGCCCGCCGCAAACGCGAGCATGACGGAGACCGCGCCGAAGATGTACAGCCATTCGCGCAGGGACATGACGCCGATCACCGCGAAGAGGAGGCTGTTGGATTCCATCCAGGTCATGTACTGATAGCCGTGCATACCCACTTCCACGTTGGTGGGAGAAATTGCGATCTCGATCTGCCCGTCATCATTGACGCAGAGGTTGAGGTAAAGTCCCGCACCGCCCGTCGCCGCCATGACGACATCCGTCACCGCGGTGACGACCTTGTCAACGAGTCCGCTGACATCGGTGCCGATCGCCGTGTTGAGGAGCTGCCCGACCAGAGGAAGCAGATCGGTGAGCGGCTGAGGATCGCAAATGCCGGGAACGATGCCGTTGATCGTCTTTGCGGCATCCGCGCCGAGCAGGCTTCCGAGGTCGACGATCATGTTATCTATCGCCGCGACATCCATGTTCTTGCCGTCCATGTCGAGGATGCTCCACTGTCTGGGCGCACGGATGTAGCCGCCGGAGACGGTCGCGTTGCCGTCCTCGTCCTCGGTGTAGGTGGGGATGATGACCGCACCCTCGCCGTACTTGACGCCATCCACCGTCTTTTTGAGGACTGCCTTGGTCTCATCGGCGTTCCAAGCGAGCACCGTCTCATCCAAGGCATAGGCGTTGAGGATGGCAAGCACTTCGTCCTTTGCGTAAAGCTCGAGGAAGTAGGTGCCTTCCGGCTCCACCACTTCGCCGTCCACGATGTCCGCCTGCTCGTTCTCGGTGTAGGTGTAGCCCTTGTCGAGGAGGAGCCTGATGACGACGGGGACGGTCATCCTGCCGGACGTCGCATAAAGGATCATGCTGTCGTCGTAGGTGAGGTAGCCGTCATTCTTGAGGCTGGCGTAGTTGTTCTCGTACAGTTCCGCGATCCTGGGGTTGCTCATGCCCTCTTCGGCAAGCTGCTCAAAGGTGGGGAAGATCTTTTCCGTGATCGCGTGGCACATCGCCTGTCTGGGAAGATATCCGAAGCCGGGGAAGACCTTCGTCTGATAGACCTGCCCCCAGCCGTTGCCGTCGGCGACACCGACGGAATAGGCGGCATCGGTCAGGAGATAGTTGTCGTAGATGAAGTCGAACAGCTCTTTGTAGAGAGGATCGGAGAAGAACCACTCGTCATAACCCTCGCGGTCCTCAAGATAGGCGTATGAGTAGATGGTGTCCACGATGCCCTTTGCACTTGCAATGACTTCGCTGTCCGTTTTCAGAGTCTCGTATTCGAACTGCGGATCGTAGTTGCCGTTGAGCAGGTTGAGCATGATGAACTTGCGGTCGAGCTGTGCGTTGAATTCCGACTGCTCCTCTGCAAGTTGTGCGTTGCTGAGGTCCTCATAGAAGAGGGTGCTGGATGTGAGCTGTGCAAGCACGTCGGGCAGGACCACGTCGAGCATGACTGCGATGAAGGACGTGAGCATGACTGCCGCAATGATGATGGACACCGTCTTCATGAGCACGCTGCGTTTGCTCCTCTTGCTCAAAGAGATGCACATGACCACGATGATGAACACGAGGCAGAGCACACCCGCAAGGATGACGCCGACGAAGGGCCAGAAGGAATAGTAAGGCACCAGGTCGTACATCTGGATGGCAAACACGGCGGTGAGAACGACGATGAGAGGCAGGCTCAGCAAATAGAAGATAACTTCGAGCACTGTGAGTCCCGCGATCTTGGCGGAATTGGGATTCTTCTTTTCAGCCTTGGCGTTTTTCATTTCACAGCACCTCCTCGTCTTTTTTCGTTTCGACAAGTGGCTCGGTGCCCTCCGTGGGAACGGCATCCGCGGTCACTATCGCGTCCGCCTCGGCAGCGTCTGCATCGGCGGCTTCCTTTTTGAGTTGTTTCTTGGATTTTTTGGCTTGTTCCTGTCCGGTGGCGTAGAGCATCTCCTTCTCCGCAGCCGCTCCGCTCAGCAGGATGAAGAGCAGGACGAAAGGCATGAAGCAGACGAGGCATTCTCTCACTCCGAGGAGAGGATAGAGCCAACGCTTGTAGGAGAGTTCCGTCTTGAACTGGATGACTTCTTCATAGCTTGCGGGAACGGTGGTGGAATAGCTGCCGTTGCCGAGCGTGTCACCCGCGATGAGGGAGGAACCGGGGACGAGGACGGAGCCGATCACATAGCCGTGCATACCGCCTTCGTACACCGCTCTCTCGTAGTTTGCAAGCTGCTCGCCGTATTCGCGCGCCGCCGCCTTGAGTTCCTCGTCACCGGAAGCCTTGTTCTCCGCCGCCTCGGCATAGAACTCGTAGAGGGGCTTGATGACGGGATCGGAATACCAATACAGCGCGGAAAGCAGATTGGAGATGATGCCGTAGAGCATGTTCTCGGTGGCGTCCGCATCGGAAACGGTGGCGGGATCAAGCTCGATCAGGCCGGTGATGTCGCCGACGATGCTGATGAGTCCGCTCACAAGACCGAAGATGGTGCCGACAGTGCCGATGGTGCCGGAGCCGCCGCCGTTGAGCACGTCATAGACGATCTCCGCAACGGTCGTGTACGGCACTCTCGCGGTGGTGCCTGCGGCTTCGTAACGGGTGATGTCCGCCTGCTTCACAAGGTCGTCGAGCAGAGAGCTGAGACCGCTTATGAGGCGGGAGTCCAGACCAAGCTCATATCTGTTCGCTCCGACGATGCCGCCAAGCTCGATGGTGAGGATGTCCTCGCCTGCGTCGTTCTGTTCTATGGTGACGACGATGGAGATGTCCTCCTTGCCCGCCTCGGTGGCTTCGATCACTATGCTGAGCTGGTTGGAGGTGGGTGAAGTTATGTTGACGCCGTCCAGGAAACTTCCGATCATTCCGAGAAGATCACCGAGGTTCGCGCAGATGTGTTTGATGGCGGGACCGAGCGCGCCGCCGCCGAGTGCGACGCCGAGCGCGTCAAGGACATTCTCGAGTTCCTCACGAGTGAGGGAGAAATCCGCATCCGTCACATCGCCGTTGAGGTCGACTTTCTGGTTCCACACCCACTTCTCATATTCGGACGCTTCGCCGTCGGGACCGTAGTACTCGCTGCGCAGTTCCAGGGCTTCTTCCATGATCTCCGCATCGGAAGGCAGAGTCCCCTTCTTGCCGAGTGCGACCTCGTCGGAGATCTCGCCCATCCTTATCTGGGAATAGTAGTAGTCCTCAAGGATCTCGAGTGCGACGTCGATGCCGTAGACATAGCCGTCGGAGAGCTGTCCGCCGTGGTTGTAGGAGGCATAGCCGTAAACGCCGTCCTTCATCTCCGCCGTATACTCGTTGCGGTACCACAGTCCGTTGGTCGCGCCGAGATAGTAGTTCTCAAAGACGATGTCGTTGACGACGAGCTGCCCATTCCCGTTGGTGGAAACGGTCGCGGTCTCGCCGCCCACGGTCACCGTGGTGTCCGCTTTGACCAGCTTGTTCGCATACGCCGCTCCTTCAAACGGTGCCTTACCCGTCGCGTCATTGAAGAGTCGTCCGAAGGTGACAGGGGTGTTGGCGGTGTTGTTGGCAGTGCCGCTCTTGGTGCCGCCGTACATCCCTATATTATAGGTCCGCAGGAAACCGTCGACGCCCTGGACGAAGTAGTAGTTGTTGCTCTCATACTTGCCGTTGGGCGTCCAGCTCGCGCTGGTGCGGGTGTAGAAGTGTCCCTTCTCGTCTGCATAGCTCGCTATGGTGACTCCTTCGGGAAGCTCGGACGCGATGGCGTCCAGCTTGACGGGGATGACCAGATCCAGCACCACGACGGGGGCAAGCATGACAACGAGCGTCACGATGCCTACAAGCAAAGTGCGCGCCCGTCTGTTCTTGACCACTTTCGTGAAGATGATCTGCATAACGGCGATCAGAAGCCATACGCCTGCCGCGATCCACACGCCGTAAAGCGCGGTGCCGTTGAACAGCACTTTCATATTTGCGAACAACTCCGTGGCAGCCGGACCGTTGTAGGCGAATTCGCCCACATATTCGGTCGCCGCGGTGATGATGACCGCAAACATGAACAGAGGCAGACCCAGAGCATAAAAGACCACTTTCAACGTACGGAAAAGTTTGACCTTGTTCTTGCTGCGCTGATCCATATCATGTCTCCTTTTTTTACCTGCGCAGAGGACACGGCTCTCGCCTGTCCTCCCCGTTGATACCGGTTCTGCGGCAAAAGCCGCATTCCCCTTTCCGTGCGCCCAGCCCTTTCGGCGCGTATTCCTCCGCTTATGCCGCGAATCCTCCGCCGGAGAAATCTCCGCCGTTGTCATTCGCCGCAGCAGCGGCTGCTTTCTTTTTCTTGTTCTTCTTGACGAGCACCACCGTCACCACGATGCCGACGATCAACACCACGACCGCAATGGGTACGGCTATGATGATGGCAAACATATCCGGTCCGGATGAGGGAGGAGGAGGTGCCATATCGCCGTTGCTGCCAAGAGTGCCGTCCTGCGGAGGATAGAATGCGAATTTGAGCATTCCCTCTTCCGGGCTTCCTCCCATGTTCGCAATGTTGCCGAGCGCGCCTTTAAGAAGAATGGTAAAGTTGTAGACACCCGCCTCGTCCGGAGCAAAGACCGCCTCTTCGCCGTGAGGAACTTCTTTGCCGTCCGCATCCAGCAGGACCACGTTCTGAGGATCGTATGCGGGCGAATTGTCATTGTCCATTTCATCTTCTTCAAACTCTTCGAAATACCAATCGTCCTCACCCAGCAGGATCATATGCAGGTCCGACTTGCCGACCTCGCCTTCGAACCGATATTCTCCGCGACACCAGTTGTCGTTGTCGTCCGGTATGAAAGATGCGGCCATGCCGCCGACATCCACTCTCCAATGCTTGGCGGAGACGAAGTTGATGACGCCGTTGCTGGATTCCGCAAGGAACTCCGTTTTCGCGGACCATCCCTGTTCGATCGTGGGTACGTAAGGCTCGTCATTGCAGGCAACAAAAGCAAACAGAGAACCCGCTATTACGGCAATCAAAACCAATCCAATGAAAAGTTTTCTCATTTCATCCCCCGATGCAAGCTGCCGTCCCTTGGGCGGCGGCTGCCGAGAAAACTGCTCGGCTGTTATATATTATCACACGCGAGCGCATATGACAAGCCGTATTTTCCGTGTTTAATAATAATTTAATAATTTTAAGGTCGCGCCCGCACCCGCACTCCGCGTGCGCATACAAAATTAAAACACACACGCGCGCGGCAAGCCACCCTTTTCTCCTCCGACCTTCCTTTCATAATCCTTTCATTCCCCGCCCCTCTGCACACCCGTCTCCTCTCCCCTGCCCGCGCCCGCAAAACGCATAAACACGGTGTTTATTCGCAAAAACACACACCAAAACCGCGCATTTGCGCATTTCACGGGCGGACGTCCCCGTTCTCGATGTTTCTCTTTCGTAGACGTTCTGACACGCGCTTAGCGCGGGCATGTTTGAACTATACGTCCCTCTTTCGGAGACGCGCCCATACAACGCGTCTATATCTATTCAAGCGGCAAAATTTAGCCTTCCCATCAAACGTGCAGCGGACAAAAAACACCGGCTCTTTTTATTCAAGCGGCGAGGAATGCAGCCTTCCTTTTGGACGCAAAAGGAAGCGAAAACGCCAAGGGGGAATTTTCCGAGTATCCCCCTGGGAACCCCAAAACTCCTCATACCCCCATAAGCAAGATATAAAGCTATAAGCACCGTTCGCCCCCTTATCTAAGGGGGCAAAAAAGAAAACGTCAACAAGCGGATAAATTAGATGATCGGGGACGAGTGTACGCGAAAAATCGGACAAGTATTTACAAAAGATATGGTACGGCGCGCAAGCGCGCAAAGGTGGAGTGTTTGGGAGAGTCTTTTTGTAATTAAGGCGGACGGCAAGAAGTGCCGTCCGCAGTTTGTAAATTTTAACTTTTTGTCGTTGTCAAGGGCGCGAAAAATTTTGCCAGCTTTGCCGTGCAAAATTTTTCGGCGCAGTTCCTTGACAAAACAGGCGATTTGAAAGAAACAAAGTGATAGTGAGGGAGCGCGAGGGTGTGACACCCTCGCAAGGCACGATTCCTTGACAAAATATGGTAAGGGCGTAACGCCTGTCGTTGTAGAGATGTTCCCTTATAGGGCGGGTGGGCGGGGTACACTAGTAACGTACACTTATTCGAAGCGTCTTTGAGTACGACGTATACTTTTTCAGAGACGGTCTAACGCACACTCTGAGCGGGCGTATTTGAGCGCGACGTCTCTCATTCGGAGACGGAATCACGCGCCGCAAAGCCAAACTTTCACCGCGGGCGTCTTGCGCCCGCGCTTGAAAGTCGCGGCGCGAATCTGCGACCTCGCAAGCCAGATGAGAAATTAAGTAGAGACGTCGCTCGTGCGCGTCGAGTCGCCCTCCTCGCCCCACGAGCGACGCTCAACCGGTACCGGCATCCGCTTAGTTATGTGAGTGCGAGACTCAAACTTTTTAAAGAGGCGGAAAGTTAGTCCCGCATTTTGAGAGGAGGGTACTCTATTCCGAGTGGGGGAGGAGTCCCGTAGGGGAGGAGGGGGACAATAACTCCCCTGTCAGGGGACGTCAGCCCTTTTTACACTCTTTGATCACGCCCTACCCTTCGAGCGTGCGCGCCCGAACCCGCCCTACCCTCCGAGCGAGTGTTTATACGCGAGCACTCGTACAACACAAAAACGCGGCTTTATGCCGCGTTTTTGTGTGTTTTATGTGCTGTTTTGCGCATTTGCGCTGCGTTGCGCGCTACGCGCTCGTGCGGTGGGAGCGTCACTCCTCGGTGTCGGGAGAGGACGTCTCCGCGGGAGAGGTGTCGGGGGCGGATGCCTCCGCGGTCGCTGCGTCTGCGGGGGATGCGGTGTCGGGAGCGGTGTCGCCTTCTGCCGCGTTCTCCTCTTCGGGGATCTCCTCCTCGTGGGGGGTGAGCGCGATGCTGACCACCTTGGTCTCCTCGCCTTTGAGTTTCATGATGCGCACGCCCTGGGTGGCTCTGCCTATCTTGGAGATCTCGTCCGCCTGGACGCGGATGATGATGCCGCCGTCCGTGATCATCATGACGTCAGTATCGGCGGGGATGACTTTGAGTCCCGCGAGGTCGCCGGTCTTGTCGTTGAACACGCCGGCTTTTACGCCCTTGCCCGCTCTGCCCTGCAAGGGATAGTCGTCCACGCTGCTGCGTTTGCCGTAGCCGTGGGTGGTGATGGTGAGGATCTCGCACCCCTCTGTGACGACGGCGAGGTCCACCATATGCGCGCCTTCGGGGATGCGCATGCTCTTGACGCCCATAGCCGTCCTGCCCGTGGGACGCACGTCCGTCTCCTTGAAGCGGATGCAATAGCCCTCGCTGGACGCCATGATGAGCTGATCGTCACCGGAGGTCAGCACTGCTTCGATAAGCTCGTCCTCCTCCATGAACTTGATGGCGATCTTTCCGTTGCGCTTGATAGACGCAAACTCTTCGAGCGGAGTCTTCTTGATGAGACCGCGCTTGGTTGCGAGCATGAGGAACTTGCCTTCCCTCTCTTCGGGGAGGGGGAGGACGGTCTGCACCTTCTCGCCGGGAGAGAGTTGCAGGAGATTGACGAGAGCGCGCCCGCGGGATGTCTTGCTCGCCTCGGGGATCTCGTAACCCATCATGGTGTACACCTTGCCGAGGTTGGTGAAGAAGAGCATATCCTGATGGGTGTTGCTGACGAAGATGTGTTCCACAAAATCGTCGTCCTTCGCCTTGTGCGCGGTGACGCCCATGCCGCCGCGTCTCTGGGAGCGGTACTCCGAGACGGGGATGCGCTTGATGTAGCCGCCGTGCGTCATGGACACCGCGATGTCCTCCTTGTCGATGAGGTCGGCGATGTTGATCTCGGAATAGTCGTAGCTAAGCTCCGACCTTCTCGGCGTGGCGTAACGCTCCTTGATCTCGGTGATCTCTTGGATGATAAGCTCCTTGACAGCCTCCTCCGAACCGAGAATGCGCTTGTACTCCTCGATCTCGGCGCGTTTCTCGGCGAGTTCCTCGTTCAATTTCTCCACCTCAAGCCCCGTGAGCCTCTGCAAGCGCATTTCGAGGATGGCGACGGCCTGTTTCTCGCTGAGCATGAAACGTGCCGTCAATTTGTCTATGGCGTCCTGACGATCCGCGCTCTTTTTGAGCAATTCCACCACCTCGTCGATGTTGGCGAGGGCGATGACGAGACCGTTGAGGATGTGTTCCCTCTCCTCCGCCTTTTCGAGGTCGAACCTGGTGCGGCGGACGATGACGTCCTCCTGGTGCGCGATGTAGTATTCCAGGATCTGTTTGAGGTTGATGATGCGCGGCACGCCGTCCACGAGCGCGAGAAGGATGATGGAGTTGTTCACTTGCAGGCTGGTCTGCTTGAAGAGGGTGTTGAGCACCACCTGGGGATTGTGATCCTTCTTGACGTCGATGACGATGCGCATGCCCGTGCGGTCGGTCTCCTCGCTGATGTCGGAGATGCCCTCTATGCGCTTATCCTTGACCTGATCGGCGATGTTCTCGATGAGTTTCGCCTTATTCACCTGATAGGGAAGCTCGGTGATGATGATGCGGCTCTTGCCGCCGGGCAGTTCCTCTATCTCCGTACGGGAACGGATGACCGCCGCTCCCCTGCCCGTACGGTACGCCTGACGGATCGCAGCCCTGCCGAGGACGAGTCCCGCCGTCGGATAGTCGGGTGCGGGGATGTATTCCATGAGGTCGTCCACCGTAAGCTCCGGATTGCGCATGAGCGCGACCACCGCATCGATGACTTCGCCGAGGTTGTGCGGAGGGATGGATGTCGCCATGCCCACCGCGATGCCGTCCGAACCGTTGACGAGCAGATTGGGGAAACGCGAAGGCAGCACCACGGGCTGTTCGCGCGTATCGTCGAAGTTGGGGTAGAAATCCACCGTCCGCTTGTCGATGTCGCGGATCATTTCGAGAGCGATCTTGGAGAGCCTCGCCTCGGTGTAACGGTAAGCCGCGGGGGGATCGCCGTCCACGGAGCCGAAGTTGCCGTGTCCGTCCACGAGGGGGCAGCGGATGGAGAAGTCCTGCGCGAGGCGGACCATCGCATCATAGACGGAGCTGTCGCCGTGGGGATGGTATTTACCAAGCACTTCGCCGACCACCATCGCGCTCTTGCGGTAGGGTTTGTCGGGGGTGAGGTTCAGCTCGCTCATGGCGTAAAGTATGCGCCTGTGAACGGGTTTGAGACCGTCTCTGACATCGGGGATCGCCCTGGACACATTGACCGCCATGGCGTAGGAGATGAAGGACTTTTTAAGCTCGTTCTCCACCTCGACGTTGACTATCTTGCTGTCCGCAAGATGTTCGAGATATTCTTTATCCTTTTGACTGTCCTTGCTCATACATCCTCCTCATCAGACGTCGAGATCCTCGACGAGTTTGGCGTTCTCCTCTATGAAAGCGCGCCTGAGTTCGGGCTGCTCGCCCATGAGAACGGAGAACATTTCATCCGCGGAGATCGCGTCCTCCATCGTCACGCGCAGGAGCGTGCGGCTCTTGGGATCCATCGTGGTCTCCCAAAGCTGTTCCGGGTTCATTTCGCCGAGACCTTTGTAGCGTTGCAGATCGTAGCCCTTTCTGCCGTTCTCCTCATAAAACGCGTTCAACGCATCGTCGTCGTAGAAATACCACTCCTGTTTGCCTCTCGCCAGCTTGTAAAGAGGGGGCTGCGCGATGTAGACGTGTCCGTTTTCTATCAAAGGACGCATGAAACGGAAGAAGAAGGTGAGCATGAGTATGCGGATGTGCGAGCCGTCCACGTCCGCGTCCGTCATGCAGATGATGCGGTCGTAGCGCAGCTTGCTCTCGTCGTAATCGGCGTTGATGCCGCAGCCGAACGCCGTGATCATCGCCTTGATCTCCTCGTTTTCCAGCACCTTGTGCAGCCTCGCCTTCTCCACGTTGAGGATCTTGCCCCTGAGGGGAAGGATGGCTTGGAACCTGCGGTCTCTGCCCTGCTTCGCGCTGCCGCCTGCGGAGTCGCCCTCGACGAGATATATCTCGCACACCTTGGGATCCTTGTCCGTGCAGTCCGCGAGTTTGCCGGGGAGCGTGGTGCTTTCCAGCGCGGACTTGCGCCGCGCAGTCTCTCTCGCCGCCCTCGCCGCCTCGCGGGCGCGCTGTGCGGTGATGGTTTTCAGGACAAGTTCCTTCGCTTCGCGGGGATGCTCCTCAAGATAGGTCCCCAGCCCTTCGCTCACGCTCTTGGCGACAGCCGCTCTCATGCTGCTGTTGCCGAGTTTGGTCTTGGTCTGTCCCTCGAACTGAGGCTCCGCGAGCTTGACGGAAATGACGGCGGTAAGCCCCTCTCTGACGTCCTCGCCGGAGAGCTTGTCCGCCTCTTTCAGGATGCCCGCCTTCCTGCCGTAATCGTTGATGACCTTGGTGATGGCGGCTTTGAACCCGTCCAGGTGAGTGCCGCCCTCCTCGGTGTTGATGTTGTTGGCAAAGGCGAGGATGGTGTCGGTGTAGGAGTCGTTGTACTGCATGGCGACTTCTATCTCGCTGTCCACATACCTCGCGTCGAAATAGACCACGTTCTCGAAAATGGTCTCCTTGTTGCGGTTGAGGCTCTCGACAAAGGAAACTATGCCGCCCTCATAGCAGAAAGTCTCGTGCCGGGCAGGCTCCACTCTCGCGTCCGAGATCTCGATGGTAAGCCCCTTGTTGAGGTAGGCAAGCTCTCTCAGACGCGCCTTCATGGTGTCGTAGTTGAAGTCCAGCGTCTCGAAGATGTCGCCGTCGGGATAGAACGTGATGGTGGTGCCGGTGTCCTCCGCCTCTCCCACCACTGCGAGAGGCCTCTCGGCTATGCCGCGGTTGAAACGGATGCGGTAGAGCTTGCCGCCCTGTCTGACCTCCGCCACCAGCCACTCAGAGAGCGCGTTGACGCAGGACACGCCCACGCCGTGCAGACCGCCCGAGATCTTGTAGCCGCCGCTGCCGAATTTGCCGCCCGCATGCAGCTTGGTGAGCACGACTTCCACAGCCGATTTGCCCTCTTTCTCTATGATGCCGACGGGGATGCCGCGACCGTTGTCCGTGACGCGCACCGCGCCGTCCGACAGGATCTCGACCGTGATGTGCGTGCAATAGCCCGCAAGTGCCTCGTCGATGGAGTTGTCAACGACTTCCGTCACGAGATGATGAAGCCCTCTCGCGTCCGTCGAACCGATGTACATTCCGGGACGCTTCCTCACGGGGTCCAGCCCTTCCAGCACTTGGATGTCGGTCGCATTATAACTGTGTTTGACTTCTTCCATGCTTCCTCCTTTCGGTGAGTAATCATTGTTGTAATAAACATATTTGTTATGAATATTCTAAGATATTATATCACACGCGCACGCGTATGGCAAGCGTTTTTGTCCACACCGCACGCGGGCAGCCCTTCCCGCCCCTCACAACGCGTGAAAAGACCATATAAAGCGAAACGGCGGCTTCGGGAGCGCGCCTCTCTCCTTCCGCACACGCAAAAAAACCGACATTGACTTTTGTCGGATTTTGTCTTATTTTGTAGACATGAAAGCGAAGTTCCGCCTCACCGCCGCAGGCGCGGTCGTCCTCGTCCTCGCGCTGTGCATACTTCTTCTCCCGCCTCCCTCGGCGGCTGTCGCCGAAGGGCTGTCTCTCTCCGTCTCGGACGGAGTGGCGCAGTGGGTGCGGGCGGAGGGTGCCACGGGCTATGAAGTGCGGGTGACCTTCGCGGACGGCACTCCCGTCTTTTCGGGCGAACTCGACGCGGACGCGACCTTCCTGCCCGTCGCGGAAGTGCTGCCCAAGGGTGGCGAATACACCTTCACCGTGACCGCCAAACGAGACACCGAGACATTGCTTACCGCTTCCGTCACATTCACCCACACCCTCACTCTATCCTCTCCCCGCGTGCTCTCCTTTGAGGACGGCGTATTGAGCTGGTCCGCCACGCACGGCGCGACGGGCTACCGTCTCACTCTCAACGGCGTGGACTTGGGGACATTCACGACGCCCCGTGCGGACATCGGCGATATGCTCGCGGTAAGCACCGACGTCACCGCATCCGTGACCGCGCTGGGAGATGCCTTCAACCTCGCTTCCGCACCCGCCGTATACACCTTCTCCTTCCGTGCCGCGCCTCTCCCGCCCTACGGTGCGATCCTCGCCGAACGGGACGGGAGCGTAGTGGTGAGCTGGACTCCCTCTCCCGACGAAACAACGGAAGGTTATGTTTACTCGCTGTTTTGCGGTGATGAACTCCTGTTTTCTGCGAAATGCACAGAGAATGCCGCCGACATCACGGAGTATGTGACTGCGGGCGGGAGCTATGTCATCAAGATAAGCTCGGTGTCCGACGCGGGAACGGGCGCAGCCTTCCTCTTCGCGTTCGAAGTGCGGGATAAAGAGGTGGCGGCATGAAAAAGTTTCCCGCTCTTTTGCTGCTCGTCATTCTCCTCGCTCTCTCGCTCGCCGCCTGCGGAGAGGATATGCCCGCGCCGCCCGAAGAAGGGTTTTCTGTGTCCGGCATCGTCCTCGCGGACGGCGAGCCGCTGCCCGGCGTGACCGTACTTGCGGACGGAGAGAAGGTGGGTGAAACGGATGAGTACGGTGTCTATTCCGTGACCGTCACCGAAAAATACGCCGTCCTGGCATTCGAGAAGGAGGGCTATGTTTTCTCGCCCGACTCGTACACCGTGACCGGAGACGCGAACGACTACAACGTGACCGCGTCGCTTGCGCCCGACGACGACGAGCCTTCCCCGCCCGACATCCCCGACGAACCCGACGAACCCGATGTCCCTGACCTTCCCGATCTCCCCGACGATCCCGACGATCCGGAGCCTCCCGCTCCCCTTCCCTTGGACGGCGCGTACGGCTTTTATGCCGCATATGCCGCGGACGGGAGCTTTATGGTAGGCTTCGCCGCGGACACCCGCACGGAAACCGTTTCCCTCTCCGTCTCTTTCAGCGAGGCCTCACTTGCCGCATCGGCAGCGGTAAAGGACGGTGCATTCGATTTTGACGGCGTGTCCCTGCCTTTCTCCGCGGAGACCGCCTCCGACCGCATCAACATCCTTGCGGACGTCACCTCCCTCGCCGAACTTGCGGGCGGCAGCTTCACTCTCACGGTCACCCTCTCCGCCGAAGGCATGACAAGCGCGACTTCTTCTCCCTTCTCCTGCTCCTTCGCGCTCGCGCCTCCCTCGATCTCCGAACCGACATTGACGGACGGCATCCTCTCGTGGCGCGTGTCCGGACTCCCCGAAGAGTGCGAGTTCGTCCTCCTCGTCAACGGCATCGTCATCGCCCGCACTCCCGAGCTCTCCTTCGACATCTCCTCTCTCCCCATCCCCGACGGCGCGACTCTCCGCGTCGCCGCCCTCTCGGAGAACCTCCTCCTCGCCCTCTCTCCCTCCCTCGCTTTGTGAATCCGGGCGTGACTATGACGGAACACTCTTTTGAAAAAAGTCTGACGCAACTTCCGAGTGAGCGTGCTTGAACACGACGGATGCTCGTTTGGAGAGATACTAACGCGCACTTATTCGGAGAAATTTAACGTGTACTCTGTGCGGGCGTCTTTGAGCACGACGTCTCTCTTTCGGAGACGATCTAACGCACACTTTGAGCGTGCGCGCTTGAACCCGATGTCTCTCTTTCGGAGACGGAACCGGAGCCGCAGGGCGGCGACTATTTGAGTGCCGAACCGTGAGGTCCAGCGATTGCTGCGCCTTGCGCCGATCGCGTCGTGCCGCACCGAAGGTCTAGCGATCGTTGCGCTCTGCGCCGATCGCGTCATTCCTCCGCCCTCGGGGTCCCCGGGTGAAAATCTTTGATTTTCAGCTGGGGTAATCGTGCCGGGTATTCAGTGGGTGCAGTCCTCCGCTTAGTTATGTGAGTGCGAGAGATAAAATCTTGTAGAGATGTATCGTCAGTCCCGCATGATGCGAGGAGTGAAGTCCCACGGGGTCCCCGCCGAATGAATATTCGGAAGGGGAAAAGGAGCCGCCGTGCGACAGATAAGCGGCGAAGGTAACGCCGCCGCGCAAGCCGAGTGCGTGCTGCGACGCCACGGGGGTGGAAAGCCCGAATGGGGCTCCCCGCAAAATGCATGCATTTTGTGGGGTCCCCGGGTTGGAGGGGGGGGGGTATCTCACTCCCCCGCGAGACGTACAGCTTGTCAGCAGTATGTTTTAAAACGAAAACCCCGTCCGAAGGCAGGGGCTTTGACGCAGTTATTCGCCCGACGCAAAATTGGTTCACTGAGCGCGATATTTGGATGCAGAACGCGAAAGCACCCCCTTTTCGGTGAGGCGCGTACTTGGTCGTACGTAACGAGCCGAAAAAGGGGTGCTGACAAAGTTCTGCGCCAAATAGCGCGCTCAGTCGATGGGGATGACTTTCTTCGGCTCAGGCCTCTCCTCCTCCTTCTTCGGCAAAGTGACGGTGAGGACGCCTTTGTCGTACTTGGCTTTGACGGAGTCTTCGGAGATGTCGCCGATGTAGTAGCTGCGCTGGCAGGAGACGCTGCGTTCTTTGCGGACGTAGCGGTGGGATTTGTCGGGTTCTTCCTTCTCGCTCTTGGCGGCGCGGACGGTGAGATAGCCGTTCTCGATGTCGAGGGAGATCTCATCCTTCTCGAAACCGGGCATCTCGACGTCGAGGATGTAGGAATCCTTGGTCTCCTTGATGTCGGTGCGCATGGAATCCAGCTTCTCATCGTAGAACAGCGGGCGGAACAGCTCGTTGAACGCACTGTCGATGAAATCGAACGCATTGTTGTTTCTGTTATAGTTCGTAAGATAGTTTCTCATGATATCACTCCTTTTTTAACGGGGCTTTTGGTGCCGCTTGCGGGGAGGAGCTTCTGGCACTCGCCCTCGCTGTCTGTTAGCACTCTATCGCTCCGACTGCTAACATTGTAACACTCTCCCTCGATTTGTCAATAGGTTTTGCAAAATTTTTGAAAATATTTTGCGAACAGTTTTAAACTTGTCCGCCCGCGGTTTCAAAAGATGTCGTCTAACGGGCGGAACCTTTGCGCGACGCGCGGAATATACTGCCCTATGCAAGATCGGATGCGTTATTTCGGGACGGACGGCATAAGAGGTGTGTACGGCGAGGAGCTGACGGACGGGCTGGCTATGCTGGCGGGCAACGCTCTTGGCAGAGCCGCTGACGGCGGGAGGGTGATCCTGGGGCGGGACACCCGCACAAGCGGGGAAAACCTCGCGCGTGCGCTCGCCGAAGGGATCTTGGCGGGCGGAGGATGTGTGACCGACCTCGGCGTGGTGACCACTCCCTGCGTCGCTTTTGTCACGCGCATGACGGGCGCGGCGGCAGGGGTGATGATCTCCGCATCGCACAATCCTCCCCGTTACAACGGCATAAAAATTTTTGACGGAGAGGGCAAAAAACTCTCCGAGGAGAGGGAAAGGGAAATAGAAACGCACATCGCGGGTGCGAAACTCTGCTATGCCGCCGTCCGCGGCGAACTTTTGCCCCCATGCGGAGAGAAAGAGGAGTACATCCGGGCGGTGTGCGAGAGGACGGGCAGTCTGAAAGGGCTGACGGTCGCGCTGGACTGCGCTTTGGGCGCGGCGGGCGCGCTCGCGCCCGAGATATTCTCCCGTCTGGGCGCGAAAGTCCACACCTTTTTCTCCTCTCCCGACGGCGCACACATCAACGAGGGATGCGGCGCGCTGCACCCCGATGTGATAGCCGCCCAGACGGTGCGCACGGGCGCGGACATCGGCTTGTGCTTTGACGGAGATGCGGACAGGGTGATAGCCTCGGACGAAAAGGGCGGGGTGACGGACGGCGACAAGATCCTCTGCGTGCTTGCCCGCGACAGGCTGCAAAAGGGCGCACTCCCCTTCTCTGCCGCGGTGGGGACATTGCACACCAACCTCGGTGCGGAAGCCGCCATGAACGAAACGGGGATATCCCTTGTGCGCACGGACATCGGCGACCACAACGTCACGCGCTGTATGTGCGAGAACGGCTACATCCTCGGCGGCGAACAATCGGGACACATCATCGTGGGCGATTTTTTGCCCACGGGGGACGGCGTTTTTGCGGGAGCGACGCTCGCCGCGGTGGTACGCTCGTCCGGGAGACCGCTCTCCGAACTTGCCGACATCACCCTCTTCCCGCAAAGCAACGCGGATGTGGTCACGGAGAAAAAGAACGCGATATGCGCCGACGAGAGACTGCTCGCCTACGTCTCCGCCGTCCGCGACATGATGGGGCAAAGCGGCAGGATAATGCTGCGACCGAGCGGGACGGAACCCAAGATCCGCATCATGGCGGAGAGCAAAGACGCCTTCCTTGCCTCCTTCGCCGCGCGCAGCATAGAGCTTTTCATCCGCACCACGCTGTTGCCGTAAAGTCCGCTTGTTCTTCCTCGCGCCTTGCCGCGCGCAGACGCGCGTTCCTGCGGGATCCGCCTTTATACAAAATTTTCATAAATGACAAAAACAGCCGTTCATCGGCTGTTTTTGTGCGTTTATCTTTGCGTTTTACGATCTCAATCTTTCAACAGCTCTTTGAGATAGGTGTCGAGTTTCGTGCCGAAACGCCGTCTCCCCTCCTCGATGTTGGCTTGCAAGAACCCGAACTTGTCGCCGAGATCGTATCTCTTCCCTTCGAACTCGTAGGCATACACGCCCTCCTCTCCCGCAAGCAGCGCGATGGCGTGAGTGAGATATTTCTCTCCTCTGAACTCCGGCGCGCGCTCTATCGCGTCATAGATGGCGGGGGTGAGCACATACCTTCCCAGGCTACTCAACGTGGAGGGCATCTTGTCGGGGGATGGCTTCTCGATGAGGTCCAGCACCTCGGTCAGCCGTCCCTCCGCCCTGCCCTTTTTCACCACGGCGTATTTGGCGGCTTCCTCGCGCGGTCTCTCCTGCACGCCGATGACGCTCCTGCCCGTCAACGCGTATGCGTCCATTAGCTGTGCAAGACAGGGCTTTCCGCCCTCGTTGACGATGACGTCGTCGCCGTACATCACCGCGAAAGGCTCGTCTCCCGTGAACTCCCTCGCCAGCATGACGGCGTTCGCCGTGCCCGTCGCCTCGTCCTGATAGACAAAGCGGAACTTCACGCGGGAGATGAGTTCGGCAAGCTCCCTTTCGGCGGGACAGGACGCCCCGTCCGGCTCGAAATAGCGGCGGATGACTTCCTTTGAACGGTTGATGACGATGATCACCTCTTCCACGCCGCTCTCCGCCGCCTCGCTCACGACGTATTGTATGGCGGGCGCGTCGATGACCGCGAGCATCTCTTTGGGCATCGCTTTTGTCACGGGCAAGAAGCGCGTGCCGTGCCCTGCTGCGGGGATGACCGCCTTTTTCACGAGATCCATTCGCCCCTCCTTTCTGCCTTTCCTGTCTATATATTATACGCTCCGCCGCCGTTTTGCAATGCCTGACCGCAATTCCGCGCGTTTGACGGGGACGGAATGGCTAAGGCGCGCACGGAAAAACGTTTTCGGAGCATAATAATGTATGGCGCGCCGTCCCGCAGGCGGCAGCCGACGCATAAAGAGTTGTATTCTTCCTCTTTTTGCATTATAGTGGACTCGGCTCATGAAAAAATGTCTCGTCGTCGTCAATTCAATGAGCGGCCGTGCCGCAAGGATAGACAAGGAAAAACTCCTTGCCAAGTTCGGCGCGGCATACGACGTGACATTGAAAGAGATCGCGTCGATCACGGACGAATGGTCTGCGGAGGGCTACTCTCTCGTCGTCGCCTGCGGCGGGGACGGCACATTCCGCCGCGCTCTCAACCGCTGCGCCGATGCCGGGACAGACCTCATTTATTACGGCTTCGGCACTTTCAACGAGTGCGCAAAAGCCAAAGGCGCGAAAAAAGGTAGCCGCGAGTTCATTCGGCTTTACGAATACGCCTCCGCAAACGACAGATATTTCGGCTATGTCGCGGCAACGGGTTCTTTCACTCCCTTGGGATATGTGGTGGACGCGGCGTCCAAACAAAAACTCGGCATCCTCGCCTACCTCCTCCGCGTCATCAAAGAGTATCGGGTGTGGAACGTTCCCGCCCGCGTCACGGCGGACGGAAAGACGTATGACGGCACCTACACTCTCATCATGGCGATAGATTCCGCAAGATGTTTCGGGTTCAGGTTCAACCGCCTTTACGCCCCCGACGACGGCAAAGTGCATCTCCTTCTCGTCAAAAGTCCGGGCAGGGACAACCTTCTCAACCGCGCGCGCATCTTCTTCCCTCTCTTCCGCGCCTTTTTCCTCGGCTTCGGCAAAGAGACGGAGCGCGGGAGCGTGGTGTTCAGGAGCGTCAAAGACCTCGACATCACCCTCTCCTCCCCAGTCGTATTCGACGTGGACGGCGACTCCGAGACATTTGACGGCACTCTGCGTGTGCGGGTGACAAAACCCGAAAACAAGGTTTACATCGGCGATTTTGACATTTTAACCCGCTGATCGCGCGTTTCCCCGCTTGGGTGACCTTCTCCCGCGATAAACACGGTCACGTCAAATCTCTCCCGTGCGACGCGTGTCGTCGTGCGGGCATGACATAAAAAGCCGCGGACGAAAGTCCGCGGCTTTTCTTCCCCTGTTCCGTTTGCCGATACTTGTCTTTATTCCTCCGCGGGAGCGGCTGTCTCCGCTATCTCCTCCGCGGGAACTTCTTCCTCTGCGGTCTCCTCCGCGGTCTCAACCGGTTCCTCGTCCGCCGCTTCGTCCGCCGCAGCCTCCTCGACGAGTGCCTCTTCCGCAGCGGCAGCCGATGCTTCGGCTGCGCGACGCTCCGCCGCATTCTCCCATTCCGTGAAGGTCAGAAGGCTCGCCGCCTCCTTGTCCAGGATGACGGTCACGTCGGGGTGTTTCCTCAATGCGGTCGCGGGGCAGGAGGTGTCATCGCGTCCCATGATCATGTCATACACCGCCTGTGCCTTGCTCTCACCCGTGGCAAGCAGCAGGATGCGCTTGGCACTAAGGATC
This sequence comes from uncultured Clostridia bacterium, assembly GCA_944358385.1. Classification (GTDB taxonomy): domain Bacteria; phylum Bacillota; class Clostridia; order Christensenellales; family CAG-917; genus Limadaptatus. Next base: position 67,603 of record CALVQW010000009.1, read on the forward strand.
TCGTTTATGCCCATCGTCAGCGCGTATGTCGGGACCAAAGATGGATCTTTGAATGCGCCCGCGTTAGCCGCGCGCGTGTCCGCGGTGAGCAGCGCGATGTGGGTGGGTTCTTCGGGCTTGGTGTAAGGCTCGTTGAACGCGATGTGTCCGTTCCTGCCTATGCCGAGGATCTGGATGTCGGCGGGGTTCGCCCTCACCATTTCCGCATATCTCTCGCACTCGGCGTTCAGATCCTCCGCCATGCCGTTCGGGATGTCCGTGTTGGCGAGGTCGATGTCGATCTTGGAGAAAAGATTGTCGCGCATGAACCGCGCAAAACTCGCCTTATCCCCCTTGTCGACGCCCACATATTCGTCAAGATTGTAGGCGCGTACGCGTTTGTAACTCGTGCCGTTCTTCTTGTGATCCTCCGCCATCTTCTCGTAAAGAGGGAGAGGAGTCGCCCCCGTAGCGAAACCGATCACCGCATCGGGTTTTTCAAGAAGGACCTTCTTGATCTCCAAAAAAGCGCGTTCGCCAAGCTCTTTCCCGTTTCTGACAATTGCGATTCTCATAATACCACCTCTTGGATATTTTAACACATTATATTCTCCCGCGCAATAAATAATTTACACCCCTCCGCTCCGCCCTCCTCCTTGCGGACACTTGGAAAGGAGTTTGTTTTGCCAAAGCTCCGGACGATCGCGGACACCCTTCACCACATGTTCGTTATTTAACGCCCGGAGACGCCTTCGTTTTAGCACTTGGTGACGCCCTAATTTTGTTCAAATTTTGAACATCGTGGACGGGCTTAACATGCCGAGACCGCCACGCGCTCTGCTTTATCCCTTCCACACTGCATGACGGATTGATACAAACCCGGTTCGACGCAGCGGATTTCCGTCTAAAAGACGTCATTCGCCCTGATAATGCGGCAGGTGCAGGCGAAACGACAACAAATCATATCCTTTCGGCGGTTACGGCATAAAACAAAAAAGAGCTGCGATCCCGTCCTTACGACTGACAGCAAGCGACGCTTGCCCGCTCCTTTGTCGGAGCTGCTTCATAAAATGAAGTCACCGCAACTCTTTAAAGACAGTACAAGCGAATAATGGGGAAAATCAAACCGTTCTGCCGCTAAACACAAAAACGACTGTTTTTTTGCGATGTCCGCCTTGTATAGCCGCGATCCCCGCCCGACGTCATCCATCTTCACTGCCGTTTTCCGCCGCGTGTTCGAGTTCTGCGGTCTCATTACACTACCCTTCAATCAAAAACCACACCGCCCTTCCCGATCGGATCAGACTTTCCCGACAAAATCGGTCTCTTTTGGCAGGATCGGTCTTTTTCGCAAATCCGCCTCCCGGTAAATCCGCTTTGATCACCCCCTCACCACAAAAACCCCTTACCGCAAAATTCCTTCCCGCAAAATAATCGAACCTCATCTAAAACAACAATTTAAAACCACAATGCGCTTATCCACTTGTTTGATTAATATATTTTAGATGTTTTAATATATTTATCATCCTCAATATATTCATGCTGCTAACGAAGTCGCAAATCTCGCAAACCCAGCCGTCCGGAAGAACAGATGCATGCGCAAAATAGGACAAGAACTTTGCCCCTTACATTAAAATCCGGCTTGAAAACCCGCGTTGACGCCACATTTCACAACGAAAAAGCGCACTATTTCGGCGAGATCCCCCACACACAAGACGATCATGCGGGATCAATGCAGGGCGCGCCACCGCCCGTATGATGTTTGGTTGCACCGCTCCTAAGCTTTGTTCTTCTCCAAACACATCACCCGCCCAAGTCTTTCTGCTTCACAGGTCACAATTCAAAAGCCTGCGCGCCGGTCTCCGTCCCACACACGCCGCACCGCCCTGTTTACTTTGTCTCTCACCCAAAAACTCTACAAATCACCACGCCACACACCCGATTTTGCCACGATACGCTCACGTGCGGTGCGATTTTGCCGCAGTGTTCCCCTCCGCCGCCCGATTTCACCGCCCAAATTTTCATCAGCGACACCTAAGTTCGCCGCCCGATTTTTCATCACCGACGCCTAAGTTCCCCGGCGGATTTATCACTACCGACGCCCGATTTCCCCCGCCGGATCTAAAAAATTGCGATCGATCCCAAACAAAATCTCAAAAATTGAGAGTCAGGGCGGCAAATAAACAAAAGAAACTGTTGTTGCCGTCCATGCCAATCTCCCCTCTCAAAACATATCGGAACCGCAAAATCGGCGGTAACACACCACAAACACAGCAAGCAGTCGCACACCACAAACGCCGCAACTTGACGAAAAACCGCCTTTTTTAGATACACCCACCTTCATTTCACACGTCGCCATCGGATTTTCCCAGACAACAGAAAAACCTCATAGCCGCACGCGCAATAGCCATGCCAGCAAACAACCACACACCATCACTTTCATTCACAACAGTAACGCGATTCAGGCACAGAAAAGAGACCGACGCGTCTTCTCAACACTGCAGTGCCAACCAAAAAGCGGTAAAAACTCAAAAAACAGACGAGCCACCCCGCAAAAAAAGGCACACAGCCACTTACACAAATCAAAGAAGATGCGCTATTTTCACCAACAAACAGCACTTACCACACCGTCTGCCAGACAAAAAAACGGCCTGTTTTCCCGCCAAAACAGCCACTCTCGCAAAACATACAGTAAATTTGTGAAACAGGGCAAAAATTATAGATTTTTTGTGTAACATTTTGCCCCGAAAAATTTGGTAGGAAGGCAGCGAATTTTTCTATGAAAATTTCACGAAGAAAGCGGCAAAACTTATTTTTCGGCTGGATTTTGGGCTGCGATTGCCCGCCTTAACACCTCAAAAAGTCCACTAAACAGTAGGTTTTTCGTGATTTTGCGGCGGTTTCGCGTTTCACGTGAAACTCGACGCCCATCCCCGACGTTTCACGTGAAACTTATAATCTATCGTTAATTATGTGGCATTTTGTCCACATTTCAACACTCAAAAAAAAACACCAGGAGTGCCAAAGCCTATCCGCCGCAAACCCGGGGAATTTCAATGCGTGAAGAGAAAGAACCGATTTGCCCTCCGAAAAAGTCATATCTTCAAAAAAATCATTCGGTTCGCAAGAAAAAACCCTTCCGGCTGCCCTTTTGCGTGTTAGACAGCCACCGCGTTCTCAGCCCTGATGTCGTTATTATACCGCCCACACGCATACAAGAGGGACATTTCCCTGCTTGCAACAGCTGATTTCCACGCATAGAGCCGTTTTTTGCCGCGATTTCCTTGGTATCCTGTTTGTATTACCAATTTTAGAGCCTTCCTTCTTTTTTGTTGCGGGCGCAGCATGCATCGGAAACCAGCTATGTCTTCAACGTTTTATCTTTTGTGCGCGATCGGCAGACCGTGACCGTATCTGTGCGCTATTTTCGACACTAACGCCAAATTTATCCCTTTTCACTGCTTTTTCAGCGAGCAACGGCGAACAACCTGCGGAGTGTTTGTGGCTGTTTCAGCTGATTTTGATTGATGTTTCACGTGAAACGCGCATTTTTCTAGCAATATTCTCTATCAATCGCGCCGTCCATTACAGCTCATAAACATAGTCGGCGGCACGCATTTCACTGTTCGGGTGAAAAGGCTGCTAACCGCATTAGTCTTGGGTTTGACTGTTTGTTGTGTTTTATGATTTCATAACATTACCGCCCGGTTATTATGTGGGTGTGTTTTATTGTTTTTTTTGCGTACGGAAATGCATGGGTTCGAATGTTGTTTGGTACACCATGAAAAAAACGAGTGCTGGTGTTTGGCTCCTGTATTTGCGGGATTGGAGCGGAACCCGGTATATAGGCTGCTGTAAAAGTCGGCAGAATGCACGCACAGAAACGCAATAAATAGTCTGGGCTGTGGCGGAGCGCGGTGCTGCCGGGCAAAAACGCGCGGAGGATGCGGCGGGGTGTCCGGTGGATGCGGGAGTTTTGTGGCATAATGCAATGTATCGGGGCGGTTTGCGGCGCAAAACTTTTGATTTTTGCGCTTAAATATGTATATTGCAGGCTTTTCATTGCGGATTTGTTGGCAAGTCGGGGCCGAGCGTGTACACAAAGCCGTCAGGAATGAGTCGCGCTGTGTTGAGGGCAGCCTCGCGCTCTTTCCATGGTGTTCGCCCGCGCTAGCGGATTTGCGAATGGCGGGTGTTTGTCTCGCCGCTGACAAATTTTGGTGTGTTAATAGGTTTTACGGGTGTGGCGATAGGTTTTGGTTTGCCGTCGCACATTGTCGGCTTTTGAGAATGAGGCTTTATCTCGCGGCAATGTCATTAGTCTTTCGGAAAAGATCCAGTCCTTGCGACCATGACGGAGCAATGCTCGCTTGAACATGTCTTGGGGCGGGATTGTCGGGCGACGAATGTGCCGCCGTTATCGTGTTTTTTCACTTGTGGCTGCGCATCAGTAAGCACGAAAAACGAGAGCCGCTCTGACATAGCGCAATCATGGATTTAAAGCGTGGGCGTAACAGCGTGTAGCTAAGATAAGCCGCGCAAAAGGAGTGTGGGGCTGAAACTAAGAGGTATCGAAAGGGGGATGGAGTGGATAAGCGAGGAGTGGCAGCAGACGGACGCGGTATGTGAACAGAACGGCTAGGGCGGCGGCATAGGTGTGGTGCCGCGGCTAGGGGCGGAGCGGGCAAAGTGGAAGGGAAGAGTGCGGGGCAGAGCAAGAAAAGAGCGAGACAGAGTCAAAAAGGGCGCGAAGGCGGTGGGCAGCGGCAAACAAGTGCAGAACAGCGACAAAGAAATCTAGGACAGTGGCAAAAAGGCGCGGGTGGGCTGTTGAATATGCGCGGTGGGACGACTAAGAGGGTGGGGATCAGTGGTAAAAAAGATCGGAAAGGGGCGGGTGATAGTAGAAAAAGTGTAAACCTCTTCAATTGATGTGCTGGACGCGGTAAGGATCGTGCGAACGGTGACAAAACGAATATATGATCGTGGCAAAGCGGTTCCGGGTGATAATATTGCGGGAGTGCCGGGTGCGAGATTTACGCGAGATGGGTGTGGGATGGGTACGGGATGGGTGCGACGTGCAGGCGATGGTGGTGTTGTGCGGGTGCGGGGCGGGCGATGACGGAGCGGCGATGGCGCGCGCGGCGCGATGCGGGGATGCTCGGCGGATTTTCTGTTGTCATCTCGGCGATGGGCGCGGGGGAACGGTCGGTTTTCCCCGAAAACGTAACTCAGCGCGTTTTACGGCCTCAAACCGCCCTTTTTCGCCTGTTTTTCTATGTTTTTTCACTCTCGCTCTCGCCGGTGGTATCGGAACGCGGTTTGCCGCCCACTCGCCCGCGTCACGCGCGCTGCGCCACACCTCTCCGCGAGGATCTCCCTCGCCGTGATAACACCCTCGCTTGCATGTCAAACGCAAAATAAAATCATATCCAAGCTTTTTACGAGATTCGCATCCTTTTTTTTGTTCTGTTTCTGCGTCCGCTTGCTTGTATAATGCATTGCGCGAAGGCTTTAATTGCCGTATTAACAATAAAAACTGCTGTTTCACATGAAACACTAACACAAAAACTGCAAAATATTGTTCGCGTCCTAAAATATCGCGCCATCCGCGCAACCTTCTCGTGGTGTACCGCGCGCTTTTTGTCACGCTTTTCATACGCTGTCGCCACTGTTCAGACGTCACGATTGCACGCAAGGGCGGATTTCCCTTTAAAAATAACCGCCACGAGCGTTCATGGAGCGCAAGGGGAGCATATTTTGCCGGTTTTGCGCCGCTTTACTTGAGCATGGCAGAATTTTGACACATCTGCGTGGCAATCCCTTTGTTTTTTGCCGCAATAAAGCTAAATCTCGCATTTTCTTGTTGTATAAAGCGATCCGTCGCACAACATCGCAAAACCCAACCGCTCGCCGGCAATTACGATGCCGGCAAAACAGTCGCACACATTTTTCTTGCCACTTCGCTCAAAACTCTCCTCTTTGTAATTACACAACGAAAGCAATACTCGACCATATCGACTATCTTTGATACATTGACATCTTTCAATCGTTCTTTTTTCCCTTCCACTATGTTTGTCGGGCGGGAAAATGGTCGTGCGGCGGCACTCTCATTAACTAGTGGCGTGAACATCGGGAAGGGCGCGGCAATGAACCCGCGAGATCTTCGCTCGGCAATGCGCGTCGCGCCCGAAGTTCAGAACCTTTGTCGGCAGGACATCGCGGGGCTGGTCTTTTGCTTGAAAACGACGCTAATGCTCCCGCCCCTTCCCGAATGGGCGTATCACTTGGGCTATTGAGGAGGCGGCTATGAACACCATTGACAGCATGACACGCACCTACAACAACATGACAAACGTCTACGATGGCATGCCAAACATCTACGGCAATATGACGAACAATCTCGCGGCGGTGTTCCCCGCGCGGTGGTATCCGACAGAGGGCGACCGAGAGCATTACTTTGACGTTACCGTTGAGCTGGTGGGAACGATAGACCGACGGACGGGCTATCCCATCCAAAACCTCCGCGCCTCGACGAAGGGGACGGTGGTGCGCATGGGGCAGTCTTTCCCCGTGAAAGAGAGGCAAGAGGTGGCGTTCCTCGGCTTGTGGTGGCTTGTGGACGAAGTGCAATATGACCTTACCTCGGTGAATCCGCAAGCGGCGGGAATGGGCGACTTTATGAAAAACGCTGTCGTGGAAGTCACGCTTGTAGGGAGCGGGCGCGCGGCGGAATAGGAGAGTGTATGGACATAGGCTTTTTATTCGGCTGGGCGGAAGAAGAAGGTGTAGACCTCCCGACCAAAGCAGACGGGAGCATAAACATCCCCGCGGCATTCGCGCTATACGACGAATGGAAGAAGAAAGGCGGGAACGGTAAAGCAAAAGACGAGGGCGAGAAGGTTAGCAAAAACGGATTGCCTTCCTCCGGCAAAGGTGATAAAATAAACCTCACCAAACAGGAATGGGCGCAATACTACAAAATGCTCGGAGACGAACAGCACGGGGACTTTGTTTATAGGACAAAAAACGGTGGTCGATGCGTACGGTTGCAGTCCAAAATCATCATTGACAACGGTGACTTTGTTGCTCCTGCCGTGACCGGTGTAATTGAGTTTGCGAGCAACGATGAGCTTAATATAATGCTCAATAAACTTGCAGCGGAGGGAATAATTCAATGACAGCAGAACAAGAAGAAGTGATAGATACTTTCGTTAAAATTGCAGGACGCAAAAAATTCCGCCAAGTTGTTTGTTTGACAGCAATAGGTGCTATTTTACAAGCGGATGATTGGAGAAATAAAGCAGAAGAGGTCATATCGCTTGCGGAGAAGAGTAAAGAGTGTGACGATTTTGCGGAAGCTCTGTTCAAAATCGTATGATCGAAGGCTCGCCGAGAGGCGGGCTTTTTCATAGAAGAAAATGACGACACTACAAATAATCGGGCTTGTGTTGCTCGTGGGAGGCGTGCCGGGAGGGGACCCCGCCGAAAGAATTTTCAGTGGGGAAAGGAGCTGCGGACCGAATGGGCAGCATTGCCGCCGATGGCGGGAATGTGCGGGCGAGGTCATGCAGTGACGCGGGCGCGCTTTTCCTTTATGTGCTTACAAACGACAAGCGGCGGGAGAAAAATGGCGGTATCGCCCGAACTCCAAGGCAATAAACTCACCTTCCTTGTGACGGCGTTTAAGACAAGAAGAGAACCTCGATAAATCAAGGTTCCCATAGGCATCGGGTGACCCGCATCCTCACCATTCTTTGGGCAGCTAAGCGGTAAATTTCTGCTGTCGATGCTTTTAAAAGGTTTCCGCCCACCTTGCGGTGTGCGCAGTGCCGTAGCTTGCTGCGTCCGAAACGGAAACCTCTTACATCTTCATTATATGTAAAACAGCGGAGAAGTCAAGTTTTTGCAAAAAAACAAGGGAACACCATGACGACACTAAGAACGCGAGGGCGTGTTGTCTGTGCTGATCGGAGATATGATTCACTGCCGTCCGCTAGAAGAGTTCGAGGAGGAGGGTGGTGGTGGCGAGGAGGAAGATGGCTGCGATGGCTATGCGGGAGATGATGTAGGCGGCGGTGTTTTCGCGCGAGGCGCGGCGTTTGTAGGCAGGGCGGGAGAGCAGGGCGCAGCATATGAAACCACCCGTGCATGCTATGAGTGGCAGGGCACACCATTTGCTGATGTACGCGGTGAGGAAGGCGAGGGTGAACGCTGCCGCAAGACAGCATATGGAGGGGATGCGAAAGCGGCGTGCCGCTCTGTCTTCCGCTAGTCTTGCGGTCTTGATCGCATCATCCGAGACCAGCTCGTCAAGCGTCACTCCGAAAAGCTCCGCGAGGTGTTTCAGGGTGTCTATGGATGGGAAGCCTTTGTCGTTCTCCCATTTGGACACCGCGGTGCGCGTAACATAGAGCTTTTGTGCAAGTTCCTCTTGCGTGATCCCGTTTTGTTCCCTAAGGCTTCTGATCTTTTCTCCGAACGTCATATTACGCCTCCTAGGTGTCGCATCTTGCCGATGCGCGCCTTTGTTCGGTATGATCATACGCCCTGCACGTCGAATTGTCACGACACTTTCTCTCACCTCCGCCTTTTTCTCCCGCGCCACCCTGTTTGGGTGTGGATCATTGATCGCCTCCTGCGAGCAATCCTGTTGTTTCACGCCCCACAATAATGTGGGGTGCTAAGCGCACGGCTGGCTGTTGCTTTACTTCTCGCACGACAGCATTTTATTCACGTCCCGCAATAGTATGGGGTGTGGGGGTGCTGAGCGCACGGCTAGCTGTTGCTTTACATCTCGCACGACAGTATTTTATTCACATCCCGCAATAGTATGGGAGCGCGAGGGGATAATCCCCTCGCAAAGTGGACTTTTCGACAAATGTGAAGTATCATTG
>CALVQW010000010.1 GCA_944358385.1 uncultured Clostridia bacterium
GGGAGGAAAGCCCGAAGGGAAGGAGGGGGTTTCTAACTAGCCTGTCAGAGGACGTCGGCTTATTTTACACTCTCCGAACACGCCGCGCACTCCGAGCGAGCGTCCCCTAACCCTCCGCACACCCCTTGCAGACGCCCCCTCTTCCCGCTTGGAAGAAAAAACACCCGTTTTCGGCTTTGCAGCCAAAAGCGGAGTTTAATGCTCATTTTATGCGTAATAAAGTGCCGTTCCGCACGGTTTGCGGGGTGCGGCGGAGCGCGCACGCATCACGACGGAGCGTTGAGAGCTTCCAGCGCGAGCGCGAATTTGGTGGAGGCGCGGTGCGCCGTGAACACCATGCGGTAGGTGTGTTTGCCGTCGCTGAGGTCGAGCGAGACACCGGGCAGAGTCGCCACCGAAGGCAGGTTGCGCACCGGCACTTCGAGCAAGTCAGGCGCGTCGGCGCAACGCTTGTCGTCCTCCGCCGAGGCGCGGAACGCGAGCTTCTCGCGGTCGAGGGTGAGGACGCCCGTGACGCCGTACTTATAGCCGTTGCCTTTGTCGTTCTCCATGGTGAGGCGCACGGGTTCGGAGAGGCGGAAATCCTCTCTTTTCACTTCCTCCGCCACCGATGCCGCGATGAGGTCGTACCATTTGTCTATCCTGTCGGGACACTCCGCCCTCCCGCCGCCCGCGGGCAATATCTTCCCCGTGCGGGTATATGCGGCGGAAAAACCGCATTTCGCGCACATCAGAGTGTTGCCGGACGAGGACATGGCAAATTCCTCCCCGCATACGGGACAGCGGTAAAGCAGATCGTCCAGCCCTTCGGCGTATCTTTTGCCTCGGTAGATCCTGCCCTCCTCCGCCTGCCAGACGTGTTCGTTGTGGGCGAGCGCGACATTTATCCTCGCCATGATCTCCTCCGCGGAGAGGGACTTGGTCTCCTCGGCGGTGAGCATCATATCTGTCTTGCACACCACGCCCCCGGTGCGGGAGGTATGCGCCCATTTGGGACGGGTAAGCCCCGCGCCGCAAATGACGCAGCTCGCCACGGGATAGCCCAGCCATTTCACGAGTTTCGCCACCGAGAACGCCATGGGAGCGGTGCGCCCGTCCGCGCTCACCTTCCCCTCCGGGCACAGAATGACGGAGACGCCGTCATCCAGATACCGCTTTATGTTCTTGATGCAGGTGTAATCGGCGTAAAACTGTTTCTTGACTATGGCGCGGTAGCCCTCAATCAGCCCCGCGAAAATGGGCTGGGAGTACTTCATGGCCTCGGCAACGACAAAACTCACTTTTTTGCCGAGGAAGGGGGTGCTGAACCACGCGAAATCGAAGGGGGAAACGTGATTGGAAAGCACGAGCATCGCCCCCTTCTTCTTCTGCGCGCGGAAACTCTCGGAAAGCACCGACTTCGCGCCGAATCTGAGACGAAGCACGCCGCACACCAACATCAACAGCAGATAGTGCGGCAGCGAAAAGTTCTTTTCCTCTCTCTTGCGGGCGCGATCCTTCCTCGCGCCGTTTTTGCCGCCCTTTGCGGCAGTCCTTTTCTCTTTCATGCGCCCATTATAGCGTGCGCGCGCGCTTTTGTCATGTTTTTACTAAACTTAATTTATACTGAAAGACCATTACTCCCCTCCCGTCCGCATGGACACAGCATAGGCAATGCACCGACCGTGAGGCGGACGGGCTGTCCGCCCCGACATCGGGCTATCTGTCGAACACCGCCATTTTCACCTCCTCCGCGATGGTGTCCGTGACGGAATAATCCATGCCTTCGGCGTATATCTTCTCAAGCTCGATGTGCGCCTCTCTTGCCGCGGCAAGCACCTTCTCCGCCTCATTCACGCATTCACGGCACAGCGTCCTCTCCCTTCCTGCTACAAGGGCTGCCCTGCCGTCATCAAGCTCTATCCTCTCCGCCGCGGCGCGGAAAGGTCCCGCATCCGTCGTGAGGGCGCACCCCTCCCACAACACGCATTCCACCCTTTCCGGGAACAAGGGATGATGCACCGCGACAGCGGAAGGTATGAGCCTCGCCGCCTCCCCCGCAAAGAGCAACGCGCCCTCCTCGCCTCCCTCTATCAGCCATATCCTTCTCCCCGCAAGATGCTCGAAAAACGCCTTCGTCCCGCACGGAGTTATGGCACGCGAAAACACGTTCCTGCACCTCGCGCGCTCCCCCGTTCCTCCCCCTTCCCGCAACGCGAAAGCCGCAGCGAGCCGCCTTATCCGCACGACGTCCGCATGCGAGAAATAATCCCGCTCCGCATTGCGGAAATGACCTGACGCGTACTTTAATATGTCATATGCGCGTGAATAACTGCGTTTTTTGTCATTTATCAGCTTTTCTATGCTCCCTTTGAAGGGCAGCAATTTCTCCCTTCGGAGGGCTTTTGCCATGTCCGCGATCCGCTCCCGCACCACGGGCAACATTGTCTCGCAGGGGTGCGGAGACGTGGCGTCCGCGACCGCCGCGGAAAGCTCTCTCACAAAGATGCCGTCCGCGCTTTCGGGATCGCCGGAACAGTACCACATCTCATAGTCCAGCCCCCTGCGCGCGCACTCCGCGCCCACGCTCTTTATCAGGGTGCTTTTGCCCGTGCCGGGCGCGCCTTTCAGAAGGATCACATTGTCCGCCCCCGCGATCTCGTCCTCATAAAACCCCTTGAACCCGTACGCCGTGTTGCCACCCAGAAAAAACCTTTCCATATGCCCTCCCCTCACATCCTATGCCAGACCGGAATAATACGAACCAGGTTCAGTGCCGCCGATTTCCGCCTGAACCGCGTCATTCGCCTTGCTAATACAGTCAAGTATTAGCTGCAGTGACTTCCTTGCTCAGCCAAAAATCGGCAGGCGCGGAACTGCTCGCACCTCAGAGCAAGAGATTTTCGGATGATTTTGCACGGGCGGAACGCAGGCAATAGTATACTTACCCGCAAGTTTCGGCTGTGCAAAAGCGCCGAAAAGAATTGCTCTGAGGCTGGTTCGTATTATTCCGGTCTGGCATGCCCCGCAGGTGCGATGTGGACCGAGCATACCGCACCGCACACGCATTTGTCGGCACGCCGCATGCTCTTTCGAAGACGGAACTACACGCCCATTTTTATTCAAGCGGCGGATTGAGTCTTCCTTTTGAGCGCAAAAGGAAGCGAAAACGCCCAGGGGGAATTTTCCGAGTATCCCCCTGCACCCCAAAACTCCTCATGCCCCCACAAGCGAAAGACAAAGCGAAGAGAACCGTTAGCCCCCTTATCTAAGGGGGAAAAAAAGAAACGTCAGCAAGAGGATAAAAGATAAGGACAAATACATACGAAAAGTCGGAGTAAGTATTTAAAAAGATGAGGTAAGGTGCGCAAGCGTGCGAAAGAGAGAGTGTTTGGGAGAGTGTTTTTGTAATTAAGGCGGACGGCAAGAAGTGCCGTCCGCAGTTTTTAATTTTAACTTGACGTCGTTGTCAAGGGCGCGAAAAATTTTGCAACCCTAAGCGGGCGGCTGACTATTGTTTTACATCCCGCGCTACAGCTTATCTTTTACGGCTCGCAACAACTTGGGGGTGTGGGGGAATAATTCCCCCGCAAGCAAATTTTTTCGGCGCAACTCCTTGACAAAAAGAATGGAAGGAAGAAATAAAGCGAAAGTATGGGAGCGCGAGGGGATAATCCCCTCGCAAGACGCGATTCCTTGACAAAATATGGCAAGAGCGCAACTCCTGCCGATGTAGAGATGTCTCCCTATGGGGCGGGTGGGGTGTACTTGCGCCTTTACGACGCGGGGGTGTGGGGGAATAATTCCCCCCACGGAAAGCGCGGGGGTGTGACACCCTCGCAAGGGTGCCGGCGCACGGCTGACTATTGTTTTACTTCACGCGCAGCTACATTTTACTCACGTTCCGCAACAGCTTGGGAGCGCGAGGGGATGATCCCCTCGCAAAGGGCGGATGTGTGGGGAACATTATCACGGGTGGCTCGATCATCACTTCCGCTCGCCACATCAGCCTAGTCCGCGCCCGCGAAAAGGCACCGAAATATCCGTTCGGGCTGCCGGTGCGCATTGTCGTCGTGCGGCATAGTATACCGTATGGAGGGATCATGGGAAACTTTGTGGTTTATGAGACGGACGAGAGGATGTTCTTTTTGAAAAAGCTGCTCACGGGGCTGCGTCCCGTGGTGAACACCCACATTTTCGCGCCGAATCTCACTCTTTCCGCCGAAAGGTTGGAGGATGTGGGCGAGGGGGAGACGCTGGTGTGCGGCAGGCTGGACGAAGGCGCGGAGAAACTTGCGGAATGCAAGCGGCTCACCGTGAGGCGCATATCCGAAAACGAGAAATTTCAGGCGGAGAACGCCCGCCTCACCGCGGAAGGCGCGCTGGCGGTCATTCTGGATCACAGCATGCTCTCCCTTGCCGATATGCGGGTGCTGGTGATAGGCTTCGGACGCACGGGAGCGGCGGTGTGCCGCATTCTGGACAGGCTTGGAGTGAGCGTGGACATAGCAACATCCGCCTCTCCGCGTCCCGCGGGTGCGTTCGCGGAGAAGGTCACGGACATCGGGAGCGCGGATCTTGCGGAATATGACGTCATCGTCAACACCGCGCCGTGCAAGCTGATCGACGACGTGGCTGCACTCTCCATCCGTCACGACGCGGTGTACATCGACCTCGCAAGCACACCGGGCGTCAACCTCGCCATGCTGCGCAATATGGGGCTGGACGCCGATGTATACCCCGCGCTCCCCGCAAAGTGCGCACCCGAGAGCGCGGCAGCCGCCATGCGCGACTTCATCCTGGAGGTGACGGCATGATAAAGACGGGACTTGCCGTCACAGGCTCATTCTGCACCTTCGGGAGCATACTCTCGGCAGTGGACGACCTCGTGGTGCACGGGTTCGACCTCACTCCCATATTCAGCTTCAATGTGGCAAAGCTCGACACGCGATTTTTCAAAGCGGCGGACTTTGAGGAGATCATCCGCCAAAAAACGGGAAAACTCCCCATAAAGACCATCACGGGGGCGGAACCCATCGGCACATCCGCGGGACTGGAACTCATGCTCGTCGCCCCGTGCACGGGCAACACGCTGGCGAAGATAGCGCACGGCATCACGGACACCCCCGTCACCATGGCGGTGAAAGCGCAGCTACGCAACGACCGTCCCGTCGTGCTGTCCATTTCCTCCAATGACGCCCTCGGCGCCAACGCCAAAAACCTCGGACTGCTGCTCAACACACGCAACGTGTACTTCGTCCCCTTCTCGCAGGACGCGCCGACGACAAAGTCCAACTCCCTCATCGCGGATACGAGCCGCATCAGGGAGACCTGTGAGGCGGCTCTCAGGGGGAAACAGCTCCAGCCCGTCATGCTCTGAGCGTTTCCCATCGCGGATATGCTCGCGCATTCCCTCGCCGCTTAAAGCACGAAACGTGCTTTAAGCGGCGCACGCGCTCCCGGCGCAACCAAACGCCGCCGCCCGATAAGTACACAATAAGTGTTTTAGCGAAAGGAAGGAAAGGAAAAGCACCCCGACGAGTGTCGGGGTGCCGGTTTTTATTTTGCCACTCACGTCGCCTTCCGCAAAGAAAAGCACCCCGACGTGTGTCGGGGTGCCGATTTCCTTTCTCTTACTCTTCGGGCGAGAAGTCGTCTTTGCCCACGCCGCACAGCGGGCAAACGAAGTCCTCGGGAAGTTCCGCCCAAGTGGTGCCGGGAGCGATCCCGTTGTCGGGGTCTCCGAGTGCCTCGTCATAGACGTATCCGCACACGTCGCATATGTACTTCATAATGACCTCCTTTTGCGGAGAGCATCGCCCGCCGCATCGTTAAAGACATTATACCACGCCGCGCACGGCTTTTCAACAGGCAATTTCCCTCTCCTCACGCCTCGGCGAAATAGGTGGCGTAGTACTCCGCGATGTCGGTGAAGCCGTAGGTGTTCGCCCATTCCGTCTCGGTCGCTGTCAAAGTGTAATTTACCATGTTTTCGCTGTCAAAGGTGATGGGGCAGGTCACCGTATATCTCCCCGAGACCTCGTCATACTCCATGTCCGCGATGATCGCCTCCGAGTAGTATTTCTCCCAGCTGCCGTCCGACCATGCGCATTTGATCTCGAGATAGAAGCCGTCGCCCTCGTCGTCCTTTCTGTTCCTTGAGGCGGTGTATGTGCAGTCATTTTTCTCCACTTTCTTCTCGAACGTGAGATCGCCGTCCTCCGGGAACTTGTTGACAAGGCTGATGCGGACCGCCTTATTGTTCTCAAAGTACACGGTGAACATGGTGTAGGCTCTGCCTGCCATTTCCTCCTCGATGTCGACGATCTGCTGCATGACGGAGAGTGCCTCCTCCGCGTCGCCGCAATTTTTCAACTTGTTGAACAGGCTCTTAGCATCATCGACCAGCGCGGCGTATTCCGCGTCATACCACACATAGACAGAGCTATCGATATCGCTCTCGCCGTCGCGCTCCGCGTATTCGCCGATGATGTTCGTCACATCATATCTGCCCATGCCGAGCCGGACCTCATCCGCTTTCCTCAAAGGATCAGTAACAGAAGAGGAACCGAAAACTATGACGAGTGCGACCACAAGTGCGAGTACGCCGTACACCACAGGAATGAACAGCGACATCCATGAGCGTCTGTTCTCGTAGGAATTCAGCTCCTCATTCCGTGTCGTGAATGATTTTTTGCCGAATGTCATTTTACTGAGTGCTGATGCGTTCCACAGGTCGCACGCCTGCGTCATGCTCATGATGCCTATTGCCTCAAAGAATGCGACTAAGACCACGGGCACGATCACGAGCGCGGCAGAAGTCGACGTCGCGAGCTGTACCGTCGCGCATATCACGCTTATCAACGTCAAAGCGCAATTTGCGATCGACATCCCGACAAACGCCCCCACGGACACTTCATTGTTGCGGCTGATCAGTGCCATGGCAAGGATAGCCGTGGCAAAAGCGCACGCACCCAGCCCGATGATACCGGAAATTGCCGACATGACCGCATCCCCGACCACACCGAAGCACAGACCGGTCACTATCACGCTGATGAGAAGCATCAGCAATCCCATCGAAAGACGCGACACCCACCATCTGCCTTTGACATAGCCTTTGCGGGCGGGCGTGTAGACCTCCGCCGCGGGCGTGGTCGGCTGCGCCGCCGCTCCCGCTCCCTGATAGACGGGCTGAGGCGCACCATACGCCGCGTAAACGGGTGCGGCGGGTTGAGCGTATGCCGCAGGTTGAGGTGCGGGTGCCGCAGGCTGAGACGCGGCTGCGTTCTGTTCCGCAGGCTGCTGCACGGGCGGCACGGGTTGTTGCGCGGCGGAGGGCTGCTCGGATGCCTGCGGCTTTTTCTCGGCGCGTCTGAACGCCTTGCCGCACGCCTGACAGACGAAGAATCCGTTTTCCGAGGCTTGCAACTCGCCTCCGCAGGACGGGCATTTAAAATTGTTGTCCACGATATACCTCCTGTATCGTTATAATTATATTTGTACTACATAATATATCATTCCGAAAAACACACGTCAAGCATATTACCGATCTTTAATATATCTATGCAGCAAGAGGCGGCAATAGGCTAAACACCGCTTGCCCGCCGTGAATGCGCGAGGGACGGAGCGATCTGTCCATCGGACAGACGCTCCGCCCCGCAATGTCGCAATGCTGTGTTCACCATCCGTTTTATTCGCGTCAACGGCATTTACGGACGATACGCACGCATCCGGACGCTTTATTCGCCGAATGCATCGGCGGCACCCGAACCGTAAGCAGACACCAGCATCGTGTCTCTGAACTCTAATCCGGGGGGGACATCGTTTTCCTTGCAATATGCCTCCAATTCCTCGTATGTGTCAAAAGTCACGCCGCCCGCGCCGGCCATGCTGTTGTACATTTTTACAATCGCAGCCTTGTATTTCGAGACGTCCTCTTGCGTGGTGAACTTTACTATCATGACCATGTCCATAGTATCGCTCGTCTTGAAAGCATATATAGACCAGTCCGCCGACATGCCGTCAAAATCGGCAAATATGCCCGTGCCCGTCGAACTCATCGCAGCATCGATGCCCGCGCTCGCCGTCACACTGTATCCCGCGGCATTGAGACGATCCACAATGGCGTTGTATTCCGTAAGATCCACTCCGCCGCATGCGCACCGACTCTTAGTGGTGCTTTGCGAGGGTGTCACCCCCTCGCTCTTTGTGGGGGTATTATACCCCACACTATTGTTTCGTCTTTTCATTGCCGGTTTTTGCGAGGGTGTTACACCCTCGCGCTCCCATGCTTTTGCGGGACGTGGATAACAAGCTGTTGTGCGAGATGTAAAGCAACTGTCAGCCGTCCGCTTAGGACCTTGTGGGGGAATTATTTCCCCACGCCCCCACACTATTGCGGGACGTGAATAAAATGTTGTCGTACGTAACACAAAGCAGCAGTCAGCCGTCCGCTCAGGACCTTGTGGGGGAATTATTTCCCCACGCCCCCACACTATTGCGGGACGTGAATAAAATGTTGTCGTACGTAACACAAAGCAGCAGTCAGCCGTCCGCTCAGGACCACACCTCCGCACTATTGCGGGACGTGAAAAAATGCTGTAGTGCGTGATGTAAAGCAGCAACCAGCCGTCCGCTCAGGACCACACCCCCATACTATTGCGGGACGTGAAGAAAATGCTGTCGCTCGTGATGTAAAACGGCAGCCAGCCGTGCGCTTAGGACCACACCCCAACACTATTGTTTTATGGATCCCTCCCCTATTCTTGTTAAGTAATTGCGCCTTGCGCGGGCGCAAGACGCCCGCGGTGAAAGTTTGGCTTTGCGGCGCGTAGTTCCGTCTCCGAATGAGAGACATCGTACTCAGGCGCGCTCGGAGTGTGCGTAAAGCGTCTCCGAAAAAGTGTGCGTTAGAACGTCTCCGAAAGAGAGACTTAGGGTTCAAGGATGCTCCGAATAAGCTGTACATCGTTCTCAAACTTGCACAAATAGGCTGCACGTCTCGCGGGGGAGTAAGAAACCCCCTCCTTCCATTCGGGCTTTCCTCCCCCGTGCCGATTGAACTTCGCTCCTCGCATCTTGCGGGACTAACGATACATCTCTACAAAACTTTATTTCTCGCACTCACATAACTAAGCGGATAACTGCACTCACTGATAACCCGGCACGGGCGGAGGAATTCGGCACTCGCGCACGAGTGCTACCACTACTTAGGTGTACGTCTGCGCTCGGCACTCAGATAGTCGCCGCCCTGCGGCTCCGGTTCCGTCTCCGAAAGAGTGTTCATCGTCGGATTATAAAACAAAAAGCCCACACTGTTGTGTGAGCTTTTTGTTTTGGAAACCGGCGTCGACATACTCTCCAGGGCACGTGTCCGCGTCACACATTGTGCTTTTCTTCGCCACTCGCCACGAAGTGCCGAGCGCGCTCGCCGGCGCGCAATGTGTTCCTTTTCGCGTCGTGAAAATGCAGAGGCGTTCGCCCCGCTCCTCGTTCCGCAGGAACTATCGCGTTGCTCACTCATTTTCACTCCGCGGTGCGAGGGTGTTACACCCTCGCGCTCCCATACTTTTGCGGAACGTAGATATCAAACTGCTGTGCGTGATGCAAAGAAACAGCTAGCCGTGCGCTCAGCACCTTGGCTGGACACGGAACAGTGTTTCGTCGCTTTTTTCAAAACAAAAAGCACCCAGCTGTTGCTGAGTGCTTTTTGTTTTGGAAACCGGCGTCGACATACTCTCCCGGGCCGTGTCCAGCCAAGTACCATCTGCGCTGATGAGCTTAACTTCTGTGTTCGGTATGAGAACAGGTGGGACCTCATCGCCATAGACACCGGTAATTGTTGAAGGTCGCAGGCTTGCGCCCGTCGCACATTCACAACTGCATAGCTTTAAGAGCTGCTGAATTATCATCAGGTTAGTGGTTCAATTGTATTAGATTGAAGCCCTCGGCCTATTAGTATCGGTCAGCTTAACACATTACTGCGCTTACACACCCGACCTATCAACCTTGTGGTCTACAAGGGGCCTTACTCAGATTACTCTTTAGGGATATCTTATCTTGAGGCTGGTTTCACGCTTAGATGCTTTCAGCGTTTATCCAATCCGTACATCGCTACCCAGCTGTGCCACTGGCGTGACAACTGATGCACAATAGGTACGTCCACCCCGGTCCTCTCGTACTAGGGGCAGAGCCTCTCAAATATCCTACGCCCACGATGGATAGGGACCGAACTGTCTCACGACGTTCTGAACCCAGCTCGCGTGCCACTTTAATCGGCGAACAGCCGAACCCTTGGGACCTGCTTCAGCCCCAGGATGTGACGAGCCGACATCGAGGTGCCAAACCTCCCCGTCGATGTGAACTCTTGGGGGAGATAAGCCTGTTATCCCCGAGGTAACTTTTATCCGTTAAGCGACGGCAATTCCATTCTCTACCGCCTGATCACTAAGCCCTGCTTTCGCACCTGTTCGACATGTCTGTCTCACAGTCAAGCTCCCTTGTGCCTTTACACTCGACGAATGATTTCCAACCATTCTGAGGGAACCTTTGGGCGCCTCCGTTACCGTTTAGGAGGCGACCGCCCCAGTCAAACTGCCCGCCTGACACTGTCCCAAACCCGGATCCACGGCATTCGGTTAGAATCCCAACAACCGAAGAGTGGTATCCCAACGGCCGCTCCATACCCCCCGAAAGAGGTACTTCTCCGCGTCCCACCTATCCTGTGCATCAGTTGTCGTGATCCAATATCAAGTTACAGTAAAGCTCTACGGGGTCTTTCCGTCCAGTCGCGGGTTAATACGCATCTTCACGTATACTACAATTTCGCCGGGCCCCCTGTTGAGACAGCGCCCAAGTCGTTACGCCATTCGTGCGGGTCGGAACTTACCCGACAAGGAATTTCGCTACCTTAGGACCGTTATAGTTACGGCCGCCGTTCACTGGGGCTTAAGTTCCGTGCTTCGCTTGCGCTAACACATCCCCTTAACCTTCCAGCACTGGGCAGGCGTCAGCCCCTATACTTCATCTTTCGATTTAGCAGAGACCTGTGTTTTTGGTAAACAGTCGCTTGGGCCTCTTCACTGCGGCCTGCAGAGCAGGCTCCCCTTCTCCCGAAGTTACGGGGTCATTTTGCAGAGTTCCTTAACAAGGGTTCTCCCGTCCGTCTTAGGATTTTCTCCTCGCCCACCTGTGTCGGTTTGCGGTACGGGCGCCTAACAACATATTTAGCAACTTTTCTCGCCAGTGTGAATTCATCGACTTCGTTACTAGTTTTCACTCCCCGTCATCACCCAGCCGTACGATGTGCGTACTTCACTACACATCAGCCTCATGATTTGGCCGCAGCAATCCAACGCCGCGGATCGACTATCCTACTGTGTCATTGCCTCATTTAAACGTCATTTGGCGGTACAGGAATATCTACCTGTTGTCCATCACCTACGCCTTTCGGCCTCGGCTTAGGTCCCGACTTACCCTGGGAGGACGAACCTTCCCCAGGAAACCTTAGGCATTCGACGGCAAAGATTCTCACTTTGCTCTCGCTACTTATGCCGGCATTCTCTCTTGTATGCAGTCCACGGCCCCTTTCGATACCGCTTCAGCCCGCATACATTGCTCCTCTACCGATGCAGCAAGCTGCATCCCTAAACTTCGGTGACAAGTTTTAGCCCCGGTAATCTTCGGCGCACCCTCACTCGACCAGTGAGCTATTACGCACTCTTTGAATGAGTGGCTGCTTCTAAGCCAACATCCTGGTTGTCTTAGCATTGGCACATCCTTTACCACTTAACTTGTACTTAGGGACCTTAGTTGTAGATCTGGGCTGTTTCCCTTTTGACAACGAAACTTATCTCACGCTGTCTGACTCCCTCGCATCAAGTATCTGACATTCGAAGTTTGATAAGGTTCAGTAAGCTGTGAAGCCCCCTAGCCCATTCAGTGCTCTACCATCAGTACTCTAACGAGAGGCTAGCCCTAAAGCTATTTCGAGGAGAACCAGCTATATCCGGATTCGATTGGAATTTCTCCGCTATCCACAGCTCATCCCCGGTCTTTTCAACGAACGTGGGTTCGGTCCTCCACAGTGTCTTACCACTGCTTCAACCTGTCCATGGATAGGTCATCCGGTTTCGGGTCTACGTCACGCAACTAAATCGCCCGGTTAAGACTCGCTCTCGCTACGGCTCCGTGACTTAATCACTTAACCTCGCTACGCAACGTAACTCGCCGGCCCGTTCTACAAAAAGTACGACGCCACACTTTAAGTAGTGCTGCGTCTGCTTGTAAGCATAGGGTTTCAGGTTCTCTTTCACTCCCCTCCCGGGGTTCTTTTCACCTTTCCCTCACGGTACTATACGCTATCGGTCACCAAGTCGTATTTAGCCTTATGAGATGGTCCTCACATGTTCCCACTGGATTACACGTGTCCCGTGGTACTCCGGATACCCGCCATCTGAAATCGATTTCGCTTACAAGGCTATTACTTTGTTTCGCCCGGTTTTCCAACCGTGTTCGGCTATCGATCCTTCGAATTATGCAGGTCCAAAACCCCATCGAAATAAATTTCTCCGGTTTGGGCTGTTTCGCTTTCGCTCACCACTACTCACGAAATCGTTGATTTACTTTCTTTTCCTCCGGGTACTAAGATGTTTCAGTTCCCCGGGTTCCCTTCAACCGCACTATGTGTTCATGCGGAGATACCGTCGCATTACCAACGGTGGGTTTCCCCATTCGGAAATCTGCGGATCGAGGCTTATTTGCAGCTCCCCGCAGCTTATCGCAGCTTGTCACGTCCTTCATCGGCGCTTGGTGCCAAGGCATCCACCCTATGCCCTTATTAGCTTTAATCTTATACGCTAACCTAATAGACATATTGCAAATGTACTTGTTATAACTCAGCAAAATATCCTAGTGAATAGGTAAAACTCATTGAATTGTGATACATTCGATTGTATTACGCTAACTAAAGATATTTTTGACTCTTAAACTCACAACGCCTGAGAACGTTGTGAGTCGCTATGCAGTTGTCAATGTGCCGTGACCTAGGTCAACGAACCAACTGAACAGTGGAAAAGCGAAAGAAATGCGAACTTTGCACGTTTTTGGTAGGTCGTGCAACCTTCGATTTCCGTCCTCTCGGACGACAGCTCCGAAGAACTGCCTTCACTAGGTTGCCTTTCGGCTCCTTAAAAGGAGGTGATCCAGCCGCACCTTCCGGTACTGCTACCTTGTTACGACTTCACCCCAGTCATTGATCCTACCTTAGGCGGCTGCCTCCTTGCGGTTAGCGCACCGACTTTGGGTATTACCAACTCCCATGGCGTGACGGGCGGTGTGTACAAGGCCCGGGAACGCATTCACCCCGACATGCTGATTCGGGATTACTAGCAACTCCGACTTCATGTGGGCGGGTTGCAGCCCACAATCCGAACTGAGACTGCCTTTTTGAGATTCGCTTGCCCTTACGGGTTTGCAGCTCTTTGTAACAGCCATTGTAGCACGTGTGTAGCCCAAGACGTAAGGGGCATGATGATTTGACGTCATCCCCACCTTCCTCCGTGTTATCCACGGCAGTCTCACTAGAGTTCCTAACTTAATATTGGCAACTAGTAATAAGGGTTGCGCTCGTTATCGGACTTAACCGAACATCTCACGACACGAGCTGACGACAACCATGCACCACCTGTCTGCATGCTCCGAAGAGAAACCACGTTTCCGCGGCGGTCATACGATGTCAAGTCTTGGTAAGGTTTTTCGCGTTGCATCGAATTAAACCACATGCTCCGCTGCTTGTGCGGGCCCCCGTCAATTCCTTTGAGTTTCAACCTTGCGGCCGTACTCCCCAGGCGGGATACTTATTGCGTTAGCTGCGACACAGAAGGAGTGAATACCCCCTGCATCTAGTATCCATCGTTTACGGCGTGGACTACCAGGGTATCTAATCCTGTTTGCTCCCCACGCTTTCGTGCCTCAGCGTCAGTTACTGTCCAGATAGTCGCCTTCGCCACTGATGTTCCTCCTAATATCTACGCATTCCACCGCTACACTAGGAATTCCACTATCCTCTCCAGCACTCAAGTCAGGCAGTTTTAGATGCAGCACCCGAGTTAAGCCCTGGGTATTACACATCTAACTTACCTAACCGCCTACACACCCTTTACGCCCAGTCATTCCGGACAACGCTTGCCCCCTACGTATTACCGCGGCTGCTGGCACGTAGTTAGCCGGGGCTTATTCCTTGGGTACCGTCAGATCTTCGTTCCCAAGAAAAGAGCTTTACAATCAAAAGACCTTCATCACTCACGCGGCATTGCTGGGTCAGAGTTGCCTCCATTGCCCAATATTCCCCACTGCTGCCTCCCGTAGGAGTCTGGGCCGTGTTTCAGTCCCAATGTGGCCGATCAGCCTCTCAGCTCGGCTACCCATCGTCGCCTTGGTGGGCTGTTATCTCACCAACTAGCTAATGGGATATGAGCCCATCCCTGTCCGATAAAATCTTTTACCGCAGCATCATGCGATGCCGTGGTCTTATACCGTATTAGCACCTATTTCTAAGTGTTATCCCGTTGACAGGGGCAGGTTGCTCATACATTACTCACCCGTTCGCCACTAACTTTCATCCCGAAGGAATCAGTCCGTTCGACTTGCATGTGTTAAGCATGCCGCCAGCGTTCGTCCTGAGCCAGGATCAAACTCTTAAGTTCAATCTTGACTATGCGTTCAAAGGTTAGACGCATTGAATTTTTGGATTTAATTCACATTAAAATCGCTTTTCCAACATGTTCAATTTTCAAGGTTCTTGCTGCCCCTTTTTTGGTGACAGCTTTTACATACTACCACAGGCTCAAACCCTTGTCAACGATTTTTCGTCCTTTTTCTCAACTTTTTTACAAGTTCCGAAATCGGCTTCGGACACCCCCACATATTGTGGTCACATCCTTTCAAAATCGTACTGTTTACGGGGTTTTCTCCCTTGGCAGCCCCGCTATGATATAACAATGCGACGGGGTTTGTAAAGCGTTTTGAGGTGGAAATTTCAAGAAATTTTCGGAAACTTTCGTTTCCGCTTTCTCCCCCCTCCCGCGCTCCGTAAGGAAACCGCGACGGGCGGGAAAAAGCGTGCGTCATTTCGCCGCGGCGCGGCGCAGGAGCCGTATTACGAAAGGCACCGCTTTCTTTTCGGCGAGAGTCCAAAGAATGTAGACCGCAAGCCCGCCAAGCAATGCCGCGGGTGCGTCGATGTAGGCAAGGTGTCTGCCCACTCCCACCCCGCAGAAATATATCTGCTGGAAAAGGAGAATGTGCAGGGTGCTGCCTGCGATGAACGCCATTACTTTCTGCGCGAAGGTCGCGTCCTTAATTACAAATCCCTTCAGGAGCATGACGGTGATCCCCGTGCACCAGAGTGCTTGTTGCAGACACGACCACGCCAGATCCGCCTCATACACTCCCGTCCCGCCGAAAAAGAACTTTGCCGCCGAGATGACAAAGCCGCCGAGCAGCATCACCGTCACCATGCGCGGCGTGAATTTCTCGTAGTGGAGGAACGCCGTCATACCGCAGGCGATGCACACGAAGAAGCGTACGGAGAGGAGCTTGTTCACCCCTTCGAACACGTAGGGATCGAGGGGCATTAACACCCTCTCGCACAGCGCGCCGAACGCGACACGCACCGCGAATGCAACGAGCAGCGTCAGAAAGGGACGGCGTTTGAGAGCGAAATAGAAGAAGGGGACGAGCAGAAAGAGCTGCACGAACACGACGAGATAATACCCTCCCGCACCCATGCCGCCTTTCACGGTGTTGAGCAACACTTCGGTGACGGGCGCATAGCCGATGAGCGGCAGCACTATGAGCTGCGCGATCATGAACACTATGTACGGGATGCCTATCCTCTTGAAGTAGGAAAAGAGATTGCGGCGGGTGTACCAGCCTCGCGGAGAGGCGAGCTTCATTTTTACCGCCTTCCTGCAATAATTGAACGCGCCTATGATGATGAAAACAGGCACCGCCGCGCCTATCCAGAGTTCGGGCACGCGCACGGCGCGGAAGGTATCGGTGTAACAATGCGTCAACACCACGAAAATTATGGCAAGGATCTTGAGCACGTCCATGCCCGGCAGCCTGCCGTAACGTGCGTCACTAGCACCCCAACTATTTATACGTTCATCAATAAATGCTCCCGCTTGCATCTCTTCCCTCTCGCGTTCTCCGCCCTGCCGCGCTCTCCCGAAGCGTCATTGCGGACGGTCCTCTCCTCTGTCCGATGCGGCACCTATCACCCCTCCGCCCAGGCATACCCTGCCGCGGTAGCACACCGCGTACTGCCCGGGGGCTATGGCACGCTGTTTTTCCGCAAACTCTATGCGAACTCCATCCTTTAATATATACGCGTGCGCGCGTTGGAGAGGCTGGCGGTGACGGATGCGCACCTCGCACTCGAAGTCCTCTCCCTCCGGTCGGGTGATGAAATTGAACCCTTCCGTCACGAGCGTGTCCTTGAAGAGGACGTCATCCTCTCCCTGTGACACGATGAGAAGATTGCGCTCCACATCCTTGTCGAGGACGAACCAGCTCTCGCCGTTGCCCTCCGCACTGCCGCCTATGCCCAGCCCTCTGCGCTGCCCGATGGTATAGTAGTAGACGCCGCGGTGTCTGCCCACCCGCTTGCCGTCCGCCGTCACGATGTCCCCCTCCTTCATGGGGATGTAGCGGGAAAGGAACTCGCGGAACCTGCGCTCGCCGATGAAACATATCCCCGTGCTGTCCTTCTTCTCCGCAACGGGTATCGCTTGCGCGCGCGCATACTCGCGCACGTCATATTTATTAAGTCCGCCCAAAGGGAATACGACGTCGTCTAGCTGACGTTCCGTCACCTGATTGAGGAAGTAGGTCTGATCCTTGTTCTCGTCCGCGGCGCGAAGCAGGAAATTCCTTCCTCCCTCGTGCGCGATGTCGCAATAGTGTCCCGTTGCGATGAGATCCGCCCCCAGCCCCCGCGCGAATTTCACGAAAGGTCCGAATTTCACCTCGCGGTTGCACAGCACGTCCGGGTTGGGAGTGCGCCCCCTGAGGTACTCCTCCACAAAAAGGCGGAACACCCTGTCCATATATTCCGCGGAAAAATCCACCGAGTAGTATGGGATGCCGATCACCTCGCACACCCGCGCCACGTCCGACCAATCCTTCTCCCCCGTGCACACGCCGTCCTCGTCCTCGTCCTTCCAATTGGACATGTAAAGTCCCACCACGTCAAAACCCTGCTCTTTGAGCAGGCTCGCGGCAACGGCGGAATCCACTCCGCCGCTCATTCCGACCACAACGCGCTCGGACACGATCGACCTCCGAGGAAAGGATAATTAAATTATACCCCGCCCTATCCCAAAGTCAAGCGCACTTATTCGAGACGTACACAAAGGCTGCTCTATCAAGCTGCTCGTTAATACGCCCAAACCGTGAGCTCATCGGAACACAAGGGGGGCGGGCGGGTGGGGAACACTTGTCAGTTTATCAAGAGTGTTTTGTGCTGCCGCCGCTCGGCAAAGCGCAAAACTCAAAGCGGTTTTCGGTGATGCCGATCAGATCGGACTGTGCCAAGATATCCAACGAGACCCATGCGCGCACAAATTCTATAAGGTCGGGCTCATCACAAAACAACGCCGCGACCTCGTAGGCATTCACCCTCCCCTTTTCGTTGACGTAACTCAAAATTTTTTCAAGCTGATCGCACATCATATACGCAGTCTCGCTCTCATCTTCTTAAACCTGCAATATCCAAGGATATAACTTATCTCTAAGGATATTGCTTGCGGGCTAAAATGTCAACCATGAAAGTCATCCTCGCCGAAAGATTGTCCTATCTGATGAAAATAGAAATGCTCTCACAGTCGGAACTTGCGCGCAAGATCGACATAAGCCAAAGCGCAGTCTGCAACTGGCTGAACGGCAAGAAAGAGCCGAGCATCGAGAGCCTTTGGAGACTTGCGGATTACTTCGACGTGACTGTCGACTATCTCATCGGCAGGGAAAAGGACTGACGGTATACGAGCCCGAGACACTCGTTCATCCAAAATGCAATAACAAAAACGCGGGTTTATCCCGCGTTTTTGTTTGTTCAAGTCTTTGTTGCGGTGTCAGCGGTAGAGCTCTGCGGGATAACGGTCGGAGCGGTCGGGAAGGATGGCGAGGATGTCGCCCTGCATTTTCTCCCTCAGCATACGCGCGCCCAGCACCGCCGCCGCGGAGGAGATGCCGCACTTCAAACCATGTGTGCGGCAGAGCGCGCCCACCTCTTTCACCGCGTCCTCTCCCCTCACCGTGAGGATGCCGTCAAAGGCGGAGGTGTTCACCAGCGCGGGGATGAAGTTCGCCCCTATGCCCTGTATGAGATGCGCGCCCGCGCGCCCCTCGCTCATGAGAGGGCTTTCGGCGGGTTCGAGCGCGAAGACTTTGCAGTCCAAGCCGTGCGCGGTGATGTATTTCTTGATGCCCATAGCCGTGCCGCCGCTGCCCACGCCCGCGACGATGGCTTTGACGGAGGACAATGCGGAGAAGATCTCCGGCGCGGTGGTCTCGAAATGCGCGGTGACGGAGGAGGGATTGGCGAACTGATCCGCAAAAAAGCCGCCGCTCTCCCTGACTATGCGTTTTGCCTCGGCGACCGCGCCGCCCATGCCTTCCGCGGCGGAGGTGAGGACAAGCTGCGCACCGTAGTCCGCAAGCATCTTCCTCCTCTCCTCGCTCATGCTCTCGGGCATGGTGAGGATGACGGGGATGCCCAGAAGCCCGCAGACATAGGCAAGACCTATGCCCGTGTTGCCGCTGGTGGCTTCCACCACGGGCGCGCCCTCGCGGAGCGCACCGCTTTCAAGCGCGTCGCGGATGATGTAGAACGCAGCTCTGTCCTTTATGGAACCCGCGGGATTCTTGCCCTCGTCCTTGCCGAAAATGCCCTCTCCGAGGGGAATGACGGGGGTGTGCCCTATGCTTTTTGCGATGTCGCCGAGCAATGCTTTGGTTTTTTCGGTCATGATCCCTCCTTGGCGGCGGCAGCCGCCTCCTCAAAAAGCGCGGCTATGCTCTCGGACGCGCACACTACGATGCCGTCCGTGCCGAGTGCGTACTCCCCGCCGTTCACGGACAGCGCGATGCCGCCCGCTTCCTCCGCGATGAGCCAACCCGGCACGATGTCCCAAAGATTGCGGGTGTACATCATCATACCGTCCGTCCTGCCGCTCGAAAACCACGCGAAAGCCACGCTCGCCGCCCCGAAATGGCGGAGCTTGGACACGCGGTCGTAAAGATATCTCACGCGCGCGATCTGCCCTTCGGCGTGCGCCGCCGTCTTGTGGGAGTAGTCCCCCACGCTCACAACGGCGTCCTCCGCCACTCTCCCCGAGACGGAAACGGGCTGACCGTTGAGCATAGCTCCCCCGCCGCGCACCGCGGTGTACATCTCCTCATACCGCGGGAGATAGATGGCGGCGGCTCTCGGCACGCCGTCCACCGCGAACGCGCATTGCACCCCGAAAAGGGGCAGCCCGTGTGCCATGTTCACCGTGCCGTCGATGGGATCCACCGTCCACGCCCTGCCCGCAGGAAGCTCCCTCAACGGGTTGAGTTCCTCCCCCACGACGACGTCTCCGGGGAAGCTCTCGGCTATCGCCCCGTCGATGTATCTCTCCATCGCAACATCCATATCAGTGACAAGGTCGAACGCCCCTTTGCCGCGGGTGTTGAGAGCGAGATGCTCGCACTTTATCCATGCCTCGCGCATGACACGCGTCAAAAACGCAAGTTCCTTCTTTCCGTCGCTTTTCATCATTTCTCCGAGTTTATCGTGCAAAATCGCCCGATAAACATTGCATTTTGTGTTATTCCTTTGTGCGATTTCTCGGCGTACTCCGCCCCTTGCGTCACTTTTTAAGCACCTTTGCCTTGCCCGTGACCGAGCCGAGATCTATGCGGTAGACGCCCGTCCGCGCTAGGCTCGCCGCCACTTCGTCATCGAATGCGGGCATATGCTCCGGGGTGTATTTCTCCGCGATGAGGCGCAGCGCGTGCAGCTTCTCGGCGTCCTCCGTGACCTCGCGGCACACTCCGTCCGCCATCGCGCACTCGTATCCCGTGGTGAACTTGTCCTTCGCCCTCTCCACGTCACCGACGCACACAACGTGTACGGCGGGAGAATGAAGGATGCAGTCTATCTTTCTGCCCTCTTTCGCGGTGTGGAAAAAGAGTGCGTCGCCCTCTCTCACCGCGCTGACGGGGGCGGCGTAAGGCTCGCCCTCCGGCGTCACGAAGGACACCACCGTCCACTCGCACTTGTCCATGACCGCGAGCGCGAACTCGCGGGACATCTCTCTGTCCTTTCTTCTCATATCCGCCTCCGCGCTCTATTATAACACCAAACCGCACCCCTAGGGCAAGCAGGACGAGGACAAATCCGTTTTCGCCCCTCCGCACTCTTTGTCGGGGCGGGACTCGCCGCTCAACGCTCTCTCCCGCCGCCACTTTGTGGGCGTCATGCCGTATTCCTCTCCGAAACGCTTGATGAAATGGCTCTCCGAAGAAAAACCGAGCAGGTAGGCGACTTCGCCCACGGTATACGCGCCCGAAAGCATGGCTTTCGCCGCCTCCAGCTTCCTTCTCGTCACATAGCGCGACACGCTGCACCCCACGCTCTTTCTGAACAGCAGCGAGAGATAATCCCGCGAAAGCCCGCAATACTCCGCAAGCTCGGACAGCGTGATCTTGCCGTGCAGATTGCGGCTGATGTGGTTGAGACACTTCCTCACGGGCGGCGGAACATCCGCCGCAGCACCCTTCTCCCCCACGCGTTCCGCAAGTTCGCACGCTCTGCTCATCAGGAAGGACATGATCTCCTCTCCCCTTTTCATGCCGTCCACCCGCCTTATGCACTCGTCGCTGAAATTGAAGGCTTCCTTCTCGGCCAAACCGCCCGATATCGCATAGCGGCAGGCGAGCGTGATGCAGCACACGGCAAAATATTTCATCTGCGTGAGCGGATCCGCGGACATACTGCCGACCACTATCCCCTGCGAGAGATAGTCGTCGAAAAACCTTTTCACGCCCTCTGCGTCCCCCGCCCGGATGCAGGAGTAAAACACCTTTTCCGTCTCGTACGGGGTGTGCGCCACCCCCGCCTCTCTCTGTGCGAAGGCGGGATCTCTGCCCGCGGGGGCGACCTCTATCTCATAAGGCAGTCTGTCCATATCTCCCTCCCGTGCCTGAGCGAAATAACGCGATCCGGGCGCGGAACAATTCTTTTCGGCGCTTTTGCACAGCCGGAACTTGCCGATATCCCCATGCAAGACTTAAATACCATTTTAGCACATCTGCCGTAAAATGTCGTATTTTTGATAATTTTATCGTATTTTTGATATTATTGCCCCTCGCCTTCTTCTACACTTTTCTTGTGTGGACAGCAGAAGTCATCCGCCGGACACATGAAAAGCGGGCGGCGGAAAGCGTCAACAGTAACGCAAAAAAAAGGGGGGGGGACACATGAAAAGCAAAAGCAAGACCGAAGTCACTTTCGCACTCGCGTCCGCGATGATGAAAAAGGCGGGGCTGGGCGCAGCCGTATCCGCCGAGCCTCTCGGCGCGGGAGAGTTCAACACCGTGCTCGCCGTCACAGTCGAGGACGGCAACACTTACGCCCTCAAAGTCGCGCCCGCGGCGGACGCCGACGTCCAACTCTACGAAAAGGATATGATGCGCGCCGAAGTGCATTGGTACTCCCTCATGCGCGAGCGCACCGACATCCCCGTGCCGGAGGTCTTTTACGCGGACTTCTCGCGGGAGCTGATCCCTGCGGATTGGTTCGTCATGAGCATGATAGAAGGCAGGCATCCCGGCGGCGAAAAGGGGGAGGACGCGCAGGCACTCGCCGAACAACTCGCACGCATGGCGGCGTCCATGCACAAGGTGAAGGGCGAGGGGTTCGGATATGTGCAGCGCGGCTTGCACCCCACCTGGCACGACGCCGTCCGCGCCATGACGGAGGACCTCCTCCGCGACGCGGAAAAGAAAGGAGTGCGCTCCCGCAGGGGAGAAAAGCTCCTCCGTCTCATCGACCGCTATGCCGACACGCTGAACGAGGCGGAATGCCGCATGGTCAACTATGACATCTGGATGCCCAACATCATCGTGCAGGAGACCGCGCAGGGCAAGAAATTCTGGTGGATAGACCCCGAACGCAGCTTTTGGGGAGATCCCGTCGCGGACTTCGTGTGCCTGGAATTTTTCAAACCTTTCCGCAAAAAAACTTTGAGCGCGAAGGCGTACAACGAGCGCGCCGACATCCCCGTCACCCTCTCCCGCGGCGAAGAGATCCGCTGGGGAGTGATGATGGCGTACATGGGCTTGCTGCAAGAGGTGGAGAAACACTACCGCTACACTCCCCTGATGTTCGGGTGGTGGCGCAACGTGCTGAGTTCCGCCCTCGTCTACCGCGCGGGTTTCAAAGCATTGAAAAAATGAAAGACACGACGACAAAGACGGAACGCCTCGCATCCGGCAGCGTCAGGCAGCAGGTGCTGAGTTTCGCGCTCACCGCGCTTGCGGGGCTGGTGTTCAACTCCGTCTATTCTCTCACGGACGCCCTCTTTGTGGGACGCGGAGTGGGAGACGCGGCAATGGGCGGCGTCTCCGCCGTCTATCCCTTTGTCATCCTGCAAAGCGCGATAGCCACCACAATAGGCGGCGGCGCGGCGTCCATCGTCTCCCGCTCCCTCGGCAGCGGAGACAAAAAACGCGCCGCAACGGTCACGCTGAGTGCGATGGCGGCATTCTACGTAACGGCGGTGCTTGTGACCGCGGTGGGCTTTACCGCCATGCCCCGCTTGCTCTCCGCGATGGGAGCAACGGGGGAACTCTATGAACACGCAAGGACCTACTTCATCATCATCCTCGCGGGCAACGTCTTTTCGACGGGGTTTTCTTCTATCATCCGCGCGGAAGGTGGCAGCCTCTATTCCCTGCTCATCTGGATCATCCCCATCTCCGTCAACGTCGCCCTCGACGCGGGATTGATCCTCGGCGCGGGGCTGGGCGTCGCAGGCTCCGCCGCGTCCACTGTGGCGGCGCAGTTCATCAGCTTCTCGATGAGCGTTCTGTGGTTCGCGCGCTTCTCCTCTATGGAGCTGAAAAGTGCGCGCCCAAGCCTCTCCGCCGTGCGCGCCATAGTCGGCATAGGAGTGCCGTCACTCGTACAAATCGGAAGTTTATCGCTCATTTCTCTCATAATAAACAACCGTTTGAGCATTTACGACGGCGAGACCGCCGTCACGGCATACGGCTATATGTCCCGTCTTATCACCTTCGCCGTCGCGCCCTTTACGGCACTTGCGCAAGCCCTCTCCCCCGTCGCGGGGTTCAACTACGGCGCGGGAAAAAGCGACCGTCTCCGCACCTCGGTGCGATTCACCGCTCTGCTCGCGGCGGGGTGCGCCGCGGCTCTCATGTCGGTCGCGGGCGGAGGCGCGGACGCACTGATGCGCATCTTCACCGCGGACGACGGCATACTGCGTTACGGAGGGAAGGGGCTGCGGCTGCTCGCGCTCTCCCTGCCCTTCCTGCCCGCAGGCATGCTCGCGGGCGCGCTCATGCAGTCTGTGGGCGCAAAGCTTCCCTCCCTGCTCTGCTATGCGGCACAACCTCTCCTCTTTCTCCCCCTCGCATTCCTGCTGCCGCTCGCAATGGGAGGCGAAGGACTTTGGTGGGCGTTCGTCATCTCCTCCGCGCTCGCCGCAGGAGTCTCGCTCGCCGTCCTTTACCTGCGCCGCAGCGCGCTGCTCGCAGCCCCGCCGTATGTGCGTTGCCTGCCCGAAAATACGCCCGGAACACCGGCGGACACCTAACGATGAAAAGCCGACACGTTTTCTTTTCGGAACGTATGCTAGGGAACTTGCCAGCAGTATTAAAACAAATATCCCGCATATCTCTTGTGCAAAAGCCCCGCATTTCTGCGGGGCTTTTGCTTAGGAGGTACAATTTGCATGCGCCGAGGCATGCGGTATGTTTACATGCTCTGTTCAAGGATCATCTTGACATCCGCCGCTGTCAGCACCTTATATCCGCCCTCGTTGAGGAAGGTAGCTTTCACGATGCCGTCCAGCATGTCGGGGGTGGCACCAAGCTCGGAGATGTTCATGACCAATCCTATCTCGTGCATCCACTTCTCCATCTCGTCAAGACCTTCCGAAGCAACTTGCTCCTTGCTCTTGCCGGCAGCGTCCACCCCCCAGACGTTGACGGCGTAACGGGCGAATTTGTCCACGCCGTACGGCATGATGAGGCGGTAATATGGCATGGAGACTGCGGAGAGCGTCATGCCGTGGGTGGCGTCGGTGTACGCGCCGACTGCTTGCCCCAGCATATGCACTTCCCAATCCGTGGCTTTGCCCTTTGCGATGAGGGTGTTGAGTGCCCAGGTCGCAGTCCACATGATGTTGCTGCGCGCCTCGTAATTTTTGGGATCTTTCACCGCGATGCGGGAGCTGTGGATGAGGGAGCGCAACAGACCTTCCGCGATGTAGTCCGACGTGTTGTCGTCCTCACCGGAAAAATATTGCTCCAAAATGTGGGACATGATGTCATAAAAGCCCGCCTTCATCTGATATTCGGGGAGCGTGTAGGTGAACTCGGGATCGAGCACCGAGAACTTGGGGAACACTTCCTCGCCGAATACGTGCCCTATCTTGAGCTTCTCGGCGTGATTGGTGATGACGGAGCCGCCGTTCATCTCGCTGCCCGTGCCCACCATGGTCAGCACACAGCCCACGGGGATGAGCTTGCAGGTCGGCTCTTCGAACCGGATAAAATATTTCTCCCAAGCGTCCTCGCCGCAATACGCCGAGACGGACACCGCCTTTGCGTAGTCGCACACCGATCCGCCGCCCACGGCGAGGATGAGATCCGCCTTGCACGCACGCGCGCGCTCGCATCCCTCATTCAGTTTCTCCACGGTGGGGTTGGGCATGACGCCCGCGTCCTCGGTGATATCCTTGCCGCACTCGCGGAGAATGGCGGTCACCTTGTCGTAGATGCCGTTGCGCTTGATGGAGCCGCCGCCGTAGACCAACATCACGTTCTTGCCGTATTTTTCCAGCTCGCCTTTCAGTCCGTCCAGCGCGTTCTTGCCGAAATAGAGTTTGGTGGGGTTGCAATAAGTGAAATCACCCAGCATATTTTTTCTCCTTATGTTTAGTCTGTTTATAGTGTTCGGACAGCACCCGTCCGAGACATTTCAGCGAAGGAAGCCTTCCGCCCACGCCCTGAGCGCGGCTTCGTCCTGCCTGCCGTTCAGCATCCTGCCCTCCGCCACCGCAGCCGAAGGACACACCTTGCGCATCGCAGCGGCGGTTTTACCCAGCCCGCTCCCGCCGGACGTCGCAAACGGCACCACCGTCTTGGCGGCAAAATCGTAGCTTTCAAGGAAGGTCTCCACGATCCTCGGCGCGGTGTACCACCACACCGGGAATCCGAGGAAGATCACATCGCTCTCCGCCACATCCGCACATCTGCCCGCGATGGCGGGACGGCAACTCTCGTCCTTCATTTCCAGCGTGCTGCGGCTCTTTTTGTCCGTCCAATCGAGGTCCGCCGCCGTGTACGGCTCGGCAGGCTCTATCTCATAAACCTTCGCGCCGATCGCCGCCGCAAGCACACGCGCTGCGCGCTCCGTAGTCCCCGTGCACGAAAAATATGCCACCAATGCTTTCTTTGCCATAGCTCTCTCCTTCCTCCGCGCCGCGGCTTTCGGCACCCGTTCCCGTTCCGCTCCCGGTGCTCCGCATCCTGACGCTGTGTCAGCAAGAATAATATACCACCGCTCTGACACCGTGTCAATATAAAAATGACTTTTATATCGTTTGGTCACATTTGATAAACCCGACCGGTGATATAATGAATATTACCATGTTCGCCACCGCTATTTCATAAACAGCCCACTATCGTTCAAACAACATCTGACTTGTTCCGCCAGCTACATTACTGCAAGATCAGCTCAAATTAATTCCTTTTGCTTTCAATACATCACCTATGGTACTTGCGGTATCTCCTGTCGAAGGCACAAGCGCTTTTATATTTTGTTTCCAGTTTTCTTCGAGTGAGGGGAGCATCATCTGCTTCAGCATATCTTCCGTGACATTGAGCAAGGTATACAACTCTGCAAAAGACATGATCTTGATCCGTCCGCCGTGACTTTTTTTCCGATAAGCCGCAGCGATCCGCCCTTTTCCTGCTTGAGCATTGGACATTTCATCATCTGTTGCAACAAACAAGTCATTATCTGTTACTTTCGGATTATAATCACTTCCGTGTTGCCTCATTAAGTACATCAAGAATAGCGCCTTTTTAGTACAATTCTCCTCAAATGCCTGCCCGAAACAATACTTCTTGCCGCTGAGCCTGCTTTTTACAGTCGCACCTACACTCGCGAGATACAAGCAGAACTCTTTAATACATCTCTTCCTTTGAGCGCGACTTAATAATTCGGGCGTTTTTTCCAGTGCTTCTAGCATTTCAGGCAAACTGTCACCCTTATAGCATATTTCGCCATCTTTGCTGCGGCCGAATGCCCTAGGATAAAGATCCGCAAAGAGCGAAAAATCAATTCCCGAATTCTGACACATCGCTCGAGTCAACCGCAATGAAAGAAGCGCGTCGTCATCGCTTTTATGCAAATGTTCCGGCTTTTCGATTGACATTGCATTTGCCGCGTCCTCCAACGAAATGCTATAGTTTATATTGGCATACGTGCTATATGCTTTTTGCGAATCGAAAAACGAAAAGTTGATGTGCGGCAATCTGTAGCGCTCACAAGCCGCGCGCAAAAACTCGGCATCACTTTTTAGTGCATGCCCCATGACAATCTGATCCGGATATTCCAGAAGAGCTTTGATCGTATTATAATATGTCGTAAAAGGCAGACTGCCGTAATATTGGTTTTTTGTAAAAAACAAATTTAAGCCTTTGCTTCCTGATCTTTCGGCTAAATCAAATCTGCTTTCGGGATTAATAAGAATGATGTCTTTTTCTAAAATTTTAAACTTATCGTCTGCAATCACGTAGCCGAACTCGCATATGTGCTTTCCGTCGCAACATTCTATATCAAATGCTAAATATCTCATGTGTATCTCCTGCTTTTCTGAAAACCGAGACGGTCACCGCAGTGCCATATGACACTGCGGTCCTCGTCCGCCTGTTTAGAAAAACGAGCTTTATTTCGCTTCCGAAACGTAGGTATATTCCTAAAACAATTTACATGGATTCAACCACTTTCGATTGTTTTACACCTCGAAATGCGCCTGTCCTCTTCCTCTCAGTGTTTTTTCACTGCTGCCCATACGGCATTGAATTCTTCATCTGTTTTTGCCTGACACAAAGCCGACAGCGCTTGGTGGAATTCGCTCACTGTCATCGTTTTCTCATCTATAAAAGGTAACAACCTGTGTCTGAGTCGCATACTTTTGCTATATTCCACAAGCGCGTCATAATATAACTCTTTATCCTCTTCCATTTGTTTTTTTGCTTTTGTATATTCACGTATCGAGCAATCTCCGTAATGGTTGAGAATATACTCCCTGCGGATATTTTCAAATAACGCTTCTTTTTCGCGCTCTATCCTTTCTTCTGCAGAAATTACGCGTATCTCGTTCACTTCGCAATTGTTATCGATCTCGGCAAGTGCCTCCTTTTCCGATTCGGCTTTAATCACCCATTCAAACGACGAATCTTCTTCACCGCGCCAATTCCCTTTAACCAAATAATACATATCGTTTTCTCCTTTCTATTTTTCATTATCTCGCGCGAGCAAGTCCGCGATTCTCACCGACAAAAAATCGGCAAGTTGTTCCAGTGTATCGATATTGTTTATTCCTTTGTTGAGCCATCTGCTGAGTGTCCGTGTCTCGACTCCGTAGGCATAAGCAAAGTCTTCTTGTGTTCGGTATTTTGTTTCTTTTATCAGGCGTTTTACATTTTCGCCCACTATTTCGCTTAAAGGTTTGTACTGCTTTTCCATTTCCTCCTCCAGAACTTGTACCTTGATTATGTCAGCCTGACATTAAACAGTCTACGACAAATTTTGTCGTATGCCAAACTAAAAATAGCAGACCGTTTTACCTCCCAAAAGCAACTCCCGCCGTAAAAACGGCGGGAGTGTGGTACACCCGGCAGGAGGCGTAAGGAGCCCAAGGGGCGACGGAACAGCAAAGTGCCGGCATCTCTTCCGCACATCGCTTTTAGCAGCGGCTATGTATAATTCGCATGCAATGTTTCCCGGGGTCCCCGCAAAAAATACGCAGAATTTTTTGTGGGGTAAACGCGTCAGCGTCGGGTAAGACTCCTGCTCGGAAAACAGAAACCCCTGAGGCGAAAAACGCCTCAGGGGTTTGGTACACCCGGCAGGAGTCGAACCTGTGACCTTCAGAATCGGAATCTGACACTCTATCCAACTGAGCTACGGGTGCAAGCGTAATTATTTTAGACCAAAACGCGCGGAATGTCCAGCGCTTGAGCACCGCCGCGCCCATCTTCCGCACCGGCAAAGAACCGGAACCGCACAAAAGGCGCGCGCGACGTGCCACCGCATTGAAACAGGAGCGCCGCCGCGAAGGGGGAAAGGGTAATGCACCTGCCAGAACATGTACCGGATTTTCTCACGCGCCCTCCGTGGCAACGCACACGAGAGATTAAAGGACCCGAAATATTTTCCACCCTTTGTATCCTCTCTATTATATAGACTGTTTTTCGAGGGCAAAACGTTACACGAAAATGAAAAAATTTTTGATTTTTTGAAATTATTTTCAAAAACTCCGCTTTTTCCTGTTTTTTCGGGCGAACCGCGAAGAACGGCGCCCGCGGAAGGACGGGACGAGGGCGGTTTTTCGCCCTCTCCGTCCGCGCGGAAATAACGCGCGGACGGAGAATTTGCGTATCGGCTTCCACCGGCGGCACTGTACGGCATCGGCGGAAGATAACGACGCAAGCTGTCCGGTCGCAAACACAGCGCGGTGCCGCACACTACAATGCGGCGCGCGGCTCCGAGTGTTTCCGCAAAATCGCGGAGATGAGTGCCGCGTAACGCGTGGCACGGTATGCCGGCAGCGTTTTCAGCCGAGATCGGGAGTGTCGGTGATCTTCACACTCTGTGCCGCGCAGCCTTCGAGTTCGAGCAAAACTATTTCGTTGGGACGGTCGGTGTGAAGGAGGGCGCCGGGGAGATAGAGGGCACGCTGGGGTCCGACGTTCCAGAAACGCCCGAGGTTGAAGCCGTTGACCCAGATGTAGCCTTTGGTGAAACCGTCGAAGCGGACGAAGCACTCCGCTTTGCTCCGGGCGGTGAAGGTGCCGCGGAAGAACTTGGGGAACTTCTCCGCGCCGCGCGACCAATCCAGCTTCTCGATGTTGTCGAGGGGAAAGGACGTGACGTCAAAGTCCATGAGCGTCTGATTGTTGAACATGACGTCGGAGATACCCTTGCGGTCGCAGAGCTTCTCGCCGTAGTTCACCCTGCCCATGGCGTCCACGAGGACGGCGATCTCGTCTCCCTTTTTCATACCCTTGGCGAGGAAGGAATGCTTGCCTATGAGCTTGAAAAGCAGCTTGCCCTCGTCGCTGCGGCGGAAGGTGCGCATCCTCTCGCCGTTGACGAAAACGTGGGCTATGTCGCGCACTTCCCTGACGGAGAGGAACCCTGTGCCGTAGTATCCGGGGAGCGTGGTGCGATAGAGGATGAGACCGAAATCCTGCCCGTACTTTTCCATGGAGAGCGGCACGCCGGAACGGTGCTTCACGCCCACGGTGTCCTCATTCTCCATGAGTCCCGTACACTCGGTGAGACCGATCTTGCCGATGTCCTGCGTCTCAGGCTCAGGAGGCAAAACGGGAGGTTTAACCCCTTGTTTTGACCACATCAAGTCCCTGACTGCGTGATAAGCGGGGGTGTAGCCGCCGTACTCGTTGAGGAGGGCGCAATAGTCGTAGCTGGTGACGGTGGGCTGATAGCGCGAGGCGTAGTTCGCCCCTGCCGTGAATCCGAAATTGGTGCCGCCGTGGAACATATAGAAGTTGAAACTCGCGCCACGGTCGAGGAAGGCTTCCACCTCTTTCAGCACGCTCTTATATCCCCTGGTGTGGTGCTTCTCGCCGAAGTGGTCGAACCATCCGCACCAGAACTCCGTGCACATTTCCGGGGCGTCCTTCTGCACCTCTTTGAGCGCGGCGAAACTCCCCGCAACATTGCTGCCGAAGTTGACGGTGACGAGCGCGCCCGGCGTGCTGCCGCCCGCGAGCATGTAGGGGCAGGTGCCATCCGACGTGAAGAGAAGCACATTCGCGCCGCACTCCTCCATGATGCCTTTGAGGGCGGCGAGATAGGTCTTGTCGTTGCCGTAGCTGCCGTACTCGTTCTCCACCTGCATGGCGATGATGGGACCGCCCTCGGTGCATTGAAGGTCGCCCACCTCCTCCATCACCCGCGCGATGTAGTCGCGCACATGGGAGAGATAGACGGCGTCGTTGCACCTAAGCCGCAGATTTTCGTCCGCAAGCAGCCAAGCGGGGAACCCGCCCGCATCCCACTCCGCGCAGATGTAAGGACCGGGGCGCAGGATGACGTACAGCCCCAGCTCCCGCGCGGTCTCGATGTAGCGGCGGATGTCCAGCCTCCCCGAAAAATCGAACTGCCCTTTCTTAGGCTCGTGGAGATTCCAGCACATATAGGTCTCCACGGTGTTGAAGCCGCAGGCTTTGAGCTTTGAGAGCCTGTCGCGCCAATATTCGGGCAGGACGCGGAAATAGTGCATCGCGCCCGAGTATATCACGGTCTTTTTGCCGTCCGCGTAAAACGCTCCGTCCCTCGCTTCGAATCTCATTTTCACCTCCACCCGCGCGCCGCGCGGTGCAATGCGGATGCAGCCCTTGGCATCCGCCCTCTAAAACGCGCGCCGCCCGCAGGCGGCGCGTTTAGATATGATCTTATCCTTCTTTATCTTCCTGCCGATCGGAAGTCCCGCCGCCGCTTTCGTCCTCGCTTTCGGACGCGCTCCCGGCGTCTGCATCCGTGACTTCCGCATCGCCCGCATCGGGGGCGTCTCCACCCTCCAAGACGTTTCCGCCGTCCGAGTCGTCCTCTGCGTCCACGACTTCGACGGCATCGCTCTCGCCGCGCATCTCTGCCATAAAGTTGAGGGCGCCCTCTCCCATCTCATCCGCATTGACGGACGCGCCGCGGAGCGCCGCCGTCACTTCCTCCACCTTCTTCTTGGAAAGCGGATAGAACATGAGGATGACGATCATGCCAAGGATGCTCGCCGCAGAGAGCAGGAATGCCGCAGTGAACCACTCGGTGGCGATGTCCTGCAGATATTGCGGCACCACTTCGATGTCGGTGTAGTTGGAGGGCTCGAAGCCGATCTCCTGCTGCCACACCCAGCCGCAGAGCATGAAGACGAAGGACATCAGCACGGGGATGACCATGATGAAGTTCTGGATGTGCCCCTCGAGTCGTCTGCCCGTCTTATATTGCTGATAGTCCGCGAGGTCGCCGAGCATGACGGGGATGAGAAGGTAGGTCGGATTGACGCGTGCAAGGAAGAAGAGGAGGGTGAGCACCACCGCCGACGTCGTGCCCTGCGGGATGTTCTCGAAGCCGACAAAGCCGAGGATCGCGGTGGACAGCAGCGAGAGGCAGCTGAAGACGATGATGATCCAATTCTTGTTGAGCTTGCGGGTGCAGAACGGGAGCAGGAGCATGGACACCGTCACGCCGAAGCCGATGACCGTGTTGGGTATGCCGGAGATGTTGAGTGCCTCCGTGGTCGTCGCCGCGAAACGGAGCTGGATCGCGAGGGGCTGGAACTGCATCCAGAACTCGCGAAGGGAACCTATGACGAGCGCCGCAAAGAGGATCCAGAGAGGCTTGTTTTTGAAGAGCAGCTTCATGCTCTCGGCAAAGGAGAGCTTCTCGGCGTCCCCACGCGCGGTCTCCGCCTCCGCCGCCTTCACCTCGGCGGGAGAGGTCTCCGACTCCGCGATCTCGCCCGCTACACCGCCCTCGCCGCTTTCGGCACGGGCGGCGGCTTCCTGCGCCTCGATGAGCTCGCGGTTGTTGTCCTCAAGCTCGTAGACGCGCTCTTTGACTTTCAGGATGAACATCACGCAAAGGCTGCCGATGACGACGGCAATGGCGCCGATGATGCGCATCGCAATGTACTCCTGCCCCATGAACGCGCTGCGGATGGGACCCACGATGATGTTCATGATGGTGGGCGCAAAACCGACGATAAGCCCGATGGGCGTCATGATGTCCGCCCTCTCCTGAGTGTTGGGAGTGATGACGTTGGGCATGGTCTGATACATATTGTTGGCGAACGTCGAAATGGCGATGACGGGCACGCAGGAACAATATGCATAGATGACGCGGTCGATCTCGGAAGAATACTGCGGCGCCCACATTGACATCATGGTGAAGAGCGCGAGCAGGGGAAGACTGAACAGGATGTACGGCTTGTATCTGCCCCACTTGGTACGCTTTTTCTCCATCGCCTGCCCGATGAGGGGGACGAGGAACATGTTGATGAGCGAACCGCCTATATAGATGGTGTAGCCGTGGATGGCGTCGATGCCGTAGAAATAGGGGATGTAGGTGATGGTGATGACCAGCATGATCGTGTTGTAGATCCAGCTGTTGCCGAGGGCGTACAACCCGAACGCGCCTATTTCCTTGATGTTGAGGAAACGTCCTTCGAGAGGTTTGTCCCACATGGCTTTCACCGTGGAGAACAACTTGGTGACTTTTTCTTTCATATATCTCTCCCTTTTGAGGTTTGATCCGACATTTCGGCGGGATAAACCCGCTTTTGGGGCAATACGCTCACTTTTTCAGGATCAGCTTGCCCGCGCGCTGCGTGAGGTAATTCCCGTCCTTCACCGCGGCAACGCCGTTGACGTAGACGTGCTTGATCCCCTGCGGAGTGAAATCGGGGACGGCGGGATCCACCTTGACTCCCGCGTAGTCGAACACCGTGATGTCCGCGTAATTCCCCGCCGCGAGCGTGCCGCGCTCTTTCACCGAGAAGCGTTCCGCCGTCTTGCCCGTCATCTTGTGTATGACGCGCTCGAGGGGGATGTCGTGTTCCCTCGCGCGCACGAGGAAGTAGGGGAAGCCCTGGTACGCCGCGCCGTTCTGAGTGCCTGCCGCCTCCACCCATGCGTCCGTCATGAACACCGAGAGGCTGTCCGTCATGAGGCGGTTTATAATCTCGTCGTTGTAGTATTTGCCGAGATACAGTCTCCCCTGCCCGCGGCTCAGATCGACGAGCTTTATGTACATGTCGAAGTCGGAGAGTCCCTCCTCCTTCGCGCACTCCGACACCGTCTTGCCCTCATATTTCTTGTGGGCGGGATCGTCGGAGATGTACGCCACCGTGAAGTCGCAAAAGTCCAGCCCCAGCGCGAGCTTGGTGATGTTGGTCATCAGCTTGAGCTTGAACATGTTGAAGGGCTTTTTGCGGTCCGCCTCCGGGAGTGCCATGTACCACGGCGGCAGCACCACCGTGATGACGGACGCGCCGTAGGTGAAGGAATAGTTGTCGTAGGCGATGCGGCAGCCTTCGTCGTTCAGGCGGTGGAACTTGGCGAGCATGGGATCCAGACTCTTCCACGAGGTCTTGCCCACGAAGATGAGGTGGGAGTATTCCGTCCGCACCCCGCTCTCCTTCATGATGTCCACCACTTCGTCGAGAGCGAGCTCGATGTGCGGCTTGGAGAGCAGCGGATAGCCGAGCGCCACCTTGCTGCACGCGCGCGGATGCACGGTGAGGATGCCGTCATACTTTGCGATGCGCTTTGCAAACGCAACGAGTTCATCGTGTTTGGAGTAGATGCCTGGCTCGTACATAAAGCCGAAGGAGCCTCCGAACGCGCCGCCTTCCATCGCCTCGTCCACCAGCTTCATCTCCTCCGCGATCTGCGCCTCGGTGAGGGGCGTGGGATCGTAGCCGGAGATGCTTATCCTCGTCGTGCCGTGCCCGACGAGAGGGATCATGTTGACAAAGAGCCTCCCCGCGGCGCGCTCCGCAAATTCCCGGAAAGAGCCGGGCTTCACGGCGTGGAAGAGACCTCCGCCCACCTTGTCCTTGAACTTGCTCCCCGCCGCCACTCCGAAGGGAGAGAAGCCGCAGTTGCCCGTCACCTGAGTGGTGATGCCCTGCCTCAAAAATGGCGCGTAATACTTCTCCGCGTCCTCGTAGTCGTAGAAGAAGTCGTTGTGAGAGTGCGCGTCGATGAACCCGGGCGCAACGGTGAGACCCGTGCAGTCCACCACCTCGTCCGCCTGCGCGGAGATGTCCGCTCCGACCGCCGCTATGCGCTCGCCGTCCACCAGGACGTCACCCTTGAATGCGGGCGCGCCCGTGCCGTCGATGACGTTGCCTCCTTTGAACAGGATCTTCATACTTCCCCCCTCCCCGCGTGCGCGGCGTGCGCGCAAACAAATGCCGATATCAAAATAATATTAACATCACACGCGCGCAAAATCAACAGAAGTTTTGCTCTGTCGCGAAACCTTAACACTCCACCTCCCCGTTAAACAATTGGGGACGGGGCAAAATTGTTAAATTTTCTTAACAATTTTGCCCCGTCCCCAATTGTTAAGTACCCCGCTGTGAAGCTCTACGCCGGCATTAGGAAAAATATGCTGTTCGAAGCCCGAGGGCGATATTCGGATGATGAACAAGGAAAAGCCCTCCCGCACAAGAGGCGCGTACTTAGTCGTACGTAACTCGCAGGGCGGGAAAATCGTTCAACGCTTGACAGTTTTCGACCGGCAGGATAAAATGTTTTCAAATCCATACAATGCGGAGGATTTGTCAATGTTCGACATAATCATCAATCCTAAGGGCGGCAAGGGGAAGAGCCTGAAAGCACTCAAAACCGTGGAAAAGCTCCTCAAAGAGCATGGCGAGAACTATAAAGTGCACAACACCGAGTATGCGGGACACGCCACCGTACTCGCGCGCGAACTCTCCGCAAAACCCGACACCAAGCTCATCGTCATGGGCGGAGACGGCTCTTTCAACGAGGTGCTGAACGGCATTGTGAACTTCGACAACGTCACCCTCGGCATCGTCGCCTGCGGCACGGGCAACGACTTCATCCGCGCATCCAAGCACCCCAAGAAAGTGAAAGATGCGGTGGAACTCATCCTCAAAGGCAACGTCGGATACATCGACTACATCGACGTAGGCTCCCGCCGCTGTCTCAACGTCGCGGGCGCGGGCATGGACGTGGACGTCCTCATCCGCTACGCCAATATGAAAGCGTTTCACGGCAAAGTGAAGTACTACGCTTCCCTCTTCGACACCCTCGCGCACGTCAAATGGCACAAGCTCCGCCTCACCATCGACGGCAAGACCATGGACAAGAGCGTGTTCATGATCGGCGTGGGCAACGGCACCTGCATAGGCGGCGGCATGCCCATCTGCCCCGACGCCAAGGTGGATGACGGGCTGCTCTCCGTCGTCATCGTCAACGAGATGAAAAAGAGCCGCATCCCCATCGAACTCCCCGGCTTCCTCACCGGCAAACATGTCAAGAAGGATTACACCGAGTCCTACTCCGCAAAGGAAGTCACGGTGGAAGTGCTGGACGACGGCAAGATCGAGCTTGACGGCGAAGTCATCGACGACAAGGTGCTGCCCTGCAAAGTGGTGCATAACGTCCTCAAAGTGTACCGCTAAACCCCGTTTCCCGTCAAAAACCGAGAAAACATCCGACACCGCGGCAGCACAAAAGCACGCGAAAAACCGCACAATAACATCACACAGATCCACCCCGAAAAGCGCGCCCGCCGGCGTGCTTTTTGTAATAGAAAACTCCGCCTCAACGAGACGGGGTCACTGTCGGAACGCACACATTTTGGCGTGCGGGAGTTTTAGTCGTATTCAAGCACACCTCGAATAAGCTGTTCGTCGTATTCAAATACGCTTCGAATAGACTGTTCGTCTCGCGGGGAGTT
The DNA here is from genome assembly GCA_944358385.1 of uncultured Clostridia bacterium. Classification (GTDB taxonomy): domain Bacteria; phylum Bacillota; class Clostridia; order Christensenellales; family CAG-917; genus Limadaptatus. The sequence continues at coordinate 36,029 of CALVQW010000010.1, forward strand.
AGAATTCCCCCTCCTTCCCTCCGGGCTTTCCTCCCCCGTGTCCGATTAGAGTGCAGTCCTCCTAAAATGCGGAACTTACTTTCCGCCTTTTGAAAAAGGTTTTTGTCTCGCACTAACATAATCGAGCGGCGAACAGTACTCACTGAGAACCCGGCACGGGCGGAGGAATTCGGCACTCGCAAATTAAAGCCCATGCCTATTTAGATTTACGGCGTTGCTCGGCACTCACTTTGCGCGCCGCGACTTGCAAGAGCAGGCGCAAGCGCCCGCTGTGCAAGTTTGGCTGAGCGGCGCGTGAGACCGTCTTCGAAATAGAACCGTCGTGCTCAAATACGCCCGTACAAACGCTAATTTACTAAACGCCGCCATTTAGATGCAGAACGCGAAAGCGCCCCTTCTTTCGGCGAGGCGCATACTAAATCGTACGTAACGAGCCGAAAAAGGGGCGCTGACAAAGCTATTCGCCTAAATCACTCCCCTCTCTCAAACAGGAACGGGTAAGACCGCAATATTTTCGCCTCACTTCACTAAACGCCGCCATTTAGATGCAGAACGCGAAAGCACCCCTTCTTTCGGCGAGGCGCGTACTAAATCGTACGTAACGAGCCGAAAAAGGGGCGCTGACAAAGTTGTGCGCTAAATGGCGGCGTTTAGTTCAGTTCGGCGAAGTACTTGATCGTGCGAACCATCTGAGAGGTGTAGCTGTTCTCGTTGTCGTACCAGCTGACGACCTGGACCTGGGTGCAATCGAGGTCTGCCATGTATTTGACCATGGTCTGGGTGGCATCGAAGAGGGAGCCGTAGGTCATGCCGATGACGTCGCTGGACACGATCTGATCCTCATTGTAGCCGTAGGACTCGTTGGCGGCAGCCTTCATAGCGGCATTGATCGCCTCGACGGTGACGTTGCCTTTGCAGGTGGCGACGAGGATGGTGGTGGAACCGGCAGGCACGGGGACGCGCTGCGCGGAGCCGATGAGTTTGCCGTTGAGCTCGGGGATGACGAGACCGATCGCCTTCGCCGCACCGGTGCTGTTGGGGACGATGTTGATCGCCGCCGCACGCGCACGACGCAGGTCACCCTTGCGGTGAGGACCGTCGAGGACCATCTGGTCGCCGGTGTAGGCGTGGATGGTGCTCATGATACCGCTCTCGATGGGGGCGAGCTTGTTGAGGGCAGCCGCCATGGGGGCGAGGCAGTTGGTGGTGCAGGACGCCGCGGAAATGATGGTGTCCTCTTTGGTCAGAGTCTTTTCGTTGACGCCGTAGACGATGGTGGGCAGGTCATTGCCGGCGGGAGCGGAGATGACGACCTTCTTCGCGCCTGCGTCGATGTGAGCCTGAGCCTTCGCCTTGGAGGTGTAGAAACCGGTGCATTCGAGGACGACGTCCACGCCGATCTCCTTCCAGGGAAGATCCGCCGCGTTCTTCTCGGCATAGATCTTGATCTCCTTGCCGTCGACGACGATGGCACCGTCCTTGGCTTCCACCTTGTCGGCGAGAGCATATCTGCCCTGCGCGCTGTCGAACTTGAGAAGATGAGCGAGCATCTTAGCGTCGGTGAGGTCGTTGATGGCGACGATCTCGTAGCCCTTTGCCGCAAACATCTGACGGAAAGCCAGACGGCCGATCCTTCCGAAACCGTTGATCGCAACTCTAACATTCTTTGCCATAATTATGAGTCCTCCGAAGGGTTTATTTCGATGGTGTACAAAGTGAACCATTCAATTTGTACGTGCTATATTTTACATAAACGGGAAAAAAAACACAAGCGTTTTACACCACAATTTTTCCGCACGCACGCGCATAACGCGCGCATATCGCCCGCTCTCGCGCGCGACTCCCCTCCTTCCTGCCCGAACGCGGTCGCATACGTCGAAATAATGCGAAAAAAAGTTGCATATTCTCCGCGGGAATGATAAAATATTGTTCACAAAGAAACGGTTTTCCGGAGGGCTAACAACAATGAATGCACTTTACAAACTGTATTGCAGATGTTTTCAAAAGGTGATGTACGTCGCCATGTTCTTCCTGCCCTGGCGCGTCCCGGAGCAGATCTCCGGCGAGGGCAGCCTCGCAAAACTCCCCGCCTTTGCGAAAAAGAAGGGCTGGAAGAGCGCGCTGCTCGTCACCGACCAAGGGCTCATGAGCCTCGGCATGGCGCAGCCCATCATCGACGGCTTCAAGGCGGAAGGGCTGAACATCACCGTCTATGACAAGGTCGTCCCCAACCCCACCATCACCAACATCGAAGAGGGTCTCAAGCTCTACAACGACAACAAGTGCGACGTCATCATCGCTCTCGGCGGCGGCTCTCCCATGGACTGCGCAAAGGGCATCGGCGCACGCGTCGCCCGTCCCGGCAAACCCATCCCCAAGATGAAAGGCATCCTGCGCGTCATGAAGAAACTCCCCCCGCTGGTCGCCATCCCCACCACTTCCGGTACGGGCAGCGAAGCCACGCTCGCGGCGGTCATCTCCAACCCCGAGACGCACGAGAAATATCCCATCAACGACCCCGTCCTCATCCCCCATTACGCGGTGATGGACCCCCTGCTCACGGTGGGGCTCCCCAAGCACATCACTTCCACCACCGGTATGGACGCGCTCACCCACGCGGTGGAAGCGTACATCGGCGGCGAGAACACTTCCAACACCAAAAAATACGCCATCGAAGCGACTCAGCTCATCTTCAAATATCTCAAACGCGCCTATGACGACGGTCAGGACAAGGAAGCGCGCAATCAGATGCAGAAGGCGTCCCTGCTCGCCGGCATGGCGTTCACAAGGGCGTACGTCGGCTATGTCCACGCGGTGGCGCACTCCCTCGGCGGCTTCTACGGCGTGCCTCACGGGCTTGCCAACGCCGTCATCCTCCCCCACGTCCTCGACGCGTACGGCGCGAGTGCGTATAAGAAGCTCGCTCAGCTCGCGGACGCCGTCGGCATCCAGGGCGACAGCGACGAGGCGAAAGCCAAAGCCTTCATCCAAGCCGTCAAGGATATGAACGCCTCCATGGACATCCCCACCAAGATCCAGGGCAAATGGACCATCAAGGAAGAGGACATCCCCACCATGGTGGAACGCGCCGCCAAGGAAGCCAACCCCCTCTACCCCGTGCCCGTCATCTGGGGGAAGGAAGAGCTGACCAAGATATATCACGAGATAATGTGACAATCGTCACCCATCAAAAAGCCCTCCGTCTTCGGAGGGCTTTTTTGTTGTCGTATCATTCCCGCTCGGCACCGTTCATTTCAGGTTCTCGGGGTTGAGGGCGGAAAGCTCGGGGAGAATAAAACGTCCGTCCTTTCTCACCAGCACGCCGTCCATATAGATCTCGCCGCCGCCGTAGGCAGGAGTGTGGACTTGCACAAGATCCCAATGCACCGCGCTGACGTTGCCGTTGGGGGCGTCGTCGTAGCACGCGCCGGGGGTGAAGTGGATGGAGCCGGAGATCTTCTCGTCAAAGAGGATGTCCCCTATCGCGCGGTCGATGTAAGGGTTAAGCCCGAAGGAGAACTCGCCCACATATCTCGCTCCCTCGTCGGTGTCGAAGATGGCGTTGGCTTTCTCCGTGTTGTTGGCGGTCGCCTTGACGATCTTGCCGTCCTTGAAAGTGAGGGTGACGTTCTCGAACTTGAATCCGTTCTCGATGGAAGGCACGTTGTAGGCTATGGTGCCGTTCACGCTGTCGCGCACGGGTGCGGTGTAGACCTCGCCGTCGGGGATGTTGCAATGCCCGCTGCACTTCACCGCTCCGACGCCCTTTATGGAGAAGGAAAGATCGGTGTCTTTTGCCACAATGCGCACTTTATCCGTCTTATTCATCAGATCAACCAGCGCATCCATCGCTTTGTCCATCTTGCGGTAGTCCAGGCAGCACACGTCGAAGAAGTAGTCCTCGAAGGCTTCCGTGCTCATGCCCGCGAGCTGGCTCATGCCTTCCGTCGGATATCGCAGGATCACCCAACGCGTCTTTTTGACGCGGATGTTGTGATGCACCTTCTGCGCGTAGATCTTGTCGTAAGCCTGCATCCTCTCTTCGGGGACGTCGCTGAGTTCATATCCGTTGTTGCCGCCGCGCACGCCGATGTAGCAGTCCATCTTGTCCATGAAAGCGGCGTCCCGCTCCGCCCAGACGGCGAGCATCTCATCCGACGCGCCTTTCAGCAACTCGCGTTTCACCTTGCTCTCGGAGGTGAACACGAAGGGCATCCCGCCCGCCTCGTACACCGCCTTGACCAAAAGAGAGATGAACTCCGCATCCGCGCCCGAAACGTCTATCCAGACCTTGTCGCCCTTCTTCACCGCGCAGGAATAGTTGACCAGATTGTCTGCAAGCGTCTTTTGCCTTATGTCATGTATCATATCGCATTCTCCTGTCTCCGCCCGCTTTGCCGCGGGGGTATCACACCGCTATTATACCCCATATTCTTCAAAATGTTAAGCGCAAGCGCGGCGGACATTCTTTTCCCGTCGTACACGTGTTTAAAATTGTTCGGCACAGATGCCGCACATCCGCGTGTACATTCCTTTCCCGCAACGCGCGCGTATTTTAAAATAGTGTTGTGTTTTCGGCGGCAAAGTTGTATAATGTCTGTAATCACGATTCGGAGGACAACCAAATGCCATTGGTAACTACAACCGAGATGTTCAGGAAAGCCTATGACGGCGGCTACGCCATCGGTGCTTTCAACGTCAACAACATGGAGATCATCCAGGGTATCGTCGAAGCGGCGACCGAAGAGAACGCTCCCCTCATCCTGCAAGTTTCCGCGGGCGCGAGGAAATACGCCAACACCGTCTACCTCAAAAAGATGGTGGAAGCGGCTGTGGAGACCAGCGGTCTGCCCATCGCGCTGCACCTCGATCACGGCGACAGCTTCGCGCTGTGCAAGGACTGCGTTGACAGCGGTTTCACCTCCGTCATGATCGACGCGAGCGCGCATCCCTTCGCCGAGAATATCAGCATCACCAAACAGGTCGTCGAATATGCGCACGATCACGGCGTGGTCGTCGAGGCGGAACTCGGCAAACTCGCGGGCGTCGAGGACGACGTCAAAGTGGACGCCAAGGACGCCAGCTACACCGATCCCGATCAGGTGCAGGAGTTCGTGGAAAAGACGGGCGTTGACTCCCTCGCCATCGCCATCGGCACTTCCCACGGCGCGTTCAAGTTCAAAGGTCAGCCCAAGCTGCGCTTCGACATCCTCGAAGAGGTCGGCAGACGTCTGCCCGGCTTCCCCATCGTCCTGCATGGCGCGAGCAGCGTCCCCCAGGAATATGTCAAGATCATCAACCAGTACGGCGGCAATATGCCTGGCGCACAAGGCGTCCCCGAAGAGATGCTGAGGAAAGCCGCGAGCATGGCGGTGTGCAAGATCAACATCGACTCCGACCTGCGCCTCGCAGTCACCGCGACCATCAGGGAACACTTTGCCCTCAACCCCTCTCACTTCGATCCCCGTCAGTACCTCGGACCGGCGAGAGACGCGGTGCACAAAGTCGTGCGCCACAAGATCGTGGACGTCCTCGGCTGCAACGGCAAAGCGTAAAACGCTCGGGGCGGTACAGCCGCAACCAACATCACAAAACGCAAAAAAGCGAGCACTCGCTCGCTTTTTTCTTGTCCTTCCGTGCGCATGCGCCGCTCCCCTGCCGTCCGCCCTTCCTCTCTCTTGCGGCGAAAAGGTGCGCCGACGGGTACACAATACGCGCTTTTGCCCGCGCGCTTGGCGGCGGCGGGAAAGTGTGGTATAATCGGGATATGCAACAGATACTCTCCGCCATGCGGCGGGCGATCCAGGACTACAAGATGATCGAGGACGGCGACAGGATCTTCGTCGGGCTTTCGGGCGGCAAGGACAGCGTGTTGCTGCTTGCCGCACTTGCGGCGTACAAGAGATTCTCGCCTGAACGGTTCGATCTTCAAGCCATAACGGTGGACATGGGCTTCAAGGACACCCCCGTCTCGGAGACGGACACCGTCTCGCGGCTTTGTGAGGGACTCGGAGTCCCCCGCCATATAGTCAAAACGGACATCGCGGAGATAGTCTTTGACGCGCGGAAGGAGTCCAATCCCTGCTCTCTCTGTGCCAAATTCCGCAGAGGCGCGCTCAACAGCGAGATCAACCGTTTGGGCGGCGGCAAGCTCGCCCTCGGACACAACGCGGACGATGTGGCGGAGACCGCGCTGATGTCCCTCTTTTACGAGGGACGCTTTTCCTGTTTCACCCCGACGGCGTATATGGACAAGAGCGGCGTGACGCTCATCCGCCCCTTCGTCTACATCGAGGAATGCGACATCACGGGCGCGGTCAACCGCCTGGGACTGCCCGTGGTCAAGAATCCCTGCCCTGCCGACCACTTCACCAAACGCGAGTATATGAAAGAGCTTATCAAAACCATCCGCCGGGACATCCCCTTTGTGAAGGAGCGCATCCTCGGCGCAGTCTACCACCCCGAACGCGCCAACCTCTGGCCCGCAGCCGCCCCTCCTCCCCGTGGCGACGAAAACGCCTGACGCCGCCCCGCGCGACAGCGTGACCACCCGACACACCCCGCGACTAAACCAAGATCCGATGTCTCTCCAAGTGCCGCGCCTCTCTCTCCTCCCCGCGCACCCGTCATACGCGCCAAGACGGCACAAACAACACTCCCGCGACAGCAATAACCCAAACACACACTTTACAACATCAAAACCGCCGCATAAAGCGGCGGTTTTGTTGGATGCGTCCATTGCGGGGCAAAGAGTAAATGCGACGGGACAAGCTCTCTCAAAATGTACAGCGGGTTCAAGCACGCTACGAATATGCTGTTCGTCTCTGGGGGACTTGCTCAAAGTGTGCGTCGTGTTCGGAGAGTATAAAACTTGCTGACGTACACTGACAGGGGAGTTAGAAACCCCCTCCAACCCGGGGACCCCACAAAATGCATGCATTTTGCGGGGAGCCCCATTCGGGCTTTCCTCCCCCGTGTCGTCGCAGCACGCACTCGGCTTGCGCGGCGGCGTTGCCTTCGCCGCTTATCTGTCGCACGGCTGCTCCTTTTCCCCTTCCGAATATTCATTCGGCGGGGACCCCGTGGGGCTTCTCTCCTAGCAAAATGCGGGACTAACTTTACATCTCTACAAAAGTTTATTTCTCGCACTCACATAACTAAGCGGATGACTGCACCCACTGAATACCCGGCACGATTACCCCAGCTGAAAATCAAAGATTTTCACCCGGGGACCCCGTGGGCGGAGGAATGACGCGATCGGCGCAAGGCGCAACGATCGCTAGACCTTCGGTGCGGCACGACGCGATTGGCGCAAAGCGCAACAATCGCTGGACCTTCGGTTCGTGCACGAGTGCTACCACTACTTAGGTGCACGTTAGCCCGACGCGATCGGCGCGGAGCGCAGCGATCGCTGGACCTCACGGTTCGGCACTCAAATAGTCGCCGCCCTGCGGCTCCGATTCCGTCTCCGAAAGAAAGACGTCGTGCTCAGGCGCACCCGCTCGGAGTGTGCGTTGACCGTCTCCGAAATGGCAGCACCGCTTGAAACAAGCCGGAGTTGCACCATTACCATATTTTGTCAAGGAATTGCGCTGAAAAATTTTGCTTGCAAAGCGAGCAAAAATTTTCGCGCCCTTGACAACGACCTTCCGTTAAAATCAAAACACGCGCGGAGCGGTTTCCCGCCCCGCGCTTTAATTACTTTATAACCCGCCGAACCCCGTTCGGCGGACTTTTTCCCCGCCGACACTTCGTCGGGGTGCCGCTGTTTTGTTCGTGTGCGCCCGCTCCTGCTGCTAATTCACTGAACGCCGCCATTTTGCGTCAGACAAGGAAAAGCCCCCGTCGGGAGGCGGAGCGTACAATGACGTACGTGAGCATCTACGGCAGGGGCTTTGACGCAGTATCACACAAAATGGCGGCGTTCAGTTGGCTGAGGGCAATATTCGGATGAAGAACAAGGAAGAGCCGCGTCTCCCGGGCGCGCGGCGTACTTCTCGTACGTAAGCGGTCGGGGACGCGGCTCTAACACAGTTAGTTATTCGCCCAACGCTAAGCTAATTAGCTGAGCGCGATATTTGGATGCAGAACGCGAAAGCACCCTGCTTACGTTGGCTGAGGGCAATATTCGGATGAAGTGCAAGGAAAGTGCCTGCGGGATGGACAGGAGCGTACTTTTTTGCCCCAGCTGAAAATCAAAGATTTTCACCTGGGGACCCCGTTGTACGTGACTGTTCAGACCGCAGGCACCTGACACAGTTATTCACCAATTATAACGCTAATTAGCTGAGCGCGATATTTGGATGCAGAACGCGAAAGCACTCTGCTTACGTTGTCTGAGGGCAATATTCGGATCAAGAACAAGGAAAATTCCCGAAAGATCTGACGCTCTCATTTAGATGAGATGCGCGAAAGAGCCACTGTCAGGGAGCGGAGCGTACTAATGCGTACGTGAGCACCATGACAGTGGCTCTGACAAAGCAGATCGCTAAATGAGCGCGTCAGATGAGTTGGAGCAGGCAAACCTGCGCCGCATCCCCCCTCCTCACTCCCGTGCGAAGGATGCGGGTGTAGCCGCCGCCTTTGCCGAGTTCGGTGGCGCGGGCGTCATATTTGGGGGCGTACTCTTTGAAGAGTTTCTCGATGAGAGGATGATGCACGTCCTTGATGCGCGCGGTGTAAGCGGCTTTGCTCTCTTTCTCTTTGCGCATTTCCTGAAGGTCGCGCAGTTCCGCCATGAGTCTTCTGCGGGCGGCGAGCTTTTTGACGCCGTCGTTGACGAACTTGACCTCGGTCTTTTCGCCTTTCGCGCCCTTGACGCTCTTGGTGACGGTGACCTCGTCCTGATAGGTGCGAACGGCGAGGGTGATGAGCTTCTCAGCCATTCTTCTGACCTCTTTGGCGCGGTCGACGGTGGTCTCGATCTCGCCGTACCACAGCAGTTCGGAGACCTGATTGCGGAGCATCGCCATTCTCTGGTCGGTGCGTTTACCTAATTTTCTTGCCATGATGTCCTCCTAGTCCTCTTGCGCTTTGAGGCTCAGTCCCAGTTCTTCGAGCTTTTTCACGACTTCTTCGAGGGATTTTCTGCCGAGGTTCCTGACTTTGAGCATATCGTCCTCGGTGCGTCTGGTGAGATCGGCGACGGTGTGGATGTTGGCGCGTTTGAGGCAATTGTAGGAACGCACGGAGAGGTCGAGATCCTCCACGGACATTTCCATGACCTTCTGCGTCTTGTCGTCGTCCTGGGACACCAGAATGTCCCGCTCGCCCATATTATCGACGAGTTCGACAAATAGTTTCATATGATCGTTGATGATCTTGGCGGCGAGGGAGATGATCTCCTTGGCGGAGACGGTCCCGTCCGTCGTGACCTCAATGGTGAGCTTGTCGAAATCGATGCTCTGCTCGACACGGGTGTTCTCCACCGCGTAATTGACCTTGGTCACGGGGGTGAAGATGCTGTCGATGGGGATGAAGCCGATCTCCTTGTTGGGATCCTTGTTGCGCTCGGCGGGGACATAGCCGCGGCCGTAGCCGACATAGATCCTCATATCGATGCTGCCGCCCTCGTCGAGGGTGCAGATGAGCTGATCGGGGTTGAGCACTTCGACTCCGGTGGGCAGGTCGATATCGCCCGCGGTGACCGCACCCACCGCATCGGCGTGGAGATCGAGCGCGATCTTCACGTCGTCCTGGGGAGCGTCAACACGGAAGCGCACGGTTTTGAGGTTGAGAATGATCTCGGTGACCTCTTCCTTCACGCCTTTGATGGTGGAAAACTCGTGATCCACGCCGTCGATCTTGATGCCGACTGCCGCCGCACCGGGCAGGGAGGACAGGAGAACACGTCTCAAACTGTTGCCGAGGGTGGTGCCGAAACCGCGCTCCAGCGGCTCGACGACGAACTTCGCATAATTCTTGCTTTCGTTTTCCTCGAACGTTATCTTGGGCTTTTTGATCTCCATCATAATAAGATCCTCCTGACGGCTTATTTAGAGTACAACTCGATGATGAGGTGTTCCTTGATCTCGACGTCGACGATGTCCGCTCTTTCGGGGAGAGAGAGCACTTTGCCGCTAAGCTCGTTGTTGTCCCATTCCAGCCACTTGACGATGGAAAGGTTCTTGACCTCTTTTGCCGCCTGCCAGATGGGAAGGTTCTTCTTGTTCTCCTTGACGGCGATGACGTCGCCCGCCTCGACGAGATAGGAGGGGATGTCCACTCTCTTGCCGTTGACGGTGATGTGACCGTGGTTGACCAGCTGACGCGCCATGGCGCGAGTCTTGCCGAGTCCCAGACGATAGACGACGTTGTCCAGCCTGCGCTCGAGGAGGATGAGCATGTTCTCACCCGTCACGCCGCGCATCTTGGACGCCTTCTCGTAGTAGCTCCTGAACTGCTTTTCCAACACGCCGTAGACGAACTTGACCTTTTGCTTCTCTTTGAGCTGCATGGCGTAGTCGCTCTGCTTTTTCCTGCGGAACTTGACCTGTTTGGTGGATTTGCGGGAAATGCCGAGGTCGGCGGGATTGATGCCGAGTGCCCTGCACTTCTTCATGACAGGACCTGTATATTTAGCCATAATTCACGATCCTCCTATATTCTTCTGCGCTTGGGGGGACGGCAGCCGTTGTGGGGGATGGGAGACACGTCCTGGATGAGCGTGACTTCGAGTCCCACGTTGCCGAGTGCACGGATGGCGGACTCTCTGCCCTGCCCCGGTCCCTTGACGTAGACTTCCACCGATCTCATACCCTGATCGTAGGCGACCTTGGCGGCGTCCTCGCTGATCATCTGAGCGGCGAAGGGGGTGGACTTTCTGGAACCCCTGAGCTTGAGTTTGCCCGCGGAGGACCAGGACACCGCATTGCCGTTCATATCGGTGATGGTGACGATGGTGTTGTTGAACGACGCATGGATGTGGGCTTGACCACGCTCCACGCGCTTGATATCCTTTCTCTTCTTGATCTTCTTACCTGCCATAATTGGACGCCTCCCTTATTTGCCTTTCTTCTTGCGGCCGACGGTACGTTTCGGTCCTTTTCTGGTACGGGCGTTCTGCTTGGTGCTCTGTCCGCGCACAGGAAGTCCCTTCCTGTGACGGATGCCGCGGTAGCAGCCGATCTCCATAAGACGTTTGATGTTGAGACCGACCTCTCTCTTGAGATCGCCCTCGACGTGCAAATTCTTTTCGATGTAGTCGCGGATGAGGCTGACCTGCGCTTCGGTGAGATCCTTCACTCTGATGTCGGGATCGATGCCCGTCTCCGCAAGTATCTTATTCGCGGTGGGACGACCGATGCCGTAGATGTAGGTAAGCCCTATCTCCACTCTCTTTTCGCGCGGAAGATCCACGCCGGCTATTCTTGCCATTTCTTACCTCCGAAAATTTAACGTGTATATATGTGACGCGCAGAAAGCCGCACTTTTAAGGAATGAGCGCGACCAGCCGCTCTGCGCACTGTTGCTCTCAGCCTTGACGCTGCTTGTGGTTGGGGTACTTGGGGCAAATGACCATCACTTTGCCGTTTCTCTTGATGACTTTGCACTTGTCGCACATGGGCTTCACGCTGGGTCTGACTTTCATAAGAACCTCCTATTTGTTTCTGTAAATGATCCTGCCCTTCGTCAGGTCGTAGGGCGACATCTCGATCTTTACTCTGTCGCCTTCCAGAATTCTGATGTTGTTGATGCGGAGTTTGCCTCCGAGGTATGCCAGGATGACATGACCGTTGGTGAGCTGCACCTTGAACTGAGTCTTGGGCAGAACTTCGATGACTTTGCCTTCGGTTTCGATGACGTCTATTTTCGACATAACACTCCTTATATCCTGTTTTTGCCGTATAATTTGAGCGCGCTGTACAGTTCGGTGTCGAACACCTGTGCGCCCGCCTCCAGCTTCTCAGCGATGCGCTCCAGCCTGTCGCCTGTCTCTTTGAGGTGCTTGACGTTTTTGAGCTTGGCATTCCTGAGCCGCCTGACATCGCCGTCCGCGATCCTGACGAATCTCTCGTTCTCCACCGCGACCACCGCGAAATATCTCCCGCCGTCGCGCCCGGATTTGGAAAAAACCACGTCTCCCGGTCTCATCAAAGAGTCAATATCTCCGTTCCGTTCTCGGTGAGTGCCACCGTGTTTTCGTAGTGCGCCGAGGGCTTGCCGTCCTCCGTGACGCACGTCCATCCGTCGTCCAGGGTGCGCACTCTCCATGTCCCCATGTTCACCATAGGTTCTATGGCGAGCACCAACCCTCTTTGCAGCTTCACGCCGTGTCCCGCGACTCCGAAATTGGGGACGGCGGGATCCTCGTGCATCTTTCTGCCGATGCCGTGTCCCACCAGGTCGCGCACCACGCCGTAACCTCTGGACTCGTTGTACTCTTGGATCGCCTCGGAGATGTCTCCCAGCCTGCCGCCCTCTTTGAAGTGCTTGACGCCCTCAAAGAAGCTCTCGCGGGTGACATCGACCAGCCTGCGCTTTTCATCGGACACCTCGCCGACGAGGAAGGTCCTCGCCGCGTCGGACTGCCAGCCGTTGAGGATGACGCCCGCGTCGATGCCGATGATCATGCCCTCCTCCAACCTTCTGTGTCCGGGGATGCCGTGCACCACCACCTCGTCCACCGAGGTGCAGATGGAGGCGGGAAAACCGCCGTATCCGAGGAAGGAGGGAGTGCCGCCGTGACGCTTGATGTAGTCGTAGGCGAACTCGTCCAGTTTTTTGGTGCTTATGCCGGGGCGGACTTTCTCTTCGAGATACAGCAACAGATCTCTCAGCACCTGCCCCGACTTTCTCATCATTCCGATCTCGGCGGAACTTTTGAGACTAATCATTCAGCACCTTCTTTATCTTTTCAAAGTCCTGCTCTATCGTGCCCGTGGCGTCCACGTTCACGAGAATGCCCTTCTTCTCATAGTAACCGATGAGGGGCGCGGTCTGTTTCTCGTAAGTTTCCAGCCTCGCTCTCACGGTCTCGGGCTTGTCGTCGTCGCGGAAGAAAAGTTCCTTCCCGCACTTGGCGCAAGTGGTGCTGCCGTTCAGCTTGGAGGTGTGATAGGTCGCGCCGCACACGCACACGCGCCTTCCGGAGAGCCTCTCCACTATGACGTCAAATCCGACCACGATGTTGATGGCGACGTCTATCTTCGCCACCTTGTCGAGAGCCTCCGCCTGGGCGATGGTGCGGGGGAACCCGTCGAGAACGTAACCGTTCTGCGCGTCCGCCTCTTTCAGCCTGTCCGCCACGATGCCGATGACGACGTCGTCGGGGACGAGCGCGCCCGCATCGATGTAGGACTTGGCGAGCTTGCCAAGCTCGGTGCCCTCTTTGATGTTTCTTCTGAGTATATCGCCCGTGGAGATCTGGGGGATGCCGTACTCCTCGGCGATCAGCGCGGATTGAGTGCCTTTGCCCGCACCCGGCGCGCCGAGCATAATGATGTTCTTCATGCTCACCTCATTTCAGGAAACCCTTGTAGTGCTTCATCATGATCTGGGACTCGAGCTGCTTGTTGAGTTCCAGCGCGACGGAAACGACGATGAGCAGTCCCGTTGCGGAGAACGCGTTGCTGAATCCGAGTGCGCCGCCCGCGGAGAGTGCCTGGAAGATGAAGGTAGGCACCAGGGCGATGACCATGAGGAAGAACGCTCCGAAGAGGGTGATCCTGTTGCTTATCTTTTTGAGGAAGTCGCTGGTGGGTTTGCCCGCGCGGATGCCGGGGATGAACCCGCCGTACTGCTGGATGTTCTTGCTCACGTCCTCGGGGTTGAACTGTATCTGCGCGTAGAAGTACGAGAAGAACAGTATGAACAGCGCGAGGAGGACGTAGTACACCGCAGTGCCCGAACCCATATAGCGCGAGTACCACACATAGGCGTCGCTCTGGGGGGCGAAGAGTGCCATGATCATCTGGGGGAACATCAGCAGCGAGGATGCGAAGATGATGGGCATGACGCCGCTGCCGTTCACTTTGATGGGGATGTAGGTGGTCTGACCGCCGTACATCTTGTTGCCCTTGATCTGTTTGGAATACTGCACCGTGACTCTGCGCTCGGAGAGGTCGATGAACACGATGAAGAAGAATATGGCGATGACGACGAGGATGAAGCCGATGATGTACCAGATGTACACCCATTCGTCACCCACGGCGGTGAATGCCTGTCCCATCATCGCGCCCGCCTGCGAAAGTATGCCGACGAAGATGATGAGGGAGGTGCCGTTGCCCACGCCGTATTCCGTGATGCGTTCGCCCAGCCACATGACCATGGTGCTGCCCGCCATGAGTATGACGATGATGCTTGCCATGGTGAGATAGGGGGCGTCCCAGCCGGCTTCGAACTCGAAGATGGGGTTGACCGCATCTCTCCAGCCGACCACGATACCGATGCCCTGCACCGCCGCAAGCACGAGTGCCATATAGCGGGTGATCTGCGTGATCTTGCGTCTGCCGGCTTCGCCTTCCTTGGAGAGCTTCTCAAGCTTGGGGATGACAAGCGTGAGGAGCTGCATGATGATAAACGCGTTGATAAAGGGGAGGATGCCCAGCGAGAAGAGCGTCGCATTGGAGAGCGAGCCGCCCGACATAGAGGTGAGGATGTTGAGGAACCCGTCCTCGAACAGCTTTCCTATCTCCGCCGCATTCAGCCCCGGGACGGGGATGTAGCATCCTATTCTATACACCAGAAGGAGAGCCAGCGTCAAGAATATCTTGATGCGGATCTCCCTGGATTTGAACGCGTTTTTCAGTGTTTCCAACATATTATTCCACTACCTCTGCTTTGCCGCCTGCCTTTTCGATCTTCTCAATGGCGGAGCCGGTGAACTTCTGCGCCTGAACGGTGACTTTCTTCTCCAGAGTGCCATCGCCCAGCACTTTAAGACCGTACGGTTCGACGACCTTGATGATGCCGGCTGCAACGAGTTGGTCTACGCCCACCACCGCGCCGTCCTCGAAGCGGTTGAACACCTCGACGTTGACGATGTTGTAGACGTGTGCGAATCTCTTGTTGTTGAACCCTTTCTTGGGGATCCTGCGCGTCAGGGGCATCTGTCCGCCCTCGAAGTTGGGGCGCACTCCGCCGCCGCTTCTCGCCCACTGTCCCTTGTGACCGCGGGTGGAAGTCTTGCCGGTGCCGCTGCCGATGCCGCGTCCCACGCGTTTGGAGGCTGTCTTTGCGCCTTCCGCGCCTTTCAGATCATGAATGTTCATATTGTCCTCCGTCAGATTTCCTCGACCTTGACCAGGTGGGAAACTTTCTTTATCATCCCTCTCACCACCGCGTCGTCGCGGAAGGTGTTGGAGCTGCCCACTTTGTGCAGTCCCAGAGCCTCGACGTTCGCCTTCTGGTTTTTCAGGCAGGCGATGGTGCTCTTGACGAGGGTGACCTTGATCATCTTGGTTTCTTCGGTTTTCTTTTTAGCCGCTGCCATAGTACCCTCCTTAGCCCTCGACGTCCACGCCGCGGAGCTGAGCGATCTGCTCTGCATTCCTCAGCGAGCACAGACCTTCGAGAGTGGCTTTCGCGCAGTTGATGGGGTTGTTGGAGCCGATGGACTTAGTCCTGATGTCCTTGATGCCGGACACTTCCAGGACCGCACGCACGGGACCGCCCGCGATGACGCCGGTACCGGGTTCGGCAGGAAGCAAAACGACTTGACCGCGCCCGAACTTGCCGATGGCGTGATGGGGGATGGTCGTGCCTTTGATGGCGATGTCGTGCATGCTGCGCTTGGCGATCTGAGTCGCCTTCTCGATGGCTTCCGGCACCTCTGCCGCCTTACCCATGCCGAGACCGACTTTGCCATTCTCGTCACCGACGACCACCAGCGCGCTGAAACGCATGTTTCTGCCGCCCTTGACGACCTTGGTGACGCGGTTGACGGCAATGAGCTTCTTGGTGAGACCGTCGTTCTCTTCTCTGTTTCTGTCGTTCCTTCTGTTGTCGCGTTCTGCCATAATTCCTCCTAGAACTCCAAGCCGGCTTCTCTTGCGCCCGCGGCGAGAGCCGCGACTCTGCCCGTGTAGACGTAGCCGCCTCTGTCAAAGACCACGGCTTTGATGCCGAGCGCGAGTGCCTTTTCGGCGACTGCCGCACCCACTGCCTTCGCAGCTTCGGTCTTGGTCATGTCCGCGACCTTCGCAGCCACCGCTTTCTCAAGGGTGGACGCCGAGCAAAGGGTGACTCCCTTCACGTCGTCGATGATCTGCGCATAGATGTGATTGGTGCTCCTGTAGACATTGAGACGGGGACGCTCCGCGGTGCCGGAGACTTTCTTTCTCACTCTGGCGTGACGGACGAGTCTGTCCGCGTTCTTATCTTTCTTGTTTATCATAGTTCACCTCTTATTTACCGGCGGTCTTGCCTTCCTTGCGGATGACGACCTCGTCCTTG
Source organism: uncultured Clostridia bacterium (assembly GCA_944358385.1). Taxonomy (GTDB): domain Bacteria; phylum Bacillota; class Clostridia; order Christensenellales; family CAG-917; genus Limadaptatus. Next base: position 52,424 of record CALVQW010000010.1, read on the forward strand.
TAGTGGATGCCGTAGCCGTGATAGGGTTCGACGGGCTTGAGTGCCTTAATGGACGCCGCTGCCTGACCGACCTTCTGACGGTCGATGCCCTTGACCACGATCTCCAAAGGACCTGCCATTGCGAACGTGATGCCCTCGGGCGCGTCGAACTCGATCGCGTGGGAGAAACCGATGTTGAGGGTGAGCTTGTTCGCGGTGGCGGTGACTTTATAACCGACGCCGGCGACCACGAGGTTCTTCTCAAAGCCTTTCGTCACGCCCGTCACCATGTTGTGGATGAGCGCGCGGTAAAGCCCGTGAAGAGCGCGGTGATCCTTGTCGTCGCTGTGACGTTTGACGAGGATGTGACCGTCTTCCAGCACCACGTCGATGGAGGGATCCACCTTCTGAGTGAGGGTGCCGAGAGGTCCTTTGACGGTGACGAGGTTGTCCGTGTTGTCGAAGGTGACGCCTGCGGGCAACGCAATGGGTGCTCTACCTATACGAGACATACCTTACCTCCTTACCACACATAGGCGAGAACTTCGCCGCCGACGTGCTGAGCCTTCGCTTCCTTGTCGGTGAGGATGCCCTTGGAGGTGGAGAGGATGGCAATGCCCATCCCGTTGAGCACCTTCGGGATATCGTCGACGCCGGCATAGACGCGCAGACCGGGTTTGGACACTCTCTTCAAAGCGGTGACGACCTTCTGCCCTTTGACGGGAGAATATTTGAGCGTGATGACGATGTCATTCTGCACGCCGTTCTCCGCGATCTCGTAGCTCTTGACGTAACCTTCTCTCACGAGAATGTCGGCGATTGCGACCTTGACCTTGCTCGCGGGCACCGTGACGGTGTCATGCTTTGCGGTCAGGGCATTTCTGATTCTGGTCAACATATCTGCAATGGGATCTGTCATTTTGTCTGCCTCCTTACCAGCTCGCCTTTCTGACTCCGGGGATCTGGCCCTTGTAGGCGAGATTGCGGAAACATACTCTGCATATGCCGTACTTTCTCAACACGGAATGGGGACGTCCGCAGATGCGGCAGCGAGTGTACTCGCGCGTCGAGAATTTCTGGGGTCTTTGCTGCTTGATTTTCATTGAAGTCTTTGCCATTGTGAACACTCCTTACTTCGCAAAAGGCATGCCCAGCAGCCTCAAAAGCTCGCGGGCTTCTTCGTCGGTCTTGGCGGTGGTGACGATGCAGATGTCGAAACCGCGCACCTTCTCGATCTGATCGTAAGAGATCTCGGGGAAGATGAGCTGTTCCTTGACACCGAGGGCGTAATTGCCTCTGCCGTCAAAAGACTTCGCGGACACGCCGCGGAAGTCACGCACGCGAGGCAGCGCGATGGAGATGAATTTGTCGAGGAAGTCGTACATCCTCTCTCCGCGCAGCGTGACCTTCGCGCCGACGTTCATGCCTTCTCTCACCTTGAAGTTCGCAACGCTCTTCTTCGCGGTGGTGATGACGGGTTTCTGCCCCGCGATCTGCTTGAGTTCCTCAACGGCAATCTGCAGGGATTTGCTGTTGTCCTTGCAATCACCGAGGCCCATATTGAGCACGATCTTCTCCAGACGGGGAACTTCGTTGATGTTCTTGTAACCGAAATGCTTTACAAGAGCGGGGACGACCTCGTCGCGGTAGAACGCTCTCATTCTGTATCTTTCGGCATTTTGATCGGTTGCAGCTGCTTTAGCAACCTGATTTTTCTTTTCTGCCACGATAAACCTCCGTGATTGTTAGTCTTCTTTCTTCGCCTTGGCGGTCTTTTTCTTGGCTGCCTTCTTGGCGGCTTTCTTGGCGGACGACTTCTTCTCGTCGAGAGATGCACCGCACTTGGCGCACACGCGCACGGACTTCATCTTGCCGTCCCGCTCTTCCTTGGTGTGACGCACGCGCACCACGCCGCCGCACTCACCGCAAATGTGCATGACGTTGCTGGCGTCGATGGCACCTTCCTGTTTGAGGATGCCGCCCTTGTCCTGCGCGTTGCGGGGTTTCTTGCTCTTGGAGACGATGTTGACGCCTTCCACATAGATGCGTCCGGTCTCCGGTCTGACTGCGAGCACCTTGCCCGCCTTGCCCTTGTCCTTGCCGGCGATGACCATCACGTTATCGCCCTTTCTGACGTTCATTTCAGCCATATTCCGCCTCCTCACAGCACTTCGGGCGCGAGGGAGATTATCTTCATATAATCCTTATCGCGCAGCTCGCGTGCTATTGGCCCGAAGATACGGGTGCCCTGGGGTTGTTTCTGGTTGTCGATGATGACGGCGGCGTTGTCGTCGAACTTGATGTAGCTGCCGTCCGCGCGCTGGATGCCCATGTGGGTGCGCACGATGACCGCCTTGACGACGTCACCCTTCTTCACTTTGCCGCCGGGGATAGCGGACTTGACGGACGCCACGATGACGTCACCGATGTTGCCGCTCCTGCGGAAAGAACCGCCGAGGACTCTGATGCACATGATCTCTTTCGCGCCGCTGTTGTCGGCAACTTTGAGCCTGGTTTGTGGTTGTATCATGCTGCCCTCCTTATTTCGCCTTCTCGATGATCTCTACGAGACGCCAGCACTTCTCTTTGGAGAGAGGACGAGTCTCCGCCACACGGACCTTGTCGCCCACTCTGCACTCGTTGTTCTCGTCATGCGCTTTGAGCTTCTTGGTGCGGCTGACGATCTTTTTGTAGAGAGGATGTTTGACGCGCTCGTTGATGGCGACGACGATGGTCTTGTCCATCTTGTCGCTGACGACGATGCCAACTCTTTCTTTTCTCAGATTTCTTTCCATACTGTCCTCCGTTTATCAGCCCTTGTTGTCCTCGTTTTCCTTGGCGCGGGCGATCTCTCTCTGACGGATGACGGTCTTGACGCGAGCGATGTCACGTCTGGTCTCCACCAGCACCATGGGGTTGGTAAGCTGATTGGTGGCGTGCTTGAAGCGGAGGAAAAACAGCTCCGACTTCAACTCGTTGAGCTTGTTCTGCAGCTCTTTATCTGTCATTTCCAAAACTTGCTTAGATTTCATTCTTCACCGCCTTCGGCTTCCTGATCCGCCTTGGAGACGCACTTGCACTTGATGGGGAGCTTGTGCATTGCAAGACGCAGAGCCTCTTTTGCTATGGCTTCGTCCACACCCGCGATCTCGAACATCACGCGGCCCGGCTTGACCACTGCCACCCAATATTCGGGAGAACCTTTACCGCTACCCATACGAGTCTCGGCAGGCTTCTTGGTGACGGGCTTGTGGGGGAAGATGTCCACCCACACCTTGCCGCCTCTGCGGATATATCTGGTCATGGCGACACGCGCTGCCTCGATCTGGTTGGAGGTGATCCAGCCCGGCTCGAGGGCGACGAGACCGTACTCGCCGTATGCGATGGTGTTGCCCTTGTTGGCTTTGCCCTTCATTCTGCCGCGGAATTGGCGGCGTCTCTTGACACGTTTAGGCATCAACATAATCAATTACCTCCTTCCACGGGGTTCTTGCCCAGCACTTCGCCTTTGTAGATCCAGCATTTCACGCCGATCGCGCCGAAAGTGGTGTTCGCCCTCGCCACGCCGTAGTCGATGTCGGCACGGAGAGTCTGGAGGGGGATGGAACCTTCGTGATAGCTCTCGCTCCTTGCGATCTCTGCACCGTCAAGTCTGCCGGAGACCTTGACCTTGACGCCCTTCGCGCCCGCTTTCATCGCCCTCGCCATAGCCTGCTTCATGCTGCGGCGGAAGGACGCTCTGTTCTCGAGCTGTTTTGCGATGGACTCCGCGACAAGCTGTGCATCCGCGTCGAAGTGCTTGACTTCCATGACGTTGATGCTCACCTTCTTGTCCGCGCGGATGAGTGCCTGCACTTCCTTGGTGATGGCTTCCACGCCCGCACCCGCCTTGCCGATGAGCATCGCGGGACGCGCGGTGTAGATGCTGACGGTGATCTTGTCCGCCGCTCTCTCGATGGTGATCTTGGAGATGGCGTTGTCGTAATATTTGTTCTTTATGAACTTACGGATCTTGTCATCTTCGACGAGGCAGTCCGCAAAATTCTTCTTGTCGGCATACCACTTGGCTTCCCAGGGTTTGATGACACCGATTCTCAGTCCGTTCGGATCGACTTTCTGTCCCATTGTGTATACCTCCTTATGCGTTCACGCTGTCGAGAATGACCGTGATGTGGCTGGTGCGCTTGTTGATGCGGAACGCCCTGCCCCGTGCCCTCGGCATGATGCGTTTGAGGGTGGGACCTTCATTCGCATAGCACTCGGCGATGACGAGGTCGCCTCTGGAAAGGTTCATATTGTTCTCCGCGTTTGCGACCGCGCTGTTGACGAGCTTGAAAAGCACTTCGCTCGCCGCCTTGGGCGTGTTCTCGAGGATGGCAAGTGCCTCGACGACGGGTTTTCCTTTGATCACATCGAGGACGATGCGGACCTTGAAGGGGGAGATCCTGATAAACTTTGCGGTCGCTCTGGGCCTGTTGTCCGCTTTCGCCTGACGTTCGAGAGCTTTCTGTTTACTTCTGGTAGCCATGATTCCTCCTTACTTCTTACCCGTGGTCTTGTCACCCGCGTGACCTCTGAAAGTGCGCGTGGGAGAGAACTCGCCGAGCTTGCATCCGACCATGTCCTCGGTGATGTAGACGGGCACGTGCTGACGGCCGTTGTGCACGGCGATCGTGTGACCGACCATCTCGGGGAAGATCGTGGAAGAGCGGGACCAGGTCTTGACGGGACGGATGTCGCCGCTCTCGTTCATTGCAACTATTCTTTTCATAAGCCTTTCTTCAACGAAAGGTCCTTTCTTGACGCTTCTGCTCATTTCCTACTCCTTAGTTCACGCGCTTGATGATGAACTTGCTGGAATTGTTCTTCTTCTTCCTGGTCTTGTAACCGAGAGTGGGCTTGCCCCAGGGAGTGACGGGAGAAGGCATACCGATGGGAGACTTGCCCTCGCCGCCGCCGTGGGGGTGATCGCAGGGGTTCATCACGACGCCGCGGACGGTGGGACGGATGCCCATGTGACGAGTCTTGCCCGCCTTGCCGACTCTGACGATCTCGTGATCCAGGTTGCCCACCTGACCGATGGTGGCTCTGCAACGTGCGAGGACGTATCTCATCTCACCGCTGGGCATACGCAGCGTGGCGTATCTGCCCTCTTTCGCCATGAGCTGTGCGGAGTTGCCCGCCGCTCTTGCGATCTGACCGCCCTTGCCGGGCTGCAGCTCGATGTTGTGCACCATGGTGCCGACGGGGATGGCGGAGAGAGGAAGGGCGTTGCCCACCTTGATGTCCGCGTCCTCGCCGCTGACGACGGTGTCACCCACGCTCAGACCGAGAGGCGCGAGAATGTATCTCTTCTCGCCGTCCGCATAGTTCAGGAGCGCGATGTTGGCGGAACGATTGGGATCGTACTGCACGGACGCGACTTTGGCGGGGATGCCGTCCTTGTCACGCTTGAAGTCGATGATGCGATATTTGTTTCTGTTGCCGCCGCCGATGTGACGCACGGTGATCCTGCCCGTGGCGTTCCTGCCGCCCGTCTTGTTGAGAGAGACGAGCAGGGAGCGTTCCGGAGTGGAAGAGGTGATCTCTTCATAAGCGGACACCGTCATGAAACGACGTGCGGGAGATGTGGGTTTATACTTCTTAATAGCCATAGTCCTTTCTCCTTATGCCAGGCTCTCGAAGAACTCGATCGCTTTGCTGTCGGCAGCCAGAGTGACCACCGCTTTCTTGAAGGAGGACCTTCTGCCCTCGTTGCGGCCCATTCTCTTGAGCTTGCCCTCGTAGTTGGAAGTGTTGACCTTTGCGACCTTCACGCCGAAAATCTCTTCCACCGCCGCCTTGATCTGAGTCTTGTTGGCGGACTTTGCCACTTTGAAGGTGTACCTCTTTTCGGGGATACCGTCGTAGCTCTTTTCGGAAAGGACGGGCGAAATGATGATGTCGTACGCTGTCATTGTGCTGCCTCCTCGATCTTCTTGATCGCGCCCTTGGTGAGGACGATGTTGCGAGTCGCCACGATGTCATACACGCTGAGCAGTCTCACCTCTTCCAAAGAAACGGTGGGGATGTTCCTGCTTGCGCGCACCGCCGCCTCGTCATATTCCTCGACGACGAACAGCGTCTTGCCGCTGAGACCGAGCGCGTCCACGGCGTCCGCCACCAGCTTGGTCTTGGCTTCCGCCAGCGCGAACTTGTCCAGCACCACCACCTGCTCCTGACGGATCTTCTCGGAGAGCGCGGAATAGAACGCGGCTTTCTTCATGTTCTTGTTTATCTTCTGGGAGAAGTCGCGGGGCTTCTTTGCGAACACCACGCCGCCGCCCGTGAATTGGGGGGAGACGATGCTGCCCTGACGCGCACGACCGGTGCCCTTCTGACGGTAAGGCTTCGCGCCGCCGCCGCGGACTTCGCTCCTGGTGAGCGCGCTCATCGTGCCCTGACGCTTGTTGGCGAGCTGAGCCACCACCACCTGATGGATGAGTGCCTCGTTGTACTCTGCTCCGAACACCGCGTCGCTGACTTCAATGGTTCCGGCGGCTTTGCCCGCCATGTTCTTAACTTTCAGTTTCATCTTCTACCTCCGCTCAGCCCTTGACGGATTGCTTGACGACGACCACGCCGCCTTTGGGTCCGGGGATAGCACCCTTGATGAGCAGCAGATTTCTCGCCTTGTCGACGCGTGCGACGGTGAGATTCTGCACGGTGACCTTCTCGTGTCCCCACTGTCCCGCCATGTGCTTGTTCTTGAACACTCTGGAGGGAGAGGAGCACGCGCCCATGGAACCGACCGAACGGTGTATGGGGCCGGTACCGTGAGACATGGGGCCGATCCTGTGGCTGTTCCATCTCTGAATGACGCCCGAATATCCGTGACCTTTGGAAGTGCCGGTCACGTCCACCTTGTCGCCCTCGGCGAACACGTCGCAGGTCAGTTCCTGTCCAAGCTCATAGGCCGCACAGTTTGCGAAACGCAGTTCACGCAGGTACTTTTTCACGGTGACGCCGGCTTTCTTGAAGTGTCCGGCAACGGGTTTGTTGACTCTGGTTTCCTTGATGGCTCCGAAACCGACTTGCACGGCGTCGTATCCGTCGTTCTCTTTGGTCTTGATCTGCACCACGGTGCAGGGACCTGCCTCGACGACGGTGACGGGAATGACTTTGCCGTCTGCCGCGAAGATCTGGCTCATGCCGAGTTTCTTTCCGATGATTGCTTTATCCATGTAAAGTTCATCCTCCTTTTATTCCGTCAGAGTTTGATGGAGATATCAACGCCCGCCGGAAGGTCGAGTTTCATGAGAGAATCGACCGTCTTGGAGGTGGGGTTGAATATGTCGATCAAACGCTTGTGCGTTCTGAGTTCGAATTGCTCACGGCTGTCCTTGTCCTTGTGCGGCGCACGAAGAATGGTCACGATCTCCTTCTCGGTGGGAAGCGGAATGGGACCGGAAACCTTGGTGCCGGTCTTTTTCACGGTCTCCACGATCTTTTCCGCGGAGATGTCGATGAGATTGTGATCATACGCCTTGAGCTTGATCCTGATTTTCTGTCCAGCCATCTTGAATTAGCCTCCTGATATATACACTCGTCCGTGTGTGTCCTATATTTTTCATCCCGTCGGAGACCGACGGAAACCCCGCGTCCGAAAGACGCGGCTCTACAATCTTATTATTTCCAGTCAAGACTGTCAAGCAAAAAATGCACGAATTTTTGCGAAAATTATAATATTGTATTTTATTTCCGTTCCTGCACTATATATAGTAATAATATATACGCGCGCATACCTAAAATAAAAGGGAACGCCCCTCAATCCCCTTTCTTTTCCGAAAGAGCGCGGCGATACTCTTCTTCCAGCCTGCGCTCCTCTTTTGTCCACTCCTTCATCTTTCCCGTGTTCACCAAGACAAGCACGGCGACCAAGACCGCAACGGAAACCCCCGCCAGCACTCCGCCCGCCACGTTCCCCGCATACAGAAACGCAACGACCGTCCCGTGCATGAGCAGACAAACGACAAATATGCCCAGCCCGAACCGCCGCATTATCCTCTTGTGCAGTTTCTTCGCCTCGGGTGCCGTCGGCTCGAAGTTGTACCCCGCGACCATTATCCCCGCCTGCCCGAAGAACATGAGGACGCACACGACATACAGCACGCCGAACACAAGACTCACCGCGATCGTTACATACATCGTGATCTCATCGCCCATACCCTCACTTTAATACACGCCCCCGCCCGAAGTCAAGCCCGCTCGATGGCATTGCGAGCATCCGGCACACAGAATAACGGACACCTTGATAGAGCGCGTTTGAGTACGACGGATACTCGTTTGAAGAGAAACTAACGCACACTCATTCGGAGATATTTAACGTGCACTCCGAGCTAGCGCACTTGAACACGACGAGAACCTTGTTTAAAAAGTCTAACGAAAACTCCGAGAAAGAGTGTTTTTGAGTAAGACGTTTCTTTTTCGGAGACGGAATCACGCGCCGCAAAGCCAAACTTTCACCGCGGGCGTTTTGCGCCCGCGCTTGAAAGTCGCGGCGCGAATCTGCGGCCTCGCAAGCTAGACGATCACTTAAATAGGGATGTCGCTCGTGCGCGTCGAGTCGCCCTCCTCGCCCCACGAGCGACGCTCAGTGAGTACTGTTCGCCGCTTAGTTATGTGAGTGCGATTACCAAAATTTTTGGTAAAATACAAAAGTTAGTCCCGCATTTTGGGAGGAGGGAACTCTATTCCGAGTGGGGGAGGAGTCCCGTAGGGGAGGTGGGGGACATCTCATTCCCCCCGCGAGACGTACAGCTTGTTTTTAGTAAATTTTAAAACAAAACTCCCGCCCCCAAAAGGGGTGCTGACAAAGTTATGCGCCGAAGAGCGCGCTCAGCTTGCTGACGCTGTCATTTAGATGAGATGCGCGAAAGAGCCGCTGCCGAGAGGCGGAGCATACCATTAGTACGTGAGCATCTACGGCAGTGGCTCTGACAAAGCAGGTCGCTAAATGACAGCGTCAGCGCATGGTTTCTTGTTTGATCTTGGTGTCCACTACATGTCGTTTTTCCAGCTCTTTGGCGACATCTTCAAGCGAGATGCCCATCTCGACCATGAGGACGGTGAGGTGATAGAGGAGGTCGGAGATCTCGAAAACGGTCTCGTCGCGGCTGCCGCCTTTGCCGGCGACGATGACTTCGGTGGACTCCTCGCCCACTTTTTTCAGGATCTTATCAATGCCCTTCTCAAAAAGGTAGGTGGTGTAGGAACCCTCTTTGGGGGAAGTTTTCCTGCCCTCGATGAGCTTGTAGAGGGCTTCATAGGAGAACTGTTTGAGGGTGTCGGAGAGATAGACGGGGTTGTGGAAACAGCTCTCCTCGCCGGTGTGACAGGCGGGACCGTCCTTGACCACCTCGACGACGAGGGCATCGCCGTCGCAGTCCGCGGTGACGGAAACGACGTGCTGGAAATTGCCGCTGGTCTCCCCTTTGAGCCAAAGCTTTTGACGGGAACGGCTGTAAAAACAGGTCAGTCCTTTTTCGAGCGTTATCGCAAGGCTCTCGCGGTTCATATAGGCGAGGGTGAGCACCTCTTTGGTGTAGTGATCCACCACCACGGCGGGGATCAATCCTTTTTCGTCAAATTTCAAGTTGTCAACGCTGAACATAGTTTATCTCCGTATTTGATGTGATAAAGTGCTTATTTTGTCGTTATTGTTAGCCTGCGCGCTCAGATACGCACGGGGACGCCAGCTGCCGAGAGCGCGCGTTTGAGGTCGCGTATGTCCACCTCGCCGCTGTGGAATATGCCCGCGGCAAGCCCCGCATCCACGCCCTCCACTTCGCGGAACAGGGTGATGAAATCCTCCGTGCAGCCCGCGCCGCCCGACGCGATGACGGGGATGGAAACGGCGTCGCACACCGCGCGGAGCATATCGATGTCGAAGCCCTTCCTCACGCCGTCGGTGTCTATGCTGTTGAGGACTATCTCCCCCGCCCCCTCTCTCTCGCCGCGCTTTGCCCATTCCACCGCGTCGATGCCGGTGGGGACTCTGCCGCCCTTGGCGTACACCTCGTAGTGTCCGCCCGCCCTTTTGGCGTCTATGGAAAGCACCACGCACTGGTCACCGTACTTTTTGGCGGCACGTCCGATGAGGGAAGGATCGGCGATCGCGCCCGAATTGACGCTCACCTTGTCCGCGCCGCATTTCAGCACGCGGTCGAAGTCGGAGACATCGTTGATGCCGCCGCCCACGGTGAGGGGGATGAACACCTGCGACGCCACCGCCGTCAGCGTCTCGGCAAAAAGTTTCCTGCCCTCGTGAGAGGCTGTGATGTCGTAAAAGACCAGCTCGTCCGCGCCCGCCGAGTTGTAAAAGCGCGCGAGCGCAACGGGATCGGCGATGTCGCGCAGCCCCAGGAAATTCTTGCCCTTGACCACTCTGCCGTCCTTGACGTCAAGGCAGGGGATCACGCGTTTTGCGAGCATATGCCCTCCTTTGCCGCGGCGAGCGCGGCTTCGAGCGACAGCGCGCCCGTATATATCGCCTTGCCCACGATCGCGCCGTATACGCCGAGTGAGGCGAGCTTGGCGATCTCCTCCGCACGCGTCACTCCGCCGGACGCCACGACGTTAAGCCCCGCGATCTCCGACAGGCGACGATAAGCGGAAAGGTTGGAGCCTTGCAGCGTGCCGTCGCGGGAGATATCGGTGAACACCACGCAGTCCGCACCCGCGTCGCGGAGATACTCGCAGAACTCGAAGGCGTCGAGGTCGGTCACTTCCGTCCAGCCGCGGACGGCGACTCTGCCATCTCTGGCGTCCACGCCGACGGCGACGGATGCCCCGTATTTTTTGATCATTTGCAACGCAAAATCGGGTTTTTCCACCGCGATCGTACCGATGATAACCCGTTTTGCGCCTTTGTCCAGATATCGCGCGATGCGCTCCTCGGTGCGGATGCCGCCCCCGACTTCCACAAAAAGACCGCTCTCGCGCACTATGCGTTCGATGACGTCGGCATTCACCGCGTCTCCCGCGAGCGCGCCGTCCAGGTCCACGACGTGCAGACACTCCGCGCCCTTTTCGGCAAAGCCGCAAGCCGTGCCGACGGGATCGTCGCCGTAGACGGTCATCCTCTCGTAATCCCCTTCCGTGAGGCGCACCACTCTGCCCCCTCTGAGATCTATGGCGGGAAATATCTTCATAGCCTGCCCTCCGTGATCTCCTTGAACGCGCGCAGGATGTTGAGTCCCGTCTCGCCGCTCTTTTCGGGGTGGAACTGAGTGCCGTAGACGTTGCCGCGCGCCACCACCCCCGTGACGGGGATGCCGTAATCGCTGACGGCGGCGGCGTATCCCGCACAGCCCGTCGCGTGGTAGGAGTGGACGTAATAGACATACTCTCCTTCCGAAGTGTGCGCGAGCAAGGGACAGGGACGGAGGATATGCAGCCCGTTCCAGCCCATGTGCGGCACTTTCATGCCGGCGGGCAGACTGAATGGGACGACTTCGCCGGGGATGAACCCCAACCCTTCGTGCGTGCCGTACTCGTAGCTGCGCTCAAAGAGCATCTGCATGCCGAGGCAGATGCCGAGGAAGGGCTTGCCCTTCTCCACCTCATCGCGGATCGCCCTCTCCGCACCCGATGCGGCAAGTTTCGCACGCGCATCCGCGAACGCGCCCACGCCGGGAAGTATGATCCCGTCCGCACGCGCGAGGACGGCGGGAGAGGAAGTCACCTCAGCCTCCGCCCCTATGAAGCGCAGGGAGCTGAGCAGGGAAAAGAGATTGCCCACTCCGTAATCGACTACGGCTATCATAACGTCCCCTTTGTGCTGGGCAGCACGTCCGCACGCGCCGCATCCACCGAACACGCCTCTCTAAGAGATCTGCCGAAGGCTTTGAACACCGCCTCCGCGATGTGGTGGACGTTGTCGCCCGCGAGCATCCTGAAATGCAGCGTCGCTCCCGCCGAACGCGCGAATGCGGCGAAAAACTCTCTTATCAGCTCGGTGTCCAGATCCCCCACCTTATATTCCGGAGGGAACACCACGTCAAAGCCGAGATAAGCGCGTCCGCTGAGGTCGAGGGCGCAAAGCACGAGTGCCTCGTCCATGGGCAGGATGCAGCTGCCGTAACGGCGTATGCCCTTTTTGTCGCCGAGAGCTTCGCGCAACGCCTCGCCGAAGCAGATGCCGATGTCCTCGACGGAGTGGTGCATGTCCACCTCGGTGTCGCCGTCGCAACGGACGGAAAGGTCGAAAGCCCCGTGCCGAGCGAGCTGTTCGAGCATGTGGTCGAAAAACCCGCTGCCCGACTCGACGTCGTAACTTCCCGTCCCGTCTATGACAAGGGAAAGTGTGATGTCCGTCTCGGTGGTTTTTCTTATAATTTGCGATTTTCTCATTGCGATATCTCCTTGATGACCTCCCGCACGGCGGCGAGAAGAAGATCGTTTTGCGCGGCAGAGCCGACGGTGATGCGCACGTAGTCCGAGAGTGCGCCCCCAAGCCACCTCACCAGTACTCCCTTCTCTTTGAGAGCAAGATACAGCCGCTCGCCGGGGATGCTGTCTTTCTTGACGAGAAGGAAATTGGCAAGGGAGGGTGTGAAGGAAAAGCCGAGAGCCGCGAACTCCCCTTTCAGTCTCTCGCGCTCGGCGGCAACAAGGGCGGTGGTCTCCTTGAAGTATTCCTCGTCGCCGATGGCTGCCGCCCCCGCGACTATGCTCAGCCTGTTGAGGTTGTAGGGATTGAAGCTGAACTTCATGCGGTCAAGATCGGCAATTATCTCCTCGGACGCGATGGCATATCCCACTCGCCCTCCCGCCAGCTGGCGGGACTTGGACATGGTCTGCACCACCAACAGATTGTCATAGTCGCCAATGAGCGTCGCCGCGCTCTCTCCGCCGAAGTCGCAATATGCCTCGTCGATGATGACGAGACGGTCTTTATCTTCCGAAACAATGGTTTCTATCTCCGAAAGCGGCAGATAAATGCCCGTTTGTGCGTTCGGATTGGCAATGACCACCGTCTCTTTCAGCCCTTTGAACCCCGCGGCATCCACGCTGAGATCCGCCTTCATCGGTACGGTGCGGAATGGAAGGGAAAAGAACTCGGCAAAGACGGGATAGAACCCGTAGCCTATCTCCGGGAAGGCGACTCCCCTCTCCTTTCCCGCGAAAGCGGCGAATGCGAATGCCAGCACTTCATCCGAACCGTTGCCCGCAAACACCTGCCTTTCGCTTATGCCCTTCCGTCCCTCTCCTTCCAGGCATGCGGTGAACCTGCGGGCTATCGCACGCACCAGCACGCGCGCCTCGGGATCGGAATAGAGGTTGAGCTTCTCGCTCTCCTCTCTGCTCAACGCCGCGATCACAGCAGGAGAGGGCGGGAAGGGGGACTCATTGGTGTTGAGCTTTACATATCCCCTGTCCTGCGGCTGCTCCCCCGGCGTGTACGGCGCGAGAGATGAGTATCTTTCGTCCAAAAATCTGCTCATTTGCGCCTCGCCTCCGCCGACCGTGCGTGCGCGGTAAGTCCCTCGCTCTCCGCGAAGGTGACAATATCGTTTATTGCGCTTGCAAAGCCTTCGTCGGTGTAGTGTACGAAGGAAGTCTTTTTCACAAAATCGTCCACAGAGAGGGGGGAGGAGAACCTCGCGCTCCCGCCCGTGGGCAGGGTGTGGTTGGGACCTGCGTAATAGTCGCCCGCAGCCTCCGGAGTGTTGCTGCCGAGAAATACGGAACCCGCAGCCGTCACCTTTTCAAACAGTGCGAAGGGATCCTTGACGCACAGTTCGAGGTGCTCCGGCGCGATGGCGTTGCTCACTCTCACTGCCGCTTCGATGTCATCGGCAACGATGATCTTGCCGTTGTCCTCTATGGACGCGCGCGCGATCTCCTCGCGCGGCAGCAGACGCAGCTGTCTCTCCACCTCCTCGGACACTTTTTCTGCAAGCGCGCGGGAAGTGGTGACCAACACCGCGCACGCGAGCTTGTCGTGTTCCGCCTGCGACAACAGATCAGCCGCCACCGTCGCCGCGTCCGCGCTCTCGTCCGCTATGACGAGGATCTCGCTCGGCCCCGCCACCATGTCTATGCCGACGCTGCCGAACACCAACTTCTTGGCAAGAGCGACATAGATGTTGCCCGGTCCCGTGATCTTGTCCACTCGCGGCACGCTCTCCGTGCCGTAGGCGAGCGCGGCGATAGCTCCCGCGCCGCCCATGAGGAAGATGCGGTCCACTCCCGCGATCTCCGCCGCCGCGATGATCTCGTCGCGGGGCATCCCGCCGCCCTTTGCGGGCGGAGTCGCCATGACGATCTCCTTCACCCCCGCGACTTTGGCGGGGATGGCGTTCATGAGCACGGTGCTGGGATAGCTCGCCGTACCGCCGGGGACGTAGATGCCCGCCCTCTCTATCGGGGTGAACTTCTGCCCCAGCACGGTGCCGTCCGCGCGGGTGTAGACAAAGCCTTCCCGCCTCTGCATCTCGTGGAACTCGCGGATGTTGGCGGCAGCTCTTTTCAGCATCTTAATATAACTTTCGGAGACGCGCGCGCAAGCCGCCGCTCTGTCCTCCGCCGAAAGCTCCTGTCTTGCGGGCGCGCCGCCGTCGAATCTCTCCGCAAACCGTCTGAGCGCGGCGTCGCCCTCCTCGCGCACCTCGGACACGATGGCGCGCACCGCACCCTCGTATTCCGCGTAATCCTCTATGCGTCTGCTGAGGAAATCCTCCTCCCTCAACGCATTGAAATCGTATATCCTCATTTCTCGGTCACCTCTCTCATCTTAGCGACGATCCCGTTTATCTCCCTCTCCTTGAACTTGTAGGAAGCCTTGTTTGCGATGAGCCGCGCGCTGACGGGGAATATCTCCTCCGTCACTTTCAACCTGTTCTCTTTGAGCGTCGTCCCCGTCTCCACGAGATCGACGATGACGTCGGACATCCCGAGCAGCGGTGCAAGTTCGATGGAGCCGTAGAGCTTGATCACCTCTATCTCGCGATTGGTCGCCATGAAATAGTCGCGCGCTACGCGGGGGAACTTGGTCGCCACGACGGTCGCCCTGCCCGTGTCCTCGACGTAATCTTCCTTCGCCGCCACGCACATACGGCACTTGCCTATGCCGAGGTCGAGCAGCTCATAGACATCCGCACCGCTCTCGATGAGGACATCCTTGCCCACCACCCCGACATCCGCCGCGCCGTACTCGACGTATATAGCGACGTCCGACGGCTTGACAAGGAAATATCTCACTCCGCTCTCGGCGTTCTCGAACACCAGCTTGCGGCTGTCGTCCATGAGTTCGCTCACGGTGTAGCCGCACTGTTGAAGTATGGAATAGGCTTTATTGCCCAGCCTGCCTTTGGGTAGAGCTATGCTGACCATCATTCCGCCTCCTTTCCGCGCGGGTAAAACGCGTTGAGTTCGCCGAGATTGAGCGCGAATCCCATCGCGCCGTGTTCCCGCCCTATGCGGGAGAGCAGACCGTCATATCTGCCGCCCGAAAGTATCATCTTGGGGACGCGTGAGACGTAGCCCTGGAAGATGATGCCTGTATAGTAGTCCACGTCGTTGACGATGGAAAGGTCCAGCCGCACCCTCTCGGAGTAGGGCTTGTCCGCAAACGTGGAATAAAGCGCGGCAAGCTCCTCCGCCGCCGCACGCGTGCCCTCCCCGCGGGACAGCTCGGTGAGCAGGGAAAGCGCGGAGGCAAATCCCGTCCCCGCGGTGAGGATCTCCGCCAGCCTGCCGACATCCGCACCCTCTCCCGCCGCGGTTTTGAGGTCGTGCGCGTTGCGGGCGCGCACGCATTCCGTCACTCTCTTTCTGTTCTCCTCCTCCGTCACGCCGCACTCGTCCAGCAGCGCGGAAAGATAGCCCATGTGCGACACCGCGAACACGAACTCCGAGTCTATGTGCGCGAGGGATTCCGCCGCCAGCTCGCATATCCCTCTCACGTCCTCCGCCGTGAGCGCGCCTATGCACTCCAACCCCATCTGGTTGATCTCCTTGAAATCCGTGCCGCCGCGTTCGGTGCGGTAGACGCTCTCGCGGTAATACAACCTCAGGCAGTCATCATCGGGGACGCGGGCATTTTTGACTATGCTCAGCGTCACGTCAGGTTTCAGAGCCATCAGCCTGCCGCCGAAGCCCTGAAAAGTCAGGACGGAACCGCTGCCCAAAAAATTCTTGTTGTCAAGATAGAGAGAGTACTCCTCAAACTTCTTCATCTTGTAGAGAGCGTAGCCCTGCTTCTCGTAGAGTGCGCCGAGTTCGAGATAGGTCCTCTCGTCCTTGGGGAGCAAACGGGTGTCAATCAGCATCGCCGTCCTCCTTTTCTCCGCCCACGATGTCTTTGAGCACGCGGCTGTACCCGCCGCTCCCGTGCCTCAGACAGCGCGAAACGCGGGAGAGCGTGGCGGAAGAGATGTCCGTCTTCTCGATGATGCGGTTGTAGGTGTCGCCGCCGAGAAGGAGCTGAGCGCATTCCACGCGCTGTTCCATCTTCTCTATCTCGGCATAGGTGCAAAGATCCTCGAAAAACGCCTTGAAATCCTCCTCGGACTCTATCCTTGCAAGCACCTCAAACAGTTTCATGGTCATAGTTTCTCCTTGCGGCAAGCCGCCGAAAAGTCATACCACGATTATACACATGCACTTTACCGATGTAAAGCGTTTTTGCGGGATTTCTTTAACAATTTAATTCGGTAAAGCGGTGCAGCGGGAAGGCAGACATTTCGGCGGGTGCAGGCGCATAACATTTATACGAGGTGGAATGTGGCTTACAGCAAAAAGATCATTGTGATGAGCGGAGGCGGCAGGACGGGACTTGTCAAGCTATCGGGCAGCTTCGACGGGCTGAACAAGGTGAAGGGCGAGTGCGCCTGCGACATCGGCGCGGGCGGCGCGAAACTTTACGTCATTGCGGATGAAGTGACGGAAATCGCTGTTGACACCGCTAAAATGACATTTGAAACGCCGATAGCGGCAAGAAACGAGATATCGTGTTTGCTGGTGTCGGGAGGTTGCACCATGACGGGAAGCACGGGCGGACGGGCGGACCGCAGGCAGATGGAAGGGCGAGTGGAGATGTACAGGCGGGAGAAAATGCGGGCCGTGAGGCAGAAACGCAATGCCGCGATTGTCTCCGACACGGGTGCGCCGCGCATCGCGGCGGAGGAAGCCCCGCCCGCAGCAAACGGCGCGGACACCCGCCCTTCGGAGAGGGAAGCTCCTCTCCCCTCTGCGGGCGATGACGCCGCAGACGCGCGCTGCACGGGCGCGCCAGCCGCTCCCTTCTCTCCCCTGCGTTCGCGTGCGGAGACTTCGGCGAGCCGGGGCGTACGGTTTGACGGCACCAATTTCTATCAGGCGGTAAAACCGCAGATAGACGAGCTTTTCGTGCGCTACCCCGCCGAGGAAAAACTCAACGCCATAGTCCCCAATTCCAAGTGGGTGCGCGTGGAGACGGATGCGGACGAGTGCTATGTCCTCGGCGTGCTTTTCGACCTTTCCCTGCCCATATTCATCTGCTACGGCGTGCCGGGCAAACGCTCCCTGCCCCCTCCCCGCGAGATCGCGGACGCCGCGGTGTGGCTCCCCCTCGCGGAGGATTCGCCCGACGGGTTCTGGGTGATCTATCAGTCCGCCGCCGACGGCAAATGCGTGACTTGAACAGAGACCACGGACACACGTCGCTCTCAAGCACGCCCGCTCGGAGTGTACGGCGTACTCGGGCGCGCTCGCTCGGGGTGTACGGCGTGCTCGAAGTGTATAAAATTAGCCGACGTCCTCTGACATGGGAGTTATTGTCCCCCTCCTCCCCTACGGGACTCCTCCCCCACTCGGAATAGAGTTCCCTCCTCCTAAAATGCGGTACTTACTTTTTCATAAAGGCGCAAACCGCGTCTTTATGAAAACACCTCTTGAAAAAAGTTTGAGTCTCGCACTCACTTATTCAAGCGGCGAACAGTACTCACTGAGCGTCGCTCGTGGGGCGAGGAGGGCGACTCGACGCGCACGGTAGACATCTCTGCTTAATTTCTCATCTAGCTTGCGAGGTCGCAGATTCGCGCCGCGACTTTCAAGCGCGGGCGCAAGACGCCCGCGGTGAAAGTTTGG